>NZ_JAFBCW010000006.1 GCF_016907915.1 Desulforadius tongensis
GTATATCCGGCGGCAGGTTTCCAGCCAGCGCAGGAGTTTGTGCTCCTGTTCCTTATTGGGGTAGATACGGAACTTGTAGTTACGGATTACCTTGGAATTGAACGTATCGTTTGACATCCTCGAGTTTCACCTCACCCACGGTGGACAAAAAATAACTGGGAGATTTCATAGCTTTATTCTACAGGAGGTACTAATGCAAAACAATAGTTCTCCGGAAAAACACGGCCCGCCTTTCATCCCCGCCCTTTGCTCTCGCTTCGCGAGCAAGGAAAGCTCAGGACGGGGACTTCCCGGCGGGAAAGTTAAAATCAAAGGCGGTATATATTATGGAAGCAAACAAAGCTCTGGCACTATTTTTTTGTATTGCAGGAGCAATTTTAATGATTATTAGCCTTCTTTATCGCAAAGGATATTATCAAATACCTTTTATATCAGAACATAGTGAATCACAAAGAAAGCAATACACTGACATTGGTATCCTGCAATCATTATTCCTTATATCATAAAGAACTTTGGGATACTTATTGTTTAATTTATCAAGTTACTAAAAAATGTCGTCGACCCCCGGTAGTGTAATTTTCCCGGGGGATCGACGACATTTTTCAGCAGCTCCAATGTATTGATATAACTGGTATGTTAGAAAAATCTAAGATGAAATGCTTGTTTTTGGCATTAGTATTGTGTAAACTAAAATGCAGATATTAAGCGCTTTTTAATGGGTTTCTAGTCTACCTATGAGGAATTGAAACAATAATATTATTTAAAAATTCAATTGTTTTTTTAAGTTTCTAGTCTACCTATGAGGAATTGAAACTAACGCAGGCCACGCATAGTCAAAAAGGTGGTTATGATGTTTCTAGTCTACCTATGAGGAATTGAAACAGAATATACAACGGGCGACTCCAATATTATAATGGAGTTTCTAGTCTACCTATGAGGAATTGAAACCTAATACCATTTTGAATTCTGCACCCACACCGGCGTGTTTCTAGTCTACCTATGAGGAATTGAAACAACGGCAGTCTTACAAAATTAAAATCTGCCACCGAGTTTCTAGTCTACCTATGAGGAATTGAAACATCATATCAAGTACTGGCTTCAACATCTCAGCAGTTGTTTCTAGTCTACCTATGAGGAATTGAAACTATCAACCAATGCGATGGAGAAAGCCGCGCCGGGTAGTTTCTAGTCTACCTATGAGGAATTGAAACACCGGCTAATTAACTTGACTAACGGACAAATTAGTCACGTTTCTAGTCTACCTATGAGGAATTGAAACTCCATCGGGGCCCTATGTGTTCTTGCCACCACTTCATTGTTTCTAGCCTACCTATGATGAATTGAAACGGCCAACAAAGAACAGACTCAAAACCAAGCAGGATGGTTTCTAGCCTGCCTATTGATTGTCAATAAAATTGGCCCACCTTATGCACATAAATTTAACCCATCCATTGAAACAAAAATAATAAAAAAACACTCTGCTGATGGGCGAAAATTTTGTCTGGATCGCTTCGCGCGGCCTTGACAAAGAAACGCCTGCAGGCTGCAGCCGGTGCAGGAAAATACGAGCAGGGCGCCGGAGATAAAGCTCTGCTCGAGCTCAAAAGAGCATGAGATTATGATTTTACCATTTTAGACAGTCGTTTGCTGCTTTTAGCCTGAAATTAGCGGTCGGTTTGCCCCGCGGGCCACGTAACGGCTCAGGGCTCGCAATACCCTGCCGTTTAAACCCAGGTCAATGCCGCAGGTTCCTTTAAGTGCCCCGGCCAGTTCTTCCAGACAGGTGTTGCCGGCCCTCTCTCCCAGTCCACCGATAGTTGTATCTATATATCGAACACCTTCCTTAACAGCCGTAAGGGAATTAGCAGTGGCCAGGCCGAAATCGTTATGCCCGTGAAACTCAATTTCAATGGTCAGGGTCTCTTTTAAACGACCAATAACCCGGGAAAGAGAAAATGGAGTCAGAACGCCAACGGTATCGCAGTATCGCAGCCGCTCGGCACCCATTTCCTGGGCCAATAATGCAAATTCCAGTAAAAAGCTTTCATCCGCCCGGGAAGCGTCTTCCGCCCCCACTGTAACCCGGCACCCGTAGTCGGCGGCATAGCGAAGCGCCCGTTTCAAACAATCCAGCACCCACCGGCGGGATTTAACCAGTTTATAGTAAATATGAATATCGGAAACCGGAGCCGAGATATGGAGATCTTTAACCCCGCATCCCAAAGATGCCCGGATATCAGCCAGCAGCAGGCGGTTCCATGTGGACACCCTGCTTTTCAGCCCCAGGTCGGCAATGGTTTTAATAGCAGCCTGCTCCACTTCCCCCATTACGGGTATACCGGCTTCAATCTGGTATACCCCCAGCCGGTCCAGTAATTTGGCAATGGTAACTTTTTCCCTGAAGTCAAATACCACACCCGGTGCCTGTTCCCCATCTCTCAAGGTGCTGTCCACAATGTATACTTCCTGCATACGTCTTCCCCCCGGTTTTAAACAAGCATTCCCACCGCATCGGCTCTGCACTGGCGACAGTGTTCCATTTGAGAAATAATAAAAGCAAGCTTCTGACGCGCCAGGTGTATCTCTTTCCTGGTGGGACGTTCCAGCGCTGCAAACTCCGCTTGCGGAATCAGCGGCATCACATTCATGATATATGCCCCCAGGGCTTTTACCGCCCTAGCTATGTCCGCCAGATGATTATCGTTAACTCCGGGAATGAATACAGTATTAATCTTCACTGTCATTCCCATTTCCGCTGCCTTTTTGATTCCTGCTTTTTGGCGACGCCACAACAGCTGCGCCCCAGCGGTTCCGTAGTATACTTTATTACGGTAAGAGATGTAACCGTAAATTTTACTGCCTACCACAGGGCAAACGGCATTTACCGTCACGGTTACGGCCTTGACCCCTGTATCTTGCAGCCGCTCAAGATTATCTTCCAACATAAGACCGTTGGTGCTGATGCATTTTATCAGATGTGGATACTGTTTATGCACCAACTCCAAAGTCTCCAAGGTTTCCGGGTTGGCCAGGGGATCCCCGGGACCGGCAATACCCACAACTCGAATACGATGATCCTTTTTCACCACCTCGGATACACGGTCCAGCGCTTCTCCGGGTGTTAATATCCGGCTGGTTACACCGGGACGGCTTTCATTCACACAATCATAAAGCCTGGTACAATAATGACACTTTATGTTGCAGCTGGGGGCTACCGGCAGATGGATTCTGCCGAACCAGCGGGCCGCTTTCTTATCTAAACAGGGATGCTGCCTGATTACCTCCCGTAATTCTGTCATAATTTACTGATCCTCCTTTCGTCACAAAACACTGGAACACCATTTCAATGCCTCGGATAAAGGCCCTTCCTTTTCCAACACCGTCAACCCGGTATTGCCCGCCTGCTTCCGGGCGCATTCTCCGGCCCGGGTACACAGCACTGCCCGGCAATCTGCCAGTAAATCTATGCGCTGCCGGACTCCGTCCCTGCCGCCGGAATCCTGATACGAAACACTCTCTTTTCCCGCAGGCCGTCTTATTTCCAGCAAACTCACACTGTTGGGAGTTAACTCAAAAATCATAAACTGCTCAGCCCTGCCGAAGTGTTGGTCAATGGTTAGGCCATTGCCGGATGCTACGGCCACCTTCAATTTAGAAACCTCCCGTCTACTCTGTGCTAATCGCCAAACCGGCGCGCCCATTATCCCGCTTACTTCCCGGGCCAAGTTTACAAAACCGTTAAACCCGGCAAAAGGGCTCATTTCCTGTGGAAATACCAGGAACGGTACACCTAATTTATGAGCCATGTATTTTTCCTTGGTTCCCCCCACCAGGAGGTCAGGCCGGTATTTAGTTAAGAGTTCTTCCAGTTCCCGGTCGTGGGCATCATCCATTAATAATACACCTTCTTTAACCTTATCCCCGGCCTCCCGGTAATCCTGGCGGCAGCCAAACTGGGAGCCAGCCATTATCACTTCCATACCCAGTTCTTGAAAAGCCTTAGCCATGGAACCCATCCGGGAAGCACCGAAGAATAGGGCCACCCGCCTGCCGGCCAGCCCGGGCAAAAAAGGTTCTATCTCCCGGCGGGCTTTCTTCACATCCTGGGCAATTACTTTCTCAGTCTTATCTGACCCAAAAAACTCCCCAACAGCTCGCAGTGCAGCAGTGGTTTCTTCCAGGCCAAAAAACGATACTTTTAGAAACGGTATATGAAAACGATCATGCATAGCTTCAGCCAGAGCCTGCCCTGTACGGCGACAGTGGACAATATTTAATTTGGCCCGGTGAGAGTTAGCCATGGCAGTTGTCGAAGCGCGTCCCGAAAAAGTACAAATGATATTAATTCCCAGCTGTCCCAGTAATGCCTCAATTTCTCCTAAATCACCCTGTACATCAAACTCCCCCAGAATGTTTACCGTATTATCCAAGGGTGGTTCTTTCTTATCTCCTTTACCGATAAAATGTTCGAGCAATACATTTACGGCAATATCGTGACCGGCTGCCTGGCTGGTGCCGCAAAAGCCGGGGCAGTTCACCGGCACCACCGGTAAGCCCAAGTCCGTAGAAGCGCGATTACAAATGGCAGACAGATCCTCACCGGTGATCCCCACCACGCAGGTAGCGTATACTATAACGGCACGTGTACCGGAAAATTGCCGAACGGCTTCGCGAATCGAATTATATAACTTATCCCCGGCCCCAAAAACAATGTCACGTTCCGCCAGGTTCGAGGAAAATATGCGGTAGTTGGTGCGCCGGACGGTGCGCCCGTAGTAGGCACACCCCACCGGGCCATGTACCAGGTGAACCACATCGGGAATGGCGGCCAGCATCCACCGCGCCCCGTAAAAGGCACATGCCCTTTGAGAAATCACGCCCGGCAGGGTAGACCTGCCGCATTCCGGCTTTTCCGCTGCATCCTTTTTATTTAAAACCACATGCCCACGGCGGTTGGGTAATAATTCTAAGGAAGCTGACATTTTAAATCACCCTCTTTAATCAACTAAACTCAAGCAAACTGTTAACGATAAGGTCTAATAAGCTGAGGCTCCCGCGGTAACCTACTATAGCGCGCCGGTGATACCCTACCCTATCATAAACGGGAAAACCCAGCCGAACCACGGGAACCTTTACCTTGCGAGCAATTTCCACACCGTGGGACGGTGATAAAATGATATCCGCACGTCTTTCTTTAAGGGCTGACTCAAAGTCATAAAGGTCTCCACCCGAAATAACGACGGGATTATAGTCATATTCCCGCGCAATAACTTCCACTTCCCTTACAAATTCGTCGCTGGCGGTGCTGCTCATCACCACCGCCGGCTCCATTCCCAACTCGCAGATGAATCGGGTTGTACCGGCCACAATGTCCGGGTCTCCCACTAGGGCCGCGCGCTTCATCATAGTGTACTGGCAGGAATCAGCCATGGCGTCCAGCAGGATTCCTCGCTCCCACTCCAGCGAGGATGGTATTTCCTTACCGATCAGTTTTTTTACGCTGTCCAGGAACCGGTCCGTGTTGGCTATTCCCACCGGTAGAGGTCCCAACAGCGCGGGAATATTGAATTTCTTTTGCAGGTAGCGGGCCCCCGCACCCCCGGCGTGCCGGCAGAGGGCAATGGTTCCCAGGGAATTAGCGGCATCCGCCAGCTCTTTAACAGAAGTCCCCTCTTTTGGCAAACGGCTCATTGATATTTCCAGGGGAGTATCAAGTGTCCGCGAAATATCATATAGCACAAGGAAGGGAACATCCATTTCCACTAAAATATGTTTTATCTCTTCAATATCTCCCGGGTTAATTATTCCGGGTATGACATTTAACTTACCATTGGAATCCTTGCCCGGCTGCACCAGGTATTCCAAAACAGCACGGGATGCATTATCGTATCCCTTAATATGACTGCCTGCATAGCTGGGGGTATGAATGGGTACGATTTTTACCTGCTTCGAGCTAACATTTATTTTCCCGTTTAACTCTTTTTGCACTTCCCTTATTATGGAATCAATATTATCACCGATGGTTTCACTGAGACAGGTACTGACCACACCAATAAACCGCGGGCTATAGCAAAGCAAAAGATTCTTGATACCCTCGACCAGATTCCGCCTGCCTCCGAAAACAGCCGCATCCTCGTGAAAGGATGTGGCGGCCACTTTAACCGGCTCTCTAAAATGCCGGTTAAGCAGGTAGCGTACATAACTGCAGCAGCCCTGTGAGCCGTGCACCAGGGGCACAGCCCCCCGGATGCCCAGGAGAAGGTAGGCAGCACCCAGGGGCTGGCAAGTATGACAGGGATCTATAGTTACCACCCGCGCACCGGTTGCGGCAGCCAATTTATTCACACCTCCGGAGTAAAATAATAATTTAAAGCTGCTGCGTGCGGTCGTCGGGATAACTGTAATCCAGAAGGGCGTTTACTATTTCCGCCAGCAAGAACTCGCCCCCGCGGTAACCCACCACCGGCCTCTTCTGGTAACCTACCCTGTCCCACACCATCAGCCCGACTCTAACCAGCGGCACTTCCAATTCGTTGGCAATGTCCACTCCCTTGGAATTTCCGATAATCATGTTAACCCTTATCTTTTTTAGGTGCTCTTCAAACTCAAAGAGATCCCCACCGTTGAAAATCTCGGGATTACATTGGTACTCCCGGGCAATATCCTCGATTTCTTTAGTAAAGATTTTACTGGGCGTGCCGCTCAGAACCGCCACTGGTTCCATTCCCAGTTCACAGACAAACCGGGTCACTCCCACCACAATATCCGGATCGCCGAAAACAGCCACTTTTTTCATCATGGTATGGTGGAAAGTATCGGCCATAAAATCTAACAGCAGACCCCGTTCATCTAAAAGTTGTTCAGGAACCGGTATTCCAGTTAGTTCACTAATATTTTTAAGAAAGATATCAGTATTATGCACACCTAACGGCAGGGGGCCCAAAATTGCTTTAACGCCAAATTTTCTTTCCAAGTACTGCGCCCCGAGCCCCCCTTCATGGGGGCACAGGACCACTGTCCCCAGTGAATTAGCCATGTCCTTTATCTCATCCGCCGGCGTTCCTCCCTTGGGATAACACGGTATAGACTGGGGAGGGCGCAGAGGGGCGTCAAAAACACCGGCAATATCAAACATCATTATGCTTTCCGTGCCCATTGCTTCCAACAGGTGCTTAATCTCCCGGATATCCCCGGGATTGAGCATCCCCGGTATGATATTTACCTTGTTGTTGGGAGCAGTTTTTTCCGCGGCCAGAGTCTCGATAAAGGCTCTGGCCGCCCTGTCATACCCGGCTACATGAGAACCAGCAAAACTGGGAGTGTTAATGAGAACAATTTTTGTCTGCGACGATATTTCCTCCCCCAGCTCTTCAACCAACCGTTTCCTGGCCATTTTGATAAAACTCACCATATCGTCACCGATAATTTCACTGGAGCAGGTGGTAACCACGCCTATGACGTCCGGCCGGTAGCGCACCACCAGGTTGCGAATACCTTCAATAAAATTTTTCCGCCCGCCGAAAACTGCGGCATCTTCATGAAAAGAAGCGTTGGCAATCATATTCGGTTCCTTAAAAATGCGGCAGAATGTGTAACGAACGTACGTCGTGCAGCCTTGGGCCCCCTGGACAAAAGGAATACCCCTGTGCACGCCCATGGTGGCGAACATGGCCCCCAGCGGCATACAAGTCCGGCAAGGATTGATTACCACCGCCCGGTTGGCTACCCGCACCAGAGTAGGATCCCTTTCTATATATTCTTCGGTCATGGGAATTCTATCTATCTTAAGCTGGTCGTAAGTAATACCCTCTATTGGTATTTCCTGAACTCGCATACTCGCTCCCTCCTCCTGCAAGCATTAAAGAAACTTCCATACCGGTGCGTATATTGCCTGATAAATGTCCCGGGCAAAGTTAACAAAGCCAGCATAGCCGGCATACGGCCCTTTTTCATAGGAGTGAGAATTAAGCGTAGGAATGCCCATTTTGCGGCCGATAAACTTTTCCTTGAGGCCGGTCAGAAAAAGATCCGGCTTATACTCATGGAGCATTTCCTCTATTTCAAACTCGTTGGGATTGTCAATAATTAGTACACCGTCTTTGGCCCGGGCATTAATCTTTTCGTAATCATCTTCATGGGCAAAGGTACAGGCGCCTGCCACAACCTCCATACCAAGTTCTTCCATAACCTTAATCCAGTGCCACACCCGGGGTGCACCTACATAAATTGCTACCTTCTTCCCCTTCAACCGTTCCCGGTAAAAGGAAAGGGCCTTTTCTACCCTGGCAGTCTCCTCGGCAATAACCTTTTCGGCCTGCTCTTCCAGCCCGAAAAATTTAGCCGTTCTGCGCAGGGCATTGGATGTCTGCTGAATACCGAACAGGGAGCAGCCAACATAAGGTACCTCGAACCCCTCCTGAATTAACTCCGCAATGTAGGTGGCCGATCGCTGGCAGTGAACGACATTTAACTCGGCATCGGGCATCTTAATCAGATCTTCTATCCTGGAATTACCGGTAAAAGTGACAATTACCCGTACCCCCATTTTTTCAAACAAGGGTAAAATCACTTTTGTATCCCAGTCAATGTTGTACTCGCCCACTAAAGCGATGTCATAAGGAGTTTTCTCCTCTTCCTTCATGCACAAGTCCGGCCGCTTTTCCCTTAACTTTCTAATCTGCCGGAAAAACTGGTGATTGGCAACGTGGTGACCCTTGGATTGGCTTACCCCCGAACATCCCGGCGCTTCAGCATAGAGAATAAATTTTCCCGTTTCTTCCTCCAGCTGCCGCGCCACGGCAGATACGTCGTCCCCTATTAGGCCGGTGGTACAGGTGGTATAAATAACCATTCCCCTGGCTTCAGGAAACATGCGGAAGGCCTCCAGGCAAGCCTTCTTTAATTTTTTCATTCCCCCGAAAACAACATCTTTTTCTTCCATATCGGTAACAGTACAGTAACGGCGGTTGAACGCCACGTTGGTCAATTTACCCGGGAGAGCCCAGGTATAAAGATCAGACAGGTGGCGCCGCGTACCCCAGGTATACCAGGCGCACCCCACCGGGGCATGCACCATGTGTATAACATCGGTAATAGGTCCGCCCACGACCCCGCGTGAGCCGGCAAAAGCTCACCCGCGCTCGGTCATATCACCCGGAACGGTTTTTGTATTACAAAGCGGGATTACCGGATTTTTTTGGTCGGTAATGTAAGTGTGTTTTCCCCTTTCGGGAATTAATTCATCACATTTTAAAGTTACCAGCGGCATCTATATACCCTCCTCAGCAAATTGCTTCCCTGCCTCTTTCCTGCGTCCGCACCCGGACAGCTTCTTCCACCGGGCAAACAAAGATCCTCCCGTCACCGACCTCGCCGGTGCGGTTGACTCTGGTGATTACTTCTACCACCAGAGATACATCTTCGTTGTTGACAACCAGGGAGATAAGTCTTTTAGGAATATATCTCATACTGCTTTCCTGGCTTAATACTTCTGAACTGATCTTGAAAGAAACTTCCTGCTTCAGGCCTTTCTGTTTACCCCGCCCCATGACCTTACAGGCAGTCATTGCCGGAAAACCGAGGGTACTCAATACTTCTTTGGTCCTGGTCATTTTATTAGTGCGGATAACGGCCACTATTTCCTTCACTGCTGCAGCACCTCCCCATTTCATAAGCCTTTGGCGCCCGTCCTTACGGTATAGGCTTCTTGCACCGGGCTGATGAACAGTTTTCCGTCACCAAAATTCCCCGTATATGCGGAACGATTAATAATATCAATAATTTGCTCTACATTTTCATCTTCAGCCACCAGCATAATCATTACTTTAGGCAGTTCATCATAATAAACGCTGCCCACATGAATGCCCTTTTGCTTACCGCGGCCCACTACGTCCATTTTGGTTAATGCTACGTACCCGGCATCAGCCAGGGCATCAACTACCTCCTCGGTTTTTTCGGGCCTTAAAACAGCTCGAATCATTTTCATAATCTTAACCCCCTTAGTCAAGAAGTCCATATTTAACTACCAGGTCTTCCATTTCATCCATGGTCATGGGTTTGGGAATGACAAACATGTCATTGTCAATGATTTTTCCCGCCAGCTCTTTATAGGACATGGCTTGATTACAGGTGGGATTGTATTGCGTCACCGTCTGACGGTTGAACTCCGCCTTTTGGACAATGTTATCCCGGGGTATAAAGTGAATCATCTGGGTGCCCAGTTTATCGCAAAACTCTTCCAGCAGTTCTTTTTCCCCGTCAACATTACGGCTATTGCAAATGATTCCGCCCAGGCGTACACCGCTTTGCTCGGCGTATTTCACCATGCCCCGGCAGATGTTGTTGGCGGCGTAGAGGGCCATCATTTCGCCGGAAGCCACAATGTAAATCTCCTGCGCCTTGCCCTCACGCACCGGCATGGCAAAACCACCGCATACCACGTCGCCCAGCACGTCAAAGAAAATAAAATCCAAATCCGGAGTATACGCACCCGCTTCCTCCATTAGGGTGATGGCAGTAATCACACCCCGGCCAGCGCAGCCCACGCCCGGCTCGGGACCGCCGGATTCAACGCACTTTATCCCGCCAAACCCGGTTTTTACCACCCTTTCCAGAGTAACAGCTTCTTCCCCCTCTTCCCGCAGGGTATCCATCACCGTTTCTTGGGGCTTCCCCCCAAGGATTAAGCGGGTGCAATCCGCCTTGGGATCACAACCGTGAATCATTATCTTCTTCCCGTAGAAATAATTCAGCGCTGCCGCCGTATTCTGTTGGGTTGTGGATTTACCGATACCACCTTTACCGTAAATTGCTATTTTTCTGGTCATAATTCTCCTCACTCCTTATTTTGGTTATCAACCGCCTGTTTCCCGGCGGAACTCCCTCTGGTTAGAACACCCCACAAAATAAAAAAAGGGGCTTTTCCAAGCGTTGTTTGATACCTTGGAATAGCACCCTCGCTTCATAAGGGAACAATACGTCCCGTGTAACCACGCTGCATAGTGGTTGTATGGCACCTTTACCCTTAAATAAGTAAATCCCCCAGGAAAACATTTCCTGCGGGCATCTTTGCCTTTAAAAAGTCATAAAGCCCGCAGGGACATCTCCCCTGCAGGCTTCTTCGCCTTAACTGCGTGCTCTTCTTTGATGCACTTAATTTAGTTTGTTACCTTGCAGCTTATTATAAATCTACATGGCACTCCTTGCAAGTAAAGTTTTTAGCCAAAAATTCCCGTTATAAAGTAAAAAGATTTAATTACCTTGAGCAATTATGGGATTTCGGAATGATACCACCAATATGATGGTCTACCCATCTCTCTAATGAATTGGAGAGGATTCCCGGCGGGCTTCCTAAAATATAGTTTTTTCGCCTTACGTTTCTAGTTCATTAAAACATGGGAAGGTTAAAACTACTAACTAGTAAAAAGAAACCGGCAATACCTTCAAGTAATAGGCCGCAGTTTATGGTTCTTTATGATATACTTAAACATAAATTAAACTGGGGAGTAATTTTTCCATGTTTAGTCTTTCTTCGGAAACGATATCAACCTTCAGAACGGAAATAATTTCATGGTTTCGGAATAACGGTAGGCCCTTTCCTTGGAGAAACACCCGCAATCCCTACCGTGTACTGATATCCGAGATACTTCTTCAACGAACACGTGCGGTACAGGTCGTACCCGTTTATCTGAATTTAATAAGCAGTTATCCAGACATCTTCTCATTATCGGTAGCCGATGAGAACGATCTTAGTCTCCTCATAACACCTCTGGGCCTACGTAAGCGTACCCGTTACCTTATAGATCTGGCCGAAGAAATAGTAAGAAGATTCGACGGGGTAATACCGTCCGATAAAAATGAACTCATTAGCCTGCCGGGAATCGGTACTTACACCGCACATGCGGTTCTATCTTTTGCATTTAACCTTCCGTATCCCGTAGTAGACTCCACCGTTATAAGGGTATTCAGGAGATTTCTTAATCTAAGCTATCCCGGGCATAAACCTAACCGTAAAATTATGGAAATTGCCGAAATACTTATGGATAATTCGGATAGCAGGTTATATAATTACGGTCTTCTGGATTTTGCTGCAGATGTATGCAGTACGTATAACCCCGAATGCACCGTTTGTCCCGTTTCCCGATTATGTGCAAATATGCTTTCTTCCAAAAGTTGATCTTATTCGTTACTTTTCGAAGCAGCACTAAGAAGAATATTTACCACCATCTTCCTTAGCTCATCCTTAGGCGTATCCTTATACCTTTTATAAATTTCTCTAGCCTTCTCTCCCCCACCGCTCAGGCCCGACCCTTTCTTTTCAACATTTAAAAAATTTGCGAATCTCATTATCAGAGAATCGGGGGTTCTTCCCATTATCTCGGCAATTCGGGAATAATTTACCCCAAGTTCTTCGTAACCGAATCGATAAAGATAAAAAGCGATTATGTGTTCCTCATTGCTCCATATTCTTTTAACCAATTTTAGCTTCACACCTTCCTCTATTATATATCCATCGCTAAAAACTATCGATGCTTCTAACGTAACCGCTCTTTAATAGGTAATTGACCAGATCATGTAATATCTTGACGTTTCCACCTTCAATTTTTACCCCAAGTTCCAGTCGGTTCCCCAAACCGTATTCGGTTAAATTAGCACTTCCTAAATATGCAACCTTACCCTTATCCGCTATAATCATCTTGGCATGAAAATCGAAAAAATTCCCTTCCGATTCATTCTTGGATTGGTACAGATAAAGCTTTATACGGGAACGTAGGTCCTTCTTTTTCACTTCAATAAGAAACGGTTCGAGGGCTTCCATATTATCCCTTCTTTCCCCCGTTAGGTATCTGGTTATTATCCTTACCTTAACACCCCTCTGCATGCTATATATTAAAGCATTTTTCAGTTCTTGAACTGCATAACGGTCGAAAAAGGGATTAAGAATTATCAGCTCTTCTTCAGCATTCGATATAATACAGTGAAGTTCGGAAAAAATCGGAAGTACTTCGGCTACCCTTATTCTTCTGATACACCTGTAATCATCCGGTATATTTCCCATCAGCACGTATCTATTATCGGGTATTAGTCTGTCTTCCAGTTCCCCGAGATTATTAATTATCACCTCCGCCTCCGACACATTCCTTAGAAGCTCGAGCTTATTTTTTAACCGGTAAGCAATTTGATCCGAACTGACATGATCCTTAACAATATCAATTATTCCCTTCCTTTTTAGCTCCAGTACGAAGGTGTAAATTAGGGGGTCGTCTCCCTCATTGAAGTATCGAAGTATTTCCCCGACCGTAAAGCAATTCTTTTTCTCACCGCCTAAGTACAGAATGATACCGCTCAATCTTTGGAGAAGTTTCGGTCTGCTTCTAAATGCCATTGCCAAATTAACGCTCATCTACGAAACGCACCCTTCAGGTTCTCCCAGAAGCCTTTAATCTTTCTTCCATTTAATTCTCCTCCATATAGAAACACCCGGCCCAGCTGTCTGTTAAAATATGAACAGGTGATTTCAGGTAGATGCATACAACCGTGACACGATCCGCCTTTAGAAATGCATACGGGATCGTAAACGCAAAGTCTGAGTTCCGGGTCAAGGCATTTCTCCATCAATTCCGCAAGACTTTGTTCAAATAGAGTATGAAAGCCACCTATGGTAAATACCGTCTTGTTACTGTAAATTACAAAGGAAAGTTCCCGTGGAAATATGTATTCCGCCATTCCCATCTTCTCGAAGCCGCTTATCAGCGAAGCCGCCCCTATAAAGCAGTGGGAGAGGGAATGCAGTAGGTTAAAAACGTAATATGTAACTTCATCTTCTTCATTTAGCATCGCATATCTATCAATATTAGCTATATTCTGTAGGTAATGCATCTTCAGCTTAGCTTTATCGGAATTATACAGATTAACAGAAAGACCGTTGCCCTTTAACCATTCTGTAACTGCTAGGGGATCAAGTCTAAATAAAAGTGCTTCCGTTCCTCCCCTATCAACGTAAACGGGTACCCTTCCGTCCCTACGTCTAGGAAATGCTTTAATAACAGTTTCTATATTCCTTCCGTTACGGTTGTCTACCGGTTCAAATGATACCCTCGTATACCCGAAAACAGCCGTAATAACCGGAAATTCTTCTATAAGGTGAATGTCCTCAAAACCGAACTTTTTAACCGCATCCTCTGCTGCTAAAAGTATCCCTTCACTGCCGGGTCGCTCTTTTCTTAATCTTTCCGCCCGTTGACTTATGTTTTCGTTTTTAAGCTTATTGAGAACAAAAGTATATTCGCTAAGCTCCGTAAAACCGGTATCGTCTATCCCTTCCGTATTAATTTTGCCTATATCGTTATCTTTTTCTATTTTTGATTTAATTTTTGTGAGTTCTTCCTCTAAGTATTCCTTTACCGGCTCGGGCAACTCCGGGTTTTTAAGCTCACGTTCGTAAGTTTCCATTTTATTTCTTTCTTCTTTAGTTAGGACAGATCTTGGTGATCTTAACCCCAAATATTCTGACATAATCCATTTCTTTTTATCAATATCAGCAACAGATATTCCGTCGCCTACATCTACCAGCCTTATATAATGCGGGTAATACGTTAAGTTGGCTCTGTGAGGAGTAAGAACCATACTACAATCTTCTTTACCCTTAGAAGAACATTTCACGCACCTCTTAAATACAGGAGCAATTTCTGCATTACATTTCAGGCATACCCATCTGAAATCTCTGGCCTTCTGGCTCCTTCTTTCGTCCAGAGCTATGTGATTATAACCGTGTTTGTTACACCCGTACGGAATGCTTAACGGCTCTATTTCACCGCATTGGTGTACGAACACGTGATAGATCTGCCTTAGTCTTCCATTATCACCGCAGTTATGATTGCATATCACCCCAGGGTTTCTGGCCTTCAACTTCTCATGTGATTCGTACTGATAAACCCTACCGCATTTTATACATCTGAATACAAGGGGAAAAATATCAAACCTTACGTTCTCTGGTTCTTCGAAAATAAACCCGTTATAATCGGAATAAAAATCTTTCTTATCCGGAAATCCTATAACCCTTCCTTTAGACCACCTGGGGTTAGAAGACGTGCCGTAAATATATCTTCCTATTTCCTGTAGTATTCTTTTTTCATTTATGTTTCTCTCCTCAATCCCATCTATATCCGTCACAATACAAATAACGTTACCGCCATCGTAATCAAATGTGGTACCGGGCAGGTAATTGTATAAAACCTGCTGCTTGCCTCTATTCATACCGTTTTACCACCCCTCCTAAATTAAATCACACTATTTTATTTCCTTAATAGTTGTTTTAAAAGGCTTCTTACCCTATAACTTTCAGTAAAATATATAGGCTCGTCCGTATCCCTAAGGCTTCTCATCGGTTTATGAATTAACGGCGGGTAACCTAAAGCTAACGGTAGACTTTCTTTTGTTCTTTCGTTTGCAAGTATGTATACAATATCCGTCAGTTTTTTATCAATTTCACTTTTAAATTCGCTTCCCGGGGGTAGATCGGTTCTGTAGGCATCGTGTAAATACTCCTTAACTTCATCCATATCGAGCGAGGAAATTACCGGATACCATGCTTTCTTTTTAAACAAACTCTTATTATGTAGTCTTGAATACCTGTTCAGTATGAGGGCACTGAATATCCCGGGCAGGGTTTTATCGATACTGAACTTTGACCATCTATTTATAGCCGGAGGCTCTACTAATCTCTCCGTATATTCGTGATATTTAGAAAAATAATGATAGTGACTTCTATCCCTCTCTCTAGCTGGTGCAAAACAGATAATCGATATTCCGGGACTTTTTCTTCCAACACGGCTGGAAGCCTGGATATATTCGGCCGTTTGCCTGGGCATGCCGAAAAAGACCATGAAATTGAATCTTTCGATATCCACACCGTGGCTGATCATGCTCGTAGCGGTAACGGATCTAATTCTGTCCTCGGGCTTTTTATTTTTGTAGTCCTCCTGCATTTCCTTGAGTAATGCGGTAATGCGATATCCCTCGGTACCGCCCGTCATCATTTCATTTCTTACCGCAGTATATCCGTCTCTGGTCAGATAGAGGTTGATCTGACTGGCAATACTCTCCGCTACCTGATCCCCTCCCCTTTTCGTAAGAACGTACGTCAGGCTAACCTCATACTCATCCAGAATTTCTTCCACCTGCTTATCGTATAGCGATTCCGTTACTCCTATAGCATCCGCAAATTCGGCAGCGGAAAGCTTCCTTAACCTCTGAATTTCTCTGTGGAAGTACCACAGTATTTCAACCGTAGAGTTGATGTGCGTTTTGTTATGAGGCATTATCCCTAGAAAGTATCTTCCTATCCTCCCGGTATCCGTATCGCTGTAAAAGGACTCCTCCCATGAAGGACCCGGTACCGGAAATCTATAGGGCTCATCCCTGCAGTATAGTTGATCTACGTGATATTCGTAACGCTTTATGGTGGCCGTCGATGCTATGTTCTTCCAGGCCCTACCGCCGGATATATCCTTCTGCATTTTTACGATAAACGTCTCGTAATGAGAATCAAAAGCCCCCAGTTCTTCCTTTACAAGGTGGATCTCATCCTGAACCTGCAGGGTCGGTACCATTAGCCGTTTTACGGAATCATCAACCCTTGCCACCTTTCTTCCGCCGCAATACCGGCATTTATCTTCCCATAGGTATCCATGCTTATCGCATTTATATCTTACGTCTCCGAACAGGTTGCCAAATTTGGTCTGATAACCGCATAGTGCTATCTTATCAACCGTAGATACTATTACCGTAGGCAGGTATCTGTATATTTCGTCGTCAACAATGTATATAGGCAGTGCCCTACCTCCCCAGCTGCAAACGGTACTGTCGGAGGTACATTCATGTACCAGTCTCCACTCATCAAAATCAAATCTGATTTTAACGCTTTCCCTGCCGCAGAAGGGACATACGTGTACCTTTCTGTATTTTTTATCCCTATCGGGATCATCATTAATTTGTTCTGCATTCGATCTATAATAAATATTATTTTGCGTTTGGCTACTGCCTACCCAAAGACCAACGCTGAAGGGTTCACCCTTTATTGCTCTTTCCTCCCTAATCAGTTCCGCAGCACCTATAATTCCCGTAAGTCTTTCCAGCTGCTGGGCGCTAAGAAGCCTTAAAGGAAATCTGAACAGTGCCGTTAATCCGGCAGTCTTTCCTCTTAACCTGTCAAAGAAGGCATTACATATCGTTAGGCCCAGATATGCCTCCGTCTTCCCGCCGCCCGTGGGAAACCATAACACCACTGGACTTTCAATAGAATTACTATCCTTAAAATCATCCGTCCAATGCTGGGCGGCAAGGTCGGGCAGCTGGGAAACTATAAACACCAGCTGGAACGGTCGCCACCCCTCGTATCCCCTTCCGGCAATTTCGTTCTTTTTTATAAAGGCCTCGTTCATTACCCTAAATGCTTTATTTAGCATTTCATACTTATGATTTTTCAGTACTTCTATTCCCTTTTTATACCTATCGATTTCTGCCCTGAAGTTATCCAGATCCCGTTTAAATTCCTCTTCATACCTTGCATCCTTCAAAAATTCGTTCTTATTTGCTTCCCAGTACCCGTAATAATCCTCCATATCTTTCAAAAGTTCCTCTAAAACATTTATCGGGTCATCGCTTAAACTCCGAAAGGTTAACTCCGTCAGCTTTCTACCTCCTATTTTTTTAGGAAGTTGAGTCCTGGTACCGTACCTTTTCTGTCTCACCACCGGTGCATTAACAGTTTTTAATCCTCTGCCGTGGTCATCCCCGTAAAGCGGCTCAACGGTACAGTTTAGTCCTATCGCCGGCATTATAGTATCGTATCTATAACTATCCTTTAGAGAATTAAACTCGAAAGGTATTAACTCCGCAGAAACAAACGATGTCTCGATAGAAGCATCAAATATAAAGCTATCCTCCATCTTCTCGGTACCGACGGGATCCCTATCCTCTCCAGTATTAACCAGTAAAACCTTTAAAAGGTAAACATCATTTTCAACGGGATTAAGCTCGATATGCAGTTCGAACTTCCATTTCGGCAGGTTCACATCTCCATGCGTCGCATCCCTAATTAGTTCGTTAAAAAATTCTTCGTATTTATCAGGACTCTCATCTGGATTCTTGGACAGCTTCCTTTCGGGTATTTTTTTGAATGCCTTAGAATCTCTTTTGATTTCTTCATAAATGTCTTCCATAACCCGCTTAAACGGTTCGTCGGAAGAACTTATTATTTTTTTACCTTCCCTTATCAGTAATGATAAATTTACAGTTATAAAAGGAAAATTCGGTCTTAAACGCTTAAATACCACCGCCAGTTCCCTGGCTCCCTTTATCCTTTTCTGTTGTTCCAAATCGGGAACTATTCTGTAATATAGGGACATATTAGGTCTGATTTTTAGCATCGCATCCCGGTTGCTGATTTTCAACCTGCACTCGAAACCGAGTGCATAGGGAGAAAGTCTGGAATGAAACTCGGATCTCAGTTCGTTTTCCGACAGTTCTACTTCCGATACGGCAGAATTGGGTCTCAGGCTCCCGACAAAATAGGTGTCTCTGGGACGTTCGTAAAGACAGTACTCTCCATCCTCACCCTTACCCGATCCCGAAGTGCATTCGGTAATCCTTTTAATTAAATATTCACATAATTTCTCCTTTACGGCATATTCATCGGCCTTCGATAAGCTCATAAAATATCCCCCCTTTAAACCGTAAAAATTATTCCCGTATATCCGGGCTTTACGTACTTTATTGCTTCGGATATTTCCTCTATCGTTTTAACCGTTAAAGCATCCCTAAAATCAGCCATGGATAACCCCCACTCTACAAGTTCGTCATCTGGTTCGACTAATAAGTTAGTTGAAGAAGAAGCTATTATGACCCTATTAAGCTGTACTGCTACCACCCTATGAATCCTTCTCAGCCTCTTCATGGCCCGGTATATCATCTTCCAGCTCTTCGTTAGCTCGTCCAACCCCAATACGATTCCTAACCTTTTTATATCCTCGGGATCTTCAGGCCCCATAACATCTCCCCTGATCCAGTTACCGATAGTCGCGGAAGATGTTATGCGGCTTCCTAAACGTACGAGCATACTATGAATTTCTTCATATGTTAACCCTCTTCTGTAAAATGCATCGTTGATACTTCTCTGCCAGAATCTGATATACTTCGTATCCAGATCTACCTGCGGCTGTTCTTCATTTTTTTCTAATATCAGGTCGTACAGGCTGTTCCTGGCATTACCCCTGATTATAACTACCCTATCGCCAGCCTTTAATTTTTTTACCTTAATGCTATAAATAGCTCCGCTAACTCCTTCAATTTTCTTTAGATTATCGTCGGCGGCGCAGAACATTCTGCTCCCGTCCGTAAATATAATTTCCCTTGCTTCTACGGTATGAGTACCGCTACGGTGTACCGCCTCTCCTCCCCGTACGGAAAAGAGCGGTATAAGGCCGTCTTCGCTAATTGAAGTAGCAACTCCAGACAGCATAGCAAGCAGGTCCGAGTGCAAGCCTGTTTTTCTAACCTTATCACCCAGAATATTCGATACGGCATCTGCCAGTTCTCTCAAAAAATCTTCGTCTTCTTCAAATACCTTTGCTTTTAAAAGAAATTCTTTCTTATTACGTCCCGTTTGGATGATTCTGTTTCTAACCCCCTGCAGCATAATCTTAAGGCCACGCATTTCCTCATCATACAGAACCATTATCGTTCCCTTAGCAGGCGGTATCAGAATGATTTCCGGTAATTTAATCCAATCAATTCCGGTAATAACAACCGTATCGGGATTAACGCCATCATTATGTAGCTCTTTAACCAGCCGTTTTAGGCCCTTATAGGAAGTTACGTATAAACCCGCTCCTTCAGGACCATACTTTTCCCACCCGAATTTTTCGGAGAGAAATTTTTTCAAAGCCATGGCCGATGTAGCATTAATTGTAACAATAATCGTTTTGAGCCCCGATTCCACCTGTCTATTAACAATATTCAGAATATTATTCATCTTCTCGTTGTTCTCATCCAGCAGTTCGTTAATCCTATGAAATACTCTGCTCGTCTCGTAAATAAGAACCTTCATGTCTCCATCATCCAAATACATCGTACGGGATACCGATGTAAGTTCATCCAGCAGGTCCAAAATGGTGAAGGTATTTCCCGTTTTTCCAGCAATAATATCGTATAATTCCGGTTTTACAGGAAGCTCCATAAGCATTCTGTATGCATACGAAGCCCTTCTGATAACTTCTTTAACCTCCCTACCGTAATCGAATTTCTTAAGAAGCTTTAACATTTTCCTTAAATTCTTACCTAATTCGTTAAAATCCTTATCAAGGCGATCTTCACACCTGATTATCATCGGCATCCTGCGCTTCTTCATATTTCGGATCTCATAAATCCCCGAAGAAAACGGGGAATTTTTGCCGCCGTCACAAATGTCGCATTTATTCTCATGTGCCCTTATCATTCCGGAAGACCAAAGAAATACCTCGGCATCGCCGTTACGTACCTTCGGAATTCTATAATCGGTTATATTATCAAAAATATGTATAATCGGAATACTTCCATCACCTACCACGGGGTCACTCTCTCTAATGTGAGAATAATCGCAGAGTATATAGTCGCATTTCGGGCAGCGGTTTACTACATCGGGTGATGAAGAAAGGTAAAATACGGGAGACTGTCCGTCGTATCTTCCGAAGTAATCGCGGCTACCGATTATCGATACGTTTCCGTCCTTACGTACATAACCGGCAGGAAAAAAATAGTGCACGGGTAGTTTTTGCGGAATTCTTTCCCTTATATACCTTTTTTTAATATAATAACTCCAGTACAGGTGACAGTTATAGGGATCATCCATATTCAAGTCTAAACCTTTCTTATACTCGTCTATAAGAAGGTTAATCTTTCTAATAGAAAGTTTCATAACATCTTCAACGTAAATGTATGTTTTTTCAAGAAATTTTCTTATAACGCTGGATCTTGCGATAAGCAGCATACTAGGACGTTTCTTGGGATCCTTTTTGGTAGGAATATTTACGGTGTAGTCATGCAGTACTAATTCTATAGCAAGGGGTACGATTAGATAACCGAACGGTCCGGCAATTACGGAACTCCTTCCTTTTTCATATATCTTCTTACAGTAATCTATAGTTACAGTTTCGAATTCGTGAAGATTGATTTCTTCATCACGGTAAGTTAACCGGTAAATTCTTCCCAAAACCCACTCGTCTCCCTCTCTAATTTATAAAACTTATTATTTCTTGTTATATAATTCTCAAATACATGTTAAAATCCTTCTGCTTTTGGCAATTAATGTAACTTATCCGGAAATTTTTTAAAATAATAAAAAATATGTAAATATAAGCAGCAATGAGGTAGTAAATGGATAGCAATAAAAAAAGAAGGACTTTTACACATCCTTCTCAATATCCTTCCTAATACATTCAAAAAAAGTTCTTCCCATTTTTACCGGTACCGCATTACCGATCTGTAATGCTATCTTACCGAAAGAACCGGTAAATTTGTAATCCGGCGGAAATGTTTGTATTAGAGCAGCCTCCCTTAGGCTTATTGCCCTGTCCTCGACGGGATGACCGAATCTACCTTTCGAAATCGTACAGCATCCGCCGGTTAATGTCGGGGCAACCTTATTATAATCCATACGCCCGTATACATCCTTATATCCAACCCCCCTTTTTTTATGACATTTTAACCATAACTCTATTTGCTCACCCTTATCATTCCGTACGGTTTGCGGCCAATCCGTTCTGCTACCACCGTTCTTGGGCGTGTATTTCATCCGAAGAAGATTTAACTCGCTTAAGTTAGCCGCTCTATGCAATTTATCTTCCTTACATGTCTCACCCGCTTTAATTTTTTTTAGGTGGCTTATCGTTTCCTTGAGGGTGACCCATTTTTTTAACCCGCAGTCTTCTGTCAATAATTCGGGATTTATATGGGTTGGTTTTGCAAAAATACTTTCAGCTTCGCTCTCATTTAACGCAATATCCCTTCTTTTACCGATCAATACGAAGCGTAATCTGTTTTGAGGAACCCCGTAATCAGCCGCATTCACGACATCATAATGCACATAGTATAACGGCCTATCCTTCCTTCCCCATCCCGTCTCAAGCAGTTCTATAAATTTATCAAATATATATTTATGCCTCTGTATCCCGGGAACATTTTCCATAAAAATATATTTAGGTTTTAGTAACCTTACCATTCTATAATACTGAAATACCAGATAATTTCTTAAATCCTTTTTTCCTTTTTTTACATTCTGTTTAGAAAAGCCCTGACAGGGAGGACATCCCGCAAGAAGATCCAGTTCCCCAGGTGTAACTCCGCAGGCCGATATCAAATCCTCTAACGTAACTTTTCTTATATCATTAATAATAATTTTACTACTATAATTTAGTTTATAACTTTCCGCTATAACTTCGTCTAATTCTATACCGCACAAAACGTTAAAACCGGCATCCTTAAGAGCACAGGTAATACCGCCTGCTCCGCTAAAAATGTCAATGGCAGTTGGTTTTATACTCTCGCTAGACATTTAACCAACCCTCCTAATTTAATATTAACATAGGATAATAAGCATTTTAATACATTTCTGGCGATTTCGTTATCTTTCTCACAGTACAAACCCCACGGATGAATCTGGGGGCTTTACGGCGCGTTTGGTAGAGGAATTATGTTAATACCAAATAAAACAGATTTTCCCTCAATAAAATAAAAAATTGGTGGCATCGGGACGCATCCCTTACGGCACGCATGCCGCTCCACCAATTTCCTAACTTTTTTATTTGAAAATCAACATTTTTGAAAGATGATTTTAACTTTCCCGCCGGGAAGTCCCCGTCCTGATTTCGCGAAGGGCAGTAATGAAATTATTATAGAGTTAGTATAAGGTTGTTGACGCTAAACTTATCATCTGGAGCAGGTTCCGGAATTTCCCTGCCTAATTCTAACGCCGTTTCTATCCATGCTATTTTTGCATCTTCAATCATCTCTAGTGCTTCTTCTTTTGTTTCTCCCTGGGATAAACAGCCAGGCAATTCTGATATTTCTGCCACATAGCCACCTTCCTCTGCAGGGTGTAAAACTATTTTATATGTTAATGATAGATAATAATTTAAATTCTTTTCTTTCATAAACATTACCCTTCCATGATATTTTAAATATTATGGATTAGGAGATTACTCTTCAAAGTAATCTCTTATTAATTCTAATGCTGGTGGCAAAAATTTCACTTAAATATGACACACCTTGACTAGTTAGCTATGATAATTTTTTAAATTCATCGGTGTAGACTCTTCTTTGTCGTCTTGTCATAGCAGTCTCTCCTTACTTTTTGACTCCCCAGACTAAATTTAACATTTTAATACTACTTTAATCACCAAAATGCCGTGGAAGGCTCCGCTTTTTAAGCGTGGGGACTAAGACACCGAAACTGTTGACCATATTACTTTACCGGTTGAACGAATTTCCATATTTCATTCGGTGAAAATGTATGCACTTCAATAAATTGCTTCTCTTTTAAAGTCTCTTTTCCAAACTCTTGTGAAATTATAGCAACATCAATATCACTATCTTTATCAGCTTTTATCAGCTGTACCTTTAGCATGGGAACCAAAATAAGATAACAGAATCTATGTTTATATTTTTTTGAAGGGCTTTAACAAGTTTAGTAATCTTTTAGTCTATTTTAATTTGCCTTCCAAACATTCAAACCCATTCTTAGTTCTTTTATATTTTAACCTTTCTCAACAACTATCATTTGGTCAAAGGCGGTTTTGCGAGCATCGCCTTAAATCCCCCGGTTCTGCACACAACGATGCTCGCAAACTTAGTTAAATAAATTTTTTTGTTATCTTTTCCCCATCATAACTAAACAGTACAGGTTTTTCATCAATTTTGGTTTCCAAATGTACCGGGCGGCCCCAGATTAGATAAACATGGGGCAGTGTTTTTTCTAAATGCACCACATCCAGCTCTAAACCCTCGTAGCAGTGTTTCAAATACAGCTCTCCCCGCTTCCCATAGTCCCCGTTTTCCACCACAATATAGGGCACGCCGCAGTTGGTCAAGTTTTTTATCAACCCGTCCCTAACCGTTTCCCAATCCTTATCGGTTATTTTATAATCATGGCCAACCCTGCGAAAGAGATACAGGTCCAGTTCTTCCACCAGTTCTTTAGTTAAATAGTTCCTGATAAAGCTGACATCATTATCAATACTTCTTACCTCAAATATCTTTTCCCTGCCCTCGCCACCTTTGCGGTTGTATTTCTGTCTTTCCTCCTCACTGGGGTTATCCCAGCGTTTTTCTATGTCTTCAAAAATCTTTATCCCCAGGTAATAGGGGTTAATACTTTTGGTTGAAGGTTGTATCACCCCGGCATGCATTTTGGCAAACTCCACCGCTTCCCACTCATCCAGGTCCAGCTCCCGCATTATCCTCACGTGCCAGTAGCTGGCCCATCCCTCATTGATAATTTTGGTCTGCATCTGGGGCCAAAAATAAAGCATCTCATCCCGCAGTACAGAAATAATGTCCCGCTGCCACTCTTCCAAATCCTTGGCATGTTTCATCATAAACAACATTAGATCTCGTTCCGGTTTTTCCGGAAAACGACGGGTTTTTTTGTGGCAGCCGCTGCCGCAGGAACAGCCCTTCGGTTTATCCAGGTCCCACAAGTCATCGTAGGGCGTCTGCCGGCGCTCACTGCAGCAGTCCCTTTTCTTTGGCCCGGGTTCTTTTATGCTGTGGTGCGGGTTGATGTGCTGCTGGATTGCCATCACCGCATCAAGAAACTGCTCCACCCTTTCCCGGCCGTACCGCAGTTCATAGCTTCTAAACCGCTGGGCGGCAATGGACATGGATTCCAGCATATCCCGGTTGGTATTTCTAAACCAGGCGTTGTTCTTAAAAAAATCACAGTGGGCCAGTACATGGGCCACCACCAGCTTGTTTTGAATGAGCGAGTTTCCCTCCAGTAAAAATGCATAACAGGGATTAGAGTTAATAACCATCTCATAAATCCGGCTGAGATTAAAATCATACTGCATTTTCAATTTATGGTATGCCTTGCCAAATGACCAGTGCGTGTAGCGGGCCGGCATACCATAAGCACCAAAGGTGTATATTATCTCGGCCGGACAAATTTCAAACCGCATGGGATAAAAATCCAACCCCAACCCCTTGGCAATGTGAATAATTTCTTCAATAGCCCTTTCCAGTTCCTTAATTTCTCCGGACATATTGTTCATACTATTCCCCCGCTTATTCTTCATATGACTGCATCATACGCACTGTACTGTTTTCCCTTTTATCACTGAAGAAGGCCTTCAAAGCCGGATAAACACCGTTTTTATCCCTTATAGATACAGTAGTAAACTTGGGATTTTCAATCCTTCTAAAGGCAGTTTTTAATGTGCTGGTGTAATAATAAGGGCCCTCTATTTCACCGTAACCCACCAGGTTGCAGTATTCCAGCAGTTTATTTACCAGTTTCACACACTTCTCATTATCCGAGCTCAGATTATCGCCGTCGGTAAAATGAAAGGCATAGATGTTATAGTCCGTGGGGCTGTAACGCTGTTCAATTAGTTTTAAAGCCAGTTCATACACCGATGAACACCTGGTGCCGCCGCTTTCTCCCTTGGTAAAAAACTCCTCCTCGGTAACTTCTTTGGCCTCGGTGTGGTGGGCCAAAAACACTATCTCCACCTGCTGGTATTTAGAGCGTAAAAAACGCACCATCCAAAAGAAGAAACTGCGGGCAATGTATTTTTCAAAGGGTCCCATGGAACCGGATGTATCAAGCATGGCAATCACAACAGCGGCAGATTCATATTTAAACGAAGTTTCCCAGGTTTTATACCTTAAATCATCCGGCTTGATACCGTATATGCCTGGCTTGCCCTCCATGGCATTTCGCTTTAATACTTCCAATAAAGTGCGCTTGCGGTCAATATTACCCTGCAAACCCTTTTTACGTATGTCCCTAAATTCAAGGGCCTCTGAAGCCAGTTTTTTGTTTTGTTTTTCCTTTAAATCAGGCAGTTTTAAATTTTCAAACACCATTTCCGACAGCTCTTCCATGTTTACATCGGCTTCATAGTAATCAACACCGGGTTCTTCTCCCGCCCCTTTACCTTTGCCGGGGCCACCGGATGCAGATGGGTCACTGCCAATAACATCACCCACTTTGCTGTCTCCCCTGCCGGTGCCGGCATGTTTCTGGCTGCGGTAGTTGTGGCGAAAACGGTATTCCTCCAACGAACGTATGGGCACCCGGATAATTTTCTTGCCGTCGGACATAATAATACTTTCTTCGGTAATAATATCCGCCAGATTTTTTTTAATGGCCTCCCGTACTTTTTCCCTGTGTCTTTGCTGGTCCAGCTCTCCCTTGCGGTGCAGCGACCAGTCTTCCCTGGAAACTATATAGCTGCTGCCTTCCATAACGGCTATCACCTACCGATTTAGCAAACTGCCCACATACTTCAGCAGTTCGTTGGCACAAACCGGACAGTACCCATAATCCGCCACCAGGCGGGCACTAACTTCATTGATGCGCTTTAACTGCTCGGCATCGGGGGTTTTAGTAGAAGTGGTAATTTTAACCACATCTTTTAAATCGGCAAAAAGTTTCTTTTCAATGGCTTCCCGCAGCCGTTCATGGGATTTATAGTTAAAACGCTTGTTTTTACGGGCATAAGTTGACAGGCGAATGAGAATTTCTTCCCGGAAGCCGTTTTTGGCATTTTCCGAAATACCAATCTGCTCCTCAATAGAACGCATCAGCCTCTCATCGGGGTCAATTTCTTCATCGGTAATGGGATCCTTTATTTTTACCCCGTTGCAGTAAGCCTCCACATTATCCAGGTAATTTTCAAACAGCACCCTGGCATTATCTTCAAAGGAATATACAAAGGCCTTCTGCACTTCTTTTTTAGCCAGCTGGTCATATTCCCGGCGGGCTATGGAAATAAAGTTCAGCAACTTTTCCCTTTCTTCCCTGGTGATGGATGAATGCTGGTCCAAACCGTCTTTTAATGCTCTTAATACATCCAGCGGGTTGATGCATTTGGTGTCGGTACGGATCAAGGCGCTGGAAAGGCGGTTGATTACATAGCGCGGGTCTACACCGCTCATTCCCTCTTCATCCGCTTCCTGCTGCAGTTCGTAAATATCCTTCTGCTTGAAACCTTCCACATCTTCCCCGTCATAAAGACGCATTTTTTTCACAATATCCATGCCCTGTTTTTTAGATTCCTTTAACCGGGACAGCACGGAAAAAATGGCCGCCACCCGCAGGGCATGGGGGGCAATGTGCACATCTCTCAAATCGCTCTGCTTGATGAGTTTGTCATATATCTTTATTTCTTCTGATACTTTGAGATTATAAGGTACTTTCAAAACAATCATCCGGGACTGCAGCGCTTCATTCTTTTTATTGGCAATAAACGCTTTGTACTCGCTTTCGTTGGTGTGAGCCACCACCATTACGTCGGCATAAATTAGAGCAAAACGACCCGCTTTGAAGTTTCCCTCCTGGGAGAGGGAAAGAAGGTTCCAAAGAAATTTTTCGTCGCATTTTAACATTTCCTGGAATTCCATCAAACCCCTATTGCTGATGTTTAATTCCCCGTCAAAGCGGTAGGCCCGGGGGTCACTTTCAGATCCGTATTCGGCAATGGTAGAAAAGTCGATGCTGCCGGTGAGCTCGGCTATATCCTGGCTTTTGGGGTCAGAGGGGGCAAAGGTGCCGATACCAACCCGGTCGTCCTCGGACAGAATCACCCGTTCCACCGGAACTCTCATAATATCGCCGTTATACTCCGTTTCCAGCCTCTTGCGGCAGGCGGGGCACAATTCTCCTTCTATATAAACGTTGTATTCCTGCATAAAGTCTGCCCTCAGTTCCCTGGGTATCAAGTGCAGCGGTTCTTCATGCATGGGACAGCCCTTTATACCGTACAATGCCCCGGCATCGGTGCGGCTGTATTCCTCCAGCCCCTGCTTTAACATGTTTACCAACGTCGACTTACCCCCGCTGACCGGACCCATCAGCAGCAGGATGCGCTTGCGCACATCCAACCTTCTTGAAGCGGGATGAAAATATTCCTCCACCAGTTTCTCCAATGTTTTGTCCAGTCCAAAGAGTTCTTTGTTAAAAAATTTATAACTCTTTACACCATTTTTAACTTCTACCCCGGCATCTTTTATCATGCTGTACAAGCGGGCATGGGATAACTGGCATACCTGTGGATTTTTTTTAACTATCTCTAAATAATCAGCAAAAGTACCTTCCCAATTCATTTTTTTCTCATTGGCTCGATACTCTTCCAGACGCTTGAAAAAATCCATGCTATCATCACTCCCCAACCTAAAATTGCAGGGGCACCTTGTATAAATACAAGCGCCGCATATTGTCTGTATAAGAGTTGTAAATTAATATATGCATTATATGTTACAAAAAGAAGATTGGAACCAAATTTAATAAGTTATAACAGGGATAAAAAAATAAAAAAAGCCGTGTTTTCTGAACACAGCTTTTACTTTCAAAGTTATTAATTTGTTTTTAACTATTCATCTTCCAGGGGAGCAACAATCAGGTGATAATCTTCATATAAATTTTTATCAAATTCCTCTGGGGAGTCTATAAAACGGTACTGCACTTCGTTTCCTTCAACCCATGTTACGAGATATTTCATCAACCCCACCCCCGTAATATTGTATACAATATCCTACACACAGGATAACAAAATATGCTCCATTTGACAATAGGCTGGTAAAAAAAATCCACCGAATACAACCGGTGGATTTCTGCTGTTCTTTTACTCCGCTTCCAGTTGAGATAAATTAAACTGCAGCATGCGGTATATCACTGCAACACCCATCAGCATAAGAACTAGATGGGGAATAGAAAAAGCCCAGTGGCCGGCAAGCTGCCCGGACCCGGTGCCCACAGCAATATAAGTGCTGTTTTCCGAAAGCCACAGCATAACGGGTGGAACCTGCAGCAGCACCAAAACAGAATATTCCAGGGCCAAAACAGCCCTTATTATCTTGGTATTAATATGACTTACCGCCACAGCAGAGGCGATTAATAAAAATCCTATAAATACAGAGGCTATGCCCCAGGATGTTAATTCAGTTTTTACAGAACTAAAAATTTTTAAAATATAAGGGAGCCCTATAACCATTGAACTTATGCCGCTGAAAACCATTAAACACATAAATTTTTTATTCCACATCAGCCATTCCCCCCTATGCGTTTAGGAAATGTTTATTCTATCAGCATCCCCAATATTTTAAAAATTAAAGTTAGTGAAATTACGAACTAATTTTTCTATATAATACTATAATAAGCGGGTTTTGTGAACCAAAATTTAATAAAATCAGATAAAATTTTAATTTGAGAATAAATAGATAAAGGCTTATAAATAACGGCTGCAGGAAAATAATTCATAAGGAAAATTATTCAAATCATACAATTATTTATATGTGAACGTGCTCACATTAAAGCCCAAAGCACCTGCTTACACAGGTGCTTCCGGAGGTGCAGGGGCCAAATAAGCCCCGCAGTTTATTTGAGCAGCCGGTTTAACATTGTATTATTGGCACTTTTTTCAAAGCTGTCATCTAAAGGGGTTAATTGTTTATCTATTCCCCGGCGCTGCAAAGCCAGTTTAATAAGATAATCGGTAAATTGATGATTTTTAGGCAGTAGAGGGCCGTGCAGGTATGAACAAAATACATTTTTATACCGGGCTCCCTCTGTGCCGTCTTTACCGTTGTTGCCGTAACCGGCCAGCACTTTACCCAGGGGTTCTACACTGCCCAAATATGTTTGACCGCCGTGATTTTCAAAGCCGGTGGCTTTAATGGATTGGCCATCCAGGTTCATCTCTATGGCCACATTGCCAATTAATCTCTTCTCGCCGGCCACCGTATAGTGATCCAGAATTCCCAGGCCCGGTATCTCTTCGCCCCGGGGCGTGCGGTAATACTGCCCCAGCAGCTGGTACCCACCGCAAATGCTTAATACCACCAGCCCGTCTTCTATGGCCTCGCGCAGTGATTCTTTATGTTTTTCCAGGTCTGCAGCCATTAAATTCTGCTCCCGGTCCGACCCGCCCCCCAGGAACAAAAAATCCACCCGGTTAAAATCAATACTTTCACCGGCGTTAAGCTCTATTAACTGTACCGGAATATCACGCCAGCGGCAGCGCTGTAAAAAAGCTATCACATTTCCCCGGTCGCCGTAAAGGTTTAATAAATCAGGATACAGATGGCATACCGACAGCATGGTGTTCCTCCTTTTCTGCCAGGCGGCAGAGTATGTTCTGGGAAGGCCACAGAGCGGTATAGGTGGCAAATAAGTAAGCGGTTCGCGCTTCTCCCTGCAGCGCCGCGGTAATGGCATTTTCCAAACTCGGTATCACGGTAATTTTACCGGTGGGCACCCCGGCATATTTTAACCGCAGGGCCATTTCCTCCGCCCTGGTTCCGGAACAGGTAAAGCTTTGTAAATCTTCCAGGTGCCTGGTTAATATTTCAAAATCCACATCCCACAGCCAGGAAATATCCCGCCCGTCGGCAGCATTGTCATTGAGGGCTAAAAAGACATCTTTGCTGCCGGGCAGCGACAGCAGTGTGGCCAATCCCTCGTTATAACCGGTGGGGTTCTTAACCAGGTTCAAAAACACCGGTTTACCCCGGTAGCGAAAACGTTCCATCCGCCCAATGGCCGGTTTATACCTTTCCAGCCCCGATTGAATGGTGGCAAGCTCTATGTTCAGCAGCCGACCCACGGCAAAGGCGGCCAGGGCATTGTACAGGTTATAAAAACCGGCGGTTTGCACTGCTATTGTGTAACAGTCCCCGGCGCAGCACACCCGGGCGCGAAGGCCGTCAATGGTGGTGCTGACGCCGGTGCCTTCAACATCGGGCCGGGGGCGTTTAAAGCCGCACCGGGTACAGCTGTAATCACCCAGCTGACTGTAATGATAGTAATTATATTGCAGTTCTTCTCCGCACCGGGGGCAAAAGCGGGATTCCCTGGTTTGAGCAACCGTACGTTCCATACCTTCCTGCTTTGCCAGGCCATAGTATACCGCATTATGGCCGGTGGCTTGTCCCAGCTGGGCCACCAGCGGGTCATCGGCATTTAAAACCAGGGTTACATCTTTCAGTTCTTTAAGGGCCTGTTTTACCACCTGAACAGTTTTATCCAGTTCTCCGTATCTATCTAACTGGTCGCGAAAAAAGTTGGTAACCACCACAATTTCCGGCCGCACTTCTTTTACCACCTTGGGAAAGGAAGCTTCATCCACTTCCAGCGAGGCATAATCAAAGTTAACCCGGCCGGTAAGGGTGGAAAAACGTATAAAACAGGCGGTAACACCGGTAATTAAGTTGGCTCCTTCCTGGTTATAAATCACCCTGTGTCCCCCTGCCTGCAGTATACCGGCAATCATGTTGTTGGTTGTGGTTTTGCCATTGGTACCGGTAACCATAATAATTCCCCTATTTCCCTGGGCAGACAGCCTGCGCAGCGTGTGGGGGTAAATACGCCGGGCCACCACCCCCGGCAGAGACGACCCCCTGCCGCCGGCCAATTTACTGATCATTGAAGATATTTTGCCGCCTATAACGGCGGCAGACAGGCATAATCGCACTCCCTATATCCTCCCCTGCTGCTAAAGTTTACTAAAGGATTAATTTCTGCTGATTTCTAATGTTAATTCTATCCATTATACTTATCGTTTATAATTCCACTGCCGGGTGCGGTATTGACTGTCCACCAGTTCTCCGGCCCGTTTTTTTTCCAAACCGGTTAACTCGCCATCAAATAATTGTATCTCTAAACCTTCCATAAATCCAGCTTTAAATGCCTCTGCCACACGGTGAAAAGGGGGCTGGTAATTCATTTCCGCTGCCAGGCAGGTGGCTTTGCCGGCAAATCTTTTCCTGGCAGCCCGGCGCACCTGTTCACTGGAAAAATTCAACAGGCTGAATAACAAATCATCGTCCGCTTTAATCAATACGGAACCGTGCTGTAACAGCACCCCCCGTTTGCGGGTTTGGGCACTGCCCACTAACTTTTTGCCATTGACCACCAATTCATACCAGGATGGAGCGTCAAAACAGGCGGCGGTACTCTGCCGGTGTGTTTCCGCTCCCTCAACCATCCGGCCTTCCACTCCCAGGTTTTTCAACCCGGCCAGCAGTCCCCTGCTGATGGCCAGGTAGGATTGTAAAATTGTACCGGCCACCTGCGGGTGATTTTCCGGTGCAATTACACTGTATGTCAGCTCATGCCGGTGCAGTACAGCCCGTCCACCGGTAAGCCGGCGCACCACATCTATCCCCTTTCTCCGGCAGGCTTCCAGGTCAATTTCTTTATTGATTTTCTGAAAATAACCAATGGTTATCCCCGGCGGGTGCCAGCGGTAAAATCTGATGGTTGGCGGCGACTTTCCAGCGGCCACACTTTCCAATATGGCGTGGTCCACCGCCATATTGGTATAGGCATCAAGGGGATCTGTTTCGATAAATCGCCATGCTGTTTCTTTCATTTACATTATCACCCGGCCTTCTGCTTCCAGATAATTAAATTAGTACTATTTCAGTATACTCCATATTTATTAATCTAAAAACCCCGAAAATATAGTGCTGGGCCCGGCACCAGCTTGATTTCTAAAAAAAGAACCTTTATAATGTAGATAATTAGATAAGTTTCTAAATATCTAAGAAGGGCTGATACCAGTAATGATCCAGAAAACATTTCAAGCGTTATCCGACAGTACCAGAAGGGAAATATTAAAAATGCTGCGGGATAAGGATTTAACCGCCGGGGAAATTGCCGAACATTTTAACATTTCCCGCCCCAGTGTTTCTCATCACCTGAATGTGCTGAAAAATGCTGACTTAGTGCTGGATGAACGAAGGGGCCAATACATTTATTACTCTTTAAACACCACTGTGTTAGACGAAGTTTTAAGCTGGTTTGTCAACCTGTTGGAAAAAAGGGGGAATATAAATGACCGGTAAATTTAACATGAAGTTCAGCTGGCTTACAGTGCTGGCGCTCATTATCTTTTGGGGTGTCTGCGCCTCTTTTTATCCGGCACTGCCGGATCAGGTGCCCAGTCACTGGAATATCCGGGGTGAAGTGGACGGTTATTCCCACAAGTCGGTGGTGGCACTGGTAATGCCGCTTTTACCCCTGGTTATCTATGTGTTAATGACCGTTATGCCTCAAATTGATCCTCAAAAATATAATTACAGCAAATTCGGCTCCAGTTATGCTAAAATAAGAACCATACTGGTATTAATCATGATGGGTGTCACATTACTGCCCCTCTTATCCGCACTGGGGTACAGCATTAACATCGGTTTATTAACGCGTATTTTTATCCCGGTGCTGTTTATTGCCTTAGGTAATTATATGGGAAAAATTAGGCCCAACTATTTTATCGGCATAAGGGTGCCCTGGACACTGGCCAGTGAAGAAGTATGGATCAAAACGCACCGCCTGGCGGGAAAATTAATGGTCATTGGCGGTTTGATAGCCTTGGCAGGTGCTCTCACTCCCCCGGTGGCGGGTTTTATCATCATGATGGCAGGAATTTTAGTACCTTTGTTAGTAACAACGGTCTACTCATATTTTTTATATGTTCAGGTATCAAAATAATCCCATGCTATAAGGTGATTTTATGAACTGGTTGGCTTTAATAACGGCTTTAATTATTATGCTCGCCGGGCTGGCAGGAACGGTAATTCCCCTGCTGCCCGGGGCCCCGCTGATTATACTGGGTATCGTTGTTTACGGCTTGATAGACGGCTTTGAAATTTTCAGCACCGGTTTTTGGATCGGCCAGGCAGTACTGCTGATACTTGTATTTGCAGTGGATTACCTTGCCGGGGCGGTAGGTGCAAAGTACTACGGCGGTACCAAGGCATCCGTCTGGGGCAGCATAATTGGCGGGCTGGTGGGATTATTAACCCTGGGACCGCTGGGAGTAATTTTAGGGCCCTTTTTAGGTGCCGTGACGGGAGAACTAATAGCCCGGCAGCCCTTTAAGCAGGCGGTAAAAAGCGGCATCGGCACTTTAATTGGCTTTGCCGGCGGTGCTGTGGTCAAAATGATTATTGAAATGGCCATGATAGCATGGTTTTTACTGGTGATATTTTAAAAGGAAAGTGCTAAACTATTTCATTTAAGGCTTTTAATAACAGCCGGTTTTCCTTTTCCCGGCGAACCGCCACCCGAAAATAACAGTGATCCAATCCGATAAAGTTATCAGCCACCCGGATTAAAATATTTTTTTCAGCCAACCGGTCTCTAATTTCTTTTGCTGTTTTACCCGTACCAGAACAGTTGACCAAAATAAAGTTGGCCCGGGGCGGGTAAGGATGCAGCCCGGGTACCCCCGCCAACCCTTGATATAAAAATTCTTTTTCTTTACTGATAAGTTTCAAAGTTTTACTAATATATGACCGGTCTTCCAGGGAAGCCTGTGCTGCCAGTTGGGCCAGGGTGTTTACCCGCCAGGGCGGCAGCTGCCGGGATACTTTTTCCACCAGCGTTTTTTCCGCCGTCAGGTACCCCAAACGCAGCCCGGGAAGGGCAAAAAACTTGGTCAGTGATCCCACCACTGCCGCGCTGCAGCAGCTTAAAACATCCGGCAGTATCGTTTCTTTACGGCCTGTAAAGTCCATAAAGGCTTCGTCCACCACCAATGCAGCCCCCGTTTCAAAAGCCCTTTGGGCCAGCGGCAGCAATTCTCCCCTGGAGACAAGGTAACCGGTGGGATTATTAGGGTTGCAGATAAATACAGCATCCCCCGGCTGCATGATCCTTTTTATTTGATCAACCGGTAAAGCAAAATCGCTGCCGGCGGGCAGCGGTATAAACTTCACCGGCACCCGGGGCAGCGCCTGCCGATATTCGCTAAAAGTGGGCACCGGCAGCACCAGCCTGCGGGGATTTAACGCCCTGCCCAGGGCATAGATTATTTCCGCCCCGCCGTTGCCCAGCAGTAAGTTTTCCCCCGGCACTTCGAGATAACGGGAAAGCTTTATTTTTAAATCCCGGGCATCCGGGTCCGGGTAATGCTGCACCAGGCTGATTCCCTTACGCATCGCTTCCAGCGCCAAGGGCGACGGCCCCAGCGGGTTGATATTGGCACTGAAGTCAATAAAATTCTCCGGTTTCCGGTTATACCGGCGGGCAGCAGCCCAAATATTTCCCCCATGCATATTTTCTGTGCACATGTTTTCTCTCCCTCATTTCACTCCACCGGCGGTCAGTTTTACCAACTTTATTTTCCAGTGGGGTTTCTTCTTCCTTATATAATCCGCCGCTTCCTCCGGCGCGGTAATTTCCCCGGGCATTATCAGGCCCATTACCGTACCGCTGTGAGCAATTACCACCCCGGCAGCACCAAGCTGCCCGCACCAGCGGACCACCTCCGGAAGTTCTTCTTTGGGCAGCAGCTTTTGGTTGGCCAGCGCGCTGATGGTACTGCCCCGGCCGATCATTTCTATATCCCGGCACTCTATACCCCGGCATACCAAATCCAGCGCCTGCTTAACTTCCCGCTCTTTAAGTTCGTTTAAGTATTTTAAATTTGGCCGCCGGTTAAAAGAAACGGTATCCACCGTCCCCCCAGGGTCCAGCAGGATTATGTCCGCCTCCGGCGGGCTGCCCAGGGGCTGACAGATACGCCCCTGTTTATAATCTAACAGGCAGGCACCGTTAAACATTATGCCGTCGCTGGGTTCCACCTGCAGCGCTATCCGGGCAATTTCTCCTGCTCTGATATGAAAATTCAGCGCTCTGGCCGCCGCCGCCAGCGCGGCGGCGATATCGGCAGTGCTGCTGGCCATTCCTTTGCCCGGCTTAAGCCGGCTGTTTCTGGTTATTATCCACCCCAGTTCACCAAACCCCTTCTTTTTTAACAATATCTCCAGGGCGGTATCCATCTTTTTAAATCCACTGCACCGGGGGTATTTTTTGTGCAGCCGGATGCTTATTTCACTATATATGTTTACCGGGCAGCTGATTAATAAAGGCTGCCCCTTCACCGTTCCCTGTACCAGCTCGCCGCAGGTGCCCGGGGCAGCGGCAGACCCCGTCAAAACAGCTGACACACCAGCGCCCCCATTATTATCACTGCCGCCTCGGTCAGTTCGGTAACCGCACCGTACACATCACCGGTTAAACCGCCCAGCCTGCGGCACACATACCGGGATACCAGCAGCGAAAACCCGAAACCTAAAGCCAGTAAAATAAGTCCCCACGGCCGGTACAGTAAAGCGGTAACAGCAGCAGCGGTTACCGCCGCCAGCGCCAGTTGACTTTTTCCGGCATGGTGAGCAAAAATGCTGCCGGTACCTTTTTTTCTGGCATAGGGAAAACCGGTGATGCTGTACACCATAGATGCCCTGCTTATCACCGGGGCCAGAACAAGGCAGTGCAGCTTGTCCGGCATGGGAATTTCAAACACAAAGGCTATTTTGAGCAGCAAAACACAGAGCGCTGCCAGTACACCCATGGCCCCCACGCTGCTGTCTTTCATAATGGCCAGCATTTGCTCTCTCTCCCGGTATGACAGCAGGCCGTCTGCCGTATCCATCAAACCATCCCAGTGCAGTCCCCCGGTCAGTATCACCAGCGACAGCACTGCCGCCGCATCCGCCGCCAGGTTGAGGCCAATTAAATGCAGTATATAGCACCAGCCCGCCGCTATACCGCCTAAGATTAATCCCACCGTTGGAAACCAGCCCAGGGAGCGGCCGATATCTCTTTCCGCAGCCTGGATATTTCTCCCCACCGGCAGCACCGTTAAAAATCCGGTGGCTAAAATTAAACCGCGCACATTTATACACCTCTGATAATTATTGTCACTGCCCAGCCCAGCCCGGCAGCAGCTGCCGTCACCGCATACATCAGTTTTACCGCCCGGTGAATGTGCTGCACTCCCAAAGCCTCCAGGTTTTCTCCCATCAGCGCCCGGTGGGAGGCCACACCCCGGTAGTAATTGGTGCCGCCAAGCTGTACTTTTAACGCCCCGGCCACCGCCGCTTCGGGAATACCGCTGTTGGGGCTGGGGTGTTTGGCAGCATCTCTTCGCAGTGCTGTATAGGTACCTTTGAACCCGCCGGGGGTAAAGGGTGAAATTAACAGGAAGATCAAACCGGTTATTCTGGCCGGCAGGTAGTTGGCAATGTCGTCAAGCCTGGCCGCAGCCCAACCCAGCCTGGCGTATCTCTCATCCCGGTAACCAATCATGGAGTCCAACGTGTTTACCGCTTTATAAGCCATGGCCAGCGGCGCCCCGCCGATGAAGGCATAAAACAGCGGCGAGATAATGCCGTCCACCGTATTTTCGGCCACCGTTTCCACTGCTCCCCGGCTCACCTCCCGGGGCGAAAGATTATCTGTATCCCGCCCCACAATTTTGGCCAGCTGCCTGCGGGCCTCTGCAATATTTCCTTTCGCCAGGGGCTCAGCCACCGCCAGGGCATGCTGGTGCAGGCTTCTTACCGCCAGGGTGGTAAATAACAGCAGCAGGTGCACCGTCCACCCCAGGTAACTATTTAACCTGAAGGCCCAAAAAATCAACTGCCAGGTAATAAAAAAGGCACTGCCCACCGTTACCAGCACCATAATCACACCGGCAAAATACTGCCCGGTGCTGCTTTTAAACACCCGGCGCAGTAAACCCTCCAGCCGCAGTATTAATCTGCCCATCAATACCACCGGGTGGGGCAGCCAGTGGGGGTCGCCCAGCAGAAAATCCAGCAGCAGCGCCCCGGCAATTAACTTAATCATGCCTGTTAACTCCCATAATTTGATACAGTTTTTTCATATCCAGGTGCTCGCGCACCTGGTCCGCCAATTTATCGTACGCTGCTTCCCGGTCCATTGTGCCTACCTGCCGGGAATTAATTTCCGGCAGACCCCTGCTGCGGCGCAGGTTGTTGATCCAGGCCAGGGTAAAATTTTTATTATCAAAAATGCCGTGCAAGTAGGTTCCCCACACCCGGCCGCCGGGGGCAGTTACGCCAATAATATCGGACCCCGACACCAGCACCGGTTGGCAGGAGGCGCCGTAGCGGCTGTGACCGCTGTGTATTTCATATCCTTTAACCCTCTGCTGCTGCAGCTGATGCCAAAAGTCATCGCTGCCTTTTACAACACACTGCACCTGCCTGGTAATTTTACCGGGTTTAAATATCGTCTCCATATCCAGCAGGCCCAACCCCGGCACTTTTTCTTCCCCGGTTCCCTCCAGGCCCTCCGGATCCAGCAGCACCTGCCCCAGCATTTGGTAGCCGCCGCAGATACCCACCACAGACACCCTGTTGTGATAGGCTGAAATAATGTCCCGGGCAGTATTGGTTTGCCACAACCGCTGCATATCCAGCACAGAATTTTTAGTGCCGGGCAAAATTATCACATCGGGGCGGCCCAGTTCTTCCCCCGGTTCAACAAAACGCACGCCGTTTCCCGGCACCTTAAACAGCGGGTCAAGGTCGGTGAAATTAGAAATACGGGGCAGTTTTATCACCGCTATATCGATATCCCCCTGCCTGTTCCGGTAAACGGGGTTTTCAGACAGCACCACCGAATCTTCCTGGTCCACACCGTGCCGGTGCAGGTAGGGTATTACCCCCAGCACCGGCTTCCCGGTGCGCTGTTCCAAAAAATCCAAACCGGGGCGCAGCAGGCTGATATCACCGCGGAATTTATTGATAATAAATCCCGCCACCCGTTCCCGCTCGTGGGGCGCTAAAAGTTCCAAAGTGCCCACCAGCGAGGCAAATACACCGCCCCGGTCAATATCTGCCACCAGCAGCACCGGGGCATCAGCCAGTTCTGCCGTTTTCATGTTCACTATGTCTTTATCCTTCAGGTTCACTTCGGCAGGGCTGCCCGCCCCTTCTATCACCAGGATATGAAAATCCCGGCGCAGCTCATCAATGCAATTTTGTACCAAAGCTACCGCCCGGGGCAAAAAACGGGCCCGGTAATCCCTGGCACTCATATCAGCAAGGGGTTTGCCCATTACTATCACCTGGGCATCCATATCCGCCTTGGGTTTAAGCAGTACCGGGTTCATTCTGGCCTCCGCCGGCACCCCGGCGGCTTCAGCCTGCACCCCCTGGGCCCGGCCAATTTCATCCCCCTCCGCCGTCACAAAGGAATTCAGCGCCATGTTTTGGGCTTTAAAGGGGGCCACCCTGTAGCCGTCCTGCTTGAAAATACGGCACAGGGCGGTGCACAGCAGGCTTTTACCCACATGGGATGATGTGCCCTGGAGCATGATGGTTTTTGCTTTACTATCCATTTTTCTCCTCCAGCATGTATATCAAGGCGTTGACCACCGCTGCCGCCACCGGGCTGCCTCCCCTGGTGCCCGGCAGGGTAATATACGGAACATTAAATTTGGTTAAAAGTGCTTTAGATTCGGCAGCACCCACAAAGCCCACCGGAATACCCACGACGAGGGCCGGTACCGCTGTGCCCTGCTGTACCATGCGCAGCACCTCAAACAGCGCGGTGGGGGCATTGCCCACGGCCACCAGCTGATTGTTCAGCTGCGGGCCGTACAGCCGCATGGCAGCGGCGCTGCGGGTAATGCCCATTTTCCGGGCCGCTTCGGCCACCTCCGGGCGGTGAACGGCACAGCAAACGGTACCGCCGTACCGGCGCAGTTTTTTCAAGTTAATTCCCGCCCGCACCATGTTTACATCGGTAAATACCCTGGCCCCGGCTGCCAGTGCCGCCAGGCCGGCTTCCACAGCCCGGGGGTGAAATTTTACTTTGCCCGCCAGGCTCAGGTCACCGGTGGTATGCACTATCCGCTTCACAACGGTCCTTTGTCCTTCATCCAGCTGCAGTGCACCGATATGTTTTTCAATTTCGGCCATGCTGGTGTTTTCTATGGTCTGGGGGTCCCAAATTATTTCACTGAAGCAGTCTTTTTCTGTCAATATATTCACCTACTCTACCGGTTGCCCTTTATTTAATTTTTTGACCCGTCTTCTATCAAATCAATAATTACATTGGCAAGGTTGGAATGGGCACCCAGGTGGCCGGTAAGTATGAAGTTTATTTCGGGGTGTTTTTCCCTCTGCTGCCGTAACAAATCCGGTATGTGCTTCCGCACGTGGTTGCCGGCCACTAAAAACAGCGGCACCACTATTATTACTTCCGCCCCGGCAGCAGCCATTTTTTCTACCCCTTCGGCCAGAGTGGGACGGGCAAATTCTAAAAAGCATATTTCATAGAGCCGTTCTTTCGGGTCTCTTTTTTTCACTTGTTCCAGTATTTTTTCTACCTGGGTGTTGCCTTCTTCCCGGCGGCTGCCGTGAGCCAGCAACAGCACTGCCTCTTTCATTGATTATCTCTCCTACCCTGAAAAATGTTATCCTGCTGAGCCGGCGGCTTTTGTAACCTTCGCTTTCTGCAAATAGCTGCCGGAGTTTTCATTCCCTGATGGTGCCGTTTAAACCGTTCCCGCCAATAATTCCATGCAGTCTTGTCAGCACTTCTTCTATACTGCTTAACTTTACCGGGTAGTCCAGTTTAGGCCGCTGCCACACCACCACCGGTATCTGCAGTTCCAGGGCGGGGGCTATTTTTTCTTCCAAGCCACCGTTAACACCGCTCTCCTTAGTCAGTACCACCGATGGCCTGTAAAATTTGTACAGGGCCCTGTTAATTTCCCGGCTGGCCGGTCCCTGCATGGCAATTAGGTTTGATTTTTCAATGCCCAAATCGATGCACTTGGCTACTATTTGGGGATCCGGCAGTACCCTGGCCACCACCCGTACTCTTCTTTCCCCGGCCTTTTCCATGATGTATTCCAGGTGTTTGCTGCCTAAAGTGCAAAAGCAGGTCTCCCCCATGGCAAAGGCCAGGTCCACCGCCCGGGGCAAACCAGCGGCCTTGTGCACCAGCTGATGCCCGGGCAGCTGTGCCGGCGGCCTCTCCAGCCTTATATACGGTATATTCATGCCGGAACAGGCTTCCATGGCCTGTTTGCTTACCTCCACCGCGTAAGGATGGGTGGCATCCACCACCACAGACACGCGGTGGGCAGACAGTGTTTCATTCCAAAGTGTACCCGTAAGGCGGGCGCGTATTACCTGTTTCACCCCCGCCCGGTACAGCAGAGAAGCACCGTAATCGGTGGCCACCGACGCCACCACGGGATATCCCCTTTTTTGCAGTTCCAGCGCCAGCTGCCTGCCTTCGGTGGTTCCGGCCAGCACCAGGATCACAGTTTGTACCCCCGGGGGGTTATCATATAGCCGTTCTCCACAACGGTTTGGGAGTTGCCAATTATCACCGTGCTGAGCATGTCCACCCGGTGCTCCAGCATGTTTGAGAGGGTGGTTATCACTCTGGTCTCTTCCCCGCGGCGGGCGCTGCGTACAATGCCCACCGGAGTGTCCGGCCTGCGGTGGCGCAGTATCACCTGCCGGGCACCGGCCAGGTGCCGCTGCCTGCCTTTGCTCTTAGGATTGTACAGCACGATGACAAAATCGGCACCGGCCGCCGCTTCCAGCCTTTTTACAATGGTTTCCCAGGGAGTGAGCAAATCACTTAAACTAATCACCGCAAAATCATGCATCAGCGGCGCCCCCAGTGAGGCCGCCGCCGCGGTGGCGGCGGTAAGGCCCGGCACCACCGCCACCGGCACTTTTCCCGCCGCAACTTCCAGCACTAAACCAGCCATGCCGTACACCCCGGGGTCTCCGCTGGATACCACTGCCACTTTTCTGCCGCCGGCAGCCAGTTCCACCGCCTTTCGGGCCCGCTGTATTTCGGCTCTCATACCGTTGGAAATCACTTCTTTGTCTGCCACCAGGTGGGCTATCAGGTTGATATACGTTTTATAACCCACCACCACGTCTGCCTGCCTGACAGCCTGCAGTGCTTCCGGGGTAAGGCAGTTTTCATTGCCGGGACCCAAACCTACCACTGTAACGGCTGCTCTGCCACCGCCACCGTCACCCGGCCCATTTTTTGTTTCGGCACCAGCAATTTGCCCCGGCTGACGTGAATGGCCGAAGGTTCGCATACTGCTCCCACTCCTATCTTTTGTTTTACTATTTCCGATTCCCGGTAACATCCGGCCAGGTTATGTATATCTTCTCTGCTGACAAACCGCAGCGGCACCTGCAGATGTTCCGCCGCTTCAATTAAGCCCCGCTCCTGTTTTTTTATTTCCACCGAGGCTAAAGTCTTAATGGCCGGCAGGGCCAGTTTGTAAAGGTGAAAGGTATCCCTAACGGCGCTGATAACTTCAGCGGCAGAAATACCTTTACGACACCCCACTCCCACCACCAGGTTGCGGGGAGTTAGTAAAATATAATCTTCTCCCTCCACCTCAATGTCCCGGTTGCTGACAATTACAGAGGGAAAGTTACCGGCGGAAGCAACCTCCCGCCAGTGCCGCACCCGCATTCCCGCGGTCATATCACCGGGCAGCGGCCACTGGCTGTACAGTTCAACATATTCTTCCTCTGCCAGCAGGCGGTTGAAGTATTTTACCCGCTTGAGCGGCCGGAGGGTACAATTTAGTTTTTCTGCCAGCACATCCACCGCCGCTTTACCCCGCACATCGGTGGCGGTGGTAATCACCGGCACAGCACCGCAAATATCAGCCACCCGGCCGGCCAGTTCATTGGCCCCGCCCCTGTGCCCGCTCAATAGACTGATGGCAAACTGTCCCTTTTCATCCATTACCACCACCGCCGGGTCAGTATGTTTGCTGCCCAGCAGCGGGGCCAGCGTGCGCACCACTATTCCGGCAGCCATGATAAAAACCAGCCCCCGGTGCTTTTGAAAGGCCTGCTGTACGCAGCCGTTCCAGTTTTCAAAATAGGTAATACTGCCGGTTTCATTGAGCCGATCCCTTAACCTTTGGGGCAGGTAAACCCGGGCCTTTAGTTCCGGTGCCAGTTCTGCGGCCAGCTTCGCCCCGCCGGAGGTAAGGGCCAGCACGCCAATGTCAACGGCGGTAACCATGGGTAAAGTCCCGGTGATACAATTTAGAACGGCCGGTTTTCTGCAGAAATTCCCCCACCAGTATTAAGGCGGTGGATTTAATATTGTTCTCCTCTGCCATCTGCTGCAGTTGATCCAACCGCCCCTGTACAACCTTTTCCTCCGGCCAGGAAGCTTTGTACACCAGTGCCACCGGGGTATCGCCGGGGTAGTTTTGCAAAAGCTGCTGCTGTACTTTACCCGCCAGGCCGGCGGAAAGGAAAATGGCCATACCGGAGCGGTGGGCCGCCAGCGCCTGCAGCCTTTCGCTATCCGGCACAGGGGTACGGCCGGCGGCGCGGGTGATAATCACCGTTTGCGAACCACCGGGCACGGTATATTCTCTTTTTAATGCCGCAGCAGCAGCGGAAAAGGAACTGACTCCCGGTATTACCCGGTAGGGAATCTGCCGTTTATCCAGTTCTTTCATTTGTTCTCCAATGGCCCCGTATAAGCAGGGATCACCGGTGTGTAAACGCACAATACACAGCCCCTGTTCATGGGCCCGGGCAATTTCGGTAATTATTTGTTCCAGGGTCAATGGAGCGCTGTCCACCAGTTTGGCCCCGGGGCGGCAGACGTTTAATATAGCGGGGTTAACCAGCGACCCGGCGTATATCACCACATCCGCCTGCTGCAGAATGCGCCGGCCGCGCACCGTCAGCAGTTCCGGATCCCCCGGCCCCGCTCCCACAATGTAGACCAAGATTATTCCACCTACCTTGAAAAACGGTATCCTGCTAAGCCCGGCATATTCGCCTTACCCGGATCGAATGCCGGTACCCAGAAAGGTTTTACTTTAATCACACTTTATACCGGATACAATTTGCACCGGGTTATTGGCCCGCCACAGGTTGACCCGGCCCACTTTGGCCGTTCTGGCCAGGTTTAGCGACACCACTTCTATGTCTTGATACCCGTTCTGTGCCAAAAACTGCCGCACTACGGGGGCTGTGTCCAGCGTCACCGCAGTGGCCACCAGTATGCCGCCGGGCAGAAGTTTATTATGGCTTCCCGTTAGTATTTCTGCCAGTTTTCCTCCGCTGCCGCCGATAAAAATGCGGTGGGCCGGTGGTAGTTCTGCCATCACCTGTGCCGCGTCTCCGGCAATTACTTTCACATTTTTTAGTCCAAAACGCCCGGTGTTTTCTTTAACCAGCAGCAGGGCATCCGGTTTACACTCCAGCGCATATACCGTTCCATCCTTCACCTGCAGACCCATTTCCACCGTCACCGAACCGCTGCCGGCACCAACATCATAGGCGGTGATACCGGCACAAAGCCGCAGTTTGGACAGCACCACCGCTCTTATTTCGGCGGCGGTAATGGGCACCCCCTCCCGGCGCACAAATAACCGGTCCGGTATTCCCGGCGTACTGTAGGGCCAAATATCACGCATCGCCGATCACCATTACACTGTTATTTAACCGGTCATTACAGCGGCACAGCTGGCTGAGAGTGCCGGAGTATATCCGTTCGTCATCATAAGAAAGATTACACCCCACCGTCACCCCGGCATCGGGGCAGCCGCTGGACAGCAGCCACCGGGCAATGGCCTGGGGGGTGTTATTTTTATCAGTGAGTACCGCCACCAGCCGTCCTCTTTTTACCAGTTCAATTAATTCACCGCTTGTCCTGCCGTGCATGCTGATTATTACCGCCTGCTGCCACGGTTTTTTTATCCGGGCAAATAAAAGCTGCACCGGGCTGATGCCGGGGATTATTTCTAACTGCTTGCCATCAATATGTTTGGTTAAGCAGCTGGCAAAACTGTACAACCCGCTGTCTCCGGAAACCAGCACCGCCACTTTATGCCGCCGGCTCTCTTCTTTGATAACACGGATAGTTTGCTGCAAATCGGCAGTGATGGTATAGCATTTCTGTCCCGGTTGGGCAAAGGTTTTTATCAAACGGCAGGCACCCACCAGCACTTCCGCCTCAGATATATGCCTGGCTGCGGCGGGAGTAAGATAATCAGCACTGCCCGGCCCCACTCCCAGCACCGCTATGGTATTTGCCATCCCATCACACCTCCGATTTTTCTGGCTGTTCTGCTGCAGCCCACCACTTCACCAGCCATGGAATATATCACGGTACCCACTTCCATGCTGTGATAACAAAACAGAGTGCACCGCTCCTCGGCAGCACCGGCTATGGATGAGAAAACTTTCATCAAGCCATTTTTACGCAGCAGTTCAACCGATTGGTCTACGGTATTCAACTCCATAATTTGCCGCACCAGTTTATAATCTGCCCCGTGCAGTGCAGCGTGAGCTGCCAGTATTTCCCGCCGGGCGTCAGCCATTTTACTGTGGGTATGAAAAATCCCCCCGGCCAGCTTCACCAGTTTACCCAAATGACCCAGTATAATAACACCGGGCACTTTACGTTTTGCACACTCTTCCAGCATGGTACCGATAAAGTTGCTGGTCTCCACCACACATTCAGCGGGAATACCCATTTCACCGGCCCTTTTAACCCCCATGCGGCCGGGAGTTAAAACCAGGTGGCGGTATCCCTGGGCCAGTGCCACATCAATCTGCGGCACCAGCGACCGGCGGTAAGCATCTTCAGACATGGGGCGCACAATTCCGCCGGTACCTAGAATGGATATTCCCCCCACAATGCCCAGCCGCTGGTTCATGGTGCGTTTAGCAACCTCTGCACCCCCGGGCACGCTGATTACCACTTTAGCTCCTTTACCGGCGGGAAGAACTTTCTGCACTTCCGCGGTTATCATCCGGCGGGGGGCCGGGTTTATGGCATATTCTCCCACCGGCACCTGCAGGCCCGGTTTAGTAACCCTTCCCACCCCGGTGCCGCCGGTAACAGTAATACCCCGGGAGGCCGGGTACACTGCAGCCCAAATTTCCAAGCCGTGGGTAACATCGGGGTCATCACCCCCGTCTTTTATCACCGCAGCCCGGGCAAACCCATCATTTAATATTAGCGACCGCACCGGCAGCCGGGCACTGCCCCCGCCGGGTAAATCCACACTGACCGCGGGCGGCTTTTCACCTCTAAACAATGCCAGCGCCGCGGCTTTGGCGGCCGCAGCGGCGCAGGTGCCGGTGGTATAACCAGTGCGCAATTTTTTATTTGTACCGCTGTTTGTACTGTCTTTAATCATTTAAAAGCTACCGTCCTCCCGCTTTATATTTGGCACAGGCTAATAAAAAGTTTCTAGCTGCCCCGGGATTGCCCCGCCAGTGTATATGCACATATGAAGCGAACAAATTACCCAGGGTATAACCATCCCGGCGCCCGTCCTGCCCCCTGCCCCCCTGTAAACTGTAGGCAGCATGGCCGGGAGATAAACCCGATACCGTTGACCAGTGAAATTCATGCCCCTTTATCAAATCTCCCGCCCTGCCCAGCAGACAGTTTTTTTGCAGTTTACCGGTAACATAGCCCAGGGCAGACAGGCTATTCTGCATTTTCACCGTTCCCGGTACTAAACCCACACCGGGGTAACTTATGCCGTCCATACCATAAATATCACTGCAGAGGTACATGAACCCGCCGCATTCGGCATAAATGGGCACTCCCCGGCGGGCCATGCTTTTTAATTCTGTTCTCATCGCCCGGTTAGCGGATAAACGGGGTAAAAACACTTCCGGAAAACCGCCCCCCAAAATAATGCCGTTCACCGGTTGGGGAAGGGCAGTATCATTAAGGGGACTAAAATAAACCAGCCCGGCACCCAGTTCTTTTAAGTAGTGCAGTGAATCCTGGTAATAGAAGTTAAAAGCCTCATCCATGGCCACCGCTATGGTAACATCCCTTACCACCGGATCACAACCCGGCAGTTCGCAGTCCAGCGGCGGCGCTTTACCGGCCAGGGATAAAAGCCGGTCTATATCTATTTCTTCATCCACAATCCCCGCCAGCTGTTCCAGCCGGCCGGGTAAACCGGGCATTTCTGACGCCGGCATCAAACCCAGGTGCCGGCCGGGTATTTCAAGCTGCCCGTGTCTGGCCAGCACCCCCAGCACCGGTACACCCAGTTCTTCTTCTATGCTGTGCCGCAGCAGTTCGGCGTGGCTGCGGCTGCCGGCTTGATTGACAACCACTCCTATCATGTTTACTTTGGGGTCAAATTCTAAATAACCCTTTACCATGGCTGCCAGGCTGCGGCCCACCCCCCTGGCAGACACAACCAAGACCACCGGGGTGCCGGTAATTTTACTAATTTGGGCTGTGCTGGCCAGTTCCCCTTGATACCGCATTCCGTCATATAGACCCATCACCCCTTCCACCACCGCCACCTGTGCACCGGCACAATAGCGGGCGAAGGTGGTTTTAAGTTCCGGTTCCGGGCACAGCCAGCTGTCCAGGTTGTGGGAATAACAGCCGGCAGCCACCCGGTGCAGGCCGGGATCAATATAGTCCGGCCCCACTTTAAAGGGCTGCACGGACAGTCCCCGGCGGCGCAGGGCGGCCATTAAACCCAAGCTGACGGTGGTTTTACCCACCCCACTGTGGGTTCCGGCAACTACAAAGCGCGGTATATACAACAACAACCCTCCCAAAGCCAGTTAATAAAAACCTACCGGCGATGTTCACCTGTACAAAATTCATTTCCAAACGGTGCCGCAAAGCGGCCCAGGGGGCTATTTTAAAGTTTGGGCCGCCAACTCTTCAAAGGTGGCCATTTCCTTCAACACCTTCACAGCCGCATCCAGCAGCGGGAAAACCAGCACCGCCCCGGTTCCTTCGCCAAGCCTCATACCCATGCGCAGCACAGGCTTTAATTCCAGCATTTCCACCATCACCCGGTGGCCGGGTTCTTCCGACAGGTGGGAACCAAACATATAATCCTTACACCGGGGAGCTATTTTATACGCCACCAGTGCCGCAGCACCGGAAATGAACCCGTCTACCACCACCGGAACTCCGAAAGCGGCACCGCCCAGTATCAACCCGGCCAGCGCACCGATTTCCAATCCTCCCACCTTGGCCAGCACGTCAATCCCGTCCTCCGGGTCAGGGTTATTTACAGCCAAGCCCCTGGCAATTACATCCCGTTTAACGGCCAGTGAGCGGTCACTTACCCCCGTGCCCCTGCCGGTTACCTGATCCGGTGACAGCCCGGAGATAGCGGCCAGCACCGCACTGCTGGCAGTGGTGTTGCCGATACCCATTTCACCGGTGGCCAATACCTTAGTGCCCCGCTGTACCTGCTGCTGAGCCAGTTTAATACCGGCTTCCAGCGCCGCCACCGCTTCCGCCCTGCTCATGGCCGGCCCCCGGGTAAAGTTGTCGGTGCCGTTTTTTACCCGCATATTGATTAAATCGGGATGATTAACGGGAATACCGTTTACCCCCACGTCTGCCACCACCACACTGGCTCCCACCGCCCGGGACAACACATTAATGGCCGCCCCTCCATTTAAAAAATTAATTACCATCTGCCCCGTCACTTCCGGCGGAAAGGCACTGACGCCCTCTTCTGCCACACCATGGTCAGCGGCACATACCACCACCGCTTTGGAGCCCACATCTAAATTAACGCTGCGCTGAATACCGGCCAGCCTCACAGCCATATCTTCTAAGGCACCGAGGCTCCCAACGGGCTTAGTCAAGTTGTCCAGCCTTTCCTTAACTTTCTGCATGGCATTAGTATCCAGCGGTTTAATGTTCCCAACAGTGTCCTGCAGCAAACTCAATGACAACGCCCTCCCGAAACTTTATTTAAAACCTCTTAAATTAAACAGCCGCTTAAATAAAACAAGAAAATTCCCAGCCCAAAAAAGCCGGGAATTCTGCCATCATCCCCAGTTGTAGCTATATTTTAATTTCCCCCAAAATTCTTTTCAAGAGGATGTTCGAAAAGTCCGCACCATATCCACTTCGAATTTCTGCGTTAGCTCGGCTTCTGCGGTGCTCACGTATTTTCGCATACGCTCCGCTCCTCAAAGCCTTTGCCGCCTTGAACTTCTCGTGTCTCTTGCACTCCTTTTCGAACACTCACTTTAAGTATCTTCTTACTTTAATATTTTCATTACATAGGCCGCCGCGGTCATTTTGGCATTTAATATACCCGGGGGCTGTTTTTGAGCCAGCTCCACCTGCTGCTCAAAGCTGCAGTTACCTTGAAAACAGCTGAACAATTCTTCACTGATGGCCTGCATGGCCTGCTGGCTGTCAGCGAACCTAATGGCCGAGGACAAAACATCCTTTAATAAACTTTTTTCCTGCTCTGCATCGATATGGGGTACAGCAACCTTATATCCCCGGTAAACTTCTATTAAAGCCGCCAAATATTCCTCTGCCGTTATATTACTGCTGATACCAATCACTTCCCTTCTACAATTAAAATCTATTTTTGACATTTACCATTTTTATCCTCTATTTTCCTAAAAAAATATACATAAAATTTAATTTTTTTATTTTTCTTAAAAGGATAAATTAACAGCGTATAGAAAATCCATTATCAATAAAAATAATTTCCAAAATTACTGCGGGATGGTTTACAGTGAAAAAAACAATAATCTATTCATCACTTAGCTACTTAGTTGTAATAAGTATCATAGCAATTTCTTTTTACCAGTATTTTATCCCCTTTCCATACAACCTGACATTGAGGGAACGAAAGTATTTAGAAGAACACCCGGTTATACGTTTTACCGGCGACTGTAATTTCCCCCCCTTCTCTTATGCTGACTCCCCGGATCGCAGCCGGTCAATGGGTTATGAACAGGAGTTATTAAAATTTTTAGAACTGAAATTTTCCAAACTGAATGTAGATGTAGTAATCCGTCAAATGCACTGGCAGGATGCTGTCAAGGCACTTAGAAGTAAGCAAAGCGATGTTATCTCCGGTATTATAATAACCGAGAACAGGAAAAAATACTACACCTTTACCGAACCCTATATGCAGGTATCTTACAGCATGGTACAAAGTAAAAAAATCAAAAAATTACATTCCCTGGAGGATGCGGCCGGTTATAACATAATAGCGGTCAAAGATTATTCCACCGAAGAACTGCTTAAATCCAATGGCATTAATTCATATCATGTGGTTTCCGATATTGCCCAGGCGGTGGAATTATTAAAAAAAGATGACAGTTACATTTGGCTGGAGCTTCAGCCCACAGCCGTTTACATGATCCATAAGTACGGAATGGCAGACCGGTTTAACGTCACCACTTTGGATATTCCCCAGCCGGCCTATGCCATGGCCTGCAGCAGAGATAACGAAGTACTGGCCGGTATATTAACTAAGGCTCTTAGAAGTTTAGATTCAGAAAATATTTTCCACTACCTGGATAATAAATATTTTGGCGTTTCGCTGCAGAGAAACTTTCACCAGCTGAATACCGTCATCGGCAGCCTGCTGTTTATTTTATCCACCATTGCCTATGTTGCTTTTCTTAACTCTGCTCTTTTAAAAAACAAGGTGGACAAAAAAACCAAACAGATTCGCCTGCTGTACAGCCAGCTGCAGAACAGTTTTAACAACACCCTCTCTTTGGCGGCGTCGGCAGTGGATGCCCGGGATTCATACACCTCGTCCCACTCGCAAAAGGTGGCCGTTTACTCCACTGTACTGGCCAGTTATATGAATTTAGACAGCGATACAATCACTAAAATTTTCCAGGCTTCGCTGCTCCACGACATTGGTAAAATCGCTGTCCCGGACGAAATTTTATTAAAACCGGGCCGGTTAACCGATGATGAATATGAAGTAATAAAGCAGCATCCACTCATCGGCGCGGACATGCTGCGCACAGCAGGGGGGCCCATTGCCAAACTGGCCGCTTGTGTACAAAACCACCATGAACGTTACGATGGAAAGGGATATCCCAATGGTATTCAGCAGCGGGATATTGCCACCGCCATAATTTCATTTTCAGATGCTTTAGATGCCATGGCCTCTAACAGGCCCTATCGAAAAGCCATCAGCAGCAGTGAAATTTTAAAAGAAATCAAAGCACAAAAGGGCAGGCAGTTTCATCCCACGGTGGTAGATTCATTCATAGATTTACTGCTGTACCGGTATGGAGAAATTAATTTGGACAAATTTCTGCAGGAGGCGGAAGATATTTTCAACAGTTATCAAAGGAATGATCTGCCGCTGATTCATAATAAAAAAATCATGTCCACCGCCCCTTGATTACTGACCCTGGCTTAAGGCCAGGGCTTTTAATATGCCCCAGCACTAAATTGCAAATTTTATCTTGCTAATCATTGGCACAAATCACTATAATATCTAATAAGCTCGAGCATTCCCCCAACGCGCAGTTTTTTTACCTTCTAAAAGATTATTTCAGTGCACAATTATTTTTCCTAGATTAACCAACCTTTTTTGTTACCTTCGAGCAGCCTTTTACGTCTTATATACGTCTTATAAATGTCTATACATTAAGATATAAGGTTTTTGTTCCGGAATATAAATTAACTAAAATACATTAAAGGGGGGAACCAGGAAGTGGTAAAAAAATTTAACAAGCACCTTATTCCACTGAGTTTCATGCTCTCCATACCTGTTTCAAACATATTTTACGCGCTGCTGAACAACTCCGCCAGGGGAGCACACAGCATGATCACAGAAATAGATAAAGCAATCCCCTTTTTAAAGATATTTATTCTGCCGTACATAATTTGGTATCCCTTTATATTTTTTACATTGTTTTACCTGTGTCTGCGGGATAAAAAAATTTATTTTCATACTTTAGCTGCTTTAAATTTAGGCCTGATAATTTGTTACATAATTTACTATACATATCAAACAACAGTGCCCAGACCGGAGGTGGCTGGAAAAGACCTGCTGGCATTACTGGTGATGTATATTTACAGCTCCGACCAGCCCTTTAACTGTTTTCCCAGCATTCACTGTCTAACCAGTTTCTTAATGATAAAGGGTATCAACAACTCCACCGTCAAAAACACTTTTAATACTACAATTATCAGTTTTACCGCGGCAGTAATTATTTTATCGACGCTGTTTGTTAAGCAGCACGTTATATTAGATGTAATATCAGCCATACTGCTGGGAGATCTCGTTTTCAGATTGGTACATTACTTCCCCACCAGTGCTGTCTTACTGTGGTTAAGAAACTCCTACCCCTTAGCCACCATGAAAAAGAAATTGGAAATTTACATGGATATTTAAAGATGCCCGGCAGGTAAAAGCAAATCTATACTAGAATATACAAATATCGCCAACATTTGGAGGATATTTGTATGCTGGCCATGATTAGCAGTATCGCGCTGCAGGGATTAGAAGGCGTGATTGTCAAAGTGGAAATTGATGTTTCCACCGGGCTGCCGGGGTTTGACCTGGTGGGGCTGCCCGATGCCGCGGTGCGGGAATCTAAAGAAAGGGTACGGGCAGCTATAAAAAACTCCGGTTTTGAATTTCCGGTAAAACGCATTACCGTTAACCTTGCCCCGGCAGATATTCGCAAGGAAGGGCCAATGTACGATTTACCCATTGCCATAGGCATACTGGCCGCCGGCGGTCAAATTGATATTACAAGCTGCTCGGAGTATATCTTCATCGGGGAACTGTCACTGGACGGTACCATCAGAGAGGTCAGCGGTTCCCTGCCCGCCGCGCTGGCGGCCCGGGATAAGGGCTACCAAAAGATGGTTGTCCCCGCAGCCAACGCCGGTGAAGCAGCACTGGTGCAGGGGATTGACATATACCCGGCAGGAAGTTTAAATAAACTGGTGGCGGCTTTAAAAGGTGAGGAAGAACTTACCGTCCACAGGGTGGAGGCCCAAAAGCTGCTGGCCGGCAGCTCCCGGCCGCTGCCGGACTTTGCCGATGTTAAAGGGCAAATGGCCGTCAAGCGGGCACTGGAAGTATCCGCCGCCGGCGGTCACAACATTTTAATGGTGGGCAGCCCCGGTTCCGGCAAAACCATGCTGGCCCGCCGCCTGCCCGGTATACTGCCCGGCCTCACCTTTGAAGAAGCGGTAGAAGTAACCAAGATACACAGCCTGGCGGGCCGGTTGAAACCCCATCAAGCCCTGGTTACCGAGCGTCCCTTTCGCGCCCCTCATCATTCCGCTTCGGCAGCCAGCTTGATCGGCGGCGGCCGAATTCCCCGGCCGGGTGAAGTCAGCCTGGCCCATCACGGCATACTTTTCCTAGATGAAATTTTAGAGTTCCGCAAGGATGTACTGGAGTCACTGCGCCAGCCGCTGGAAGACGGCATCGTTTCCATCACCAGGGTGCAGTCTTCACTGACCTATCCCGCCCAAATAATGCTGGTGGCCAGTGCCAATCCCTGTCCGTGCGGCTTTTACGGTGACAGCACCAGGGAATGTACCTGCACTCCCCATCAAATACGGCGCTACCTGCGCCGCTTATCCGGACCGCTGTTAGACCGCATTGATATACACATTGAGGTATCCCGGGTGGAGTACAGCGATTTGGAAAATGCCCCACCGGGAGAACCCTCTGCCGTTATAAAAGCCAGGGTGGAACAGGCCAGGAACATTCAGCGGCAGCGGTTTTCTAAAAATAAAGCTGTATCCTGCAATGCCCAGATGCCCGGCCCACTGGTACGAAAACACTGCATTACCTCTCCCCGGGCCAGGGAATTATTAAAATCAGCCTTTACCCAGCTGCAGCTGTCAGCCCGCAGTTACGACAAAATATTAAAAATCGCCAGAACCATCGCCGATTTAGCCGGCCGCGAAACCATTGCCGCAGAACACATGGCCGAAGCACTGCAGTACCGGCGGCTGGAAGCTAATTTGTTTTAATAAGTATTTGCAGATACGGTTTGGGATAATATTTTATGGGAAAAAATAACTTTCAAAAGGAGATGATAGCAGTGCTTTTAGATCAACTGAAGGATAAAATGAAAGAATCCATGAAAAATAAGGACAAATTCACCCTTACCACGGTGCGTATGGCTATAAATACACTGCAGCAGAAAGCCAAAGAGCTGAACAGGCCTTTAACTGCAGAAGAAGAAATTGACCTGCTGGTTAAAGAAGTCAAACAAAGGCGGGAGGCTGTAAAAATGTTTGACCGCCAGGATTTGATAGACCAGTATGAAAGGGAAATTGCCATTTTAGAGCAGTATTTACCGGAACAAATGTCTGAAGAAGAAATCATGCGCTTAGTAAGGGAAAAATGCCGGGAATTGGGACTTTCCGGCCCCCGGGATATGGGCAAGGCAATGAAAGAAATTATGCCCTTGGTAAAAGGTAAAGCCGACGGCAGCAGAGTAAGGGACTGCGTTAGTAAAGTTTTAAATGAATAAATTATAATAAAGCCGGCCTTTAACAGAGCCGGCTTTTAAAATGCGTTTTTAATATACTCAATATTTTCCACCTTCCCCTTCAGGTCCATTTTCACGGCCACAACATCAAAGCGGCAGTCCGCATCACTTAATTCATTAACCGCCATATAATATTGAGCTGCTCTGCGCACTTTGGCCGCTTTTTGCGGGCCGATGGATTCCTGGGGTAAACCGTAACCGCCGGTACGCCGGGAACGGACCTCTACAAATACCAATGTACCGCCGTCTTCGGCAATGATATCTATTTCCCCCAACCGGCAGCGGTAGTTGCGGCATCTTACCCGCATTCCCCTCCGACGCACTGCGGCCACCGCCTTATCCTCGCCCATTTTCCCGGTATCCCGGCGAAAAAAAGTCATACCTAATTACACCCCAAAATAATTTTCTTTGATTATACAACAAAAAAGGGCCCGGAAGAGCAGACCCTTTTGAAAAAGCGGATGAAAAATGTACCTCTTAGGAAAAAGGCAGAGCGCCGGCGTATACGTACAGTGATACAGAACCTAATAACACTGGCATCAAGATTAATTTCCCATGCCCGGACAAAGAGGCTGCGATTTGGAAAACCCAACAACATTTAGGGAAATTTACATGGCTATCTTGAGAAATATAAACCACAACCAAAATGCTGTAAAACACCTATACATAATAGGTTATATCTGGGTGGATGGAAGTCTAAAGATACATCACGGATTCAGGTAAAACGTATTTTTAGTTAATTTATGTCGCGTTGACGACAAAATATCAAAAGTTGATATGTTAAAATTTCTTAAATAAGAAATAAGAAAAATGTTATTTATTGTCTAAATTAGAAGTCTGCTAAAAACATTATCAAACATTAAAGGGTGGAGGGAACTATGAAAATTAAACACAAGGTTCTTGTGCCGGTATTTGTACTGATGGTGATGGTGCTCGGAGGCCTAGTATATTACAACTATCAAAAAACAAAAGCATCTATTTTAAAAAATGAAAGCCAGTACTATAACCTAGTAGAAAAGATAGTAAATAATGCAGTGGCTTCCCAAATTTCTAAAGCCAGGTCTGGGGTGATTCCCATTGCAGAAAATCCAGCGGTTCAAAAGGCTTTTGCCGAACGAGATCGTGAACAATTAGCTATCTTAGTAAAGCCCATTTATGATAAACTGAGCAAAGAAGGAGTTTCTCAACTGCAGTTTCACCTGCCGCCTGCCAGATCCTTTTACCGGGCACATAAACCAGAAAAGTACGGTGATGATTTGTCAAGTTTTCGCAGGACTGTAGTTGCATGCAATAAGGAGAAAAAAATAGTTCAGGGGTTGGAAGAAGGAGTAGCCGGATTTGGATTTAGGGTAGTTGTTCCGGCAACCTATCAGAACAGGCATATTGGCAGTGTAGAGGTAGGCAGCAGTTTTGGCACCAGTTTTGCTCAAAATTTAAAAAAGAATATACCCGGTGAGTTCTTTATTTACAAATACAGCAGCAAAATTAGCGAAGGACCAGGAGAACTTCTGGGGGGGACTATAAAAAATGACAATCTGCCAGTAGACTTAAATTTAACCAAGCAGGCCTTGGATCAGGGAAAAATGAAATTTTTTAACACTCCTGATGAAAAAACTGCCGTTTTAATTATTCCCATTAAAGATTATTCAAATAAAGTTATTGGCTATATTAAGGGCGGTATATCCCGGGAAGAACATGTACAAAGGCTTAATGGCCTGCTGATTTCAGGAATTGTTTCACTTGTACTGGGAGCGCTGGCTGCAGCTCTAATGCTGCAGTTTATACTGAGCGTAGTCTTAAAACCGGTAAGCGGGCTGGTAACAGCAAGCAGCATTATAGCCAGTGGTGACCTTACTAAAGACATTGAGGCTGCCACCAATGATGAGATGGGCAAACTTACAGAGTCATTCAATCTGATGCAGAACCATCTTCGCAATTTTGTACGACAGGTTGCAGATAAGTCCGCTGATGTATATAAGTCCGTCAAGCAGCTGCAGTCAGTGGCAGAAGAAACCACTGCCCAGGCAAATGAAAATGCCAAAATTTTAAACGATATGACGTATACAGTGGAAAAAGTCAGCAGCAGCCTAGAAAACATATTTTCTGCTTCCAGCAGTGCTGACCGCAATGCCAAGGAAGGGGCAGAAGATATAAATAAAATTGAGATGCAGATGAATGAGATCTTTAATACATCACAAAAAGTTTCTAAAGTAATTAATGACTTAAAAAATAAAACCTCTCAAATTGATCAAATAGTGGAGTTAATTACCAGTATAGCCGATCAAACTAACCTGCTGGCTCTTAATGCAGCTATAGAGGCTGCTAGGGCTGGAGACCAGGGGCGCGGTTTTGCCGTGGTGGCAGAGGACGTAAGAAAGCTGGCTGAGCAGTCTTCAGCGGCAGCCAAGAAAATAAAAGAAATTGTTATAGATATACAGGCTGAATCACAAAAAGCTATAGAAAGAAGGGCAGAGGGCGCACGGCAGGTCGAAGAGGGAGTAAAAATTGTTGAAGAAGTAAAAGGCAGATTTGAAAGCATAATAAAGGAAGCTTACAATCTGACGGAACGGATACATGAAGTTGCTGCGGCAGCTCAGCAGGTTACTTCAGGAATACAAAGTGTATCAGCTTCCACACAAGAGCAGACTGCAACCATGGAGGAGGTAACGACCGCTGCCGAGGCGTTAAACGGCATATGTTATGAGCTGAATGCGCTGGTCCGTAAATTTAAAATATAACGCCTACCAACTAATTATAACCTATCTGGGTTCAAGATTAATTCTTGAACCCATTTTTTTATACTATTAAAAAGTATAGTTTTGACCCAGCTCAGGATTATTATTATTATTTGCCAGCTTTCGGGCTTTCCCATTTATGGCAAGGTTACCCACACGGTAGGCCAACACCGGTTCGCTTTCGCTATGTTCCAAGTTCCCCCTTCAGCGCACCAATAGACCCCGCCGTTACCAGTGACGCCCCTGCTTACAGGTTGTCTTCCCGCTGGTTAGGCAACAGGGTTTCTTTCAACCCATCGGCTCGGCAGACATGCCGGGCAAACCGTAACCGCCGGTACGCCGGGAACGGACCTCTACAAATACCAATGTACCGCCGTCTTCGGCAATGATATCTATTTCCCCCAACCGGCAGCGGTAGTTGCGGCATTTTACCCGCATTCCATCCGACGCACTGCAGCCACCGCCTTATCCTCGCCCATTTTCCCGGTATCCCGGCGAAAAAAAGTCATATTTATTACACCTCAAAATCAAGTTTCTTTGATTATACAACAAAAAAGGATCCGGAAGACCGGACCCTTTTGAAAGAGCAGATTTTAGTGTAAAAAGAACGTACCGGCGGCAGTGTTTACCACTTCTGAAAGGGGACCGGGGTAAATGCCAATGACCATGGTCCCTATCATGGCCACCAGCAGTACCACCGCAACGGCACCGGAAACTTCTATGGGAGTATTTTCCTTTGGATCATCCCGGTACATAACCAGGCATACCCGCAGGTAATAGTATACAGATATCATAGACATGATTAAACCCAAAAGCGCCAGCCAAAAGTAGCCGGAAATGATGGTTTTAAAGAGGTAGAACTTGCCTACAAAGCCGGCCAGCGGTGGAATACCGGCCATGGAAAGCATGCTGATAGTCAGCACCGCGGCCAGCAGCGGCGCCCGCTGGGCCAAGCCGGCATAATCGGCAATTTCCTCACTTTTAATTTTATTATATACCGCTGCCACCACCACAAAGGCACCCATGGTGGCAAAGACATACAGGAAGGAGTAAAACATCACCCCTTTGATGCCGGATTCATTTGCAGCCACCAACCCCACCAGAATGTAGCCGGCCTGGGCAATGCTGGAGTAAGCCAGCATCCGTTTAATGTTGGTCTGGGGAATGGCCAGCAGGTTGCCTATTACCATGGTCAATGCCGCCAGCACCGCCACCGGCATAATCCAGGTGCCTGCCATGCCGGCCAATCCCGCCACAAAAAGGCGCAGCAAAACAGCAAAGGAAGCCGCCTTGGAACCCACCGCCAAAAAGGCGGTAACCGGGGTGGGAGCACCATGGTATATATCCGGTGCCCACATGTGGAAGGGAACCACCGATACCTTGAACCCCAAACCTGCCACCAGCAGTACCAAAGCAAAAATCAGCACCGGAGATATGCTGCCTGCAGCAACCAGCCGGGCGATGTCATAAATCATAATGGTACCGGTCATGCCGTACACCAGTGACAGCCCGTACAGCAGCGCCGCCGATGATAAACCGGCCAGCACCAGGTACTTCATCCCCGCCTCCACCGCTTTGCCGTCCCTTTTGTTGACGGCCACCAATATAATGAAGGCTATGGTCATTAACTCCAAGCCGAGATACAGCGTGATAAAATCCCCCGCCGATGCCATCACACACATACCCAGGGCTGCAAATACAATCATGGCATAGTATTCGCCGTGCACGCCCATGTTTCGCACGTACTGGGTACAGCCTAAAGTAACCAGCACTGCAGCGCTTAAACAGAGAATTTTAAAGAAAGCAGCATACTTATCCACCACAAACATGCCGTCAAACAGTGTTCCCTGGGTATTCCACAGTACCATGGCCGCAGCCAGAGCACCCAAAAAACCCATCACCGTCAGCGGGCCCAGTCCCTTCTGTTTGTTTTCCGGTGCTATCAAGCCCAGTACCAGCACGATCAGTCCCAGGGCCGCCACTATCATTTCTATGGTTAGTAAACGGTAATCAAACGGCATCTAGTATTTCCCCCCAATCTGAACGGCAGCGGGCAAATAATCGGCAATATGGGCCATAATCGGTTCCACACCGCTGTTAATCACGTCAAACAGCAGCGCCGGCAATAAGCCCCCTACCACCAGTACGGTACCCAACACCACCAGCGGCACCATTTCCGGGCCCTGAATATCTTTCAGGTGATTGTATTCCTCACGGGGCGGGCCAAACAGCGTGTTAGCCCCGGCCCGGAGTACGTACAAAGCGGTGATGATAATACCGGCAATGGCCACCACCGCCAGCAGGCCAAACCGTTCAAAGGAACCCACAAAGATAGTGAATTCGGGAATAAAGCTTACCAGGCCCGGTAATCCCAATGAAGCCATGGCCGCCATCATAAATCCTACTGCCAGGCGGGGTACCTGGCGGGCCAGGCCCCCCAGGTCCGGTATCCAGCGGGTGTGGGTTTTTTCATAGATAAAGCCGATCATGGAAAAGAACAGTGCCGCCATTACACCGTGGGCAAACATGTTGGCCACCGCCCCGTTTATGCCGACCACGCTGAGCGCCGCCACACCCAGCAGTACATATCCCATGTGACTAACCGAGGAGTAACCAACCACATACTTCAAGTCTTTCTGTGCCAGCGCCCCCATGGCGGCATAGGCACACCCGATCACACCCAGTACGGCAATAAACGGTGCCCAATATGCCGCCCCCGCGGGCATTACGTAAACCGCAAAGCGAATTAAACCGTAACCACCGATCTTCTTCAATATACCGGCATGAATCATGGAAACTGCAGTGGGCGCCCCGGCGTAACCGTCGGGGGACCAGCTGTGAAACGGCCACATGGAAAGCAGTGAGCCAAAACCTATCAGCATTAACAGGAACATGTATATTTGAAACTGTTCCGGAAAGGCCACCTGGCCCAACCCCTTAAAGCTCATGTCCGGTGTTCCGGTTATCTGCACCGACTTTACAAAGGTAGCGATTACCGCTGCCAGCAGGAATGCCGATCCAATCAACAGGTAAATGGTCAGTTTCATGCCGGCATATTCCTTAGTTACTCTCTTGGAACTGCCCCAGATAATTACCATAAGGTAAATGGGGATGACCACCACTTCATAGAACAACAGGAAAATAAATACATCCTGAGCGATAAAGGTTCCCATCACCCCGGCAATCAGTATCAGCAGCAGCACAAAAAACTCTTTAGTGCGGTTTTTAATGTTCCAGGAGGCAAATACCGCCGAAAAGCCAATCAGGTTTGTGAGCAGCAGCATGGGCAGTGACAAGCCGTCAACACCCATGAAATAGGTTACGCCCAGGTCTTTAATCCAGGGCACCCGTTCCACAAACTGCAAACCGCCCAGTTCTTTATTATAAGCAAAGTACACGTACAAACTGATGGCCAGGGATACGAAAGTACCCGCAGCCGCCACCCATTTGTGCAGCTTATCTTCATCTTTGGGTAAGAAAACCAGGATTAAAGCCGCAGCCAACGGGGCCAGCAGGCAAGCAGTTAATACCGGAAAACCCATTATTTAGCACCTCCCATCACCAGGGCGGTTGAGGATGAATCGGTAAAGGCCAGGGCCACAGTGATTACCAGTACAGCCAGGAAAAACACCAGAGCATAGGTCTGCATTTTACCGGTCTGCACGCAGCGCAGATTTTGGCCCAAACCCTTGGTAACGGCACCGACCCCGTTTACTATCCCGTCCACAACATAAATATCAAACAGGTAGGTCATACGGGCACTGCCGTCTACAATTTTACGGTTAAACCAGAGGTACAGTTCGTCCACATAATATTTGTTATAGATCAGTTTGTAAACCGGCCGGAACATTCCGGCCAGCGCCCTGGCGTTGGCTTTATCTTTATCCTTTAGGTACAGCAGGTAAGCCAAACCAATACCTGCCGCCGCCAGGGCTGTGGAAATGAGCATGATGGGAATGTTCGGTTCCCCGTGATGCGGGTGGCCGAAGAAAATCCAATTCTGCCAAAGGGGATTACCGGGCGTACCTATTAAACCGGCCGCAGTGGCCATAACCGCCAGCACCAAAAGCGGCCCGGTCATACTCCCCGGCGACTCGTGGGGATGATTTTCCGGTTTCTCTGCTCCAAAAAAGGCCAGGAAAATCATCCGCCAGATGTAGAAGGCCGTTAGAAAAGCAGTGCAGGAAGCCAGCGCGAATAATACATAATGTCCTTCCAAAAAGGTGGCCAGTAAAATCTCATCCTTGGACCAAAAACCGGCAAAGGGTGGAATGCCGGCAATGGCCAGTCCGCCAACCACAAAGGTCCACCCGGTAACGGGCATTTTTTTAATTAAACCGCCCATTTCCCATACGTCTGCCTTGTGGTGCAGGGCATGCAGCACAGAGCCCGCCCCCAAAAACATCAACGCTTTAAAGAAGGCGTGGGTCCAAAGGTGGAAAAACGATGCGGTGAGACTGCCCACTCCCAGGGCCAGCATCATGTAACCCAACTGGCTGACGGTGGAATATGCCAGTATGCGCTTGATTTCCCGCTGGGTAATGGCAATGGTGGCCGCAAAAAAGGCGGTAAAGGCACCGGTTACAGCAACCAGGTGCATAGCTGGTTCCACTTCAGTAAACAAAAACATGGTTCGGCCCACCAGGTATACACCGGCCACCACCATGGTGGCAGCGTGAATTAACGCCGAAACCGGGGTGGGTCCTTCCATGGCGTCCGGCAGCCACACATGCAGCGGAAATTGACCGGATTTACCAACGGGACCGATAAACACCAGCACTGCAATCAACGTCATCATACCGGCAGTGGTATAATTTTCAAAATGGGGCATTATTTCAGACAGCTCATCCAGGTTCAGCGTGCCAAAGATAATTTGAATGGCCAGCATACCTAAAAGCAGGGCAAAATCTGCCACCCGGCAGGTAATAAAGGCCTTTTTAGCCGCTTCCCTGGCTGAAATTTTATGGCTGTAAAATCCAATTAACAGGTATGAACAAAGACCTACCAGCTCCCAGAATATAAACATCTGCAGCAAATTGCTGGATAATATTAAACCCAGCATTGCCGCCGCAAATAATGACAGGTAGGAAAAGAATACCGGATAACCGGGATCGCCTTTCATGTATCCTGTGGAGTAAATTTGCACCAGTGACGCCACCATGGTAACCATGAATATCATCATGGCCGATGACGGATCTAAATAAATGCCGACATCCACGTTCAGCCCCTGCATTCCAAACCAGTGCACATCATAAATCAGCGGCCGGTGCTGGAAATGATTATCGGTGAATACACCGTAAGCAGCCAGTGCCGCCAGCGCAAAGGAACCCAGCATACAGGCAATGGAAACGGCGGCGCTGAGTTTTGGCCGCGGCCGGGTTATAAATACGATAACCAGGAATGAAAGGGCGGGCAGCAGAGGTACCAGCCAAGCGTGATGCATTGCAAACTCTACCATAGTTATATACAGCACCTACCTTTATAAATGGAACTATCCTACCCTGAAAAGTGCTACCGTTTTAAAGCCGTTAGTTTTTACTCCCAGCTACCACTTGAGCCAATCAAAATCATCCAGATTAACGGATAAGCGGTGGCGGAAAATGGCAATAATAATTGCCAATGCCACCCCCACCTCTGCCGCTGCCACTGTGATGATAAAAATGGCAAATAACTGGCCGATGAAGGTACCGGGGGTAACATATTTATTGAAAGCCACCAGGTTAATGTTCACAGCGTTCAGCATCAGCTCAATGCAGATCAGCACTGAAATGGCATTCTTTTTAACCAGCGCGCCAAACAATCCAATCCCGAACAGAGCCGCCGAAAGCAGTACAAAGTGTACTGCACTAACGCCCATCAGCATCGGTATTCACCTCCCCGGCCAGGAAAACAGCACCGATTAACGCCACCAGCAGCAGTATGGCAGCCGCTTCAAAAGGAACCACATACCTGGTCAACATCCATTCCCCGATACTGCTCACCGTATCTGCCGGAACGGTGCCGCCGGACAGCGGAACACTTTCTTTACTGACAGCAGCCAGAAAACCGGCCACCGCTAAAATCAATCCCGCCAGTGGAGCAGCAATGATTACCCGTTTGTTAAACAGGCTGCTCTTTTCCATACTGCCCCGCTGGGTGAGCATAACGCCGAACACAACCATGATACAAACCGCCCCGGCATAAACTAAAACTTGCACGGCAGCCAGAAACATGGCATCTAACATGATGAATACGCCGGCAATACCTAAAAATGTCACCACCAGCCACAGTATGCTGTGCACGATGTTTTTACCGGTCACCACCAGCAGAGCCGATACGATGATTACCGCCGCCAGGGTCCAAAAAGCAGCTGCTTCCAAAGTTAACTCCATCATTCTCCCCCCTCGGCCTTATTACCGAAAGCTGATCCTCCCCGGGCTCCGGCAGCCTTTTTAGCCGCTGCCGCCCTCTGGGCCGCTTCGGCCTCCAACCGTTCTTTTTCTTCCCGGGGCAGAGGCTCTTCAGCTGCCAAAACCACGGTCAATTTATCCCTCTTATACTGCGCCAGCTCAAAGTCTTTAACATACCCCAGCGCGTTTTTGGGACAAGCCTCCACGCACAGGCCGCAGAATAGGCAGTATTTAATATCCATGGTGTACTTTAACAACCGCTTTTTTCTGGCCACCGTTTCCGTTTCCATGGTAATTACTTTGTTCGGACAGGCCCTAACACACATTCCACAGCTGATGCAGGCATCTTTATTCAATTTAAATTTGCCGTGGAAACGGTCCGGCAGCGGGTATATTTCATCCGGATATTGTACGGTAACCTTTTTGGTAAACAATTCCTTCCAGGTAATTGCTAAGCCCTTTATCAATCCAGAACCGAACATCTGCATCACCATCCAATCATATCCAAGACCTTAATTGCCACACCGGTGACAAAGATGTTTGCCAGGGACAGCGGCACCAGCACCTTCCAGCCAAAACCCATCAGCTGGTCTACCCTGATCCGGGGATAAGTCCAGCGCAGCCACATGAACAGGAAGATCAGCACGTAAACTTTGAGCAGCATCCAAATCCATCCCGGTATGAACGTCAGACCAAAAGGAGCCAGCCAGCCGCCTAAAAACAGTGTGGCAGCCATAAAGGATACCAGCACCATGTTGGCATATTCTGCCAGGAAGAACATAGCAAACCCCATGCCGGAATATTCCGTGAAGGGACCGGCCACAATCTCCGATTCACCTTCGGCCAAGTCAAAGGGAGCGCGGTTGCACTCAGCCACACCCGCTATAAAGTAAATTAAGAATGCCACCGGTTGGGTAAAGATAAACCAGGTATTCTCCTGAGCCCGGATAATTTCACTCATGTTCAGCGTACCGGTAATCATAACCACCCCGAGAATGGCCAGTACCATGGGCAGTTCATAACTGATCATTTGGGCCACAACCCGCATGCCGCCCAGCAGTGAATACTTGTTGTTAGAAGCCCAACCGGCCATCCAAAAGATTACCGTGGAAAGCGATGCCACTGCTAAAAAGTAAAACACACCGATATTCAGTTCCACAGCGGCCATGTTCTCTCCAAAGGGCACCACCATAAACACCATCAGCGGCGGAGCAAATATCAGCGCCGGGGACAACAGAAACAGTATTTTGTCCGCCCCCCTGGGAATGATAATTTCTTTACTAATCAACTTGCCGATATCGGCGGTGGTCTGCAGCAGTCCCTTGGGGCCCACCCTGTTGGGACCGTACCGGCATTGAATATATCCCGCGATCTTGCGTTCCATATATACAAGCCACAGGGCATTGATCAGAACAAACACCAGTATGGCCAGCAGTTTAAACATCACCAATACGGCATCGCTCAAAAGCGGTGATAACCCGCTATTTTCCATTATATTCCTTATTGAACCGGCAGTATTAACAAATAAGTTTTCCATGCCAATTCTCCCCTATAAATCCTTTTTGTTTAACAATCAACTTCACCCAAAACAATATCTATGCTTCCTAAAATGGCCACTACATCGGCAATTTTCCAGCCCCTGCACATTTCATCAATTAAGTCCAAATTGATAAAGGAAGGACGCCGGACGTGTACCCGGTAAGGGTTAACGGTCCCGTCACTGACCACGTAGTAACCCAAAATACCCTTGGCACCTTCAATTTCGTGATAAACATCGCCCTTGGGCGGTTTAAGTACCTTGGGCACTTTGGCCATCACCGGACCCTCCGGCAGTTCCTGCAGTTGTTCCAGCGCCTGTTTAATGATACGGTGAGACTGGCGCATTTCTAAAATACGGCAGTAATAGCGGTCAAAACAATCCCCGTTTTTACCCACCGGTACTTCAAAATCAAAGCGATCATATATACCGTACGGGCGTGCTTTACGCAGATCATACTTTACACCGGAACCGCGCAGCACAGGCCCGCTCAAGCTGTATTTAACGGCTTTTTCAGCGGGCAGTATACCGATACCCTTGGTGCGGGCCTGGAATATTTCATTACCGGTAATCAGGCCGTCATACTCATCCACACAGGATGGAAATTCTTGCAGAAACTTTTTTATGGCCGGGTAAAATTCTTCCGGCAGATCAGCGGCAACCCCGCCCACCCGTATATAACTAAAGGTCATGCGGGAGCCGCAGATCATTTCAAACATGTCCATTAATTTTTCCCGCTCTCTAAAGGGATACATAAAACCGGTAAAACCGCCCAGGTCCAGGGCGTAAGCGCCGGTGGCAATACAGTGACTGGCAATGCGGGACATCTCGGAAACAATTACCCGGATATATTCCGCCCTTTCCGGCACCTCTACACCAATCATTTTTTCCACCGCCTGAACATACCCCAGGTTATTCAGCATGGCTGCCAGGTAATCCAAACGGTCGGTATAGGGAATAACCTGGGTATAGGTCCGGGATTCGGCCAGTTTTTCTATCCCCCGGTGCAGGTAGCCCAACACAGGTTCTGCTTTAACAATGGTTTCACCGTCCAGGTGCAGTATTAGGCGAAAAACACCGTGGGTTGCGGGGTGCTGGGGACCCATATTCAAAGTAAACTCTTCCGTTCTCAACATACCTCTACACCTCTCTCCCGCCGGTCCATTTAAAGTCTTTTCGCAGCGGGTGACCTTCAAAGTTATCATCCAGCAGAATCCGCCGCATATCCGGGTGACCGGTGAAGTTAATACCCATCAGGTCGTAAATTTCTCGTTCCATCCATACCGCACCGGGCCAAATTGAAAACATCGACGGTACTGCCGCCTTTTCTTTGTCTACCTTTGTTTTAATCATTAACATGTCACCCCGGCACAGGCGGCAGACATTGTACACTATTTCAAAATAATCTTTATAATCCACAGCAGTTTCATCGGTTAGATAGTTAAATCCATAAACATCCCTCAGCTGCCGCATCAGCGGCAGCAGTTCTTCCTCCGCCACAGTTACGGAGTTTTTATTGATTTCTATTGACCGGTATTTATCTTTCAGTTCCTGTATTATTTGATTGCTTTCCACGGCTCGCTTTCCACCACCTTGGGGTTTTTCACCTTTTCTTTCAGCAGCAGCATCCCATGAATTAAAGCATCCGGCCGGGGTGGGCAGCCGGGAATATACACATCCACCGGCAAAAGCTTATCTGCACCCGGTACAACAGAATATGAATCAACAAAGGGGCCGCCGGAAATGGCGCAGCTGCCCATGGCCACCACCCACTTGGGTTCCGGCATTTGATCGTAGATGCGTCTTACATAGGGTGCCATTTTTTTCGTAATGGTACCGGCTACAATCATCACATCTGCCTGGCGGGGTGATGGCCGAAATACTTCGTATCCAAAGCGGGCCAGGTCAAAGCGGGGGCCGCCGGCAGCCATCATTTCTATGGCACAGCAGGCCAGCCCAAAGGTTACCGGCCACAGGGAATTGGCCCGGGCCAGGTTCAGCAGTTTTTCCAACGGGGCCAGCGCAATGGTGCGTTTAACCTGTTCAACAATTACGGGATCGGCGGTTAATTCTTCCACCGGGTGTCTTTCTGGGGATGGTTTTTTTACCTCCATTCCAATGCTCCTTTCTTCCAGGCATACCACAGGCCAACCACCAGGATAAAGAGGAAAATAATCATTTCAATAAAGGCAAATAACCCCAGGCTGTTAAACTTCACCGCCCATGGGTATAGATAAATTGTTTCTACATCGAATATCACAAATAACAGTGCGTAAACAAAGTACTGGGCCCTAAATCGCACCCAGGTGGGGCCTTGGGTGGGCGGACCGCATTCATAGGGTTCTTCTTTAACAGCATTTTTGCGACGGGGGTGAATTAAAAATGATGCCGCTAAACCGCCTGCACCAAATACCACTCCCACAATAAGAAAAATTAAAATCACTCCACCTTCAGGCAGCATTCTTTATATCCCTCCTTTTATTGGTTTGCCGGTTTCGCAAGCGACAGCGAATCAACTTGAGATTTAAAAACATATTAGCTTTTTAATTAATTTAATTTCAATGATTAAGATCACATATTGAGGGTAAATTGAGGGTAAATTTTAAAAATAGAATAAATTTCCTTATTATTTGGAAAATATTATCTTTTATTTATTTTCTATTATTTACAAAGATAAAAGGCTGTTTCTAAAATTTATAAGAAACATAAATAATAATAACACAAATCCAGCGCCCAGCAATAAAATTATTATTATTATTTCATGGTATTATTTGTAACACATACCAATACAATACAGTTGTATCCACAGCGATTATGTTATTTCTACCGGTATTTAAATAATATTGATTGAATATTCTGTTATTTTAGAGCAAAAAAAATATCCTTTTCAGTTTAACATTCAGTTTTTTTATACTTACTAATCACCTCAGCCACCGGCCCAAAACTTGTACGGTGAATGGCACTGGGACCGTACCGCCGCAGTTTGGCCAGGTGCTCCGCAGTGGGGTATCCTTTGTGTTTATCAAATCCGTACTGGGGATACCGGTTGTGATATTGTTCCATAATCTTATCCCGGTGAGTTTTGGCCATAATTGAAGCGGCAGCAATGGAGGCACTTAATCCATCCCCGCCTACAATACGGGTTTGGGGTATTTTTATAGTTGGTACGTTAATACCGTCAATTAATACATGCTGGGGAGTGGTGGTCAAATTATCCACCGCACGCTTCATGGCCAGCATTGATGCCCGGTAAATGTTCAGCCGGCAGATTTCCTCCACCGAAGCCTCTCCCGTGGCCCAGCAAAGGGCGTTTGCTTTTATTTCTTCAGCCAGCTGCCGGCGCCTATCTGCAGACAGCTTTTTGGAATCATTGAGGCCGTATAACTTAATCTCCGGAGGCAAAATAACGGCAGCGGCCACCACCGGCCCGGCCAGCGGGCCGCGCCCCGCTTCATCTACCCCGGCTATGTACTGCTTGCCCCGGCAGACAAGCTCTCTTTCATATTTAAACAGCTCTTGCAGTCTTATGTATTCCCGTTTTAATTTTTCCCGCCTGCGCTGTAAGTATTGATATATTTTCTGCACCCCTACCCTGGGGTCTTCAGCCAGCGATTTTATCAACTGCTCATCAACAGATTCATTATCCAGTTGATTTTTAACTATTTCTTTTATCTCTGCCACCGTCAAATTCACAATATTCAAACCCAATCATCCATTTCTTTTAATTAATACCTTCTTCACCAGGTCTTTCCAGCGATATTCGCCCCAGCTTGCCGGCTCTGAATTCTTTCAGCACCAGCACTGCCGCCTTATGGGTATCCACCACCCCGCCGCTGAGCAGCATGCCTCTTCGGGCACCAATTTGCTGCAGCAGCTGAAAGCTGTCTTCCCCGATATCACTTAACTTGTACCTGGCAGTGAGGTTTTCAGGTTTAATTTTCGTTAATATCTTCAGCAGGTACAATGCCACCTCTTCCACATTGACCACCTGCTCTTTTATAGCCCCGGTGGCAGCCAGTTTCAGCCCCACTTCAGCATCTTCAAATTTGGGCCAAAGTATACCCGGGGTATCCAGCAGTTCCATATCTTTGTTAATCTTTATCATTTGCTTTCCTTTGGTTACCCCCGGTGTGTCGCCGGTTTTGGCCGATCTGCGCCGGGATAAGCGGTTAATAAAGGATGACTTGCCCACATTGGGTATGCCCAAGACCATACAGCGCACCGCCCTGGGCCGCCTGCCCGCTGCAGCCATTTCAGCCATTTTTTCCGCCACCAATCTTTTGGCCGCTTTTGGAATTTCAGCAAACCCCCGGCCTTTAACGGAATCCACAGCCACTGTAATGATGTGCTTTTCCTTTAAGGCCTCTTCCCACTGTTCGGTAATTTCAGGGTCCGCCAGGTCCGCCTTGTTTAATACCACCAGCCTGGGTTTGGAACCCAGAATTTTATCAATCATGGGATTTCGACTGCTGATTGGAATTCTGGCATCCAGCAGTTCTATTACCACATCCACCAGCTTGAGGTTTTGCTGCACCAAACGCTTGGCTTTGGCCATATGGCCGGGATACCATTGGATAGTACTCTGCTGTTCCACTTATCTTTTCACCACCGTTTTCAGCCGGCCAGCCCCAGGCGGTTTACCGGCCAGTAAATAAGCACTGCTTTACCGATTATTAAATTCTCCGGCAGAAAGCCCCAGTAGCGGCTGTCTTCACTGTTGTTCCTGTTGTCCCCCAGCATTAGATAATGGCCTGCAGGAACTTTTACCGGGCCGTAATTGCCATATCGAATGCCGGCGGGCAGATAATCCTCCGGAACAAGTTTACCGTTTATGTACAGTTTGCTGTCCCGCAGCTCCACTGTATCCCCCGGCTCTCCAATCAGGCGTTTTACAAAGTTCCTGCTGGGATCCCTGGGGTATTTAAACACCACTATGTCCCCCCGTTTCGGTTCATCAAAATAGTAGGATATTTTGCTGACAATGATCCGGTCGTTTATCATTAGGGTCGGTTCCATGGAACCGGAGGGAATATAGAAGGGTTCCACAATAAACATGCGGATTACCACCGCCAGTACGACAGCAATAACCACAGACTCTATTATTTCCCGAACAGGGTTTTTCTTATTTTTTTGCCCCACTGCTTTAGCTTCATGGTCAACACTTTCCAATGCGTGCACCCCCTCTTTGACGCGAGCAGTTCTATAAACGCTCTGCCGGGCAGGGCTTAAAGGAGCCCAGACGAGAAAAGGGACTGCCTGCAGTGAGCCAGTCCCTTTAATTTACTTTCTCAGTTCTTTAATGCGGGCAGCTTTACCGCGCAGGTTACGCAGGTAGTACAGTCTAGCCCTTCTAACGCGACCACGACGAATAACTTCGATTTTATCAACTTTTTTACTGTGCAGCGGGAATGTTCTTTCCACTCCCACGCCATAGGAAACCCGGCGCACGGTAAAGGTTTCGCTTAAACCGGAGCCCCGGCGCCTGATAACAACACCTTCAAATACCTGAATACGCTCACGGTTACCCTCAACAACCTTTTGGTGCACTCTAACTGTATCACCGGGCTTAAATTCAGGAATGTTTTCTTTCATATACTCTTGTTCCAGTGACTTAATGAGGTTCATTACAGTCCCTCCTTCCTGCCTAGACGTTCATACCCTTTTCTTGTAAGGTAGCGGACCGCCCGTATTCAAACATGAATAATTATAACACAATTATTCTTACCTATCAACATTTTGTGTTATCAGCAGCCCTAAAATATCCCCTTCATTTTTATTTCTTGAACCCTAAAATTTCTTGCAGTTGGTTGTAAACGGCGCCTAAAACTTCCCTATCTTCTGCAGACAGGTTTACTTCTTTCAGCAGCTCGGGGCGCCTTTCCAGGGTGCGCAGCAGGGACTGGCGCCGGCGCCACCGGTCTATTTTTTTGTGGTGCCCGGAAAGCAGTACCTCCGGCACTTCCATTCCCTGGTATACCCTGGGCTTGGTGTAATGGGGATGATCCAGCAGCCCGTTGTAAAATGAATCCGCCTCTGCCGAAGCCATTTCCCCCAGCACGCCGGGGATCATCCTGGCCACCGCATCCACCACCACCATGGCCGGCAGTTCACCGCCGGTTAACACGTAATCCCCGATTGATATTTCATCGGTTACCAGTTTTTCCCTTACCCTCTCATCAATACCTTCATAGTGACCGCACAGCAGTACCAGCCTTTCTTCCTGGGCCAGTTCTTTAGCCAAATCCTGGTTAAAAGGCATACCCTGGGGGCACATCATTATCACCCGTCCCAGGTCCTCCTGCAGTTCCCGCAGGTGTTCCAGGGCTTTAAATATCGGTTCTGCCTGCATCACCATACCGGCACCGCCGCCGTAAGGCGTGTCGTCCACGGTGCGGTGTTTGTTTTGAGAAAAATCCCTGATGTTGAAGGTGTGGATATTTAATATTCCCCTGTCCCTGGCCCTTTTAATAATACTGGTATCAAAGGGCCCGGTAAACATTTCCGGAAAAAGCGTCAGTATATCTATCCTCATAGATCCAGCAGTCCCTCCGGCAGCTCTACCACCATGCGGTTTTCTGCCAGGTTAATTTCCTTAACCACTTTTTTTAAGGCCGGAATAAGTATATCTTTACCGGCAGGCGGTTTAACCACATACACGTCATTGGCGCCGGTTGAAAATACCTTTTTCACCCGGCCCAGTTTCTCTCCGTTAATGTCAAACACGTCCAGGCCTTCTATTTCAAATATGTAATAGCTGCCTTCGGGCAGCGGCTTTAACTGTTCTCTGGTTATTTGTACCAGGGCACCTTTTAATCTTTCGGCGCCGTTCATATCTTCCACTTCACGAAATTTAATAATAATAAACTGCTTGTGCCGGCGCGATTTTTCTATATGATGAACAAACCGCCGGTGGTCAATTAAGATGTGTACTGCTTCCAGCTCTTTAAACCGTTCCGGAAAGTCTGTCAAAGGTATTAAACGCACTTCTCCCCTAACGCCGTGGGTGTTTACTATTTCACCTATGGTAATGTATTCTACCGCCACTGTAAATCACTACCCCCAGAGTGTCTTATTTCCAACACTTTGCCGTCTTCCACCAGCACTTCTACGTTCATTACTTTATTCCAGTCATCCCCGACTTTTAGTTCTACTAAACTCTCCACCCTGCCGTGCACAACCTCAGTGCCCGGCTTTAAGTTTCCCACCGCTTTTATTTTTTCCAGCAATCTCTGTTTTCTTTGTACCCGCTCGTAAATTTGGCTTTCAATTTGCTGTTTGGCCTTTTCTGCATATTCAGCATTGTGCCGGGCAGCAGCGGTGGATAACTTTTTATTTTGAAATTCCAACTGCTGCAGCTCGGCTTCCAAACGCTGCACTATCCTCTGCACTTCGGCCGCAATTTTTTTTTTATAGTTTTCTGTTACTCTAACTTTTATAACCACCGGTCTGGTAATCTTTATACTATCCATAAACCACACTCCAAAGGATCTGTAATATGAAGAATTAAGAATGAAGCCGGCCCGCACGGGACAGGGCTGCCTTCATTCTTAATTCTTCATTATTATAAAAGGGGGCTAGGCCCCCTTTGTTTAAACTATTTCCACCATAACTTTTTTGCGTTGTTTGGCCGCCGCAGCCTTGACCACCGTGCGGATGGCCCGGGCAATACGGCCCTGCTTACCAATAACTTTGCCCATGTCATCAGGGGCTACACTTAATTCCAGCACAACAGCTTTTTCTTTTTCAATCATTTTCACGTTAACCTGATCCGGCTGGTCAACGAGTGCTTTAGCTAATATTTCCACTAATTCCTTCATTAATAAAGCACCCTCCTATTCCTGACCCTCTCCGGCAGCTTTTTTCAATACCCCTACCTTTTGAAACAGCGCCTTTACTGTTTCTGAAACCTGGGCACCTTTGCTCAACCAGTCTTTAGCCTTTTCTTCATCAACTTTAATTACAGCCGGTTTTTTCAAAGGATCATAATAACCAATCTCTTCAATAAAGCGGCCGTCACGGGGAGAACGAGAGTCAGCCACTACTATGCGGTAAAACGGAGCCTTTTTAGCTCCCATCCTTTTCAAACGAATTTTGGTTGCCACAGATGTCACCTCCTTTAATATAATTGCTTAATTGCTGAATTTATAAGATCAACCCGTATTAAAACGGGAACGGCAGCTTTAATTTTTTCTTACCCTTTTTCATATCGCTGAGCTGCTTGAACATTTTTCTTGTCTGTTCAAACTGTTTTAACAAGCGGTTTACATCCTGCACCTTTGTTCCGCTTCCTTTGGCAATGCGTTTTCGCCTGCTGCCGTTAATCTTCTCCGGGTGCCGGCGCTCATAAGGGGTCATGGATTGAATGATGGCCTCAACATAGACCAGTTCCTTTTCATCTATTTGATCCTTAAGGTTTTTAATCTTGCTCATCCCCGGAATCATGCCCAGCAGCTGATCCAGCGGACCCATTTTTTTAACCTGCTGCAGCTGGTGTAAAAAGTCTTCCAGTGTAAAATCCGCTGTTTTGAGCTTTTTCCTCAGCTTCTGCGCTTCTTCTTCATTTATACTGGCCTGGGCTTTTTCAATCAGGGTCAGCACATCCCCCATGCCCAGTATGCGGTTGGCCATGCGGTCCGGGTGGAAGGGCTCTAAAGCATCCATCTTTTCGCCCATACCAATAAACTTAATGGGTGTCCCGGTAACCTTGCGCACCGACAGCGCCGCACCACCCCTGGTGTCACCATCAAGTTTGGTCATTACCACCCCGTCCAGGCCCAGGCGCTGGTTAAAACTTTCAGCCACATTAACCGCATCCTGACCGGTCATGGCATCAACCACAAGCAAAATTTCATGGGGTGAAACCTCTTGTTTTATAGCCACCAGTTCGGCCATCAATTCTTCATTAATATGCAGCCGGCCCGCGGTGTCAATAATCACTAAGTCCTGACCGTTTTTGTTGGCGCTTTCCACTGCTTTTTGAGCAATTTCCACCGGGTTTTGCTGCCCCATGGAGAAAACCGGTATATCCAGCTGTTTGCCCAGCACTTCAAGCTGTTTAATAGCAGCGGGGCGGTAAACGTCAGCAGCCACCAGCAGGGGACGGCGCCCATGCTTGCGCATCAAGTTGGCCAATTTGCCGCAGGTGGTTGTTTTGCCGGAACCCTGCAGGCCCACCAGCATAACAATTGTTGGGGGGGTGGGAGCCAGGTTAATTTTGCTCTGCACTCCACCTAACAGTTCTATCAGTTCATCTCTAACGATTTTTACCACCTGCTGGCCAGGGGTTAAGCTGGAAAATATATCCTGACCAACGGCCTTTTCCTTTACTCTTTTAACAAATTCCTTTACTACCTTGTAGTTAACGTCAGCTTCCAGCAGTGCCACCCGCACTTCACGCATGGCCTCGTTGACGTCAGCTTCCGTAAGGTGACCTTTACCCTTTAACTTTTTAAAAGTTTCCTGCAACCTTTCAGAAAGGTTTTGAAACATTGAGCAGCACCCCCTGCCATTTTCGAGATTACTTCTCTACCAATTTCGTAATCTCCGTTAATATCTCTTCTATCCGGTCCAGCAGACCGGGATTGGGGTCCTGGCGGAAACCTCGTAACAGTTCCAGAGCTTCAGATATCTTCCTGCGCTCGGCCATAAACTTGTCCAGCAGTCCCAATTTCTCTTCATAACCGGTAAGTATTTTTTCAGCCCTTTTTAATGTATCGTGCACTGCCTGGCGGGTGACATTATACTCCTCAGCAATTTCACCCAGCGAAAAGTCATGGCCGTAATACAGTTCAATGAAGCGCTGCTGTCGCTCGGTGAGCAGTTGGCCGTAAAAGTCGTATAACAGTGTAATTTTAATGACTTTTTCCATAATGGCCTCCGTGCCGCGTCTTTACCTATAAAGGCAGCAAACTTTACACAAAGATTGTACAGAAATTAGTTATTGATGTCAAGTATTACTCTGCTTTCAACTTTAAATCTGCAATATTTTTTATATCAATGAAAAGGTAACCGGCCCGAATGAAAGAATACTTATAAGGGGATAATTTCCTGGGGAGGGATATTTATGAAGTTAAACTCCACTGCAGTGGATAATCAAGCTATGAGTAATATTTACACCCTTGAGCAGGCGCTGAATTTAAACCGCCAAGAAGTCAAAGAAGCCCACAAAAAATATGTCAATTCCAGCCTGGCCAAATTAATGTCTTTGCTGAACTTCGACCTGCAGTATGTCAAAGCCAGCGGCGTGTCGGTTTGGGACAGTGAGGGCCGGGAATACCTGGATTTCCTCGGCGGCTACGGTTCGCTGAACCTGGGGCACAATCATCCCCGGGTGATACAGGCGCTGGAGAAAGTGCAAAATATGCCCAATATACTGCAGGCATCACTGGGCACTTTGGCCGGGGCGCTGGCCGCCAACCTGGCCCATATCACCCCCGGAAAACTGCAGCGCTGCTTTTTTGGAAACAGCGGGGCCGAAGCGGTGGAAGGAGCGTTAAAACTGGCCCGGGCTGCCACCGGCAGGGATAAAATCATTTACTGCCGCGGGTCCTTTCACGGCAAAACCTTCGGTGCCCTGTCGGTAACCGGCAGGGAAAAATATCAAAGGGCCTTCCAACCTTTACTGCCGGGAACCGTTCCGGTACCCTTTGGAGACCTGGATGCCCTGTCCAAGCTGCTGAAAAACAATGACACCGCCGCCTTTATAGTTGAACCCATTCAAGGAGAAGGGGGTATTAACCTGCCCCCCGCCGGTTACCTGGCCCAGGCCAAAGAGCTGTGCAGCCGCCATGGAGCATTATTTATCGCCGATGAAATACAAACCGGCATGGGACGTACCGGCAGCATGTTTGCCTGCGAACAGGAAGGGGTGGTGCCGGATATCCTCTGCCTGGCTAAATCCCTGGGCGGTGGTATTATGCCCATCGGCGCATACATCACCACCGATGAAATTTGGCAGAGGGCCTACGGCAGCGTGGAAAATGCCACATTACATACTTCAACCTTTGGCGGCAACACCTGGGCCGCCGCAGCAGCACTGGCCACCATTGAAACCATCTACCGGCAGGATTTAATTACCCAGGCCCGGGAAAAGGGCAGCTACTTCCTGCGTAAGCTCAAAAAATTAAAGGAAAAATATCCCCTGCTGGCCGACGTGCGGGGGCGCGGTTTGCTAATCGGTATTGAATTTGCGAAACCCAAGGGTTTTGCCTATAAAGCCACCATGGGGGTAATAAACAGGCTATCCGAAGAATACATGGGCAGTTTGGTAGCCGGACAGCTGTTAAATAAATACGGCATTATCACCGCCTACACATTGAACAATCCCAACGTTATCCGGTTGGAGCCACCGCTGGTGGTGGAATACCGGCAGCTGGACCGGGTAGTAGAGGCCTTGGATGAAATATTGAGCACCCACAGGGGGTTTTTCAGCATGGCGGCGTCGGGAGCCAAGACTATGCTTAAAACATTTACCTTTAAAGACTGACAGCGGCATACATTTACAGCACTTTAAAACACCACCAGGGGATGAAAAAGCAGGTGGCCTTTTGTACAAAAGTGCGTTTATGGATGAGCTGCTGCCAAACTAAGTGATGGTTACCGGTGGAGGCATGGTGACGCACAGGACGTGCGTCACCGGCATCTGTGCTAAGGAAGGCAAATATGCCGGGGTTACTGCCGGAACCGGCACAGACCGGGCGCTGACTTTGGCCGGCAAAGGAATTCAGCAAACGTTACAAAAGCCACCGGCTTAGCAAGATAACCTTTTCAGGGCATACCCATGTTTACTGCTTCTTATCACTTTTATGCCGGTACATTCTTTGATCCGCAATCTCTATCAACCGCTTTAAATCTCTGCCGTCTTCCGGGTAAACAGCTGCTCCGCAGCTGACTTGAATTTTTTCACTACCGGGCAGCTGAACCTGCTCTATAACACCGATTACCCGGGCTTTAATCTCACCGGCTTTATTCCTGTTAACCCCGGGTAAAATCAATATAAACTCATCCCCGCCATAGCGAACAATGTGATCTGAATCCCGCAGGGATAAACGAAGTGCCTTGACCATTAAAGACAAAACTCTGTCCCCGTAAGTGTGTCCATAACGGTCGTTTAATACCTTGAAGTTATCCAAATCCAGCAGCAGTACAGCAATGGATGTATTCCCCGGCACTGCCGTGTTTAAAATCGCCGGCCAAATTTCATCCAAATACCTGCGGTTACCTACCCCGGTCAAATAATCTGTGGCAGTTTCCCTTTGTAAGTTTTGAGTCAGTTTCATCTGCTGTACAATTAGGTGCCTCACGGCGATGATGGACATTAATATACCTGCGGAAATAAAAGCTTCACTAAAACATCTTTCATGGGTTTCGTTAAAAAAATTTAAAACGGCTCCCACGATCAGCAGCAGAACTCCCAGCAGGTGCATGCTCCAAACGATAGAGTTTTGCTCAATACTTTTTAATTTCACAGCATAATAAAACCAAATCAATACCACGGCCAAAAAAACAACATGAAACACAAAGTCTATATTAGTATTAATTATCTTCATAGCCTTTCCCTTACCGTTTTTTCAGTATTGGTTAGTTAGCTGTATTAAATTCTTCCAGTTAGCTGTATTTCCTTTTGGTAAATTTTCGCTAATGAAAGAATCATATAATGAAAGAATCATATGCTTATACGTACCGGCATGCCAAAAAAAGGGGGTGCCGCAGCACCCTTTAACCCATTAATCTTTCAATACACCTGTCAACGTTTTGAAAAATTTCTTCTTCATCCAGTGTTAATATTTTGCGATTTTGCATCACCAATTCACCGTCTATAATTACTGTGTCCACATCGGCACTGTGGGCCGAGTAAACCATGTGGGCACAAATATCGTGCCGGGGATATAAATGGGGTTTGTTAAAATTCACCAGTATAATATCTGCTTTTAAACCCGCTTTTAACCGCCCCACTTCATTTTCCAGGCCCAGCGCCCCGGCACCGCCGGCGGTGGCCATTTCCAGTGCTTTGTAAGCCGGCATGGCTGTGGGATCCATGTGGGATACCTTTTGCAGCAGTGCCGCGGTACGCATTTCTTCCAGCATGTCCAAATTGTTGTTGCTGGAGGCACCATCGGTGCCCAGGCCCACTTTAACACCGGCTGCCAGCATTTTTTGTACCGGGGCAATACCGCTGGCCAGTTTCATGTTGCTTTCGGGGTTATGAGCCACGCCAACATTATTTTCGGCCAGTATTCTTATGTCTTCATCATCCACATGTACGCAGTGGGCGGCCAGGGTGGGATAGTTAAACAGCCCCAAACCCTCTAGGTGCTGAACCGGTCTCCGGCCATACTGTTTTACAATATCCCGCTCCTCGGTAAGGGTTTCGGCCAGGTGTATGTGTATACCCACACCCAGTTCCTCCGCGGCCCCCATTACTTTTTCCAAATAATCCGGCGGGCAGGTGTAAGGGGCATGGGGACCGAGCATGGTGGTAATGCGGCCGCCGGCTGCTCCCTGGTAGCGGCTTATAAAATCCCTGCTTTCTTCCAGTGCTTCAGCACCATTGGGAGCCACCCCTATCAGGCCCCTGGCCAGCACCGCCCGCATACCGCTCTCCACAGCAGCTTCGGCCGCTTGATCCATAAAGGCGTACATATCCGCAAAGGTGGTGGTGCCGGACTTAATCATCTCCACACAAGCCAGCAGGGTACCCCAATATATATCTTCAGCCTTCATTTTAGCTTCCAGCGGCCAAATCTTATTGTTCAGCCACTCCATCAGCGGCAGGTCATCGGCATAACCGCGCAAAAGAGTCATGGCGGCATGGGTATGGCAGTTGACAAATCCGGGCATGGCCACCATATTACTGCCATCTATCTGCACGGCGGGCTCAAAATTTTCCGGTGCCGAGCCTTTTTCCCCCACGGATAATATTTTATTTCCGGAAATAGCAATTTCGCCTTTTTTAATTATCTCCTGACCTTCTGTCATGGTTAGGATATCTACATTACGAATAATTATTTGGGACATTTAAATACCTCCACACGCTCTCTCTGCCCGTATTTGTTCAGGTAAAAATCTCTCAATACTGCCACATCCCCCGGGCTAAGAACCTTCGGGTCACCAACCAGCTTGGAAATTATATATATCTGGGCACAGCGCTCCACCATCATACACACATCAAAGGCTTCATCCAGATCCCTGCCCACCCCCACCATACCGTGGTTAGCCAACAGCACCGCATTTTTCTTACCCATGGCCCGCACAGTGCTGCGGGCCAACTGCTCACTTCCGGCCACGGCATATTCCGCCACCGGTACTTCGCCGCCGATAAGGGCAGCCATATCTTCCAGTATGGGCGGTATAGAGATGCCGGAAACTGCCAGTGCGCTGGCATAGGCGCTGTGGGTGTGCACCACCGCATTGACATCCTCCCGGGCAGCATAAATGGCTAAATGTACTTTAATTTCACTGGAGGGCTTTAAATCGCCCTCTCGTACCTCACCGTCCATATTTACCACCACAGGCATGTTAGGGCGTATTTGGTGGTAGCCAACGCCGCTGGGGGTAATTATCACCAACTGCTCATCGGGCAGCCGGCAGGAAATATTTCCCCATGTTCCCAATATCAAATTTGAATCAGCAATTTTTCTTCCAAACCTGGCCACCCTCTCCCGGGCTTTTTCCACTGTCAGCTTAATCTTCAAATTATCACCGCCTGCGGGTCTGTTTTTATTCTCCGTGATTCCACGAATTAATATATTTCTCTTGTTCCGGGGTTAATTTATCTATTTCTACCCCCATTGATTTTAGTTTTATGTTTGCCACCCGGTCATCAATTTCTTTCGGTACGTTATATACGCAGCGCTCCAGTTTACCGGCATTCTGCAGCACGTATTTAGCTGACAGAGCCTGCAGTGCAAAGGACATATCCATAATCTCCGCCGGGTGACCATCACCGGCGGCCAGGTTCACCAGTCTTCCTTCAGCCAGCAGGTACAGTTTCCTGCCGTCCGGCATGGTAAACTCTTCAATGTCCCTGCGCACGGTGCGAACACCGGTGGCCATTTGATTAAGATGCGGTTTGTTTACCTCCACATCAAAGTGACCGGCGTTGCACATTATCGCCCCGTCTTTCATTACCTCGTAATGCTTTTTAACCAGTACATCTTTACACCCGGTTACCGTAATAAAAATATCACCGTACCGGGCAGCATCCACGCTGTTCATCACAGTAAACCCGTCCATGTGCGCTTCAATGGCCTTTACCGGGTCCACCTCAGTGACAATAACTTTGGCTCCCAAGCCCTTGGCTCTAAGAGCAATACCTTTACCGCACCAACCGTATCCCATTACCACCACCGTTTTTCCGGCCACAATCAAGTTTGTAGTGCGCATAATGCCGGACCAAACCGACTCCCCGGTGCCGTAGCGGTTATCAAACAGGTACTTGCACATGGCATCGTTAACCGCAATCATGGGAAACTTCAAGCCGCCTTCCCTTTCCAATGCCCTCAAGCGCAGCACCCCGGTGGTGGTTTCCTCACAACCGCCCTTGACGTTTTCAGCCAGGTCCCGGCGCTGGGAATGCAGCAGCTGTACCAAATCACCCCCATCGTCTATCACCACATCCGGGCGGTTATCCAGCACGTGCAGCAGGTGTTCCTCATATTCTTCGGCGGTGGCATTATACCAGGAATATACCTTAATTCCCTTCTCCGCCAAAGCCGCGGCCACATCATCCTGGGTTGACAGCGGGTTGGAACCGGAAATGGAAACATCAGCCCCTCCGGCAGCCAGCACTTCTGCCAGGTACGCGGTTTTAGCCTCCAGGTGAATACTTACCGCAATTCTGACCCCTTTAAAGAGTTGTTCTCTTTCAAATTCCTTTCTAATAGCATTAAGCACCGGCATGTGATTACTAACCCAGTCTATTTTCAAGCGGCCCTCCGGTGCCAAATTTATATCTCTAATTAGATAATCCGGCATTAAAAATATTCCTCCCTTTACTTAGCAGGATTTTCTCCCTGACAAACCCCATCGGCTGTTGTCCTGCTGTTCATTATTTTACGCAGGTTCTCCGGGTAGGGTTTTTGTACCACACCACGCTCGGTAATAATGGCACTGACCAATTCATTGGGGGTAACATCAAAGGCTGGATTCCATACCTTTACTCCCGGGGGCGCTATCCTGGTGCCGCCCACCGTGGTCACTTCTTCAAAATGCCTTTCTTCAATGGGTATCTGGTTCCCCGAAGCCAGGCCCATATCTATGGTTGATGTAGGGGCGGCCACGTAAAATGGCAGGCCGTGGGCCTGGGCCAACACGGCTAAACCGTAAGTACCGATTTTGTTGGCCACATCACCGTTGGCAGTGATGCGGTCTGCCCCCACAATTACCATATCAACCTTTCCCTGGGCCATTAAATACCCGGCCATGTTGTCAGTGATTAAAGTAACAGGAATATTTTCCTGCATCATTTCCCATGCCGTCAGCCTGGCCCCCTGCAGCAGCGGGCGGGTTTCATCGGCAAACACTTCTATATTTTTCCCGGCCCGGTGGGCTGCCCGGATGACACCCAGGGCAGTGCCAAAGCCGGCGGTGGCCAGCGCCCCGGCATTGCAGTGGGTGATAATGCGGGCGTTTTCGGGAATCAATTCCTGGCCGTATTCGCCCATCCGGCGGTTGGCTTCCAGGTCCTCACAAAAAATTTTATGGGCTTCTTCCAGCAGCAGTTCCCTTATCCCGTCAATATCCAAATCATGGCCGTCTCTCACTTTATTCATCATCCGGTCAATGGCCCAGCGTAAATTAACGGCGGTGGGACGGGTGGACGCCAGCTCGTAACCGATCTTTTCCAGCTCGGCCAGGAATTTTTCTTTATCCTTCTCCTTAATGCTGTTAGCCCCGATCACCATACCGTAAGCTGCAGCAGCGCCAATGGCCGGCGCACCGCGCACGCTGAGGCGCTTGATGGCATCGGCCACTGTTTTTACATCCTCTGCTTCTATATATTCTATTTTTTCGGGAAGTTTAGTCTGATCAAGAATCTTTAGTACCCCGTCTTCCCATACCATTGTTTTCACTATTGGATCACCCTTTCAAAAGCTCATGCATCGGCCCTTCCACCGCCGTATGGCAGTAGCACTCTCGATCAGGATCTAACGCTGATATGGTGCCCATGGCCAGCTTGCGCAAATTCTCGGCGTTCTTGTTCATCACTTCCAGCACTTCTTCATGGGTCAGGGGATTTTCCGATATACCGGCACCAAAGTTAGTTACCATGCACACAGTAGCATAGCAAATTCCCGCTTCCCTGGCCAGTATAACCTCCGGCACGCTGGTCATACCTACCAAATCACCGCCCAACATTTTAAACATCTTTATTTCCGCCGGCGATTCATAACGGGGACCCTCGGTGGTTACATATACCCCTCCCTGGTGATAGGATAAATTCAACTCATCTGCCACTTTGGCCATTATCTTCCGCAAATCCGGGCAGTACGGATCGGTGACATCCACATGCACCACACCATGCTCCCCGCCATTAAAAAAGGTCTGGGCCCGGGATTTGGTGAAGTCTAAAAATTGATCGCAAAAAACAAAATCACCGGGCTTCATTTTTTCATTAATCGAACCCACCGCCGCAGTGGCTAAAATAGTTTTTACACCCAGCTTCTTCAACCCGGCAATATTGGCCCGGTAATTAACCAGGTGGGGCGGTACACTGTGCCCGGCACCGTGGCGGTTCATAAAAGCAACTTCTCGCCCCTGGTATTCCCCTATTTTCACTGCCGTTTCACCAAAGGGCGTAGTGATAGTCTCGTCACGAATATTAGATAAAATATTGGGGTCATACACCCCCGTACCTCCAATTATGGCCATCGATACAGTCATGGTTTCATACCTCCATTCAGATAGGTTAAGAATATCATGGCGTGCACACTGAGCAAATATTCGTGACCCTGCCCGCAATTTCCTTTTCTGCAGTGGAAAATTATGTACCGACAGCACTTCTGCCAACTACTCCCTGTCCATCAACAGGGAATCAAACACCGCCTTTCTCCCCCACGGCGGCCTGCTGTGCTCCTTTGTCAGCAGCCACAGCACCGGGTAGGATGGCTCAAAGGTCGGGTAAACGGTAATGCCATCGGTAAAATAAATTAACGCCGAGGGCTTAATTTTTCTTTTATTAATTTCTTCAAATACCGGCTTGGTATAAGACCCTCCCCCTCCCCGGGGAATCACTTCATTAAAATCCCTCAAGCGGTGCCAGCTTTGAATTTTAGAATCACAAAAAACCAGGTGCCCGGTGATGGTAGAAAAAGAATTGATAATCCCCCGCACTTCGGAAAGGAATTTCTGCAGCTGTTTGTTATTCACCGATCCGGAGGAATCCACCGCCACCACTACCTCTTCCAGCCTTTCCTCTTCTCTTCCCAGGTCGGGAACTAAAATATTGTAATATACTAAACGCCGGTCCGGCGGCAGCCAACTGTAATCCGACTTTATTTTGGTTAGAAACTCGGCCAGTATCTGCCGCCAATCTTTTTCCGGGCGCAGCAGCTCACCAACAGCCCGTTCCAACGCCCCCGGTAAATCACCGCGGCTGCGGGCAGACTGCAGCGCCCTGGCCGCTCTCTCCTTCCACAGCCGCTCCACAGCCCCGGAAGCAAAATTCCGCTGATGCAGTTTATCTTCCCAGTGCTGGTGCTGATCCAGTGCGGTTTCCGGGTTTTCTTGTTCATTGTCTCTGCCGGTATTTTGATCCGCATTTTCTCCGCCACCGCTGCCCCCGGGTGATGATGCCGCTCCCCGTCCGTCATTTTCTCCGGTGCTTAACAGGCTGTACACCTCTTCAGCACTTTTATTTTGATACAGCTTGTTCACCACTAAGCCGGGGGAGATGGGGTATCCCTCAGCTTCCAAAATCAAATTCACCACGTAATCGCAGGCTTTATTCCAGCGGTGGGGATTACGAAACGATCTGCGCCACAGGTGACCTAAAGCGCAGTGCAGCACGGTATGGCAGATAACTGCTGCTGTTTCATCTTCCGTTAAACCGTCAATCCACTGCGGGTTATAGTAGAATTTTTCCCCGTCGGTATCTGCCTTTTTCACTGACCGGCGGGGCTCCGGGGTTAAATACATCACCAGTGTTCCTAAAAAAGGGTTTTTTAAAAGCACTTTTATTTTGGCCCGGGTTAATTTAGTCTCAGCTTGCTTTTCATAATTCATCTTTAAAAATCCCTACCCTGAAAAATGAAAAAATTTCTGACATGAATTCCGGTTATAAAATATACTGTCGGTATTTTTGAGCCCACCGGATCCATTCCGGCAGCCCCTTTATTTCCTCTGCCACCGCCTCTGACCTTAGAGCATCCCGCACCGTCAGCACTGAAAATTCGTCGGGCATCTGCAGGGTATATTTTATAAAGTTACCCAGCATGTCCTTAATATCCCCATCCTTGGCTGCGTTAATTAACCGGGAAACCAAAGCACTGCTAAGGGCGTACAAGATATCCGGTTCACCGGGCACTTCCTCCCCCCGGCCCTGCAAAATTTCTTCTATATCGGGCAGGTTTTCCACTGTACGGCAGAAGGCTAAAAATTCCGCTGCCACCCCTTCTCCCACCGTTCCCCGCACCACATTGGCAGCAACATCTGAAGCATTGGGGTCGGGATAACACTTCAGCAGGTTAGAAAGTATTTCCCAGGTGCGCGGGCTGGCAAAAACACTGCTGTCCCTATTGGGGTTAAAGGTGGATAAAAGCTGGGGCCGGAAATTTAAAAAAGCGATAATGCGGGAATCTATATCCTGTTCCAGCGCCCATTTTTTCCAGTCATCTAAATCCTCTTCCACCGGCAGGTGAATCATACGGTTGGCCAGCGGCGTGGGCATTTGATAAGTTACCCCCCGGTCGGTAAGCCGGTTTCCCGCCACCACTTGAATCCAGTTGGGAGCCATTTTCCAGTCTCCTAACTTCCTTTCCCATATTACCTGGTAAGCCGCCGCCTGCACCGTGGGAGGAGCGGAGGTCAATTCATCCCAAAATAATATCAGATGCTCCCCATACCGCTCCACAGTGGGCAGCAGCCCCGACTGCAGCCAAACAGCCAGTCCCCTTTCCACATCCGGGTAAGGCAGCCCCCTTAAATCCACCGGGTTGACATGTATCAATCTTATGTCCACCACCGGTACCGGCTTGTCCAGTCCCAGCTGGTGCCCGATTATTTCCGCCGCCTTATAAACGGCAGCGGATTTGCCGATGCCCGGTTTGCCAATTAAATTTACGGCGGGAGCTTTTTCACCCAGCCGGTATATGGTGCTGATCACTTCAATAACTTCATTTACTTTCACAGGTTATCACCTCAAAAACAGTTCTAAAAGCGCAGCTGTTCCAAGACTAACGCGGCCGAAATTTCTGCCACCAGTTCTTCAATTTCCCTCCACCCTTCCCAGGCAGGATAGGTTCTTTTCAACTGTTCCAGAAATTTTGTATGGGGATCCGGGGTATGAAAACACTGATCACAGGGCAGCAGCCGGGCCAGCACTGTAAAAATCCCCTTCTCATCCACCGCCTTTAATGCCGCTGTTATTTTTTTTACCTGTTTATCCAAACCCACATTCTTTTCACCCTGCCGGCAGGCAGATACCTCCACCCCCGGCAGCAGTTGGCATTTAACAAATTTAAAACGGGATGAAGGATCCGCAATGGCAGCGTTCAGCAGTTCAGCCATGGCGGTGCCGGCGACATTGGCATTGATAAAGCTGCAGTTTATAAACCGGTTATAGCCGGATAACTCAGCCCCAGACATATCCGCCTTTTCAAAGTTAACATTTTCAAAAAAAGCTCCGGATAAATTGGCCCTTTTTAAATCCGCCCCCTGCAGGTTTACGTTTTTAAAGCGGGCGGTGGAAAGGTTGTACCCGGACAAGTTCTGCCCGCTTAAATCACAGTCATTGAATTCCAGTGAAATATGGGGTAATTTTAGTTCTTTCCCTTCATTTAAAACCACCGGCTTGTTTCGCCAGGCATTAAATGCACCGGCATTGTTAAAAGCATTTACTGCTGTTACCCCGCTAATATACATGCTGAAACGGTGCTTGTGCAGAGTTACCGTGAACCCGTTCAAAGTACAGGATAAATAATAGTCACTGTTATGGGTGAGATTATTTAATTCTTCAAAACCAAAATTCACTTCCGTCACCCCGCAAATTCCCGTTGATACTAGGTTCTATTTTCCGCAAGGGATTCCTTCATCTAACTTACTTTCATTCTTGCACCGGCCAAAAAGCAATAATATGCAGGACTTTAACAATAAATGTCTAAAATTATCCATTGTAAAATAACCGGTATGTGTAAGTCTACTTACCTGGAGATGATGGTGCTTGCTTAAGGACAAATTAAAAAAGCGGCGATGGTCTATACCCCGTTCGCTTACTTTAATGCTGATACCCCATTCAAACCAATCCATTTATAAAGTACGCATTCCCTACATTTTGATTAAAGTTTCTTTGGCATTTAGTTTTTGTTTAATTATATTCGTGCTCTATTTTTCCACCAGGTACTGGCAGATGAAAGAGGAGCTGGTGGAATTAAATGAGCTGCGCAAAATTAACGATGCACAGGCGGCAAAACTGCAGCTGCTGGAAGCGGAAAGTGAGAAACTGCAGGAAAAAATGGCCGAAATAAAGCATTTAGAAAAAGATGTTCGCGAAATGCTGCAAAGGGGAGAAATTACCAGCCGCTCAGCTTCGGTTAACACCCGTAAATCTAATTCCATTACAAATAATGAACAAAGTGCACTGCTTTCCTTTTTAAACAAAAAATCCTACCGGGAAAAGAAAGCTGATTGGGACAAAAAGTACCTGGCAACTGCCAGTGCCAACAGTGCTTTAATTAGAGAAACGGGTGAGCTGAAAGAAAGTTTAAGCCTGTTAAAAAAGGATGTGGCTGTAAAAAAGGCCTATTTAGCAGCCAAACCATTCGGCCTACCAACCAAGGGCAGGATAAGCTCCCCTTACGGCAGCCGGCGTTCTCCCTTTTCCGGGCGTTCAGACTTTCACCCCGGTATAGACGTGGCCGCTCCTTATGGAGCACCGGTTGTGGCAACCGGTAAAGGCAAAGTTGTTTTCGCCGGGTATAAAAGCGGCTACGGCAAAACGATAATTATAGAGCATCCCTTTGGATTCAGAACGGTATACGCGCATAATGCCAAAATTAAGGTCAAGGTGGGAGATCAGGTATCCAGGGGAGATTGCATCGCCCTGGTTGGAAGTACAGGCGCCTCCACCGGTCCCCACGTACATTACGAGGTTTTTATCAATGGAACAAGGGTAGATCCCGCTGATTACATACGTTAAAAAAAGGAGAGATAGAATTGTTTGGTAAAAAAAGTGATTCTATAAATCATAGTAAAGTGGACACCGTTATCGGGGATGGCACCTATATCAACGGCGATATTAAAGTGGATGGCGTGCTGCGCATTGACGGCAAGGTTGACGGGCATGTGGATATAAACGGAGACGTTATTATCGGTCCCACCGGTTATGTCAATGCCGATATTAACGGCAACAACGTTACGGTGGCCGGAGAAGTGCACGGCAATATCACCTTAAAAGGAAAATTAGAATTGGACAGCACCGCCAAGCTGTACGGAGATATCGAAGTAAGCAAATTAGTAATCAATGAAGGTGCCATTTTTAAGGGAAAAAGCAGTATGATCGGCAGCTGTGAAAACGAAAATGAAATTAGTTAAAATCCAAAGGGGTTTAAGTGCTGCCCAACTCAGCTCAAATGCCGGTGCCGCACGGGGTGTGGGCACCGGCATTTAAGCTAATGTTATTTTTTTTCATTTACATCCAACCCGTACAGGGCAGCTACAAACTCCTGGGGATTAAAAGGCTGCAGGTCTTCTATGCCTTCACCCACACCAATCATTTTAACCGGCACATGCAGGCTGGTTTTAATACCGATCACCACTCCTCCCTTGGCCGTACCGTCCAGCTTGGTTAACGCTATACCGGTAACGTTAACCGCTTCACCAAACAGTTTGGCCTGGCTGATAGCATTTTGACCGGTGGTGGCATCCAGCACCAGCAGGGTTTCGTGAGGCGCCCCGGGCATTTCCCTTTCCACAATGCGGCGTATTTTTTTCAGCTCTTCCATCAGGTTGCTCTTGGTATGCAGCCTGCCGGCGGTATCAATCAGTAAAATATCAACCTTTCTGGAACGGGCAGCCTGCATGGCATCATAGGCCACAGCGCCGGGGTCAGCCCCTTCAGCGTGTTTAATCACATCAACTCCAACCCGTTCACCCCAGATTTCCAGTTGATCGATGGCTGCGGCTCTAAAGGTATCTCCCGCGGCCAGCAGAACCTTTTTACCCTGCTTTTTAAAGTAATGGGCCAGCTTTCCGATGGTGGTGGTTTTACCCGTACCATTCACACCCACCACCAGTATTACCGTCAGCCCGTCGGGGTTAATATTTATCGGGGTGGTTTTGTCGCCAATTAGGTATTCCACTTCCTCTTGAAAAATATCCTTCAGCCGGGCCGGGTCGCTGACATTGCGCAATTTAACCCCTTCCCGCACCCGCTCTACCAGCTCCAGGGCCGTATTAACACCGACATCGGCCTGAATCAGCACCTCTTCCAGCTCCTCATACAGCTCTTCATCGATGTTCTTACGGCCAATTACCACCTGCTCCACTTTTTCCACAAAACTCTTGCGAGTTTTAGACAAACTCTTTTTTAAACGATCAAAAAATCCCATCAAACCCCTCCTTAATTCTTGGCAGCGGCCGCTTCAGCTTGAGACATGCGTATGGAAAATACCTTCGATGTTCCGGTACTGCCCATGGTAACTCCATACAATGTTTCTGCCCTTTCCATGGTGCCCTTGCGGTGACTGATAACTACAAACTGCATCGTCTGGCTGAATTTTAGCAAAAAGTCAGCAAACCTGTCCACATTAGACTCGTCCAGGGCTGCATCTATTTCATCCAGTATGCAAAAGGGACTGGGGCTTACTTTTAGTATGGCAAACAACAGGGCTATGGCGGTAAGGGAACGCTCCCCTCCGGACAGCAGACCAATGTTTTGTAATTTTTTACCCGGCGGCCGGGCCTCAATATCTATGCCGGCAGTAAGGGGGTTGTCCCCAACCAGGTTCAAGGAAGCAGAACCGCCGCCAAACAGTTCCTTAAATATTTTACTAAATTCCCGCTGAATGTTTTTAAAGGTACTGGTAAACTTACTGGCCATTAACCGGTCCATTTCGGTAATTAAATTCTGCAGGGAATCTTTACTCTCATCCAGGTCCTTCTTTTGCTGCAGAAGGTAAGTATACCTCTCCTGTACTTTTTTGTATTCTTCTTCTGCCGCAGGATTTACCGGACCCATCTGTTCTATTAATGCTTTTAACTCTGTAATTCTTTTTTTACACCGGGCGGCGTCCTTTACCGGGTGCACCTGCAGGTCCCGCCCGCTGCTGACATTGTAATCCCGTTCCATTCGCTCCAACAGCGCCTGTTTTTCCGTTTCCAAACGGGCCTGCTGCAGTTGTATTTTGTGCACCTGTTCCCGTCTTTTTTGTTCTTCTTCTTCCAACTGCTTTACCTGCTGCCGGGCTTGTTCCAAGGCCCTTGAAATTTCGTCCTGTTCATCTTTTTTCTGCTGTAAAGAGCTTTCCACAATTTGCTGCTGCTGTTTAAGTTCCCCCAGGTAATGCTCTTTGCTCTTTATCTCCTGCTGTAACTGCTTTTCTTTTTGCTGTAAGCTTAACAATTCATTATCACAGGTTTTAATATCCCGGCGGCAGCTGTTAATATCCTGGGTTAACCGGTTTATCAAGTTAACTATGCCCGCTTCCTGCTGTTCAACCCCGGCCAGTTCCACCCTGGTGGAGGTGATTTTTTGCTGCAGCCCCCGCTGCTTCTCTTTTAATTCCACCAGCTGCCGCTGCTTTTCTTTAATACTCCGCTGCACTAATTTCAGCTTGTTATCCGCTTCTGCCACCTGGCGGGCGGCAGATACCTGTACTTCATCCTGGTTTTTTATTTCCTCTTCCAGGTTGTTTATTTCATAACTGCTTTCCTGACTGTGATAGCCAAAACGGGCCACCGCATCTTCCAGCTGCTGCAATTCCTGGTTTTTTCCCGCCAGTGATACCTGGTATTTCACAACATTATCTCTTAATTCATCTATTTGCTGTTCCAGCTGGTTTAATTCTGCTTGTAATTTCTCTTCCACTTGTTTTAATTCTTTTTCTTCCCGCTGCAGTTTTGATATTTTAGCGGCATATTCATTTTTCTCCCGCTTGACCTTTAACAACCCCCGGGTTTGAGCTGTTGAGCTGCCGCCGGTGATAGAACCGCCGGGATGCAGGTATTCCCCGTCCAGCGTAACCAGGCGCAGGCGCTGCCCGGTGGCCCTGGCCACTTTTAAAGCCCGGTGGATATTCTCCACCACCAGCACCTTCCCCAGCAGAAATTCCTTCACCACCCGGTACCGGGGTTGACATTGAACCAGGTCCGCCGCCACACCCACTACCCCGGGCATTGCCAGGGCATTAATCTCGTCGGGGTGACGCCTGGCCGGGCGCAGTGTGCTGAGCGGTAAAAAGGTAACCCGTCCCAGTCTATTTTTCTTTAAATAATCAATAACCCGCTGGGCATCGGTATCTGTGCAGGTAACAATGTTCTGCACAGCACCTCCCAGCGCCGTTTCCACCGCCAGTTCATATTCCGCCGGCGTCTGTATCAGTTCAGCCACCGTGCCGCAGATACCTTTTAAATCCGCTTTGCCCATTTTCAGCGCCAGCAGCACTTCTCTAACACCGCGCTGGTAACCGGCATAGGCCTCCTGGCTTTCCTGCAGCACCCGGTACCTGGATTTGGCCTCGAACAGCTCTTCCCTTTTCCGTCTTACATCCTCCTGGCAGCGGTACAATTTCTGATTTAATTCACTGCGCAGCTGTTCCGCCTTGACCAATTGCTGCTGTTTTTCTGCTATTTCTTTATTTAGCTGTTCAATCTCTTTTTTGGCCTGCTTAAGCCTATCCTTTAACCTGGACTGCTCCAGCGCCGCATCTTGAGCAGACTGGCGCAGCTGGGTTAACCTGCGTTCAGCAGCAGTTTTCCGTTCCTCTGCCCGTTGTAATTTTGCCTTTCCCTGGGCAGACTCATTCATCAATTCTATGACCCTGGCTTTATCCTCTTCCAGCGCCCTTTCCCTGTTTCTTATCTCTCCTTCCAACTGCTCCAGGCGCTGCTGCATCTGCTGCAGTTCAGATTCCCTCGGGTTGACCGACAGCTTGATTTCCTGTAACTTTGCCCTTTCCTGCTGCTTGTCCCGCTCCAGTTCCCGCAGTTTATTTTCCGCTTCCTCTTTATTTTTCAGGATACGCCCGTATTCCTGCTTCAGGTTCTGCTGCCTGTCCCCGGCCAGCAGCAGTTGATTTTCCACCCGCTGTATTTCGGAACACAGGTTGTCCAGCTTTACACGGTACTGCTCCACTTGAGCATTTTTTTCTTCTAACTGCCGTTCCAACTGCGAAACCTTACCCGCCGCCTGCCGGTCAAAATGCTGTTCATACCGGTCAATTTTTTTTAGCTGCTCGCCCAGAACGGTAAGCTTTTCTTCCACAGCTGCCAGTTCCCGGGCCAACAGCCCCAACTCCAACCGCCTGCGCTCGCTGACATATTCTCTCCACTGTTCCGCCTTTTTGGCTTCCGCCGCCAGCGGCTCCAATCTTTCAGACAGTTCTAAAATAATATCGCCCAACCGGGCCAAATCATGCTCGGTATGAGTCAGTTTACGCAGGGCTTCTTCCTTTCGGCGCCGGTATTTCACAATTCCCGCCGCTTCTTCGATTACAGAGCGGCGTTCCTCCGGCCGGCTGTGCAGAATTTCTTCTACCTTTCCCTGGCCGATAATGGCGTAAGCGCCTTTACCCACTCCCGTATCTACTAAAAGGTTGTGAATGTCCTTTAACCTGCAGGGTACTTTATTGATCATATACTGGCTTTCACCGGAACGAAAAATACGGCGGGTAACGGTAACCTCAGAGTATTCCAGCGGAAAAATATTCTTACTGTTATCCAGTATCACCGATACTTCACACATACCCAGCTTGCGCCGGTTATCACTGCCGGCAAAAATCACGTCATCCATGCGCGCTCCACGCAGCGCGCTGGCCCGGTGTTCACCCAGCGCCCAATTAATGGCGTCGGAAATATTACTTTTTCCACTGCCATTTGGTCCCACAATCACTGTCAGACCGGGGTTAAACTCAATTTGCACTTTATTGGCAAAGGATTTAAATCCCTGTATATCCAGTCGCTTGAGCACAATCCCGGCTCCTTTACCTGATAGTTTATTAAAAAATGATTTATGGGCGCTTGATTTTACCCCAGCGCCCTTATACCTTATTTTCTGTTTAAAGTTCTACGCCTGCGGCTGCCCCCGGGCCTGCGTATGTTTATAGACACATTGGCCAGCGCTTCCTTGGCTGCCCGCTGTTCCGCTTCCTTCTTAGAGTGGCCGGTACCCCGGCCCACCTCTTTACCCCGGTACACAACACCGGCGGTAAAAGTTTTATCATGATCCGGCCCCTCTTCTTTCAGTATAACGTAGTTTACCGGATCCGCAGAATACTGCTGCAGCATTTCCTGCAGTTCAGTTTTGTAATCCTTTTCCAGTCTTCCGGCCACAACATCCTCAATAATTGATTCCATTTCCTGCAGTATTACCTTTCGGGCCGCTTCCAAACCTTTATCCAGGTAAATAGCCCCCAGCAGTGCCTCAAAGGCATCAGCCAGTATGCTGGGGCGTTCTCTACCCCCTGAACGTTCTTCTCCCCGTCCCATACGCAGACAAAGTCCCAATGCTAATCCCCTGGCCACTTTAGCCAAAGATGGCTCACACACAACCGCCGCCCGCAGTTTTGTTAACTCACCTTCGGTACTGTGCGGAAATTTCCGGTACAGATAATCACTAATTACCAGCTCCAACACCGCGTCACCTAAAAACTCCAGGCGCTGGTTGTGGGTCAGCCCCATATTTCTGTTTTCATGGGCACATGAACTGTGCGTTAGAGCCTGGTAAAACAAACCGGAGTCAGTCCAGTTGATGCCCAGCCGCTGCTGCAGCCGGGCAATATAAACACTGGATTTAAACACCCTTTATCACCTTGCTTTTATTCCTCATATTTTTTAAATGCAACGGTAACATTATGGCCACCGAATCCTAACGAGTTGGAAAGGGCAACTTTAACGTCCTTTTCCCTGGCCTGGTTGGGAACATAGTCAAGGTCGCATTCGGGATCCGGCACTTCATAATTTATAGTGGGCGGAACAATACCGTTATATATCGATAATACACACACCAGCGCTTCCACTCCCCCCGCTGCACCCAGCAGGTGCCCGGTCATGGACTTGGTGGAACTGACCAGCAGTTTACGGGCATGCTCACCGAATACCCGTTTGATGGCCTTTGTTTCTATTTTATCGTTTAACGGTGTGGATGTGCCGTGGGCATTGATATAGTCAACCGCTTCCGGCTGCAGGCCGGCATCTTTCAGCGCTATCTGCATAGCCCGGGCCGCCCCGTTACCCTCCGGGTCAGGAGCGGTGATATGATAGGCATCGCAGGTGCTGCCATAGCCCACTATTTCGGCGTATATTTTAGCCCCCCGTGCTTGGGCATGTTCTAATGTCTCCATAACCATTATACCGGCGCCTTCCCCCATTATAAATCCATCCCGCTGTGCATCAAAGGGCCTGCTGGCCTTATGCGGTTCATCATTACGAGTGCTCATTGCCTTCAGGGCACAAAACCCGGCCACACTAAGGGGAGTTATAGGCGCCTCGGTACCACCGGTGATCATTACATCGGCATCGCCGCGCTGCAGCAGTTTAAAAGCATCACCAACGGCATTATTGCTGGATGCACAAGCACTGATGGCTGTAACGTTCGGTCCCTGCAGCCCGTATGATATAGCCACCTGGCCGGCACCCATATTGGCTATCATCATGGGTACCAAAAAGGGACTAACCCGGCCGGGGCCGCGGTTTATCAATGTTTTAGCCTGCTGCCACAAGGTTTCCATACCGCCGATACCGGAACCAATAATTACACCAATGCGCTCCCTTTTTTCTTTTTCCAGATCCAATTCAGCATCCCGCAGCGCCATTCCGGTGGCAGCCACTGCAAACTGGGTAAACCGGTCCATCCGGCGGGCTTCTTTTTTATCTATATAGTCAGTGGCTGTAAAATCCTTCACTTCACCGGCAATTTGTGTACTGTACTCAGACGGGTCAAAAGTTGAAATCCTGTCAATCCCAGACACTCCACTGATTAAGGATGACCAGAACTTTTCTACTCCCGTCCCCACCGGTGTAATAGCCCCCATGCCGGTGATAACTACCCTTTTACTCAAAATTGCACCTCCCAGTGTATTTCAGCAGAATCTTAATACTTCATCCAGTAGTTTGTTTGTAAGGGTACTATTTTATCTGATATTTCAAAAAAGTCCCGTGGAAACCCCCGGGACTTTCTAAACAGAACCTAATTATTGATGGTCATTGATATACTTAACAGCATCGCCAACTGTGCGAATTTTTTCCGCTTCCTCGTCAGGAATTTGCATGTCAAATTCCTCTTCCAACGCCATCACCAGCTCTACTATATCCAAGGAATCTGCACCCAGGTCATCAACAAAGGAACTGTTCAGGGTAACCTGATCTTCTTCTACTCCCAGTTGATCTATAATAATTTCTTTTACTTTTTCAAAGGTATCTGCCAACACATTCACCCCCTTCCAAAAGTACCTTTCCGCTGCAATTTTATTTCATCACCGAAGTCATTCCGCCATCAACGGCAATAACCTGGCCGGTAATATAACCAGCGGACGGTCCGCATAAAAACGCCACCACAGCTGCTATTTCTTCCGGTGCGCCCAAGCGCCCCAGCGGAATGCGTTCCTCCAGGCGCTTCTTAACTTCTGCCGGCAGTTCTTCGGTCATGTCCGTGGTTATAAAACCGGGCGCAATGGCGTTAACGGTTATATTACGCGAACCCAGCTCCCCGGCCAGCGTTCTGGTCATGCCGATTAAACCGGCCTTGGCTGCCGAGTAATTAGCCTGACCGGGATTGCCGCTCAAGCCAACCACCGAACTGATGTTAATGATTCTACCGCCGCGGGCCTTTAACATCGGCCTGGCCGCGGCCCGGCAGCAGTTAAATGCACCTTTTAAATTGGTGTCCAGCACCGCATCCCATTCATCATCTTTCATGCGCATTATTAAATTATCCCGGGTGATACCGGCATTATTCACCAATATATCCAGGCGGCCAAACTCCTTTATTGTTCGATCCACCATTTCTTTCACCTGACCGGCATCCGCAACGTCAGCCTTTATCACCAGCGCTTTCCGTCCGGCCTCATTAATCATGCCGGCCGTCTGCCGGGCGGCATCTTCCCGGCCGGCGTAATTTACAACCACATCTGCCCCGGCTTTGGCCAGGGCCACCGCCACTGCCCGCCCAATGCCCCGGGATGAACCGGTTACCAGGGCCACCTTTCCACCTAGAACCATTTTAGCCAACCTCCTCAAGTTGTGCAAGGACTTTTTCCAGCGAGGCTTTATCTTCTACATTTAAAGTTTTAACACCTTTAACAGTTTTCCTGATTAATCCGCACAGCACTTTGCCGGGACCTACTTCTATAAAGGTATTATATTTTTGATTAAACATTAACCGCACGCTTTCCTCCCAGCGCACCGGACTAAATACCTGCCGGAATAATTTTTCTTTTATTTCTTGGGCGGTGCTTATAAACCGGGCGGTAACGTTAGACACCACAGGCAGTTTTAAGTCGTTAAAGACAACTTCTTCCATAGCTTGGGCCAATTTTTCCCCTGCCGGATGCATCAGGCTGGAATGAAAGGGCCCGCTTACCGCCAGCGGTACACAGCGGCGGGCACCGGCTTCTTTAGCCAGCTCCATAGCCGCCTGCAGGCCGGCCTGGGTACCGGCAATAACCACCTGGCCGGGACAGTTATAGTTCACTGCCTCCACGACATGACCGCCGGCAGCGGCGCGAACACAAATATCATTTACAACCGAGCCGTCTAACCCCAAAATTGCCGCCATGCCGCCGTCACCGGCTGCCGCTTCCTGCATGTATTTTCCCCGCAGCCGTACCAGGCGCACCGCATCGGCAAACTGGATGGCGCCGGCATACACCAGCGCGGAATACTCGCCCAAACTGTGGCCGGCAGCAGCAGCAGCTTCAACTCCATGGGCTTTCAATACCGCCAGCGCCGCCATGCTGGTGGTTAACAGTGCCGGTTGGGTATTTACGGTTTGATTCAACTGCTCTTCCGGGCCTTCAAAACATAATTTAGCAATATCGTAATTAAGTGCTTCATTGGCCTGTTCAAATATTTCCCGGGCCTGGGGGTAATTTTCATACAGTTCTTTTCCCATACCCACGTACTGGGAACCCTGGCCGGGAAATACAAATACCAAGGACAAAATTAATTACCTCCCCCGGGCAATCGTTTTAAGACTTCTTCTGCCCCTGTGATGATGTCTTCTATAATTTCCTTGGCCGGTTGAATTTTCTTTATCATGCCGCATACCTGACCGGCCATCACTGATCCATACTCAATATCACCATCAACCATGGCCGCCCTTAACTTACCAACCCCCAGTTTTTCCAATTCCTCCGGCGGAGTGCCCAGCATTTCCAATTCTTCAAAACGCTTGGCCAGTTTGTTTTTAATCACCCGCACCGGGTGGCCGGTGCTGCGACCGGTGACCACAGTGTCCCGGTCTTTTGCCTTTAACAGCACTTTCTTAACATTATCATGTATTACGCATTCACTGGCGCACATAAACCTGGTACCCATCTGTACACCTACCGCACCCAGAGCCAGTGCCGCCACAAGCCCCCGGCCGTCAAAGATACCGCCGGCGGCAATCACCGGAATATTTACCGCATCCACCACCTGGGGTACCAGGGGCATGGTGTTTTGTTCCCCTACATGGCCCCCGGATTCTCCACCTTCGGCAATTATGGCATCAACTCCGGAACGCTCCATACGCTTGGCCAGCGCCACCGACGGTACCACCGGAATAACCTTGGTGCCCACTTCTTTTAACCCAGCTACATACTTACCCGGGTTGCCCGCCCCGGTGGTTACCACCGGAATGCGTTCTCTAATAACGATATCCATTACCTGGTCAGCGTAAGGAGACATCAGCATTACGTTGACGCCAAAGGGCTTATTGGTAATTTTTCTTATTTTAGATACCTGCTCTTCCAGCCATTCCGGGGGTGCCTGGCCGGAACCAATAATACCCAGGCCCCCTGCTTCCGATACAGCGGCAACCAGTTCAGCAGTTGATACCCAGGCCATCCCCCCCTGCAGAATGGGATATTCAATTCCCAGCAGGTCGCACAATTTCGTACGGATCATTTTTTCCCCTCCCTTGGTTCGGAGTTCTTTCTATCTACCCTGAAAAATGGTATCTTGCTAAACCCACTTAATTACGGCAGCACCCCAGGTCAGGCCGGCACCGAAGCCAATTAACAGGACGTTATCGCCGGATTTAATCCGACCCTGCTGCAGCGCCTCTTCAAGGGCCAGCGGCACCGATGCGGCACTGGTGTTGCCGTACTTATCAACATTTGTCATTATTCTTTCCATGGGCAGGTTCATTTTTTTGGAGTAATGTTCAATAATTCGGATGTTAGCCTGGTGCGGAACAACCAAGTGGATATCCTCTTTATCCAAACCGGCTTTTGCCAGCACTTTTTCGGTAGCTTCTTCCATTACCCGCACCGCAAATTTAAACACCTCTTTACCCTGCATGGAAATAAATGCCCTGTGGTTTACCGGCGCCTCAGCACCAAAGGGCACTCTGGACCCGGAACAGGGTAACGTCAGCAAATGAGCACCCGAGCCTTCGGAAGCCAGGTAAGACGCCAGTACGCCCCCTTCCCCCGGAACAGGCCCCATCACCACCGCGCCGGCACCGTCGCCAAACAGCACGCACGTGGTCCGGTCTTCCCAGTTGAGTATGCGTGAAAGCACTTCCGAGCCAATTACCAGTACGTACCTGGCCGAACCGGTTCTCACAAACTGTTCTGCCACCACCAGGGCATAAAGAAACCCGGTGCAGCCCGCTGCCAGGTCAAAGGCCCCGGCGTTAACACAGTTTAACCTGTCTTGAATAATACAAGCGGTGGAGGGAAAATACATATCCGGGGTGCTGGTGGCCACTATAATCAAATCTATTTCCTCCGGGGCCACAGCGGCATCCTTTAACGCCTTAACCCCTGCTTTTACCCCTAAATCCGATGCCGCTTCATTTACTGCTGCTATTCTACGCTCTTTAATTCCGGTACGGGTTGTAATCCACTGGTCCGAAGTGTCAACCATTGCTTCCAAATCTTTATTTGTCAGTACCTTCTCCGGCACATAACTTCCAACTCCAAGTATTCCGACCCGAACCATTCGGTTCGTCATGCTGTAATTATTCCCCCTTTGTCATCAGGCCGATATTATCGGCAATTGCTGTTACCAGGGCGTTATTGACTGATTCCTTTGCCACCCGCACAGCATTTTTTATCGCCTGGGCATTGGAACTGCCATGACTGATAATACTAACACCGTTTAAACCTAAAAGCGGCGCACCGCCGTAGTGAGAATAGTCCAGTTTTTGTTTAATCCCTCCCAGGGCACTGCCAATCTGCTCGGGGCCAACTTCAGCCGCCAGGGGTTCTAATCCCTTTTTTATCATACCCATAAGGGTTAAGGCGCAACCCTCTACTGTTTTAAGCAGCACATTACCCACAAAGCCGTCACAAACCGCCACATCAACATCACCCAGCAGCAGCTCACGCCCCTCAATATTACCGGCAAAATTGATACCACTGGTGTCCTTTAACATCTGGTACACCGTTTGAGTGAGCTCATTACCTTTGCTTTCCTCGGCACCTATATTAACCAGCGCCACCCGGGGATTGGTTCTACCCAAAACTTTTTCCGCATAAACAGAACCCATCACTGCAAATTGATGCAGATGTTTCGGTTTACAATCCACATTGGCCCCGGCATCCAGCAGTATCATGGAGCCTTTAACAGTGGGAAGAACTGCACAAATGGCCGGGCGTTCAATGCCTTCAATCCGTCCCAAAGCAAATAAAGATGCTGCCATTGCCGCCCCGGTGTTGCCGGCGGAAATCACCGCATCGGCAGCCCCCTGCTTAACCAACCCGGCACTAACCACTATGCTGGAATCCCGCTTTTTCCTTACCGCGGTGGCAGGATGCTCATCCATCTCTATCACTTCTGAAGCATGGTGAACGGTGACTAAGCCGCCGGCGTAATTTCCCTTTAATTCTTTTTCAATGATTTCCCGGCTGCCAACCAGTACTATTTCCACCTGGAATTCTTCAGCTGCTTTAAGCGCTCCCCGTACTATTTCTCCCGGAGCGTAATCACCGCCCATGGCATCCAATGCTATTCTCATCTGTTTTTAAACCTCCTCCTCCATGGCAAACACTGTAAACTGGCCCTCAAAAACCACTTTATCCTTAACCTTTGAAATCACCGCTACTTTATACCTGTTTTCGCGACTGCCGGTAATACTTGCCCTGGCCAGCACTCTGTCTCCCCTTTTTACCGGCTGACGAAAGCTAACCTTGGCATTACCGGTGAGAGCAACCACTGCATCAATAATTGCCACTGCCAGCGAATTGGCCTGGGCAAACAAATGATGCCCCCGGGCCAGCAGGTTCTTTTTAAATACCATATCCTTGGTAATGGTTAAAATAGAGCTTCCTGCCTTCCCCACTTCAATGTCCACCAGCTCTCCCACCAGTTCCCCGTGGGACAGGGATTTTACCAAAGTTTCTCCTTTGGCCACATGCTTTAAACGCTCCCTGTACTCGGGAATCCGCAGTTCCAACCGGTCGAGACGAATTGTTTGCACACTAACCCCTAACAGCTCCGCCAGTTCCTCATCGGTGAGAAAGGGATTGGTTTTAATATATGTAGTTAGCTTTTGATGCCGCTGCAGTTTAGCAGTGCTTTTTCTGGCCATAAATATCACCTGTTATTAATACCTGGTCCTAAGTTAATTATACCTGTATTTGTAAAAAATGCAAGCCCGGGAAAAATTCCCGGGCTTGCAGGATAAATAATTTTATTAAGCTTCTTCAACCGCTTTAACTTCTCTATCCTTATAATAACCACATTCATCGCACATATGGTGCGGTTTAATCAATGCTTGGCACTGAGGGCAACGTACCAGGCTGGGAGTTTCCAACTTCATTACCACCGCCCGACGACGCCTGTTTCTGGTTTTGGATCTTTTACGCTTCGGTACACCCACTTCTCACACCCCCTTTAAATATCTAAAAATCACATTAATCTTTCTGGAATAAATCTTTTAACACAGCCATTCTGGGGTCTATGTCGTCAATTTTACAGCTGCACCGCTCTTTATTCAGATTTGTTCCGCACTGCGAACACAACCCCCGGCACTCTTCGCTGCAAATTTGACGCATAGGAATGGACAGCTGGATATTGCTTTTAACTTCAGGCTCAATATCTACACTTTCTCCGGTAAAAGGAACGCCCTCTTCATCTTTGATGTCAGCGGTTTCACTTTCCCCTTCCACCGGGTAATAATGCTCGTTAAAATCAACTTTCAGCGGGTAACGGTAAGCTTCTAAACAGCGGCCGCAGGTCAACTCCACTTCAGTGGTAATCGTCCCGCTGGCATCCAAATAATCACCTGCGTTGATTACCTCCAGGGAAACCCTGACCGGTTTCAGAAATTTAATCACTTCCCCCTTCAGTTCCAGCGGGGGAAGGTCCTTCTGCAGTTCAAAACGCTCCCGCAGACCGATTTCCTTTTTTAAATCTTTTACACTAATGCGCATAACCATTACACCCCATTATTAACAAAAATCATTATATTCACTGCCTTTGCATTTGTCAAGGCATTTTCTTTGATATTGTCAGTCCCGTAACAAAATGTGGGAAATTTGTACATGCTGTCAAAGTAAGCCCCGTTGGTCTAATCTCCCCCGCTAAATTGTATATATCTTATGAGTTCTTGAAAAGAGGTGAAAATAAATTTGTTAATATTCAGGCACAGCTTTTACCAGTACATAAAGCAGCTGAACATCAGTTATTCCAAACTGCTGGGGGCGGCTGGCGTTATATTTTTCGTTATCGGCATGATTTTACAGCCCAAGGTGGTATTTGACGGGGCTTCAGTTGGTTTAACGGCCTGGTGGAATATAGTTTTCCCCTCACTGCTGCCCTTTTTTATCGCCTCAGAGCTGCTGATGAGCCTGGGTATCGTACACTTCATGGGTGTCCTGCTGGAACCCGTCATGCGCCCGTTATTTAACGTTCCCGGCTGCGGATCTTTTGTAATGGTGGTGGGCTTTACTTCGGGCTGCCCCATTGCTTCCATGGTTACCGCTAAACTGCGGCGCAGCGGCATGTGTACCAGGGTGGAAGCGGAAAGGTTAATCAGTTTCACCAACAATTCCAGCCCCCTTTTCATGCTGGTGGCGGTTTCTGTGGGCATGTTTGACAACCCCGATCTGGGAATATTAATTGCCGGGGCGCATTACCTGGCCAATTTAACGCTGGGTATAATGCTTAGATTTTACCGCCAAAACCGGCGGGAAAAACCGGTATTTGAAAACCAGGGCCGGGTTCTGCGCCGGGCCTTTTACGAGTTATCCCGCATTCATAAGGAAGAAAAGCGCCCCCTAGGTAAACTAATGGGCGACGCCATTACCAATTCGGTTACCACGCTTTTAAAAATCGGCGGCTTTATGATTCTCTTTGCCGTGATAATTCGTCTGCTTACCGAATTGGGATTTATCAATCTGCTGGCCGGGACCTTTGCTTTTATCCTTTCCCCTTTGGGTTTTGAACCGCAAATTTATAAGGCGGTGGCCAGCGGTTTCTTTGAAATCACCCTGGGGTCAAAACTGGCCGCCGAAACAGCGGCCCCGCTTTTACAGCAGTTAATTGCGGTGGCCATCATATTGGCCTGGAGCGGCCTGTCTATTCACGCCCAGGTAGCCAGTTTGATAGCGGGTACAGATATAAGAATGTATCCCTTTATCCTGGCCAGAATGGCCCACGCCTGCCTGGCCGCCGTTTATACTTACGCAATATGGCACTGGCACACCGGCGGGGCAAATGCTCCCGCGCTGGCAGTACAGCCGCTTATATCCAATTCTCACCAAATCAACAACTGGCTGCTGATGAAAATTTTCCTTATTATATTGGTACTTTTAATTTTGGCGGGCATTTTATATCATTTATCAGCCACAATGTACCAGTGGATAAGAAATTTAACTAATTAAGAAGCTGCTGCCCGTACTGCTAAATAGTGCTTTAATAACATTACTATAATTTGAAATAATAAATACAGAAATTTATCGTTTAATAAAAGATTCTAACATTTTATGGAATCATTGACAGCATGCCATTCCTGGTGCATAATGAAATTGTGAAACAATACACTTTGCGATGGTGTTTAGTTTTTTGTTCCTAACGGTCTGACCACCTTGCCATCCACTACAAACATATTATACATAATACTTAAGTATACATATTGTCCAACTTTACTAAAAACATACGTGCACTTAGTTTCATCAGTGCCCCGGTAACAAAAACAACCACATTACAGTAATTACTGGGATTTTTAAAGGGGAGTGATTAATATGCTAAATGAAAAGGAAAAAAATATTACCGTTAATGAAATGCCTGAAGAAAAGGATCGTTTAACCGTTATTGAGCCCCGGATTTTTGAAGTACCTGTTGGTATCTCCAACCGTCACGTTCACCTTTGCGAGGAAGATGTGGAGAGATTGTTCGGTTCCGGGCACCAGTTAACTAAATTAAAGGATTTATCACAACCGGGACAATATGCCTGTGAAGAAACTGTAATGCTGGTAGGACCAAAGGGAGTAATAGAAAAAGTAAGGGTACTTGGTCCCACCCGGAAACAAACTCAAATAGAAATCACCATCACAGACAGTTTTAAACTGGGTATTAAAGCACCGCTGAGAGACTCCGGTGATTTGGAAGGTTCCGCTCCCATCACTTTAGTTGGTCCTAAAGGTACCATTACTTTAAAAGAAGGTGCCATCATTGCTGCCCGTCACATTCACATGCACACTTCAGATGCTGAAGAATTGGGACTGAAGGACGGCGATAAAGTAAGTGTAAGAGCAAAAGGTCCCAGGGGTATCATCTTTGGCGACGTACTGGTACGGGTAAGCGATAAATTCAAGCTGGAAATGCACGTGGACACTGACGAAGCTAACGCGGTTGGTTTAAGAAACGGTGATATATTAAAAGCCTATATTCACCGGGGACATATCTCAGAGATTTTAAATAAATAAATAAATAAAGATTGGCCAAAAATATACCTTAAACCGGTATTTTTAACCTGGGTAAAAGTTAGCCCGGGTTAATTTCTGCTACTATCTTTACCCGGCACCATTTGCACCGCCCACTCAATCCATCACTCCTGCAAGTGGTGCCAGGGTTTTTAATTTATAAATTTTATTTTATAATTACATATATAATTTACATAAAGGAGGAAACATCTTGCTTATTTTAGTTATCAACTGCGGAAGCTCATCGGTAAAATACAAGTTAATAGATATGCAGGAAGAAAAAACACTGCTTTCCGGTTTGGCGGAAAGAATCGGCCTGCCGGGATCCAGAATCAAACATGAGAAAAACGACGGCCGCAAACTGGAGCTGAAAGAGGATTTACCGGATCACCGGGCAGCACTGGAAAAAATTATTGCCTGCATTACTGACAAAGAATACGGTGCAGTAAATGACGTTTCAGAAATTACCGCGGTGGGACACCGGACGGTACACGGTGGGGAAAAGTTTAATAAAGCGATATTAGTCAACCGGGAAGTGCTCAACGAGCTGGAATCCCTCTTTGAGCTGGCACCGCTGCACAACCCCCCCAATGTACTGGGTATTAAAACATGCCAGGAATTAATGCCCCATGCCCCGCAGGTGGCGGTATTTGATACTGCGTTCCATCAAACAATACCTGATTATGCCTTTACTTATGCCCTGCCCTACGAATACTATGAAAAGTACGGAATTCGTAAGTACGGGTTCCACGGTACATCACATAAGTACGTATCCGGCCGGGCTGCCGCCATACTGGGTAAACCGCTGACAGATTTAAAAATAGTTGTCTGCCACCTGGGTAACGGTTCCAGCATCACGGCAGTAAAGAACGGTATCTCTGTGGATACAACCATGGGCTTCACCCCGCTGGCCGGCTTACCAATGGGCACCCGTACCGGAGATATTGACCCGGCGGTTGTTCCCTTTATTATGGAAAAAGAAAATCTCAGCATTGAGGAAGTAAGCAGCCTGATGAACAAGAAAAGCGGTGTTTTAGGTGTTTCCGGCATCAGCAGCGATTTCAGAGACCTGGAAAAAGCGGAAGCGGAAGGTAATAAAAGGGCTGAGCTGGCGCTGAATATGTTTATTTATAGTGTTAAGAAGTGGATTGGAGCCTTCAGTGCCGCCATGGGCGGCTTAGATGCAGTGGTATTCACCGGCGGCATCGGTGAAAACGCCATTGAGCTGCGGGAAAAAGTGCTCACCGGCATGGACTTCCTGGGACTGGAAGTGGATAAAGAAAAGAACAATGTCCGGGGCAAAGAAACCATTATCAGTAAAGACGGCTGCCGGGCAGCGGCCCTGGTTGTTCCCACAAATGAAGAATTAATGATTGCCAAAGAAACTCAGGCATTGGTATAGTAAGAAAGTGGGCTCGAGAAATCGAGCCCATTTTACATTTTTTTTACTGGTTTTATTTGACAGATAAATAATTAACAGAATATAATGAAATCAGTTTAACAGATACCGGAAAGAAGGTGATAGAGTTGGCCGATCTGAGAAAATTTTTTCACCCCGGTTCCGTTGCTGTTGTGGGTGCATCAGCCGCACCGGGCAAAATAGGTAATGCGGTGATAAAAAACATCATTACCAGCGGCTTCCAAGGGGATATATATCCCATCAACCCCAAAGCAAAGGAAATTGAAGGATTTAAATGCCACCGGTCGCTGGCTGAAGTTGGCAAGCCCATCGACATGGCGGTGCTGGCCCTCCCGGCCAAGTACTGCATCGGTGTGGCTGAAGAAGCAGCCGGCCTGGGCATTAAAAACCTTGTCGTGCTGTCTGCCGGTTTTAAAGAAACAGGCAGCAGCGGTATGGAATTGGAAAAGCAGCTGCTGAACATTGCCAATAAAAACGGTATTAACATGCTGGGTCCCAATTGTGTAGGCATTATGGATACCATCACCCCCATTAACGCTTCCTTCTCGGCGGCATTTCCCCCCAAAGGTGATATAGCCTTTATCTCTCAAAGCGGTGCCATGTTGATATCTGTCATCGATTGGAGTTTATCCACCGGTTTGGGATTTTCCCGGGTTATCAGCCTGGGAAATAAAGCCCAGCTGAATGAAGTGGACTTCATTGATGCCATTGCCGACGATCCCAATACCAGTGTAATTTTAGCTTATATTGAAGATGTGGCCCATGGAGAAAAATTCCTGGAGGTGGCCAAAAGGGCCAGTGCTAAAAAACCCGTTATTATATTCAAGTCCGGTACCAGCCAGGCCGGTGCCCAGGCAGCTTCTTCCCACACCGGTGCCCTGGTGGGAAGTGATCTGGCCTATGAAACTTCTTTTGAACACTGCGGTGTCATTCGCGCCCGCACCATAACCGAACTGTTTGACCTGGCCATGGCCTTTTCTTACCAACCGGTACCGGCCGGCAGCCGGGTGGCTGTTATTACTAACGCCGGCGGCCCCGGAATTGTCACCACCGACGCCATCGAGAACCAAGGTTTAAATATGGCCCGCTTTTCTAAAAACACCATTGAAGAACTGCGCAGTAACCTGCCGGCAGAAGCAAATATTTATAACCCGGTGGATGTACTGGGCGACGCCAAGGAAGACAGGTTTGAATTTGCGCTGGACAAGGCCCTGGCCGATGATAATGTTGACAGTGCCGTGGTGCTGATCTGCCCCACCGCAGTTACCGATTCCGTTTCTGTGGCCCGGTCCATCGTGAAAATAAAAAATAAACATCCCGGCAAGCCGGTTTTTACCTCCTTTATGGGCGGCCCCACCCTGGAGGAAGGAGCAAAAATCGTTTCCAAAGCCGGCATTCCCAATTTTACTTTTCCCGAGCCGGCAGTTTACTGTCTTAGGGGCATGGTAAAGTATGCTCAGTTAAAGGAAGATATGAATGATGATGACGGGTCGGCACTGGCATATTCCGATGTGGATAAGCAGGCAGTTAAAGCTGTATTTTATGATGTATTCAGGGATAAACGCCGGGTATTACTGGGCAGCGAAAGCTGTGAAGTGGCCAAGGCTTACGGAATACCCGCCGCGCCGATAAAGCTGGCCACCACGGTGAATGAAGCGGTACAATTAGCCGAGGAAATGGGGTATCCCGTGGTGCTGAAAGTGGCTTCGCCCAGAATTCTGCACAAAACTGACGTGGGTGGAGTTCTGCTTAACTTGGATTCGCCGGAAAAAGTGCGGGAAGGTTATATCCAAATAATGGAAAGTGTGCAGCGGTATCTGCCACAGGTAGTACCCCACGGCATCGAAGTACAAAAAATGATGCCCAGCGGTACAGAGTTAATTATCGGCATGTCCAGGGATGTTCATTTCGGGCCGATGATTGCATTTGGACTGGGCGGCATATACGTAAACCTGCTCAATGACGTTTCCTTCCGCCTGGCCAAGGGACTTACCACCGCTGAAATTACCGCTATGATCGGTGAAACCAAGGCTTATACATTACTCAAGGGCTACCGGGGCCAAAAACCGTCAGATATCGGGGCGGTAATTGACGTTATCGCTCGGGTGGCTAAATTGGTATTGGATTTTCCGGAGATTACAGAAATGGACATCAACCCGATTTTTGCCTACGAAGAAGGTTTGTCCGCTTTGGACATCAAAATTACTATATCGTGAGGTGTTGGCTAATGCAAAACCTCTATATCACAGGTACTGCCGGCAGCGCTAAAACCGCCATGGCAGTAGGCCTGGCACTTAAACTGCAGCAAGAGGGTTACAAAGTAAGTTATTTTAAACCTGTGGGTATTACCACCGCAACGGGATACACCGTGGACGAAGATGGTTTGCTGATGCAAAAGGTACTGGGAATAAACCATCCCATTGAAACTATAGTGCCCTGCACCACCAGTCCTTTCTACCTCACCCGGTATCATCAGAACGATGAAATTCAAGAAAAAATTATTAATGCCTTTAATGAGATCGCCGCCGATGCCGATGTGGTAATTATTGACGGCGCCATTTTTCCCCACGCCATGGCCAGCATGAACCTCGATGATGCTGCACTGGCCCAAAGATTTGACGCTGCAGTACTGCACATGATAAAAATAAAGAACGATTTCAGCTTGGATCAGGCGATTTTATTCAACAGGTACTTCCAATGCCGGGGGCTTACGGTGCTGGGCAACGTTTTCTATAACGTGCCAAGACAAATTTTGGCCAAAACCGAAGGAGTTTACAAGGCCATACTGGGGGAAAACGGTTTCAATACCCTGGGAATTGTTCCCCACCGCTCTGAATTAACCGCTCCCACTGTGGAACAGTACTACCAGGTGCTGGGGGGCGAGATACTCACCGGCGAAGACAAGTTAGACCGCCCGGTGGAAGATTCGGTGGTGGGTGCAATGACCATTGAAAGCGCGCTGGCTTACCTGCGCCGGGCTCCAAACAAAGCGGTAATTACCGGCGGCGACCGGGCGGACATAGCTTTGGCGGCGTTGGAAACCGATACTTCGGTGCTGATTCTCACCGGCGGCCTGTATCCCGATGTAAAAGTAATTGCCAAAGCCAGCGAAAAAGGCGTACCGGTTATTCTCGTCCACCAGGATACCTTTGCCACCATCGAGCGGATGACAGAGGTTTCCAACCGCATCAAGCCTGAAAACAAAGAAAACATCAAAATGGCAGTGGAAAATGTAGAACAATATATTAACTGGCAGTTAATTATCAACAGCTTGAAGTAGTGTTTTAAAAAACACATGTACCGGCATGGTACATGTGTTTTTTATGTGTGCCCGGCATGGGCAATGTCTATAGGGTGAAAGTCCCGAACGTTGAAGGTAGCAGTAAACGTTAGCTTAAGGCAAGGGTGTCC
>NZ_JAFBCW010000007.1 GCF_016907915.1 Desulforadius tongensis
TGAGAATTTGGTTGTCAAGAACATGGTCAAGAACCACCACCTGGCGAAAAGTATTTCCGATGCGGGTTGGGGCGAGTTCCTTGCCATGCTCTGCTGCAAAGCGGAAGAGGCTGGCAGCAGGGTTGTCAAGGTAAACCCTTCCGGTACTTCGCAGGAATGCAGCCAATGCGGGAAAACTGTATCTAAAGACTTATCTGTTAGGATGCACCGGTGCCCTCACTGCGGTCTGGTGCTTGACCGGGACGTAAATGCAGCCCGGAATATACTAAAAAGAGCTTTGGAAGCAGCATAATAGCTTCCCTACCGTGGGAACCACGGAACGTTATGCCTGTGGAGCTAACCCGTCAGGGTTACGATGAAGCAGGAAACCTACGAATTCGTTTCGTCCAGGAAGCCCCTTCCTGAGCGGAGCGAAGGGAGGGGTAGTTCACTACGCTGAGAAGGGGTAAATTAATGTTTCCGGTGAGTGCAAGTAAAAAAGTACAGCAGGCATGGAAGTTGGCTTTAGGTTTAATAGTGGGCGCGCTGTGCGGTTTGGCGGTGTACGGCTTTATATGGTTGTTGGATTTTTTCACCAGCGTGTTTTTTGATTACGGCAAAAACATTTTCGGTTTTACAGCCGATTATTATGTGGTGATACTGCCTGCCCTGGGTGGGTTAATAGTGGGCCCGCTGGTATACTTTCTGGCCAAGGAGGCCAGGGGGCACGGTGTACCGGAAGTAATGGAAGACGTGGCCTTAAACGGTGGTACTATCCCTGTCAGGGTGGTGGCGGTAAAATCCTTGGCGGCGGCGGTTTGTATTGGTTCCGGCGGTTCCGCCGGCCGGGTGGGACCGATAATTCATATCGGCTCCGGTATCGGCTCGGCAGTGGGACAGTTATTGAAAACATCCCCCCATGTAATGAGGGATTTGGTGGCCTGTGGTGCTGCCGGGGGGGTGGCGGCAACTTTTAACGCCCCCATCGGCGGGGTGATGTTTGCCCTGGAAGTAATACTGGGTGAGTTTGCGGCCACCCACCTGATGATGGTGATTATCTCCTCGGTGACCGCCTCGGTGGTCAGCAGGGCCCTGCTCGGTGATTCGCCCTTTATAACTATGCCCCAATTCACAATGCATACCCCGGTGGAACTGCTGCTGTACGGGTTTTTAGGTGTTGCCGCCGGTGTGTTTTCTTTCCTGTACATCAAAACCTTTTACCGCATAGAAGATCTCTTTAAATCCCTGGATAAAATTCCGGTATATTTTAAACCCGTGATAGGCGGACTGCTGGTGGGGAGCATTGGCCTGTTTTTCCCCCAGGTCTTTGGCGTTGGCTACAATCATATTGAGGATGCCCTGGCGGGGAATATGACGCTGGGTTTAATGGTTTCTTTACTGCTTTTAAAATTGTTGGCCACATCCATAACCCTGGGTTCCGGGGGGTCCGGCGGGGTATTCGCCCCCTCACTGTACCTGGGTGCCATGCTGGGCGGTATCTTTGGCATCATGTTCAACCACTTCTTTCCCAATGTGGCGGTATATCCCATGGCTTACGCGCTGGCGGGAATGGCCGGGGTGCTGGCGGGCAGTTCCTTTGCCCCCATTACCGGCATTATACTGCTGTTTGAGATGAGCAACGATTACCGGTTAATACTGCCTTTAATGATTACCTGTGTAATTAGTTATGTAATCAGCAATACCTTTTCCGGTTACAGCATATATACCACCAAACTGCTGCGCAAGGGCTTGGATTTGGAAGAACTGCGCCGGCCGGATGTATTAAAAGACGTGCTGGTATGTGATGTAATGAACACCAACCCGGAGTCTTTACTGGCCATACATACAGCCATGAGGGCTCTTAAAGAAGTCAATTACAGCCAGCACCAGGGTTTTCCGGTTTTGGATTTAGATGGTACCGTAATGGGTGTGATAACCAGGAAAGAATTGCGCTGGGCCGCACTGGAAGGCCAGGAAAAAACACCCATTCACCGGCTGTTGAAAAGGGAACTGGTTTGCGTGCGGGAGTGTGAACCGCTGAGCAGGGCTGTGTCGCTGATGAGCCGTCACGGGGTGGGAAGACTGCCGGTGGTGGATGAAAATAAACGTTTGCTGGGCATCATCAGCCGCAGCGATGTTATTAAAGCATACGGGAAAATGAACCGGCCGGAAACTTACGATGATGAACAGTTTAACAAATTAGATCAATTGGGTATGTAACCAGGGTTAAAACACCCTGGTTTTTTGCATTATAAGCATAAACCCGTTGAGGAGATGTTGTTAATGACCGGCGCAAAACTGCCTTTATTAAAACCGATGCTGGCCGTAACCGCCGCACCCTTTGATCATTGGGAATATATTTTTGAAATCAAATGGGACGGCTACCGGTGCCTGGCATACCTGGATGGCAATACCGAACTGCGCTCCCGCAATTTAATCAATTTGAGCCCCGGTTTTCCCGAACTGTTGAACCTGCACCGGCAGGCTGCTTCGCTACCTGCCGTATTGGACGGGGAAATAGTAATTTTAAACAACGGGCTGCCCTCCTTCAGTGCCCTGCAGGAAAGGGGAAGATTAGCAGACCCGGGCAGAATAAAACGGGCAGCGGCAAAAATGCCGGCGGTTTATGTGGTTTTTGATGTTTTATATGCCGGCGGAAAACCGGTGCTGAAGGAACCGCTGGCCCGGAGAAAAGAAATTTTATCCGCTGTAGTGCCCGGCGGAAAAAACATTATCATTTCCGACTACGTCAGGGAAGAAGGGCGAGCGTTTTTTCAAGCCTGTGCCGGGCGGGGGCTGGAAGGAGTGGTGGCCAAGCGATTGAACAGCCCCTATCTGCCGGGTAAACGCTCTGCCCACTGGAAAAAGATACGCCGCACCAGGTCGGCGGAACTGGTGATATGCGGCTATGAACCGGGCCGGGGCGGTGCATTGGGTTCGCTGATACTGGGGGGATACAAAGACGGGGAGCTGGTATACCAGGGGAAGGTGGGCACCGGCTTCACCCGGCGGGAACAGCAGGAATTAATAAGCATGTTAAACAAACTGGTGGTAAAAAAACCGCCTCTAAAGGTGCCTAAATCCGAGCAAAGGCATCCTGTATGGGTAAAGCCGCAGCTGGTATGTGAGGTGCATTATACCGAAATCACACCGGAGGGCCGCCTGCGTCACCCCAGTTACAAGGGGCTGCGCCGGGACAAAGAAGCTGCCCAATGCAGTGCCGCTGACGGGGGTGATTTTAATGCCCGCTAAAAGCAAAGAAATTATAGTTAATATTGAAGATAAAAAGCTAAAACTTACCAGCTTAGATAAAATCATGTTTCCAAATCACATCACCAAGGGGGAGGTAATTAAATATTACTACGATATGGCAGAGGTATTACTTCCCCATATCCGGCAGAGGCCGCTGGTGATGAAGCGTTACCCGGAGGGTATCTATGGGGATTACTTCTATCAAAAAGAATGCCCCGCGCATGCCCCGGAATGGGTGCGGACCTTTGCCATCTCCCACGGGGGTAAAAAGGTAAACTACGTTGTTTGCGACAACCTGCCCACATTAATTTGGCTGGTCAACCTGGGCTGCCTGGAAATACACGCCTGGACATCCCGGGTAAGCAGTATAGAATGTCCGGATACAGCGGTGATGGACCTGGACCCAGCCCCGGGAACCGAATTTGCCGATGTATTAAAAGCGGCCATTTTGGTAAAACAAGCCTTAAAAGAGTTCGGTTTAAAGAGCTATCCCAAAACCTCCGGTTCCCGGGGCATACATTTGTTTGTACCTATAGCACCTAAACATTCCTTTGCAGATGTTACCAAAGCTATGAAATATATAGCGGAAATTATAGAAAAAATTTACCCCGCTAAATGCACCACCGAAAGGGCGGTGGAAAAGCGGGGTTCCAAAATATACCTGGATTACCTGCAGAACGCCAGGGGCAGAACAATGGCCTGGCAGTACAGCTTGCGCCCCAAACCGGGTGCCCCGGTGTCTGCCCCGTTGATATGGGAAGAAGTTGAAAGGGGAAACATAGACCCGGGAAATTTTAATATCCGAACCATTTTCCAGCGGCTGCAGTTATATGGGGACCTGTATGCCCAAATATTCAATACCGGGCAAAATTTAGATAATATTTTAAAATTGGTATAGACAACCAAAGAATATAACATGTAGAATGAAGAATGCAAATGCTGCCGGGTTCAGCAGGATAACATTTTTCAGGATAGATGGACGACAAGTTTCGCTAAAAATAACTTTGGCTGCCGGCAGGAAAAACCTGTTGTTTCCAGAAATGCCTAATGCAATTGCCTTTTTTAGTTCTGTATCTGTGGGGTGATGGCTTTTGGACCGCAGGTTTTACTGGCTGGGATGGCAGCTGCTGCTGCCCGGTGTTGGTAAGCGGGTTTGGCAGATTATTAATTACTTTGGCGGCCCCCAAAATGCCTGGCAGGCCGGCGAGGCTGAACTGCTGGAAGTTCCCGGTATTACCCCGGTGATGGCCGGGGGCCTGGTGTGGAGACGTTCCAAAATAAACTTTGAACAAGAATTGGAACAGCTTCACAAACAGCGGATAAATTTTATAACCTATGAGGATGAGAATTACCCCCAGCTTTTAAAAGAAATTTTTGACCCGCCGCCGGTTTTATTTGTGCGGGGCAGCCTGGATAAATTAGATTATAGTGTGGCTTTGGTGGGTACCCGGAGGGCCACCGCCTATGGACGGACCGCGGCCCAGCGGTTGGCGGCGGAACTGGCGGAATACAATGTTGCCGTGGTCAGCGGCATGGCCAGGGGCATAGACAGTGCGGCCCACCGGGGCGCCCTAAGTGCCGGGGGGGTTACCGTGGCTGTTTTGGGATGCGGCCTGGATGTGGTGTACCCGCCGGAAAACGGCAGGCTGATGGATGAAATCATACAAAATGGTGCAGTGATTAGCGAATTTCCCCTGGGTTCTCCCCCGGAAGCATGGCATTTTCCATCCCGCAACCGGATTATCAGCGGCCTGTCAAAGGTGGTTGTGGTGGTAGAGGCAGCTGAAAAAAGCGGCGCGCTGATTACCGCAGACCTGGCACTGGAACAGGGGCGGGAGGTTATGGCGGTACCCGGCAGTATATACAGCAAAATGAGTAAAGGACCGCTGGGACTGTTAAAGCAGGGGGCGAGGCCGGTTACCGGGGCGGCGGACATTTTGAATGAACTGGGTTTAGAAGAGCTGTTTAACGATGTCCAAGACCGGGGCCGGCATAAATTTAAATTGAGCCCTGCGGAGCAAAAAGTGTATGAAATGTTAAGGGGAGACCCGCTGCATTTGGAAGAACTGATTCAAAGGTTGAACTTCCCTTCCCAGGAAATAATGGCCGCGTTGATGTTTTTGGAAGTAAAGGGCTTAATTAAAAAAATGCCCGGTAGAATGTATGCGGCGGTTGATTCCGGGCAACAGTTCTAAATATATAAACATTACGGTAGATTTAAAAATAAGATTTAAAATAACGGTGAGAGCCGACGGCTCTGGAATGCACCGAACTTGTCTTGTATAGGGGTGTATTATCAATTGGCAAAAACCATAGTTATCGTTGAATCTCCTGCTAAAGCTAAAAGTATTGGTAAATTTTTAGGCAGGAATTACAAGGTTAAGGCTTCAATGGGGCACGTGCGTGATTTGCCCAAAAGCCAGTTTGGCGTGGATGTGGAAAATAATTTTACTCCCAAATATATCACCATCCGCGGCAAAGGTGACGTGATTAAAGAATTAAAAGCGGCGGTTAAAAAAGCGGACCGTGTGCTGCTGGCTGCCGACCCCGACCGGGAGGGTGAGGCCATTGCCTGGCATCTGCAAAAGGTGCTGGGAATCAGCGAAGATATGCCCTGCCGGATTGAATTTAATGAGATTACCAAAAGCGCCATTCAAAATGCGGTAAAAAAGCCGCGAATCATTAATAAAAATTTAATCAACGCCCAGCAGGCCAGACGGATTTTAGACCGCCTGGTGGGTTACAACCTCAGTCCCCTGCTGTGGCGGAAGGTTAAAAAGGGTTTATCTGCCGGCAGAGTACAATCGGTGGCGGTGCGTATGATTGTAGACCGGGAAGAAGAAATAAATGCCTTTGTGCCGGAAGAGTACTGGTCGCTGACGGCGAAGTTCTCCAAACCGGGGCAGGGCAGTTTTGAAGCCAAATTAAACAAATATAAAAACCAAAAGATTGAAATTAAAAGCAGAGAACAAATGGAGCAGGTGCTGGAGGATTTAAAGGGCAAAGAACCGGTAGTGGAAAAGATTACCCGGAAGGAAAAACAGCGTCGACCCGCTCCGCCCTTTACCACCAGTTCACTGCAGCAGGAAGCGTACCGCAAGCTCAACTTTACCGCCCGCAAAACCATGGTGGTGGCCCAGCAGCTTTACGAGGGGCTGGAAATTGGTGAAGAAGGGCTTACCGGTCTGATAACTTATATTCGTACCGATTCCAAGCGGGTGTCTGAAACGGCCAAGGAAGATGCTAAACGGTTAATACTGGAGCGTTTTGGCCCCGCCTACGTTCCAAAGAAAGTAAAGCAGGTCAAAGAAAAAAAGGAAGGCAGGGTACAGGATGCTCACGAAGCTATCAGGCCTTCATATGTGCATTTAGATCCGCTGTCTATAAAAGAATATCTGACCAGAGATCAGTACAGGTTGTATAAACTGATTTGGTCCCGTTTTGTGGCCAGTCAAATGGCGCCGGCGGTAATGGATACCACCGCTTTGGATATTAAAGCCGGTGCGTACAGCTTCCGGGCCAGCGGCTCGGTGATTAAATTTCCCGGTTTTATGCAGGTATACACCGAAGATGGTGATGAAAAGAAGAATGAGGGGGAAGGCCTGCTGCCGGAATTAAGTGAAGGTGACAGGTTAGAGATCAAAAAGCTTGATCCTAAGCAGCACTTTACCCAGCCGCCGCCGCGCTATACTGATGCATCACTGGTTAAAGCGCTGGAAGAGCAGGGAATCGGCCGTCCCAGCACTTATGCTCCCATTGTGGAAACAATTCAAAAGCGCGGGTATGTGGTGCGTGAAAACAAACAATTTTATCCCACAGAATTAGGTACAATAGTGGTTGAATTGTTAAAGGAGTACTTTCCCGATATTATTAACGTGGAATTTACCGCTGAAATGGAAGAAAATCTGGATAAAATTGAAGAAGGAGATTTAGACTGGGTTAAAGTATTAAGGGAATTTTACAATCCTTTTGTCAAAACGCTGGAAAAGGCGGAAGCGGCCATAGGTAAGGTAGAAATAGAAGATGAAGTAACCAGCGAGGTTTGCGAGCAGTGCGGACGCAATATGGTTATAAAATTCGGCCGGTACGGGAAATTTTTAGCCTGTCCCGGTTTTCCGGAATGCCGTTTTACCAAGCCGCTGTTGGAACCCACCGGGGTAAAATGTCCCCGGTGTGATGGCGACATAGTGCTGCGCCGCAGTAAAAAGGGACGCAAGTTTTACGGGTGCAGCAACTATCCCCAGTGTGAGTTTATGAGCTGGGATCAACCGGTGAAAGAGAAATGCCCCCGGTGCGGGGGGCTGATGGTAAAAAAGAATACCCGGGGCAAAGAGCCTTACCTTAAATGTATTAATGACCAGTGTGCCTATAAAATTAAAGCCCGGGTGGAAGATGCCGGCACCGGTAACCGGCATGATAAATCAGAACTAAAACCGGCTGGGATAAATGCATCAACAGAATTTTCGGCACAGGAGTTGTAATAGCAGATGGAAAATAAACCAGTTACAGTTATAGGTGCCGGGCTGGCCGGGTCAGAGGCTGCATGGCAGCTGGCCCGGCGCGGCATTCCGGTGCGTTTGTATGAAATGCGCCCGGGAAAAAAATCCCCGGCCCATCATACTGCCAATTTTGCCGAACTGGTTTGCAGCAACTCGCTGCGGGCCAGTGCCTTAACCAATGCGGTGGGCTTGTTAAAAGAAGAAATGCGCCGCTTGGATTCATTAATAATGAGCAGTGCAGACAGCAGCCGGGTGCCGGCAGGCGGGGCGCTGGCGGTGGATAGAGAGGGCTTTTCCCGCCGTGTTACATCGGCTTTGGAAGAGCATCCCCTGGTGGAGGTGATTCGGCAGGAGGTATCACAGATACCCCGGGAAGGCATTACCATTATAGCCACAGGGCCGCTGACCTCTGACAGCCTGGCCGAAGATATCAAGGGCTTAACCGGCAGTGACTACCTGTATTTTTATGATGCAGCAGCTCCCATTGTAACGTTGGAATCATTAAATACCAGTGTGATTTTTCGCTCCTCACGGTACGGAAAGGGTGAAGCGGCATATTTAAACTGCCCCATGTCCGAAGAGGAGTATAACGTTTTTTATGAGGCTTTAATCAATGCCGAAAGAGCTCCGTTAAAGGAATTTGAAAAAGAAGTGCATTTTGAAGGCTGCATGCCGGTGGAAGCTCTGGCTGCCAGGGGTAGGGAAACCCTGCTCTACGGCCCGCTTAAGCCGGTGGGGTTGACTGACCCGCGCACCGGCAAACGTCCTTTTGCGGTGGTACAGCTGCGGCAGGACAATGCGGAGGGCACATTATATAATATGGTAGGATTCCAGACCAACCTTAAGTGGGGAGAGCAGAAAAGGGTATTCAGGTTGATACCGGGAATGGAAGAAGCAGAAATTGTACGTTACGGTGTAATGCATAGAAATACCTACATTAATTCTCCGGTACTGCTTAATCCCACCCTGCAGTTTAAGAAAAGGCCGCACCTGTTTTTTGCCGGTCAAATAACCGGGGTAGAGGGGTATGTGGAATCCGCTGCCGCCGGCCTGGTGGCAGGTATTAATGCCGCCCGGTTGGTGTTAAACAAACAGCTGCTGGTGTTTCCTAAAGATACCGCCCACGGCGCGCTGCTGCACTACATTACCACTGCTGACCCGAAAAAATTTCAACCGATGAACATTACCTTTGGATTGCTGCCGCCGCTGGAAAAGAAAATAAAAAATAAGAAACTGCGCAATGAAACCCTTGCCCGGCGGGCCTTGGACAGTTTATCCAATTATATTAAGGATGCTGAAGTGTAGTGTACCATTATATTGATGAATTTTTACTTTATTTAAAACTGGAAAAAAACTGCTCCCCCCGGACGCTGGAAGAATATCAAAAGGATATTTTTCAAGGGGTGGATTTTTTTGCTCAGCTGTTGGGTAAGAAAGACGCGGCGTTAAAACCATGGGATATCGATCACCGCGTGATGCGCAGTTACCTGGCTCATTTGCAGTCCGCCGGCATGGCGCGCACCAGTGTGGCCAGGAAACTGGCGGCCTGGCGTTCCTTTTATAATTTCTTAAGCCGGGAAGAGGTGATAACCCAAAACCCTCTAACCCGGGTGGCAACACCGAAGATGCAGAAAAAACTGCCGCGGTTTTTTTATCCCGAAGAAATAATAAAACTTTTAGAGGCGCCGGGGAATACGCCGCTGGGCCTGCGGGACAAAGCGATGTTGGAAACCATTTATGCCAGCGGTTTAAGGGTCAGTGAGTTAACGGCGTTAAATGTAAATGATGTTGATTTGTTTGGCGGGTACGTCAGAGTTTTAGGTAAAGGGTCGCGGGAGCGGGTGGTGCCGCTGGGATCATATGCCGTTGATGCCTTAAATAAATATATTAATACCGGCCGTTCCCGGCTGGCAAGTAGAAATAAGCTGACGGGCGATTTAAGCGGGGCATTGTTTTTAAATTACCGGGGTGAAAGGTTAAGTGCCCGGGGGGTACGAAAAATACTGGATAAATACCTGCGGCAGGTAAGTATAAAACGTGGTGCCAGTCCCCATACAATCAGGCATACCTTTGCCACCCACCTGCTGGAAAGGGGGGCGGATTTACGTACAGTGCAGGAACTGCTGGGGCACGTACGATTGGCCACCACCCAGATATATACCCATGTGACCAAAGAAAAAATTAAAGAGGTTTATAACAAAACCCATCCCAGATCATGAATTTTGTCGATAATTATTGTCAATAAGTGTTTAAAATAATATAATAAGTAATTGTTAAAAGAAAGGGAAGATAAACATGTTTCATGCTACTACAATTGTAGCGGTAAAAAGCGGTTCGAAAGTGGCCATAGCCGGGGATGGCCAGGTTACCTTCGGAGACCGGACTATTTTTAAACAAAAAGCCAAGAAGGTTCGCCGGTTATACAAGGGGAAGGTAGTGGCGGGTTTTGCCGGGTCGGTGGCTGATGCCTTCACGCTGTTTGAAAAATTTGAGGCTAAGTTGGAAGAATTTCACGGCAATATACTGCGGGCGGCGGTGGAACTGGCCAAGGAATGGCGTTTAGACCGTATGCTGCGCAGGTTGGAAGCACTGCTGATTGTGGCCAATGATGAACATCTGTTAATTATCTCCGGCAATGGAGAGGTAATAGAGCCGGACGACGGTGTTGCGGCCATTGGCAGCGGCGGCAGTTATGCGCTGGCTGCTGCCCGGGTACTGGTGAAGCACAGCGGGCTGAGTCCGAAGGAAGTTGTTGTGGAAGCTTTGAATACTGCTGCCGATATCTGTGTGTACACCAACCACAATATTGTGGTGGAAGAATTATAAGGGGGGCCGGTATATTGTGGAATCCTTAACACCGCGTCAAATAGTAGCTGAGCTGGATAAATATATTGTTGGCCAAACAGAAGCTAAAAAGGCAGTGGCCATAGCTCTGCGCAATCGCTATAGAAGAAGCAGGCTGCCGGAAGAAATGATGGATGAGGTTGTCCCAAAAAATATTTTAATGATTGGTCCCACCGGTGTGGGAAAGACAGAAATTGCCCGCCGGCTGGCAAGGTTGGTAAAAGCCCCGTTTGTAAAGGTGGAGGTAACCAAGTTTACTGAGGTTGGATACGTGGGACGGGATGTGGAATCCATCGTCAGGGATTTGGTGGAAACCAGCATCCGTATGGTGCGCCAGGAAAAAATGGCAGAAGTGGAAGACAAAGCCAAGAAAATGGCGGAAGAGCGCATTGTAGAACTGCTGGCACCAATGCCCCAGAAAAGCACCGCTGTTAAAAATCCTTTTGAAATGCTGTTTGGTGCAGCCAATCAAAATTCCAATCAAGAGAATGACCTGCATAAACAAATGGAGAGCAGGATAAAGTTTGAACGGGAAACGCTGCGGGAGAAGCTGCAGCGGGGGGAACTGGAAGACGAGTACCTGGAAATAGAGGTTGAAGAAAACAAGCCCCCCATGCTGGAGGTATTTACCGGATCCGGCACCGAAGAATTGGGAATAAATATAAAAGACATGTTTGATGGAATTCTTCCCACTAAAAAACGCAGGCGTAAGGTTACAGTAAAAGAGGCGCGTAAAATTTTAACCCAACAGGAAGCACAGAAACTTATTGACATGGATGAAGTGGCAGCCCAAGCTGTAAAACGGGCGGAGGAACAGGGCATTATATTTTTAGATGAGATTGATAAAATTGCCGTTAAGGAATACAGCCAGGGCCCTGATGTTTCCAGGGGCGGTGTGCAGAGGGATATTCTGCCCATTGTGGAAGGCTCAACTGTAATGACTAAATACGGCCCGGTAAAAACCGATCACGTGCTGTTTATAGCTGCCGGTGCATTTCACGTGGCTAAACCGTCAGATTTAATACCTGAGCTGCAGGGGCGTTTTCCCATCCGGGTTGAACTGCAAAGTTTGTCTAAAGAAAACTTTGTGCAGATTCTCACGGAACCTCAAAATGCCTTGATTAAACAGTACAAAGCACTATTGGCCACCGAAGGTATTAGTATTGAATTTTCAAAAAATTCTCTTGAAGAAATTGCTCAAATAGCGTATACTGTAAATGAGCAAACGGAGAACATAGGTGCCCGCAGATTGCAAACCATAATGGAAAAACTGCTGGAGGATATTTTATTTGAGGCACCTGAAATGGGTGAGAAAACCATAGCCATCGACCGGGATTACGTGCAAAGTAAGCTCGTCGAAGTGGTAGCAGATGAAGATTTAACGCGATACATTCTATAGCAAACAGGGAGGGTTATATTAGATGAAAAACCTGCTTGAAAGAACCCGGGCGATTAACAGCCTGTTACAAAAATCGGCCGGCTATCCGGTGGATTATACAGAAATAGCCACTGTTCTTTCGGAAAATATTGAGTCTAACGTTTATATTATTGACAGGCGCGGGCGGGCGCTGGGTTACTGCTTTATGGAGAAATTTGACTGCGATATTATGAAGGATATTGTTGAAGGCAGCAACCGGTTTCCCGAGGATTACAACAACCACCTGTTAAAAATTGATGAAACCCATGCTAATTTCTGCCAAAGGAATAACGCCTGCGTGTTTTTTGAAGATGAGAGCTGCCGTCACAGCAACAAGGTAACCACCGTTGTACCTATTTTGGGTGCCGGCTCACGCCTTGGCACGCTGGTTTTAGCCAAGTACAATGAAAGCTTTACCGATGAGGATCTTATTTTGGCGGAGTACGGTGCCACCGTTGTGGCCATGGAAATACTGCGGGCCCGTGCCGACCGTATGGAAGAAGAGGCCCGTAAGAAGGCCGCTGTGCAGATTGCCCTGGGCACCCTATCCTACAGTGAATTAGATGCGGTGCAGCACATCTTTAAACAGCTGGATGGCGATGAGGGTGTGCTGGTGGCCAGTAAGATTGCCGACCGGGTTGGCATCACCCGCTCGGTGATTGTGAATGCACTGCGCAAGTTTGAAAGTGCCGGGGTGATTGAATCCAAGTCCCTGGGGATGAAGGGTACTTACATTAGGGTTCTTAACGACCGGTTATTGGAAGAACTGGATAAAATGAAGTAAAACCACAGTTTACGTAAACTGTGGTTTTCTTTTCCAACCAGTAAAGAATTTTGCCCGGATTATTCGGCAGCACTTGCTTTAAATAACGTATTATGCTATTATTCTTCTTGGTGTTAAGTACACACGCTGCCGGATGTTTTGCAGGGGTGCCGCGGTGTAATGCTGCGGTCCTGCAAAAGGATGACGGCATCGGAGGTTTAAAACCAGCGGGAGAGGAGGTGTAGCAGCTGTGGCGGTAATTTCCATGAAGCAGTTGTTGGAAGCAGGTGTGCACTTTGGTCATCAGACCAGACGTTGGAACCCCAAGATGGCTCCGTATATTTTTACTGACCGCAATGGGATTTACATTATTGACCTGCAGAAAACTGTACAAAAAGTAGAAGAAGCATACAACTTTGTTAAAGATACAGTGGCCAACGGCGGAACAATTATGTTTGTTGGTACCAAAAAGCAGGCCCAGGAATCAATTCGCGAGGAAGCGGAGCGCTGCGATATGTTCTATGTTAACCAGCGTTGGTTGGGTGGTATGCTGACAAACTTCCAAACCATTCGCCGTCGTGTGGACAGGTTGCATGAATTAGAGCGGATGGAAGAAGAAGGTGTGCTGGAGCAGCTGCCCAAGAAGGAAGTGGCCGAGCTTTTACATGAAAAAGAGCGGTTGAACAAATTTTTGGGCGGTATTAAAAACATGAAGCGTCTTCCCGATGCTTTATTTGTGGTTGATCCGCGTAAAGAGCGTATTGCAGTGGCTGAGGCACGCAAACTGAATATTCCCATCGTTGCCATCGTAGATACCAACTGTGATCCAGACGAAATAGACTACGTGATACCCGGTAACGACGACGCTATTCGTGCAGTAAGATTGCTTTGCAGCAAAATGGCTGACGCCGTTTTAGAGGGTAAACAAGGCGAGCAGGTGAACGAATAGTAATACATTAAGGGTGGGGGGCGTCTGCTTACGGGTTCTCCCTACCCTTTTTGTATGTTTGCAGGCGGAATTTAATGGTTATAATGCAAAATAAAACAAAGTGGGGGGATTTTTATGGCCGACATTTCTGCAAAAATGGTAAAAGAACTGCGTGAGCGTACCGGAGCAGGTATGATGGACTGCAAAAAAGCCCTGCAGGAAACAAATGGGGATATGGATAAAGCGGTGGATTATCTGCGGGAAAAAGGGTTATCAAAGGCAGCTAAAAAAGCTGGCCGGGTAACTGCTGAAGGATTAGTTGAATCATACATACATGGTAACGGACGTATTGGAGTGCTGGTAGAGGTTAACTGTGAAACCGACTTTGTGGCCAAAAACGAAGAGTTTAAAGCGCTGGTGAAAGACATAGCAATGCAGATTGCTGCAGCCAAGCCGGAGTATGTAAGACGGGAAGAAGTACCGGAAGAAGTAGTTGCTAAAGAAAAAGAAGTTCTGAAGGCTCAGGCATTAAATGAAGGGAAGCCGGAGCATATTGTGGAAAAAATGGTACAGGGCAGGCTGGATAAATTCTTTAAAGAAATTTGCCTGTTAGAGCAGCCCTTTATTAAAGATCCCGATATCACCGTACAGCAGCTGGTTACCGAAAAAATTGCCAAAATCGGTGAAAACATTTCCATTCGCCGCTTTACCCGCTATGAGCTGGGTGAAGGGATAGAAAAGAAAAAGGAAAACTTTGCAGAAGAAGTAATGGCACAAATCAATAAGTAATATCTGTAAATTTAAAAAAGGACTTTGAAAATTTTTGTAGAATATACTGACTGGAGGTTACGCCGTCGCATGACTCCTAAATATAGGCGAGTGGTATTAAAACTTTCCGGCGAATCTTTGGCCGGGGACAAGGGTTATGGTATTGACCCGCAAGTGGCATACTCTATAGCAGAGCAGATTAAAGAAGTTATAGAGATGAGAGTGCAGTTGGCCATTGTGGTTGGGGGCGGCAATATCTGGCGTGGCGTGGCCGGAAGTGCCAAAGGTATGGACAGGGCTGCTGCCGACTATATGGGTATGCTGGCCACAGTTATTAATGCCCTGGCATTACAGGATGCTTTAGAAAAAATCGGGGTAGATACCAGGGTACAAACGGCAATTGAAATGAAAGCGGTGGCCGAGGCATACATTAGGCGTAGGGCTATGCGGCACCTGGAAAAGGGTCGGGTAGTTATATTTGGGGCAGGTACGGGTAACCCGTATTTCTCCACAGATACCACTGCCGCGTTAAGGGCAGCGGAAATTGAAGCGGAAGCCATATTGATGGCCAAGCGAGTGGATGGGGTTTATACCGATGACCCGCTGAAAAATGCCGATGCTAAAAAGTATGACCGCTTGACTTACATTGAAGTGCTGAATAAAGGGCTTCAGGTAATGGATGCAACGGCCACTTCTTTGTGTATGGACAACAACATTCCATTATATGTCTTCAACATAACTAGGAAGGGAAATATAAAAAGAGTCATACTGGGTGAAAAAATAGGTACTTATGTAGGGGGGGGAGCGAATGATTAACGATATCATGAAAGATGCCGAAGAGCGGATGAAAAAAAGTGTGGAAGTTACAAAGAGTGAATTTGCCAGTTTGAGGGCTGGCAGAGCCACCCCTGCTTTACTGGATAAGATCCAGGTGGATTACTATGGTACACCTACACCGATAAACCAGTTGGCGAATATTTCTGTACCGGAACCCCGGCTTTTGGTAATACAGCCTTGGGATAAATCGGTAATACCGGAAATTGAAAAAAGCATCCAAAAATCAGACTTGGGCATTAATCCTACCAACGATGGTACGGTGGTAAGGTTGACCGTTCCCCAGCTTACCGAAGAGCGCCGTGCCGAGCTGGTTAAAGTGGTTAAGAAAAAGGCTGAGGAAGGCCGGGTGGCTGTTCGTAACGTACGTCGGGAAGCTATTGATGAGTTGAAAACAGCACAAAAGGAAGGCCTGATTTCTGAAGATGAATTAAAACGCGGTCAGGATTCCGTACAAAAACTTACCGATAAATATGTAAAAGAGATTGATGAGCTGCTGGCCGCTAAAGAAAAGGATATCATGCAGGTATAAAGGCCATGGCATTACCGGATGTGCTGGGTATGGGTCTTGATGCGGCTGTGAAGCAGCTGCAGTCTGACGGATGGCGTGTGAATATAAAATATACTAACTCCCCATTTCCTGCTGTAAGAGGGGTAGCAAGGGTTGTACGATTGGACACGGTAAAAGACGACACCGTTTTTTTAACTGCAGTATATGAACTAGGCAGGGAAGGGGGTGTGGATGATAGCATACGTAATTACCGATGAATGTCTCGCCTGCGGAACATGTATGGAGTCCTGCCCCGTCAATGCAATAGTGGAAGGCAGTATATACAGCATTGACACCGAACGCTGTGAAAATTGCGGTACTTGCATTGACGCCTGCCCCATTGGAGCGATTATTGAAGAATAATGAAATACCCCCTCGTTTACGAGGGGGTTGTTTCTTAGCTAAGGCTCCCGCCGCGTCAGGACTTGGCGTGAGCCAAGTTTTCTAATGGGAGATGAGCATAGTGATTAAGAAACTGTTTAGTTTTTGGCAAAAAGAGGACGGAGTAAAAGATGCAGACCGTTTAATGCAGGCTATTGATAGGGAACGGCTGCCCAAACACATTGCCATTATTATGGACGGCAACGGTCGCTGGGCACAGAGACGGGGCATGCCCAGGCCGTACGGCCACAAAGCCGGTGTGGAGTCACTGCGTGACATTGTTAAAGTATGCAATCAGTTAAAAATACCTGTACTTACTGTTTATGCTTTTTCCACCGAAAACTGGAAGCGCCCCAGGGAAGAAGTGAATGCTTTAATGGACCTGCTGGTGCAGTATGTGTATCAGGAAATAGATGATTTAGATCAAAATAAAGTACAGGTCCGGGCCATCGGCAGAATACATAAATTACCTGAAAAATGCCGCCGGGCGGTGGCTTTTGCCCGGGAAAGAACTGCTGATAACGACGGCTTGATTTTTAACCTGGCCTTAAACTACGGGGGCCGCTCAGAACTGGTTGATGCCACCAGGGCCATTGCCAAAAAGGTACTGGCGCAGCAAATATCTGTAGAAAATATAGACGAGCAGTTAATTTCATCTCATCTTTATACTGCCGGTTTGCCCGATCCGGACCTTTTAATCAGGCCTTCAGGCGACTTTCGAATTTCTAATTTTTTAATCTGGCAGTTAGCTTACACGGAATTTTGGCTTACCGATGTTATGTGGCCGGATTTTCGCCGGGAAGATCTGCTGCGGGCCATATGCGATTATCAAAATCGCGAGCGAAGATTTGGCGGCCTAAAAAGGGGAAACAATAAACGATAAGAAGTTAAATTACGGGCTGGTGAAAAATTAGTGCTACATTTACGGGTTCTCAGTGCACTGGTAGGAATACCGGTGATTGTTTATGCGGCGTGGCATGGTGGTTTACTGCTGCTATCCGTGGTTGGTATCATTATGGTGCTGGGAGTAATGGAAATGCTGAACCTGTTACGGGGCTTAAATATACATCCCAGCAGAACACTGGCACTGTTTGGCGTGTTAATGCTGCTGGCAGTTGTCTACCTGCAGGATTGGCGGTATATAGGCATTGTTTTAACTATACTGACAGCACTGCACTTGATCCTGTTAGTAAGGGGGTTTCCGGAATATACACCCGCTGACGGTGCCGGCGGCCTCTTTACCACTTTGTACTTGAGTTTATTAATTTATATTTATCTCATCAGCACTCTGCCCCAGGGAAAACACTGGATTTTTATAATGCTGGTGGGAACTTGGGCCAGCGACACCTTTGCCTATTTTACGGGGCGTGCCTTTGGCAGGCATAAGCTTACTCCCAATCTAAGCCCCAAAAAAACCTGGGAGGGAGCCATCGGGGGTATTCTGGGCTCTATGGCGGCTGTATATATTTATAGTATATTGTTTAATCCTGCCCCTCCGGCGGTGCTGATACTGCTGGGGGCATTGATCAGTATTTCATCCCAGGTGGGGGATTTGGTTGAATCTGCTTTAAAGCGGCAGGCAAAAATCAAAGACTCCGGCACCATAATACCCGGGCATGGCGGTGTGTTAGACCGCTTTGACAGTATGCTGCTGTCTGCTCCCCTGGTATACTATTTTGTGTCGGTGTCTATAATTTAAATGAGGTGAATTAAGTGGTTCCCGGATGGTATCGGCCTGCGCTGAATACAATTGTACTAATCGGCGCCGGATTGTTAATACTGGTTGCCGCGGCTGCGGTAATATGGCTATCCGTGCGCATATTTCCGGCTGTGCTGCCTTTTATAATAGCAGTATTTATAAGTTTTATGATTGAACCGCTGGTTAATATACTGCAGCGCCGGTTTAAGTTAAGCCGGCCTTTGGCAACCGCTTTTTCAATGCTGGTTGTCTTTGGCGGTTTGGGTTCCCTTTTAATACTGCTGATTATTCAACTGGTGGCGGAGCTGATTTCATTATCCGCTTCTCTGCCGGAAATTACCCGGGAAGTTAGGCTGTATATTGAACAAATGCTTCCCATAGCCATCGGTTTTTACGGCGATCTGCCCCTGGATGTGGTGGCATATTTGCAGGATGCCGTGCGCGACCTGGGCAGAATGCTGCAGTCGGTGGTAGAAGTTGCCGTTACGTCGCTGCTGGCTTTTCTTTCCTTGGTTCCCGGCACGGTGGTGCTGGTGATGGTTACCCTTTTGGCCACTTACTTTATAACCAAAGATCGGTCTGCCATTGTGTCTTTTTGGAAGAAAATACTGCCTTCGCCCTACGGGGAAAAAAGTATTAATGTAATACAGGAAGTGCTGCAGGCCTTTTGGTCATACTTAAAGGCCCAAATTATTTTGGTCAGCATTACCATGGCCATAAGCATTATCGGCTTGTATATAGCCGGTGCGGAATATGCGCTGACTTTAGGTTTGATGGTGGGGCTGTTTGATGTAATTCCGGTGTTAGGGCCGGCCACCCTTTTCATTCCCCTGGTGGCATGGTTCTTTATTGCGGGAAATGTTGCCCTGGCCGTTAAATTAGCCTTTCTGTACCTGGTGATACTGGTGGTTCGCCAGCTGCTTGAAGCCAGGGTAGTGGCGGCCAACCTGGGCCTGCACCCTCTGGCCACTTTAATTGCCATGTACGTGGGCCTGAAGTTTTTAGGGGTTATAGGTTTGGTTTTAGGTCCCATTTTATTGATTGCCATTCAATCATCCTTTAAAGCAGGAAATATTCTACAAAGAGTGAAATAAATAGTCGGGGTGTTAGTGTGAAAAATGTATCCATTATAGGAAGTACCGGTTCTATCGGGCGGCAGGCCCTGGATGTGGCTGCCTGTAATACTGATAAAATTAATATTGTGGCCCTGGCTGCGGGCAGTAATATAGAGCTTTTGCTGGAGCAGATACATAAATTTAAACCGCGGTTGGTTTCTGTGGCCAGCCGGACCAACGCCGAAAAGTTAAAACAGCTGCTGGGGGATAATAAAGTACCGGAAATAATGTATGGCACTGAGGGCTTAATTGCGGTGGCGGCATATAGTGATGCGGACATTGTATTAACGGCCGTAACCGGTACGGTGGGACTGCTGCCCACGTTAAAGGCCATAGAGGCGGGGAAGGATATAGCGCTGGCAAACAAAGAAACGCTGGTTGCCGCCGGCAGGCTGGTAATGGAAAAGGCGGCGGCCAAGGGGGTCAATCTTTATCCCGTGGACAGCGAGCACTCGGCCATATGGCAGTGTTTAAACAGTGAGCCCCGCAGGTCCGTATCTAAATTAATTCTCACCGCTTCCGGCGGCCCTTTTAGGAATTTTCCCCGGGAAAAAATGCCTTTCATTACTCCTGAAATGGCTTTAAAACATCCCAACTGGGAAATGGGTCATAAAATTACCATCGATTCCGCCACGCTGATGAACAAGGGGCTGGAGGTCATCGAAGCCAAGTGGCTTTTTGGCGTTCGGTTTGAAGAAGTACAGGTGGTGGTACATGCCCAGAGCATCATCCATTCCATGGTGGAGTTTGTGGATGGGTCGGTTATTGCTCACCTGGGTATACCGGACATGCGTATACCAATACAGTATGCCTTATCTTACCCGCACCGGTGGCCCAACCACTTACCCAGGCTGGACCTGTTAAGCGTGCAGCAGCTGACCTTTGAACCACCGGATTTAGACAGGTTTCCCTGTTTAAAACTGGCTTATCAGGCCGGATCCACAGGAGGTACCATGCCTGCCGTTCTCAACGCTGCCAACGAAGTGGCGGTAACGAGGTTTTTAAAAGGCGAAATAGGCTTTATGGACATACCTGCTACAGTGCATAATGTAATGGAAAAACACCGGGTTATTTCTAACCCGGAACTGGATGATATTCTGGCGGCAGACCGCTGGGCCAGGGAAGAGGCCGGCAGATAAAAAAGCAGGAAGCCTTTTGTACCAGTGAGCCTTTACGGGTGAACGGAAAAATGTTGCTTATCAAGAACAAATTAATTTTTTGAGGTGGGGTAATGCAGACATTTATTGCTTCGGTATTTGTATTCGGCATATTAATATTCTTTCACGAGCTTGGTCACTTTATGGTGGCTAAAGCGGTGGGGATACACGTGCATGAATTCAGCATGGGGTTTGGTCCCAGGCTTTGGGGCTTTAAGCGCGGTGACACGGTGTATAACCTGAGAGCTTTTCCGCTGGGCGGCTTTGTACGTATGGCCGGTATGGATCCCAATGAAGACGAAGAAGAGCCGGATTACGATGAAGAGCGGGGATTTAACAGCAAAACGGTGGGCCAGCGGGCCGGTGTAATTGCAGCCGGTCCGATAATGAACTTTGTACTGGCAGCGGTGATACTGGCCCTGATCTTTATGACTCACGGCCTGCCGGTTCCCACAACCGATGTGGGAATGGTGCTTAAGGATTCTCCCGCCTATCACGCCGGTATAAAAGAAGGCGATCGTATTACTTCCATCAACGGGGTGCCGGTTGAAAAATGGACTGAATTAAACAAACTGGTAAACAGTAACGCCGGCAAACCGATACAGATTACCGTTGAACGCGGCGGCGTAGAGAAAAAAATAGAAGTAACGCCGCGGTTGAGTAAGGAAGGCCGGTATATAATCGGTATCCAAAATAATCCGGAAAAATATGTGATGGAAAAAATGAATCCGCTGACCGCCCTGTGGAAGGGGGCGGAAGCCACCGTACAGGTAACGGTGCTGATTATTACCTTTGTAGGGAAGATGATTGTTCAGCAGGCACCAATGGACATAGGCGGCCCGGTGCGGGTGGTGGCTGAAATTGGCCAGGCTGCCGAAAAGGGTGTTTACCAGGTGCTGCAGTTGGCCGCATTTTTGTCCATAAACCTGGGTTTATTTAATCTGTTTCCCATTCCTGCTTTAGACGGCAGCAGGCTGGTTTTTCTGGCCTGGGAAAAAATTGTCGGTAAACCTATTGACCCGGCTAAAGAAGGATTTATTCATATGATTGGTTTTGGCCTGTTATTGTTAATGATTGTTTTTATTACCTATAACGATATTATTAGTTTGATAGCCCCAGGTAAATAGGAGGCGGTAATGATTTTTAATAGGAGAAAAACCCGGTTGATTCATGTGGGCACTGTACCGGTGGGGGGAGATGCGCCGGTAGCGGTGCAGTCCATGACTAATACAGACACCAGAAATGTGACAGATACTGTGGAGCAAATAAATGAACTGGCTGCTGCCGGCTGTGAAATAGTGCGGGTGGCAGTACCGGATGAAACGGCAGCGGAAGCATTACCCAAAATTAAAGAACAAATATCAATTCCGTTGATAGCGGATATTCACTTCAGCCACCGGCTGGCACTGCGGGCGATAGCGGCGGGAGTGGATGGGCTGCGCATTAACCCCGGGAATATCGGGGGCAAAAGTAAAGTGCGGGAAGTTGTGGCCGCTGCCAAAGATAGCGGTATACCCATTCGCATAGGAGTTAATGCCGGTTCACTGGAACGGCAAATTTTAGAAAAATATGGCGGGGTTACCGCACCCGCCATGGTGGAAAGTGCGCTGAAACACATCAGCATTTTGGAAGAACTGGGCTTTTATGATATTAAAATATCTCTTAAGGCATCCGACATACCTTTAATGCTGCAGGCTTACCGGCAGCTGGCAGGAAAAGTGGATTATCCCTTTCATGTGGGAGTAACCGAGGCGGGAACGGTTAGTTCCGGTACCGTTAAATCCGCTGTGGGTATCGGAATACTTTTAGCTGAGGGGATCGGTGACACCATCAGGGTGTCGTTAACCGGTCACCCGCGGCATGAGGTGAAGGTTGCATATCAAATTTTGCAGGCCTTAAGCCTGCGTCAAAGGGGTGTGGAAATAATATCCTGCCCCACCTGCGGGCGCACGGAAATAGACCTTATAAGCCTGGCCCAACAGGTAGAAGACAAACTGCAGGGGTTAGACAAACCTATAAAAGTTGCCGTTATGGGCTGCGTGGTTAACGGTCCCGGTGAAGCCAGGGAAGCGGATGTGGGCATCGCCGGCGGCAGAGGGGTGGGCCTTATTTTCCGCAGGGGAGAAGTGGTGCGCAGGGTTCCGGAGCGTGAGCTTCTTAATGAGTTGATGAAGGAAATAGAAAAACTTTAAAGTAAGATAATATTTTTCAGGGTAGATAAACTGATAAATGGAGGCTAGTGTTATTATGCGTGTATCTGAACTGCTTATACCTACATTAAGAGAAACACCTGCCGAAGCAGAAATAGCCAGTCACAAGCTGCTTTTGCGAGCCGGGTTCATTCGGAAAACGGCGGCCGGCATTTATACATACCTGCCCCTTGGCATGAGAGTGCTGAGGAAGATTATGAATATCATCCGGGAAGAGATGGATCGCCAGGGCGGCCAGGAAATGTTAATGCCCGTTATGCAGCCTGCCGAATTGTGGCTGGAGTCCGGGCGCTGGCATGTATATGGGCCGGAATTAATGCGTTTTAAAGACCGGCACAACCGTGATTTCTGCCTTGGACCAACCCATGAAGAGGTTATTACTGCATTAATGCGCGGTGAAATAAAATCTTACAAGCAGCTGCCCCAGCTGTTATACCATATCGGCAATAAATATCGTGATGAACGGCGCCCCCGGTTCGGTTTAATGCGCGGTCGCGAGTTTATTATGAAGGACTTATATTCCTTTGACCGTGATGAGGAAGGTTTGGATAAAAGCTATCAAAAGATGTATGAAGCGTATACCAATGTTTTTAAACGCTGTGGTTTGACCTTCCGACCGGTGGAAGCTGATTCTGGAGCCATTGGCGGCAGCACTACCCACGAGTTTATGGTTTTAGCTGAATCCGGGGAAGCCACCATACTTTACTGTGATAGCTGTGACTATGCTGCCAATGTGGAAAAGGTATCGGTGCCGGCGGCGGGCGCGGATCCAAATGCTGAAAAGTTGGAAATCAAAGAAGTGTCCACCCCGGGGGCGCATACTGTAGAACAGGTGGCAGAATTTTTAGACGTAGAACCCCATCAAATTATAAAAACACTGATATACAAAACCGATCAAGAAACGGTGGCGGCACTGGTACGGGGCGACCGGGAGATAAACGAAGTTAAGCTGTATAATGCTTTAAACTGCCTCAGCCTGGAGCTGGCCGACGCCAAAACGGTGGAACAGGTTTCCGGTGCCCCGGTGGGTTATGCCGGCCCGGTTAATTTAAAGGGCATTCGCATTATTGCTGACCCTGAGGTGGCTCAAATGACTAATGCTGTAACCGGGGCCAATAAGGGTGACGCTCACTTTATTAATGTTAACCCCGGGCGGGATTTTAAAATTGATATGGTGGAAGATATTCGCCTGGTTGCAGCGGGTGAAAAATGCCCTAAATGTGACGGGCGTTTACTGGAAGCTAAAGGAATAGAGGTAGGCCAAATCTTTAAGTTGGGGGACAAGTACAGTAAAGTATTAAAAGCTCACTTTTTGGATGAAGACGGCAGGGAAAAGCCGATCATCATGGGGTGTTATGGTATTGGTGTTGGTCGTACCATGGCCGCTGCGGTGGAGCAGAACCATGATGAAAACGGAATTATTTGGCCGGTAAATATCGCTCCCTATCATGTGGTGGTTATACCTATTAATGTAAAGGATGAAGAGCAGTTCAAAGCGGCCGAGAATATCTACAATAAGATGGTAGAAAACGGAATAGAAGCGGTTATTGATGATCGCAAGGAACGTCCCGGTGTGAAGTTTAAGGATGCGGATTTAATTGGCTACCCGCTGCGGGTGGTTGTTGGAAAAAAGGCGACAGAAGAAAATGTGGTTGAAGTTTACAACCGCAGGACAGGAGAAACGGTAAATATCAATACAGAGGATGTTTTGAATACTGTGCAAAAATTATTGTTTGCCAGGGCATAAGTGGGTGATATTCAATGTCATCCGGCAATGCTTTGAAAAGTAACCCGGCTGTACACCGTGAGTTGAATAAGGTATTAATGCTCACGGTGTCAGCCGGAGACGGTCATACCAGGGCTGCCGAGGCTGTAAAAAAGCAGTTTTTAACGCTTTTTCCTGCTGCCCGTGTCAGCATAGTGGATACATTCCGTTACGCCAGTCCCCTGGTGGAAAAAATGGTGCTGGGGGCATACCTGGAAATAATTAAATTGTCCCCTATGGTTTACCGCTATCTTTATTACAAGGCGGAAAAAACTCAACCGTTATCCGGCTTTGCCAAAATGGAATTTAACCGCATTATTAACAAACTGGCAGCCCCTAAGCTGGTTTCGCTGATAAATTCTTTTCAACCGCAGGTGATATTGTGCACCCATCCCTTTCCCCTGGGTATAATTTCTTCTCTGAAGCTGGATGGGAAGCTCGATGTTCCTGTGCTGGCCACCATAACGGATTTTGCAGTACATCCCTTTTGGATTTATCCCGGCGTGGATTGTTATTGTGTGGCCTCGCAGGAATTAAAATTATCCTTTGCCCGTTACGGTGTGGATGACAGTAAGGTAGTGGTTACCGGCATTCCCATCGACCCGGTATTTAATAATGTTGAAAAAAAAGAGCTGCTGAAAAAACGTCTTCAATTATCCGCTGATTTGCCGGCCGTACTGGTGAGCGGCGGGGGACTGGGTATGGGACCGCTGGAGGAAGTGGTTAAAGCTCTGGGCAGCAGGCAGTGCCAGTTGCTGGTGGTGTGTGGGCGTAATGAATCCCTAAAGGGGAAAATAGAAAATTTGGCCGGGCGGTTAAAGGGACAAGTTCAGGTATACGGTTTTGTAGATAACATCCATGAATTAATGGGGGCAGCGGATTTAATGGTAAGCAAGGCCGGCGGGTTAACCTGTTCGGAAGCAATGGCCGTGGGGCTGCCCCTGTTTATTACTGCCCCCATACCGGGACAGGAGGAGCGCAATACTGAATATTTGGTGAAGCAGGGTGCTGCCATTGCCATTAAAGATTCTAGACATTTACTTGATGAATTTGACAGGTGTTTTACAGAGCCGCAGTTGATTGCCGGCATGGCCAGAAAGGCCAAAAAGATCGGTTGTCCTAACTCTTCTTACCAGGTGGTTAGTTTGATACAGCAGATTTATGAAAAGAAATATCCGGCAGCTGGGGGTGCTGTGGTTGAGTAAGGGATTGGAACGGCTGAGAGAACTGCTTCCGGAGACTACAGTTACAAAGGTACAGGTGGATACCAAGGCCAGCGGGTGGCAGATTTACCTGTACAGTGAAAACCCCTTGTCCAAAGAAATGCTGGCCCGGGCTGAAGAATATTTTTATAACGCTGTACCGGAACTAAAGAAAGTGGAATTAATACCGGTAAAAAAATTAACGGAAGAAGAAATGGTACAAAAATTACCTCAACTTTGGCCGCGCATAGTTGCGGACATCACAGCCCAGGTACCGGCGGTTAACGGCTGGTTAGAGAGTGCAGAGTACAAATATATGTCCGGTACCCTGACGGTAACCATAAAGAATAGTTTAGGTTTAAAGCTGCTGCAGGACCGCAGCTGCAGCCGGCTGTTAGCTGAAAAACTGTGTGCTTATACCGGCTGTCGACCTCAAATAGAACTGGAATGCGGTGGAAATGGGCGGGAAGTTTCGCCGCCGGTATGGCAGGCCGAAGCGGAGCAGCAGTTTATTAAAAAATTAAAAGAAAGCAGCTGCCAGAGGGGGAAAGTGAGTAAAGGCGATAACGAGGATAAATGGGCACCCGGTGATACGGGTGTTTTTATTGGGCGGAAAATTAACGATTCCCCGGTGCCGCTTAGTTCCCTACAGGATGAAGAAAAACAAGTGGTGGCCTGCGGCCGGGTATTTGGCAGCGAAATGAGAGAGCTGCGCAGCGGCAGGTATCTTTTAACCTTTAATATCACCGACAAATCTGATTCTATAGCGGTAAAAATTTTTTTGGAAAAAGAAAAAATAGAAGCTGTGTCCGGTATTAAAGACGGTTGTTGGGTTAAAGTACGGGGACCGGTACAGCATGACAAGTATTCACAGGAACTGACAATAATGGCTTACGATATAAACTCTGCGCCGGCTCCTGAACGCCGGGATAATGCCCGGGAGAAACGGGTGGAACTGCACCTGCACACACAAATGAGTGCCATGGATTCGGTGCTCAGCGTGTCCACCGCCATTAAACAGGCGGCAAAATGGGGACATCCTGCGGTGGCCATTACCGATCACGGTGTGGTGCAGGCCTATCCCGAGGCGTACAGCGCGGCGGAAAAAAATGGTATTAAAGTTATTTACGGTATGGAAGGGTATTTGATAGATGACGGGGTGCCGGTGGTGGAAAACCCCCCGGAAGTGGATATAACCGCTGCGGAGTTTGTGGTATTTGACTTGGAAACTACCGGTTTGCACCCCCGCACCGACGAGATAATTGAAATTGGTGCGGTGAAAATGCGGGGACTGGAAGTGGTGGATAATTTTTCCACCATGGTGCGGCCCAGTAAGCCTATCCCTTCGGAAATAATTAAACTTACCGGGATAACAGATGATATGGTGCGGGATGCCCCCGGGGCCAGGGAAGCACTGGCTGAGTTTAGAAAATTTATTGGCAAAGCGGTGCTGGTGGCGCACAATGCCTCCTTTGATGTGGGGTTCATTAGAATTCATTTAGCTAACCAACTAAATGTGGTGCTGGACAATCCTGTTCTGGACACCATGACACTGGCCCGCACCCTGCATCCCAAATTAAAAAATCACAAGCTGAATACCCTGTGTAAAGAGTTCAATGTCAGCTTGGAAAATCACCACCGGGCGGTGGATGATGCCGCTGCCACAGCAGCACTGCTGAATATATTTTTGCAGCAGTGCGCGGATCGCGGTATGAAAAAAGTTTCGGAACTAAATAATTTAACCGGCAGCGGGAATTTGGAAAAATTAAGATCCAATCACGTGACCATTTTGGCCCAAAACCAGGTAGGCTTAAAAAACTTGTATAAATTGATCACCTACTCCCACTTGAAATATTATTACCGGCATCCTAGAATACCCAAGAGCCTGCTGGTATCTTACCGGGAAGGGCTTTTGATTGGTTCGGCCTGTGAGGCGGGGGAACTGTTTCGAGCCATAATGTCCGGGGCGCCGGAAGAAAAGATTGAAAAGATAGCCTCTTTTTACGATTATTTAGAAATTCAGCCCCTGGGCAACAGCCGTTTTTTAGTGGACAGCGGGCAGCTGAAAGATATTGAGCAGTTAAAACAAATATATAAAAGCATCTACCGCCTGGGTAAAAAATTGGGCAAACCGGTGGTGGCTACCGGTGACGTGCATTTTTTAGATCCCGAGGATGAAGTTTACCGGCGCATCCTGATGGCGGGCAAAGGTTTTGAAGACGCGGACAATCAACCCCCGCTGTATTTTAAAACCACCGATGAAATGCTGTCTGATTTCTCTTACCTGGGGGAAGAAGCGGCCTACGAGGTTGTGGTTGCTAATACCCGCCGGATTGCTGACCAAATAGATAAATTACTGCCCATTCCAAAGGAAACCTATCCCCCGGAAATTGAAGGGGCAGAGCAGCAAATTACCGATATGTCTGAGGAAAGGGCAAAGGAACTGTACGGTGATCCCCTGCCTAAAGTGGTGAGAAAACGTTTGGATAAGGAATTAAAATCCATCATCGGCAATGGCTTTGCAGTGTTATATCTTATCGCCCATAAACTGGTGAAAAAGTCCAATGAAGACGGCTACCTGGTTGGCTCCAGGGGTTCGGTGGGTTCATCCCTGGTGGCCACCTTAACCGGGATTACAGAAGTAAACCCGCTGCCGGCCCATTACCGCTGTACCAAATGTAAATACAGTGAATTTATTGAAGATGGAAGTTACGCCTGCGGTGCTGACATGCCGGACAAGGATTGTCCCCGGTGCGGCAGCAAATTGGTAAAGGACGGCCAGGACATACCTTTTGAAGTATTTTTAGGTTTTGAAGGGGACAAGGTACCGGATATTGATTTGAACTTTTCCGGCGAATATCAATCCAGGGCCCAAAAATATACCGAGGTACTGTTTGGTAAGGACAATGTATTTAAGGCGGGAACAATCGGTACCATTGCTGAAAAAACCGCTTACGGGTTTGTAAAAAAATACTTGGATGAAAGAAACATTGTCAAACGAGAAGCGGAAATTAACCGCCTGGTGACCGGCTGTACCGGTGTGAAACGCACCACCGGCCAGCATCCCGGGGGAATTATGGTGGTGCCCAAAAACGTTGATGTGCATGATGTTACCCCGCTGCAGCACCCGGCCGACGATAAAAGCAGCGGCATCATTACCACCCACTTTGACTATCATGCCATTCACGATTGCCTGGTTAAACTGGATATTCTGGGCCACGATGATCCCACCGTCATTAAAATGCTGGAGGACCTTACCGGGGTGGATGCCAAAACAATCCCCCTGGATGACAAGGACACGTTGAGCTTATTCTCCGGTACGGAGGCGCTGGGGGTTACCCCGGAACAAATACGTTCCCCGGTGGCCACCTATGCCATTCCCGAATTCGGCACCAAGTTTGTGCGGCAGATGCTGGTGGATACCAAGCCCACCACATTTAGTGAACTGGTGCGCATATCCGGTTTTTCCCACGGTACCGATGTGTGGCTGAACAACGCCCAGGACTTGATTAAGTCCGGTACCTGCCAATTGTCTGAGGCCATATCAGCCCGGGACGACATCATGATTTATCTGATTCACAAAGGTTTGCCGCCCAAGAAAGCATTTAAAATTATGGAGAAAGTGCGTAAGGGTAAAGGGGTAACGGAGGAAGAAGCGGATTTAATGAGAGAGCATGATGTACCGGAATGGTATATCGAGTCATGTCGAAAAATCAAGTATATGTTTCCCAAGGCTCACGCGGTGGCCTATGTGATGATGGCCTTCCGTATTGCCTGGTTTAAAGTAAATTACCCAGAGGCCTTTTATGCCACCTACTTTACGGTGAGAGCCGATGACTTCGATGCCGATTTAATCGTCCGGGGACACCAGGCGGTTCTGCGGGCTATAGAAGAAATAGAAGAAAAGGGAGTGGCAGCATCCCCCAAAGAAAAGAACCTGCTCACCATCTTGGAAGTGGCACTGGAGATGTATGCCAGGGGATATAGTTTTAAAAAGGTGAGCTTAAGTGAATCTGATGCCACTAAGTTTTTAATTGTGGGCAAACAGCTGCTGCCTCCTTTGGGTTCGCTGCAGGGGGTGGGCGAATCCGCCGCCCGCAGTATTGTAAAGGCCCGGGAGGAAGCACCCTTTACCTCTATTGAAGATTTAAGGATTAGAGCTAAGGTGTCAAAAACGGTGATAGAAACACTGCAGCAGCACGGCTGCCTGGAAGGTATGGAGGAGACTAACCAGTTGAGTTTGTTTTAAGCCGGAGCCGGCAGACCAAGCGCCGAGTTTGGCCGGCGAAGGAATCTTAAGCGAACGTTACAAAAGCCACCGGCTTAGAACTGCAGCATTTTTCAGTACAGACCAAAGGATATTTCACACAGGTATAATGTGCATCAACTTGGTTATAATGGATAGTACAAGCTGTAAATACTTTTTTGCTTGTCAACAAATGGTTGGTTGTGATATACTAACTGTGGTTTTAGGGAATTTATGCTTGTTTTTCAAAGGAGTGGGTGGTGCCCACTCTTTGCTATTATTTTGAAATGTTTTTGAGGGAGGCCCCGTTCTAATGAGCAGATCAAAAATTGCCGTACAAGTTGAAGAATTTGCCACGCCCATAGTTGAGGCGATGGATATGGAACTGGTGGAAGTAGAATATGTAAAGGAAGGGGTACAGTGGTACCTGCGGGTTTACATTGATAAGCCTGGTGGGGTAGATTTAGACGACTGCCAGGCAGTTTCAGAAAAACTGGACAAAATTTTAGATGAAAAAGATCCCATACCCAACTCTTACATACTGGAAGTATCTTCACCAGGCATTGAGCGGCCGTTGAAAAAAGATGCGGATTTTGAACGGTTTAGCGGCAGACTTATCTCGGTGAATACTTACGCACCGGTAAACGGTAAGAAAAACTTTACCGGCAAACTGCTTGGGTTAAGCCAGTCTGGGGTTAAAGTGGAAGTTGACGGTGAACAAGTGGATATTCCCAAGGATAAAATTGCTTCAGCCAAACTGGCGGTAGAATTTTGAGTTGTTTTAGGAGGCTTAACAAATGAATACCGAGTTTTTAGAAGCATTATATGACCTGGAAAAAGAAAAGGGTATTTCCGTTGATGTACTGCTGGAAGCCATAGAGGCTGCGCTGCTGTCTGCTTATAAGCGCAACTTTGGTTCAGCACAGAATGCGAAAGTGGTTATTGACAGGGAAACGGGAGATTTTAAAGTGTTCTCCCGGAAAACGGTAACGGATGAAGTAACGGATGAAAGATTAGAAATTTCTCTTCAGGACGCCCAGGCCATTGATCCCAATTACAGCCTGGGCGATATTGTGGAAACAGAAGTAACGCCGAGAAATTTTGGCCGTATAGCGGCTCAAACCGCAAAGCAAGTGGTGGTACAGCGCATCAGGGAAGCGGAAAGAAATCTTATTTACGAAGATTACGTTAATCGAGAAGGAGATATTATAACCGGGGTTATTCAACGAATTGAACAGCGCACCGCTTATATTGAGTTAGGTAAAACCGAAGCAGTGCTGGCTCCCTCTGAACAAATGCCCGGGGAAGAGTTATATCCCGGCAAGAGAATTAAAACCTACATTGTAGAAGTGCGGAAAACCACCAAAGGACCGCAAATTTTGGTTTCCCGTACCCACCCCGGGCTGCTGAAGAGATTATTTGAGCTGGAAGTACCGGAATTACAGGAGGGGATTGTAGAGTTAAAGTCTGTGGCCAGGGAAGCGGGGACTCGCTCCAAAATAGCCGTTTATTCCAAAGACGAAAACGTTGACCCGGTGGGGGCCTGTGTAGGTCCTAAAGGCATGAGAGTACAAAATATTGTTAACGAACTCAATGGAGAGAAAATTGATATCGTAAAATATGACCCGGATTCATCTAAATTTGTGGCCAATTCACTTTCACCATCCAGTGTGGTGGCGGTGGAAGTTTGGGAAGACGAAAAAGTGGCCCGGGTTATCGTGCCGGACTATCAACTTTCACTGGCCATAGGTAAAGAAGGGCAAAATGCCAGGTTGGCAGCAAAATTAACCGGCTGGAAGATTGATATCAAGAGTGAATCACAAATGAAAGAACTCTATCCCGAGTATAATGAAGGGGACTATTACGACGATGATAATATTGAAGATTATATAGATGAATACATCGATGAAGGTAAACAGGATGCCGTGGAATATGAAGATGAAAACATGGATGAGGATATTCTTGTGGAACCGGAGGACGATATTCGAGAGTAAGGGGGGGAGTATGCTTGCCCAAGGGAAAGAAAAAACCAATGCGCATGTGTGTTGGATGCCAGGAAATGAAGTTAAAGAAAGATTTGATTCGTATAGTGCGCACCCCTGATGAAACTGTTGAAATTGATCATACCGGTAAAAAGTCCGGTCGTGGCGCTTACATTTGTCCTCAACAAGAGTGCCTGGAAAAAGCCATTAAAGGTAAGAGAGTGGAAAAAGCCCTGAAGCAAAGTATTAGCAGTGATGTTTATGAAAAATTAAAGCAGGAGTTGAATAGTGTTGAATAAACAAACTGCTAACTTGTTAGGGCTGTGTCAGCGGGCCGGGAAACTGCTGTCCGGCGATGCACAGGTTAAGAATTCCATTAAAGAAAGAAAGGCTGTTTTGGTGCTGCTGGCGGCAGATGCTTCAGAGCGGACAAAGAAAGAATATTACCATTTAGCAAAAGCCAACAGCATTCCCATAATTGAGACCGGTACTAAATTAGAGTTGGGATGGTCAGCGGGCAAATCACCCAGGGCGGCGCTGGCCGTCAGTGATGAAAATTTTGCCCGTGGGATTACAGAAATAATTGAAAGGGGAGAGGCGTAGGTTCTGCTGCGCCAATCTTACGGAGGTGGATATATGACCAAAAAGAGAGTGCATGAACTTGCCAAAGAGCTGAATATAGAGAGCAAAGAGGTAATTAAGGGGCTTAACGAACTGGGGATTAATGTTAAATCTGCCCTCAGTATGGTAGAAGACCAGGATGCTAAAAAACTGAAAAATCTTCTTTTAAAAGAAGACAGCGCAGCAAACAAAGCTAAAAAGAGTAGCGGTAAAGGTAAAAAAAGCTACGATAAAGGACCCGGTATAGTGGATAGGGTGCCTTCCCGCCCGCCGGATCGCCGGTATGACGAGCGAAGAACTAACAACAGTTCCCAGGGAAGGCCCCAGACAAAGAATGTGAGAAAGGGTTCCGGACGGCCGGAGGAGCCGGCGGCTAAAAATACAAAACAGTATGAACGCAAGCAGGGGGCTAAGGGACAAGGTAACCGTCCCCAGGGAAATAAACCCCACGGCAAGCCTCAAGGGAAACCCCAGGGCAGCAGGGTCCAGGGCAATAAAATACGGGGTAACAGGCCTAAAGGCGGCAGACCTCCGAAAGAAAGAAATATCTCCATACCCAAAATGGATCCGGTGGTTAGTGCCCAGGCCAAGGCTAAAGCCCAGGAAAGGCCAAGAAATGAACAGAGAATTAAAAGTGATAATTTTACCAGCAGGGATCGCTGGCTGGAAGAACAGGATAGGCGGGAAGATAATAAAAAACTCAAAAAACAGCGTCATAACAAGAAAAAACAGCAAAGTAAAACCAAAAACGAAAGACAGCTGCCCGGTCAACCGCTGGAGAAAAAGCCCATTACCATTGGCGAAAGTATTACCGTACAGGGACTGGCGGAAAAACTGCGCCTTACCGCTGCAGATGTAATTAAAACACTGATGGGATTGGGCGTAATGGCCACCATTAACCAGGAAATCGACAGCGATACCGCAACCCTGGTGGCTGCTGAATTTGGCTATGAAGTAAACGTTAAAATAGAAGAAGATATTGAAGAAATCATAATGGCTGAACCGGAAGATGATGAGGAAAGCCTGCAGCCGCGTCCTCCCGTGGTTACTGTGATGGGACACGTTGACCACGGTAAAACATCTCTGCTGGATGCCATTCGTGAAACAAAAGTAACTGCTTCGGAAGCCGGCGGTATTACCCAGCACATTGGAGCTTACCAGGTGGAAAAAGATGGCAAAAAAATTACCTTCCTGGACACACCGGGACATGCTGCTTTTACGGCCATGCGGGCCCGCGGGGCCAGGGTGACCGACATTGCCATTCTGGTGGTGGCGGCGGACGATGGCGTAATGCCGCAAACAGTGGAGGCTATTAACCATGCTAAAGCGGCAGGAGTACCTATAATTGTGGCTATTAATAAAATAGATAAACCGGAAGCCAATCCCGACCGGGTACGCCAGGAATTGGCCCAGCACGGGCTGGTGGTTGAGCAGTGGGGCGGCGACGTAATCAGTGTAGAAGTATCGGCAATTAAGCGTACCGGTTTGGACGAACTGCTGGAAATGATCCTGCTGGTGGCTGAAATATCGGAACTAAAAGCCAACCCGAATAGAAAAGCCCGGGGAACGGTGATAGAGGCCGAATTAGATAAAGGCCGCGGCCCGGTGGCCACTGTACTGGTACAGAGCGGAACACTAAAAGTTGGAGAACCCATAGTGGTGGGCACTGCCTACGGTCGTGTCCGGGCAATGATGGATTACATGGGCAGACGGGTGAAAAGTGCCGGGCCTTCTACTCCCGTAAAAGTGCTTGGATTAAACAGTGTGCCCGAAGCCGGGGACATATTTGTGGCCGTTGAAGAAGAAAAAATAGCCCGGACTGTGGCTGAGCAAAGAATTAACAAGAAAAAGGAAAAAGAACAAAAACAGGCGGCCAAATTATCATTGGATGACTTATTTAAGAATATTCAAGAGGGTACGGTTAAGGAACTGCCCATTATCATTAAAGCAGACGTGCAGGGTTCAGTGGAAGCATTAAAGCAGGCTATAAACAACCTATCCAATGATGAAGTAAAGGTCAGTGTGGTGCACGGTGGAGTGGGCGCCATCACAGAGACCGATATCATGCTGGCTTCAGCATCCAACGCCATTGTAATTGGTTTTAACGTCAGACCTGATGTCAACGCCCGTAAGGTGGCGGAAACTGAAAAAGTTGATATGCGCATGTACCGGGTAATATATGATGCCATTGAAGACATAAAAGCGGCCATGAGCGGCTTGTTAGAGCCGGAGTACCGGGAAGTGGTGCTGGGCAGGGCAGAAGTACGCAAGATATTTAAGGTTTCCAAAATTGGAACCATTGCCGGTTCTTATGTTACCGAAGGAAAAATCACCCGGGATGCAGGGGTTAGAATTATTAGAGACGGCATAGTGGTACATGAAGGCAAACTGGATACATTGAAACGTTTTAAAGATGACGTTAAAGAAGTTGTTCAAGGGTATGAATGCGGTATAACCATTGAAAAGTTCAATGATATTCAAGAGGGAGACATTATTGAGGCATTTACTGAAGAGGAAATTAAGCGAGAGTTAGAATAATAATAAATGTACCGGAGGTGTGTACGTTGTCACACCGTATAGGAAGATTGGCCGAAGAAATTAAAAGAGAAATTTCTTCCATCATTCGGCAGGAACTTAAAGACCCCCGGATTGGATTTGTCAGCATTACTGCCGTAGAGGTGTCCGGAGATTTACGCCATGCTAAAATATATGTCAGTGTTTTAGGGGACGAAAAACAAGCCCAGGATACGCTGGCAGTGCTTAAAAAGGCGCAGGGATTTGTTCGCACCATGCTGGGAAGAAAAATAAAACTGCGCTATACACCGGAGCTGCACTTTGAACTGGATAATTCCATCAGCCATGGCGTTAATATAATGAAAAAGTTAAAGGAAATACAAAGTGATGAAAAACCACCGACAGAATAATAATTTAGCTGGCGTGGCCGGCGTTTTAACCAGTGCCAACAGTGTTATCCTGTCCGGGCATGTAATGCCTGACGGAGACAGCATTGGTTCAACCATTGCTTTGGGCCTGGCGTTAGAAAAAATGGGCAAAAAAGTAACTTTATCCAGTCCCCATGCCGTGCCGGAAATGTACCGTTTTCTGCCCGGTGCCCATCGCGTGCACCAGGGGCTGCCGGAAGGGGAATACGATGTATTTGTAGTTCTTGATTGTTCAGTGCCGGACAGGTTGGGAGATCGGCTGCAGAAACTGCTGGATAAAGATATAACGGTGGTAAATATCGATCACCACCAAACTAAAGAAACCTTTGCCCACGTTAACTATATTGACCCTAAAGCTGCTGCCACCGGCGAAATTATTTACGATTTGCTGGTAGAAATGGGTGTGGATTTGGATTTGGACATTGCCACAAATCTGTATACAGCCATTGTTACAGACACCGGTGCATTTAAATACGAGGGAACCACAGCCAATACCCATCGTAAAGCAGCGGCTTTGTTAGAATGCGGTGTGCCGGGCTCACGCATCTGTAAACTGCTTTATGATGAAAAACCCATCGAAGTACTTAAAGTACTGCAGGCTGCACTGCCAACGCTGAGTATATCCCCGTGCGGTAAAGTGGCCTGGATATCCTTTGACTGGCAGAGCAGGCAGAGGGTAGGGGCCAGGGATGAGCATACAGATGAACTGGTGGATTACCCCCGCAAGATTAAAGGGGTAGAAGTGGCCATGCTTTTTAGAGAAATATCCCCGGGTTCTGTAAAGGTAAGTATGCGCTCCAACTATTACGTAGATGTTAATAAACTGGCCGCTCAATTTGACGGCGGTGGCCACAAGAGAGCAGCCGGGTGCCTTATTCAGGGCGAGTTTAATGCTGTTAAAGAACGGGTGATAGAAGCTGCAATCCAGGTGGTACAAAGGGGAACATAAAATGGTTCAAGGGGGAGTTTTAAACATTTTGAAACCGCCCGGTATGACTTCCCATGATGTGGTTAATTTTATACGAAAAATATTTAATACCAAAAAGGTTGGTCATACCGGCACCCTGGACCCCGCTGCTGCCGGGGTGCTGCCCGTCTGTGTGGGCAGGGCCACTAAAATTGCCCAGTATATTGCCGGTACTGACAAAACATACCGGGCAGAAATTACCCTGGGCATCACCACAGATACCCAGGATGCTGTAGGTAAAATATTACAAGTGACAGATGCCTCCGCCGTTAAGGAAGAGCAGTTCAGGCAGGTACTGGAAAGTTTCTGTGGACATATTGAACAAATACCGCCCATGGCTTCGGCGGTGAAGATAGGCGGCAAAAAACTGTATCAACTGCAGCGCCAGGGTAAGGAAGTGGAGCGTTCGCCGCGCCCTGTAACCATATATAATATAAAAACGGTATGGTCCACCGGTTGGGGAACCAAACACCCGCGGGTGCTGTTTGATGTTCATTGTTCCAAAGGCACCTATGTCCGTACCATTTGTAATGATATCGGAAATAAACTTTTAGTTGGTGCTCACATGAGCTTCTTACTGAGGATTTCGGTGGGTCAATTTAAGATAGATGACACCTATACCTTGGAAGAACTTCAGCAGATGTCAGATCCCGGTGAAGCACTGGTAGATATGGATACGGCTTTATCCCAATACCCGGAAGTGCTTGTGAAAACTAAAGCGGTGAAATCAATCACCTCCGGTGCCAAGCTGTATCCCCCCGGTGTATTACGGCAGCCGGATCAGCTGCCGCCGGGGCAGTTGGTGCGCTTAAAAGATGGAGATACGCTGCTGGCACTGGCGGTAACACAGTATGAACGGCAGCCTATGGAAAGAGTTGTTTTTAAGCCTGTGTGCCAGGTGAAAATTAATGGTTAACCAGGCAGCACCGGAGAATGAAAAAAGCCCCGGCAGCCTTTTGCAGTATCCAGTGAGCAGCTGCCGGACTCAGTAGATAGGGTAGTACATATAGACGTGAACCAAGGTCTGCTGCATTTTTAGGAGGAATAGCACAATGATAGTAAAAAATTCCTTCCAGGGATTAAAAAATAAATTTAGAAATATTGTAGTTGGGCTGGGAAATTTTGATGGGGTGCATATTGGGCATCAAAAACTTATCACCAAGGTGGTTGACACTGCCAGAAGCATTAATGGCACGGCTACAATTTTTACCTTTAATCCCCATCCCCTGGCAGTACTTGACCCCAAAAATGACCCGCCAAAACTGTTGTCGCAGCAGAACAAAGAAAAAATAATGGGTAAATTGGGAGTGGATGTAATACTTTCCATCCCCTTTAATTATCAATTTGCCAAAATAGAACCGGAGGACTTTATTAAAAAAGTTTTGCACCAGCAAATGGGCGTTTGTGATGTTGTGGTGGGGTATAACTTTTCCTTTGGGCGTAAAGGCAGGGGTACCGCTGATACATTGAGGCAGTATGCAGAAAAATACCGCTATACTTTACATGTAATCCCGCCGGTAACCATCGGTGAGCAGGTGGTTAGCAGCACAGTGATAAGAAAGATGCTGTTGGCAGGTGACGTGGAGACGGCCGCAAAATTACTTGGCTACCTGCCCTTTGTACAGGGTGTGGTGGTGACCGGTGACAGAAGGGGTAATGCCATTGGCTTTCCCACTGCCAATATAAATTTAAATTCTAAAACACTGGCCCCTGCCAACGGGGTTTACAGTGTTCATGTTGAGATTAACGGGGAGACATACTTGGGAGTGGCTAATATCGGTAGAAAGCCCACTTTTAACAAAACGGGAGGCACCCGTAACCTGGAAGTACACCTGCTGGATTTCAGCGGTAATATATATGGCCAATTAATTACCGTTAAATTTTTACGCCGGTTACGCAGTGAACAAAGATTTAATTCCGTCAATGAATTAATCTGTCAAATTGAGCAAGACATACAAATGGCATTATCCCACAGGCAGACCGGGGGTTGAAATACAGGAGAGCTTTTGGATTTTTCTGACGGGGAATAATTTAGGATTTCCACAAATATATATAAATATGGTTATTAGATTTACAATCGTGCCAGTCTATGCTACAATATATGCGGCAAACGTCCCGAAATTTTAGAAAGGAGACGTTGCCTGTGGGAGTACCTAAATTTGATTCTCCGGAAGAGGAGATTAGGCAGTGGCTTAATCACATTGCGTTAATCTGCTTATCCGAGGAATTTCAAAATTTAAAAAAAGAACTGGAAAGGCACTATGTAAAGTCCAATATGGATAATGTGCGCTTAACCGCCTTCCAGGATGCTTTATATGCATTTCTGGCCCAAAATGACGATGACCCGGGATACCATACTCGAGGTTGTTAAATTTGGTGGGTTTGGAATGCGGGTCATTATTACGGATCACGCGCGCAAAAGGTTGAGGGATATGCGTCAGGATAAAATAACAACTCACGATATCATTATGGCAGCAAAGGGAATACCGGGACGCATACCCACGGCAACCCGTTTCAGGGGGTTCTTCGCCAAGTCGGGACGTATGTTTGATATAGTGGCAAAGGATATCACAAACGGCCGGCTGGTGATTACCATAATTGGAAAGTAATTTTTGAACTGTCAGCTAGGGGATACGTTCCTCCGGCGGTTTCCTTGGCTGGCAGCGATTAATAATTAGAGGAGGTGAAACAGGTGGCTCTCAGTACAGAAGAAAAGCAAAACATTATTGAGAAATTTAAGACCCATGAAAATGATACAGGTTCACCGGAAGTTCAAATTGCTATTTTAACCCAGCGCATTGTTGAACTGACCGAGCACCTGAAAGTACACAAAAAAGATCATCACTCCCGTCGCGGTTTATTAAAAATGGTTGGTAAACGCAGAGCACTGCTCAACTATCTTCGCGACCGTGACTTTGAGCGGTATCGGGCAATTGTAGAAAAACTACCGTTACGCAAATAAGAAAAAGCGGGTTTTAATACCCGCTTTTTGCTATAACAGGCTGTTCATTGAAGTAAAGTATTTTATGTTCAGTAAGAAGGAAATACTAGTATATATGTAGAAACTTTCGCATTTGTAACCATCAATTGCTCCAGGCATACATTTTTAAGTATTTCTGCCGTTGTCGCAGTATTAATTACTTTAAACAATATCAGGAGGTATTTTAATGTCAGAACAAAATGTTTTAAGAAAGGAGATAAGTCTCGGCGGTCGTACTTTGACCTTGGAAACCGGGCGTGTTGCTAAGCAGGCCGGCGGTGCGGTTTTAGTAAGATACGGCGATACCGTTGTACTGGTGACCGCCACCATGTCTAAAAATCCCCGGGAGGGTATAGACTTTTTCCCGCTTACCGTTGACTATGAAGAACGGCATTATGCAGTGGGTAAAATTCCCGGTGGTTTTATCAAGCGCGAGGGACGTCCCAGTGAAAAAGCAACTCTATCTGCAAGACTGATTGACCGTCCCATAAGACCGTTATTTAATAAAAAGCTGCGTAATGAAGTACAGGTAATTGCTACCGTTTTATCGGTGGATCAAAGCTGCGCACCGGAAATAACGGCTATGATAGGTGCCTCTGCAGCCTTACATATCTCTAATATTCCTTTTCAGGGTCCCATTGGCGGTGTTATTGTAGGTAGGGTGGATGGTGAATTTGTAATTAATCCTACCATCGAGCAGCATGAAAAAAGCGAAATGCACCTGGTGGTGGCCGGTACCAAGGATGCCGTTATGATGGTAGAAGCGGGAGCAAATGAGGTTCCCGAAGATATTATGCTGGATGGTATTATGTTCGGCCATGAAGTGGCTAAAGAAATTGTGCAGTTTATAGAACAATTTAGAGCAGAAGCGCTGGCCATGGGGCTGGCTAAAGAAAAAATAGAAGTGGTAGAGCCGGAAATTGACCCGGCATTGGAGGAAAAGGTCAGTGAGTTGGCCGATGAGCGCTATACCGAGGCCATAAGAAGATGTGCCCGGGAAAGAATGCCTAAGAAAGAGCGTGAAGCCTTCCTGGAAGAGGTTGCCGAAGGCCTGGTGGCTGATTTAACCCAGGATTACAGCGAAGAAGAACTGGCAGAAAAATTGCCGGTGATTAAAGAATTAATTCATGCCCAGGAAAAGAAAGTGATGCGCCGCATGATTATCGAAGAAAAAGTGCGTATTGATGGACGAGCCATCAATGAAGTGCGGCCTATATCTGTGGAAGTAGGGATACTGCCCCGCACCCACGGAACCGGTCTGTTTACCCGCGGGCAGACCCAAATTCTGTCGGTGGCCACACTGGGGCGTATCAGTGAAGAACAAATTTTAGACGGCCTGGAAGCCGAAGATACTAAGCGCTACATGCATCACTACAACTTCCCGCCTTACAGCACCGGTGAAACAAAGATGATGCGTTCACCCGGGCGCAGGGAAATCGGTCATGGTGCGTTGGCAGAACGGGCTCTGGTGCCGGTTCTTCCGGCGGAGGAAGAATTCCCGTACACCATCCGGGTGGTGTCGGAAGCATTGGAATCTAACGGTTCCACCTCCATGGGCAGTGTTTGCGGCAGTACTCTGGCGTTGATGGATGCCGGAGTAAAAATAAAAGCCCCTGTTTCCGGTGTGGCCATGGGGCTGATAAAAGAAGATGACAATTTTATAGTGCTCACTGATATTCAGGGTATAGAAGATGCCTTGGGAGATATGGACTTTAAAGTGGCAGGTACCGCTAGGGGTGTTACCGCGCTGCAGATGGATATAAAGATTCCCGGTATTACAAAAGAAGTATTCAGGCAGGCGCTGGCCCAAGCCCATGAGGGACGAATGCACATCTTGAACAAGATGTTGGAAGTAATTTCTGAACCGCGGAAAGAAATATCCCCTTACGCACCGGCGATTATAAGCATGCAGATAGATCCGGACAAGATACGCGATGTTATCGGACCGGGCGGCAAAATAATCAAGCGTATTGTTGACGAAACAGGAGCGGATATAGACATTGAGGACGACGGTCGGATATTTATTTCTGCCGTTAACCGGGAAGCAGGTAAAAAGGCAATGGAATATATTGAAAAGCTGACCCGGGATGTGGAGCCAGGGGAAATACTGTCCGGCCGGGTGGTAAAAGTTACTGATTTTGGTGCCTTTGTAGAGGTTGTGCCCGGCATAATGGGTATGCAGGGCAAGGAAGGATTGGTACACATTTCACAACTTGCCTATAACCGGGTGGAAAAGGTGGAAGATGTGGTTAAAGAAGGAGATGTAATCACTGTTAAAGTTCTTGGATATGACGATATGGGACGGTTAAAACTATCCAAGAAAGATGCCATGGAACCACCTGAAGGATATGAGGAAGAAAAACGCAGGTTTAAAAAAGGTTCTCGTAAACCTAGAACCGGAGGTAGAAGATTTCAGTAAGATTCTATGGAAACGAGGAATAACAGCTTTACAGCAATCAACAAGCCCCAACCAATTACTGGTGGGGTTTTAACTTTTTTCCCTCCCCTCTGTATATTGGACTGGCATGCAAGCATAAATTTCCTTAACAGATGGGAGGGATATAAATTGAAGATAATTTTTATTAGACGGGGGCCCTTATTTAAACTGGCAGCATGGATAATACTGGCTGCCTTTCTTATTATCCTGGGTTATATGGCCCTGCAGGAAGATTATGAACCTACTTTGGCGCCAATTTACCAGGGAAATGAAGATAAAAAGGAAATCGCTTTAACGGTAAATGTATACTGGGGTGAAGAATATTTACCCCAAATGCTAAAAATCATGGAAGAAAATAATGTTAAAGCTACATTTTTTATCGGTGGCCAGTGGGCGGAAAAATTTCCCCGGTTGTTAAAGAAGATTTCAACTTCCGGTCACGAGATAGGCAGTCATGGATATTCTCACCCGCATCCCGATTACCTTTCTAAGTCCGGCAACATACGTGAAATTACCCGGTCGGAAAGAGTTATTAGTAAAATAACCGGTAAAAAACCAACGCTGTTTGCTCCACCTTATGGAGAAAGGGGTAAATCGGTTTTAGCTGCTGTAGAAGAACTGGGATACCAGTGTATTTTATGGAGTGTGGATACTATTGACTGGCAGCGGCCGGCACCGGAAACCATTGTTAACCGGGTAACCCAAAAGGCCCATAACGGTGCCATTGTGTTAATGCATCCCACCGCACCAACTGTTAGAGCTTTACCGGAAATTATAACTGCCCTTAAAAATGATGGTTATGAATTTGTGACGGTATCTGAATTAATTAAAAATATCGATCCCCGGCAGACCGAGCGCTAAGTTCGGCCGGCGAAGGAATTTTAGCGAACGCTGCAAGAGGCACCGGTTTTAGAACTGCAGTATTTTTCAAGGTAGGCTGGAATTAAGAAATAAAAAAACGGGAACCCTTTTAACCAGTCATAAAAAACGCAGCTGCATATGGAGTGAAATAATCATGAACAAAACAGGCAGTTTAGTTCCCGTAATCATTCTGGTCACAGGTTTATTTTTAAATGTTCATTTTGCCTGGGGGCAGGCGCCCGCCATAACGGCCCAAGCGGCCGTTTTAATGGATGCCGAAACCGGCCAGGTGCTGTATGATAAAAATATGCACCAGAGAAGACCCCAGGCCAGTACCACCAAAATCATGACCGCCATTTTGGCGCTGGAAAGCGGTAAATTAGATCAGGTGGTTGAGGTGACTCCTAAAGCTGCATCTGTAGGGGAGTCCAGCATTCACCTGCGGCCCCATGAAAAACTGACATTGGAAGAACTGCTTTACGGGGCCATGCTGCGTTCGGGTAACGATGCCTGCGTGGCCATAGCAGAGCATATAGCGGGAACCGAAGCTAATTTTGTTAACCTGATGAATTACCAGGCTAAACTGCTGGGGGGATACAATACAAATTTTTGCAATACCAATGGTTTACCCCATGACAATCATTACTCATCGGCTTATGACCTGGCTTTGTTTACCCGCTATGCCATGAAAAACCCAAAGTTCCGTGAAATTGTAAAAACCCGCTATAAGCAAATTGACGGCCCGGGAAACTCAAAAAGACACCTGCATAATACCAACAAGTTATTGTGGGGCTGTACTTGGGCAGACGGGGTAAAAACAGGTACAACCAATGCTGCCGGGTGTTGTCTTGTGGCCTCCGCCAGCATGAACGGCAGGCATTTAATAAGTGTTGTTTTGCACAGCGACGACCGGTATGGTGATACCAAAAAATTATTTGCATACGGATTTAACAGCTTCGAAGAAATTGTAATTACCAGTAAGGGTGAGTATTTTACCACCGTCAGTGTGGAAGAGGGATATGCCCGGTATGCCCCGGTGATAGCCGAGGATAATTTGTACGTGCTGGTACCGAAAAGAAAGAGGGGGGTATTTGAACAAAGGGTTATCCTGAAGAGGACGCTGACAGCACCGGTGCGGGCCCACAGTAAAGTGGGTAGAGTAACTGTATTAGTTAACAACCAGGAGGTGGGCAGTGTTAACTTAATAACCGGTTGTGCCGTTGACAGGCTGCCCCGGCATTTTCTTATCTACCGCAAGCTGCGTCAACATTTGTAGAAATGTTTTAAAACTTGCAGGTATTTATGATTTTTTGTATAACGTCTAATAATACACTTTAATTTAACTGTACAGACGCGTATTTTTCAACGGTATGGAGGAGGTTACCAGATGTACCAAAAGACGACATTGGATAACGGTGTGCGCATTTTAACTGAAGAAATCCCGCATGTTCGGTCGGTTTCCATGGGTATTTGGGTTAACGTTGGTTCCCGGGATGAAACTGATGAAAACAGCGGTATATCACATTTTATTGAGCACATGATGTTCAAGGGAACTAAAAAGCGCACACCAAAGAATATAGCCGAAGAATTAGATGCGGTAGGTGGACAATTAAATGCCTTCACTACCAAAGAATATACCTGTTATCATGCTAAAGTGCTGGATGAACATTTTCCTTTAGCGGTGGACATATTGTCGGACATGTTATTTAACTCTAATTTTTCCCAGAATGACATGGAGCGGGAAAGAAACGTTATCCTGGAAGAAATAAAAATGTACGAGGATACTCCGGATGAATTGGTTCACGATCTGTTTGCCGAAACAATATGGCACGGGCACCCGTTGGGGCGTCCTATTATCGGTACCGATGAAACTGTGAACGCCTTAACCAGGGAAGATTTGCTTAGTTTTTATCGCCAGCAGTATACACCCAGTAAAATTATCGTTTCACTGGCCGGTAACATAAAGCATGAACAGGCGGTCAAAACATTAACCCCGGTTTTTGGTGCCCTTAAAGCAGAAGAGAAAAGCAGGCAGGGCACTTCGCCGGTGGGGGTAAGTGATTTGACCTGTTACAATAAAGATACCGAGCAGGTGCATATGGTAATTGGTGCTCCCGGTTATCCAATGGGGCATGATGACATTTATACCGCTCAAATAATTAATACTGTTTTAGGAGGCGGTTTATCATCCCGTTTATTTCAAGAAATCCGTGAAAAGCGTGGTTTGGTGTATTCGGTTTATTCATACCACAGTTCATACAATGATGCCGGTATCTTCGCCATTTACGCCGGTTTATCCAAGCAAAATGTCAAACAGGCTATGGAGTTAATTTTTAAGGAAATCAAGGATATAGAAGAAAAGGGGATCACGGAAAGTGAACTGCAGCGCTCCAAAGACCAGTTAAAGGGAAACCTGCTGCTCTCTTTGGAGAATGTCAACAGCAGAATGAGCCGCCTGGGAAAATCAGAAATGTACCTGGGCAAGGTATTAAAACCAGAGGAAATTGTGGAAAAAGTATATAAAGTCAGCAATGAAGACATTCAACGGGTGGCCAAAAGCATGTTCAAACCGCAAAAATTCTCTATGGCCACCATCGGTCCCTGGCAGGACAGCAGTGAAATAGAAACTGCTTTTAACAATTTTAAGCACTTATAAAGGATGTTCGAAAAGTCCGCGCGAGATCCGCTTCGAATTTCTGCGTTGGCTCGGCTTTTGCGGTGCTCACGTGTTGTATATATACGCTCCGCTCCTCAAAGCTTTCGCCGCCCTGAACTTCTCGTGTCTCTTGCGCTTCTTTTCGAACACTCACTTATAGTTTTACCGCGCTGCGGGCTAATCCTCCCTTAACATGGGAGGATTTTGTCATTTATAGAAAGTGATGATAATAACTATATAATAATGTATTCAATATATGGCAAAGAAGGGTTATGAGAATAATGGGTTGGTACAGGTACGGGTATAGAACATTTAAGTTATATATTATTCTGGCGGTGATAATTTTTCTTGTATTATCTATACCTGCCTACATCTTTTCTACCAGCAGTCTGCCGGATCTATATTTACCCCCAGGCAGTGATATGCCTGACGGCATTCATTTGGCTGTGGAAATTGATTCTCTCAACCTGCCCAAAGAAATGATGGTTTACAAATTTCTACAAGCTCCTATGTCCAAAGGGGATGTGGAAAAACTGGCTGAAAAATTAAATATAAATAACAGCGTTATTTATGATAAAAAACATCAAGAATGGTTGGTTTGCGCCGGTGGGAAAATGCTGCTGGTGGAACGGAATAGCGGTATTTGGACATTTCAAGACACAACGGCCCATTATAACAGCTTCTTTGTTAATTCATTTCCCATTTCTGATAACGACGTTATACAGCTGGCCAGGGATTACCTGAACGGCATCGGTATAGATACCGGTCAATTTTCTTCTGCTGCAGTGGGTACCACCACCGAAAATGGCCGTGTGATACAAAAAAGTGTTTATTTCTACCAGCAGCTGGACGGTTTTGAAGTGTTGGGAGCATCCCGGCTGGTGGTGGATATCGGGTCCCAGCGGCAGATTAAAGGTATAATTAAACACTGTCAGAAATTTGAAACCTATAAAACCTGTAAGCTTAAAAGCCTGCAGCAGGCAGTGGCCGAGATAAACAGGGGTCAAGCACAATTTCATATACCGGAATTGCCGGCCGGGGAAGCTGCCGTTACTGAAATTCGTCTTGCTTATTACGGTGAAGCGCAGCATGCCTATTTGCAGCCTGTATATGTATTCAGCGGGGAAGTGGAAACCCGGGAAGGTCCCCAACCCTTTAGTGCAATTTTACCGGCGGTACGGGGGGTAAATATAAAATGGGAATGACGGCTTGTTTAAAAGGTGGAATATATGAGTTTCTGCTGCCATATTATTTATTGAGGTGGGACAAAGATGAGTACACTTGTTTTAACGGTGGTGATAATAACCCTTATTTTTTTATCGCTGCGGGAACGGGTAGACAGAAAAAGGATGTCTAAGGACTGGGAAACAATAGGTGCAAGTAAATCATCACCCTTTTCGTCAGCCCTGGCCGGTCTTGTGGGCACCGCCGGGGGGATTTATCTTTCTTTGGTTATGCTGTTTGCATTTTTGGAAATGGACATTCCGGCCAGGGTTCAAATAATGAACGTAGAGTTAGAGCCGGTGGCAGCGGCATCACTTCTATTGGCCATTATTCAGCCCTTTTTTATGCGTATTATCGGGCGATAAATTAATAAGAGGGGGTATGGCACCGTGAGATTGAGTGAATTGGTGGGAAAAGAAATAATAAATATTGTTAACGGTGCCCGGTTAGGGGTTATCGGGGAGTCGGACTTATCCGTTGATATTGATACCGGTCAAATACGGTACATTATTTTACCGAGGCGCACCAATTTGCTCAACTTTTGGGTTGACAGACAGCAGATGCAGATACCTTGGGATTTGGTGCGCAAAGTGGGGGATGAAGTGGTGATAGTGGAAATTGATCAAGGTAATTTAAATTTTCAAAGATATTCAGTTTAATGAATAACTCCCGGTGGGAGTTTTTTTATTCTGGCTATACTAATTCTATGGACAAGGTTGACAAGTAGTGATGGTTTATAGAATAATTATGCACAAACTGTAAGGTAAAATCTAAGCTGATATTGAATAGGGTTGGAGGTATAATGATGATTAAAGTGTTAATTTCAGGAGCGGCCGGGCGCATGGGACAGGAATCCTGTCGTGCCGTTTGGCGTGCCCAGGATATGATTTTGGCCGGTGCTGTGGATACTGCACGGGCCGGGGAAAATTTAGGTAAAGTTATTGCGGTTGAGGATGTGGATTTAACGGTACAAAATAATTTAGAAACAGCGTTAAAAGAAATAAAACCGGATGTTATGGTTGACTTTACCAATCCGGAAGCGGTATTTAACAATGTGAAAATTGCACTGCAGAACAATGTGCGCCCGGTGGTAGGTACCACCGGTATGAATACAGAAGAAATTGCTTATTTAAAAGAATTGGCCCGGAAACAGGGGCTGGGCGGCTTAATTGCCCCTAATTTTGCTATCGGGGCTTTGTTAATGATTAAATTTGCCTCTATGGCAGTGAAGTATTTTCCCCATGTGGAAATTATTGAACTGCATCACGATCAAAAGATGGATGCTCCCTCCGGGACAGCTTTAAAAACCGCTGAAGCAATGGCGGCGGTAAGGGGAAGCCTGCGTCAAGGCCTGCCCACGGAGTATGAAAAAATTGACGGGGTGCGGGGCGGTGATTTTGAAGGTATGCGTATACACAGCGTTCGCTTACCCGGTCATGTGGCACACCAGGAAGTGATATTTGGCGGTACAGGCCAAACGCTGACCATCCGTCATGACTCAATATCCCGTGAATCCTTTATGCCGGGTTTGTTAATGGGCATTAGAAAAGTTATGGATATTGACGAACTGGTGTATGGCTTGGAAAATTTAATTTTTGAATGATAATGTTAAAATAAATAAAACAATTGCATATACAAGCACCTCCCCTAACGACAAAACATATAGTGAACCATATCAAGTTATTGTCGAAAGGGGGTCTTCCAGGCATGCATCCTGACCTGCAGGGAATTAAAGTGGCCGTATTGGGTGGGGATGCCCGGGAGATTATTTTGGTGTCAGAACTGTCTCGTTTGGGGATTAAGCTGCAGGTGGTTGGGCTGCCGGTACAAAATACACCTAATGTGACCACATGCTGCAATATTGCCGATGCATTAAGGGGCGTTCAGGCGGTGATACTTCCGGTTCCCGGCATTAATAAAGACGGTACCGTTTACTCCATTTTCAATGATCAACCGCTGGAGTTAAATGAGAAACTGTTGGTTTCACTGCCTGCGGATACACCGGTGTTTGCGGGATTTGCCCGGGAGCTTTTGGTAAAAATGGTCAAACGCTGCAACCTGCGCCTGATAGAAGTGCTTAAGCAGGACCATGTGGCCATACTCAACTCCATTCCCTCGGCAGAGGGGGCGGTGCAGATGGCCATGGAAGCTACACCAATTACTATCCACGGCAGCAATTCATTTGTACTGGGATATGGCAGGACCGGCGCCACTTTAGCCCGGTTGCTCCAAGGCATGGGAGCTAAGGTAACTGTGGTAGCCCGTAAAGAAGCGCACCTGGCCAGGGTTTATGAAATAGGGATGCGACCGCTAACATATGATGACCTGTTAAAACATGTTAGTGAGGCAGACATTATTTTCAATACTGTGCCGGCACTGGTGCTGACCAGCGGTGTATTGAGCAGAGCATCCAGTGAAGTGGTAATTATTGATTTGGCTTCCCCCCCAGGCGGTACTGATTTTGATGCTGCTGAAAGACTGGGTATTAAAGCCCTGCTGGCACCTGGTTTGCCTGGTAAAGTGGCTCCTAAGACAGCGGGCCAGATACTGGCGCAGGTAATACCTCGCCTGCTGGCTGAAGAATTAGGTCTGTAGGATTTTGGGCAGCCACGGAGGTGTTTGGTATGCGACTTAAAGGCGTAAGTGTGGGATTCGCATTAACCGGTTCCCACTGTACCATTAAAGAAACACTGCCCCAGGTTAAATTACTGGTTAAAGAGGGGGCGGATGTAATTCCAATTGTCAGTAATGCCCTTGAAAGTACCGATACCAGATTCGGGCGGGCAGAGAATTGGATAAAAGAATTAAAAGCAGTAACGGGGAGAGAGCCCATTAATACCATTACCGGTGCCGAACCGGTGGGGCCGAAAAAGTTGGTAGATGTAATGGTAATAGCCCCTTGTACCGGCAATACTTTAGCAAAGTTGGCTGCGGGTATTACCGACGGGCCGGTTTTAATGGCCACCAAGGCTCATTTGAGAAATTTGCGCCCCGTTGTCATTGCCATATCAACCAATGACGGCTTGGGGTTAAATGCTAAAAATTTGGGCCTGCTTTTAAATGCCAAAAATATTTATATGGTTCCCTTCGGCCAGGATAGTCCAGCGGGTAAACCGAACTCTTTAAAGGCAAACATGAATTTAATATTAGATACTATCGAGGCGGCTTTACAGGGAAGACAAATTCAACCGGTGATAATTTCTTTTTCCACTTAAAAAATTAAAATCCCACCGCCCAATTATTGGTCGAAGGTGATAAAATAAAGATATATTTTTTGGAGGGATTTGGGCGTTGAAAAAATATAATGTTGTAGTAGTTGGTGCCACAGGAGCGGTGGGTCAGGAAATACTGACCATTTTGAAAGAACGGGATTTTCCGGTGGGTGAACTGCGCTTGTGCGCAACGGCAAGATCGGCGGGAAAGAAAGTTGTTTTTAAAGAACAAAATTATACCGTGCAGGAAACAACGGCGGATTCTTTTGATGGCATGGACATTGCTTTATTTGCCGGCGGAAAGGCCAGTTTGGAGTTTGCTTCTGCCGCGGTGGAACGGGGTTGTGTGGTAATTGACAACAGCAGCAACTACCGCATGGATCCGGAGGTACCGCTGGTTGTTCCAGAAGTAAACCCCGATGATGTTAAGAAGCATAAAGGCATTATTGCCAATCCTAACTGCTCAACTATTATTATGACGGTTCCTTTAAAACCTATTTACGATGCAGTGGGCATAAAGCGGGTTGTCGTGTCCACTTATCAGGCTGTGTCCGGTGCCGGTAAAGAGGGAATTGAAGATTTAACTAAACAAACAAAAGCTGTTCTTAACGGTGAGGAGTATACCGCCAAAAAATTTATGCATCAAATTGCGTTTAACCTTATTCCCCATATCGATGTGTGGCAGGATATGGATTATACCAAGGAAGAAATGAAAATGGTTAAAGAAACCCAAAAGATTTTCCATGCCCCGGATATGAAAATTACTGCCACCACGGTGCGGGTACCTGTATACCGCAGCCACTCCGAGAGTATTAATATAGAAACGGAGAAAAAAATAACGGCTCCGGAGGTTAAAGAATTGCTGGCCAATGCACCGGGTATTGTGGTGCAGGATGACCCGGCCAACAATATTTATCCCATGCCGGTGCACACAGCACATAAAGATGAAGTTTTTGTCGGGCGTATCCGGGAGGATAATTCTCATCCCAGAGCTGTCAATTTATGGGTTGTTGGCGATCAGCTTAGAAAGGGAGCGGCAACCAATGCGGTGCAAATTGCTGAATTAGTTGTTAAAAACGGCTGCCTGCTGGAGAAGAGGTAACATGCGATTTTTAATTCAAAAGTTTGGTGGAACATCATTAACCACCCCGGAGTTCAGAAAAGAAGTGGCGGCTAAAGTGGTGGCGGCCCAAAAACAGGGGTTCAGCCCGGTGGTTGTTGTGTCGGCCATTGGCAGGTATGGAGCGCCATATGCCACGGACACATTAATTTCTGTTGCCAAACAGGTAAATCGTGATGTCCCCCCCCGGGAGCTTGACCTTCTAATGTCATGCGGGGAAGTGATCTCCGGAGTGGTGATGGTTAACACCCTTTTAGATATGGGGTGTCAGGCCGTTTTTTTAACCGGGGCTCAGGCGGGGATTATAACGGATGCAAACTTTAATGATGCCAGAATACTGAGGGTTGAGCCGCAAAAAATAATCGAGCAGGCTGAACAGGGTAAAGTGGTTGTGGTGGCCGGCTTTCAGGGCGTTACAGAAGAAGGTGAAATTACCACCCTGGGTAGAGGGGGAAGTGACACCACCGCCGCCGCCCTGGGGGTTGCTTTGGATGCGGAATGTATCGATATTTACACAGATGTGGATGGAGTGATGACGGCAGACCCGCGGATAGTGGATGAGGCCCAGATACTGGATAAAGTTACATACAATGAAATATGCCAGCTGGCCCATGAAGGGGCCAAGGTAATTCATCCCCGGGCTGTGGAAATAGCGATGCAGAAAAACATTCCCATGCGGGTTAAAAGTACATTTAGCAATGCTCCCGGCACCCTGGTGACCAACCATGGTGAAGTATACGGGGGAACCATTGACATTATAATGGACCGTATCATTACAGGGATAACACATGTGACAAATATTACCCAAATAATTATTCCCTTAGAAAACGTGGATATTGCCAATCCCCATTTAAAGGTGTTCAAAGGAATGGCGCTGGCCGGAATCAGTGTTGATTTTTGGAATGTCAACCTGCAGTATATATCTTTCACGGTGAAGGATAACGTGGCAGATAAAGCGAAACAGGTATTAGAAAATATGGGGATTACCCCGCTGCTGCGTTCCGGCTGTGCCAAGGTAGCTGCTGTGGGGGCAGGTATGACCGGTGTTCCCGGTGTTATGGCCAGCGTTGTAGAGGCATTAACCCGTGAAAATGTGGAGATTTTGCAGTCTTCCGATTCCCACACCACCATTTGGGTGCTGGTAAAGGAAGAAGATATTCAAAAGGCCGTTGTTACTCTGCACAGACAGTTTATGTTGGGAAATAATCGAGATAGATAAAACAGTTATATATAAATTAAGAAAATATAGATATGATTTTTAATTGCACGGTACGGCTGCTGCAGGAAAGGAATAATTAAGGGAAGGTGAAAGCCGTGACTGTTGATTTTGGGCGTGTATTAACCGCCATGGTGACCCCTTTTGACAGTAATTTACAAGTGGATATTGAACAGGCCAAAAAGCTGGCCCGCTACCTGGTTAAAAATGGTTCCGATGGTTTAGTTGTATGCGGAACCACCGGGGAATCTCCCACTCTTAGTAAAGATGAGAAGATAGCACTTTTTAAAGCCGTTGTGGAAGAAGTTGGCGGTGAAGCGGTGGTAATAGCCGGTACCGGCAGCTATAACACCGCTGAAAGTATTGCCCTGACCCAGGCGGCGGAAAAAACCGGTATTGACGGGGTAATGCTGGTGGCTCCCTATTATAACAAGCCCTCTCAAGAGGGATTGTACCAGCATTTTAAAGCCATTGCTGACAGTACTAAATTACCTGTAATGCTGTATAACGTTCCCGGGCGTACCAGTGTCAACATTCTACCGGTCACTGTGGCCCAGTTGGCTCGGGATACCGATAATATTGTGGCTGTCAAAGAAGCGGCGGGCATAATGGATCAAGTTAGTGAACTGCGCTCCCTGCTGCCTGACAGCTTTGCCATCTACAGCGGGGATGATTCATTGACATTACCCATTTTGGCCCTGGGAGGCAGGGGAATTGTAAGTGTTGCCTCCCACATTATCGGTGACCGTATTCAAGAAATGGTACAGGCTTACATTAAGGGTAACGTTTCAGCGGCCAGCCGGCTGCACATAGAGTTATTCCCCATATTCAAGGGAATGTTTATTACCACTAACCCGGTGGCAGTAAAAGCAGCTTTAAATTTAAAAGGGATAAAAGTTGGTGGAGTGAGGCTGCCGCTGCACAGTATTAGTGATGCCGACAGAGAAAAGCTGCGCAAACTGCTTTCGGACAATAATTTGTTGTAAAATAACTATAGTTAATATTATTAAACTATCTTTATTTAAGGACGCGATTTTAGTCGTGTCCTTAGTTTTTTTAAAAAATATGAGTTTGGTTAATTTGTCTGGGTAATATATAATACGTAAAAAGCAAATAAATGATAAAGGATGGCGGCTGGATGACAGGTAGTGCGGATTGTGCTTGTTTACCATACTCAATTTGAGTATAATATATCAGGCAGGAATTCAATAATTTGTTAACTTGGCTATTCTACCCAACGGCTGGTCTATTGGCAAATAATCCCCGTATTCTCCTGGTAGTACCGAACTGGAATTATAAGGGCAAAGGTTTGTACTACAGGATAATTAAAAGTCTAGGGGGGGTAAGTTTGGCCAGAGAATCTAAAGTATCTATCATCCCCTTGGGGGGACTTGGTGAGATCGGTAAAAACATGATGGTAATAAAGTACGGGGAAAATATTTTGCTGATAGACAGCGGTTTATCATTTCCAGAAGAGGAAATGTTGGGTATTGATATAGTAATCCCGGATATTACCTACTTATTGGAAAATAGAAATATTTTACGTGGTATTGTACTGACCCATGGTCACGAGGATCATATTGGTGCTTTACCTTACGTTTTAAGGCAGATTAATGCCCCGGTGTACGGAACAAAATTGACTTTAGGGCTGTTGGAGAATAAATTAAAAGAACACAATCTTATGGATCGTGTAAAGCTCAATATTGTAAAACCTCGTGATGCAATCCAGGTTGGACCGTTTAAGGTTGAGTTTATTAAGGTATCGCACAGCATACCTGATGCTGTGGGATTAGCCGTTCACACACCTGTGGGAACCATTGTGCACACCGGTGATTTTAAAATTGACCAAACTCCCGTTGATGGTGAAGTTACGGACTTTTATAAACTGGCACAGCTGGGTGAAAAAGGCGTGCTGGTACTGATGTCAGACAGCACCAACGTAGAAAGAACAGGTTTTACACTGTCGGAAAAAGCGGTGGGGCAGACCTTTGAAGAAACTTTCGGGGCGGCCAAAGAAAGAATTATTGTGGCTACCTTTGCTTCAAATGTGCACAGGCTGCAGCAGGCTATTTTGGCGGCGCACAAGTATAATCGCAAGGTGGCAATAATCGGCCGCAGTATGCTCAATGTGGTAAATATTGCCTATGAACTGGGATACTTGCAAATACCGGATGGTACGCTGATAGATTTGGATGAGGCCAACCGGCTGCCCAAGCATAGGGTGGTGCTGTTGTGTACCGGCAGTCAGGGTGAACCAATGTCTGCGCTGACGCGCATCTCCATGTCGGATCACAAACAGGTGGAGATACAGCCCGGGGATACCGTAATTATTTCTGCCACCCCCATTCCCGGCAATGAAAAACTGGTGGCTCGGATAGTGGATCTGCTCTTTAAAAGGGGTGCCAAAGTTATTTATGAATCAGTATCCGGAATCCATGTATCCGGTCACCCCAGTCAGGAAGAATTAAAATTAATGCTCAATTTGATAAAGCCGAAGTTTTTTATACCGGTGCACGGGGAACATCGTATGCTGGTTAAGCATGCTGAATTGGCCCAGGAAATGGGTATTCCGGCTCAAAACACCTTTGTGGCAGAAAACGGTATGGTGCTGGAATTTACTAAACGATACGGGCGGGTGGCAGGCAGGGTTCCCGCCGGCCGTGTGCTGGTGGACGGTTTAGGTGTTGGTGATGTGGGAAATATTGTGCTGCGTGACCGCAAACAGCTGTCTCAAGACGGTATATTAATTGTAGTGGTAACCATCAACCGGGAAAGCGGCGTGGTGGCTGCCGGCCCTGATATAGTATCACGCGGCTTTGTCTATGTCCGGGAATCTGAGGAACTGCTTGAAGAGGCAAAGGGAAAAGTAAAAAATGCACTGGAAAAGTGCATTGAAAGAAATATAACAGAATGGTCAACCATTAAATCTCAAGTAAGGGATGCTTTGGGAAAGTTTTTGTACGAAAAAACCAGGAGAAGACCAATGATATTGCCAATCATTATGGAAGTTTAAATATTTACCGATTTCACAAACCGGAAAGCCTGGCTGTGTCAAGGCTTTCCGGTTTTTAATATTTAAATAAAGTAGTTTGTGTATTTTTTTGGTTCTTGTGCCATACTATAGACGATATTTTCAGCCTAAGGAGTGGATTAATATATGTATGACAGTAATCAGCAAAACCCCCAGAGAAGGCCGCCCAATTACACCCCCACCGTTGGCCCGATGCCCGCGCCAAACCCCAACACCCCGCCGCAGCCGGGTGTAATTCCGGGACAGATGCCCAATCCCATTCCGCCAACACCCGGGGCTGACCCCAGCAAAACCAGGCGGGTTACCGGCAAACCCAAGGGTACGCTGGAAGCCATTAGAGAATTGGGAACAACAGAACTGCCGGAGCCCAAAAGCAACATTCATTGTGTAACCATAGTTGGGCAGGTGGAAGGACATTTAAGCCTGCCGCCGCAAAATAAAACAACAAAATATGAACATATTATTCCTCAGCTTGTGGGGTTAGAGCAGAGTCAAGAGGTGGAAGGGATATTACTTATCCTCAACACGGTGGGTGGCGACGTGGAAGCGGGACTGGCCATTGCGGAAATGGTGGCCAGTATGAGTAAACCAACTGTGAGCATAGTACTGGGTGGAGGCCATTCCATCGGCGGCCCGATAGCTGTGTCCACAGACTATTCATTTATTGCGGAAACAGCCAGCATGACCATCCATCCCATAAGATTGAACGGTCTTGTGGTGGGTGTGCCTCAAACCTATGAGTACCTGGATAAAATGCAGGACCGGGTGATACATTTTGTAACCCAGCATTCAAACATTTCGGAAGAAAAATTTAGAGAACTAATGTTTAGAACGGGAGAACTGGCCAGGGACATAGGTACGGTATTGATCGGCAGGGATGCAGTGGAAGTTGGACTGATCGATGAAGTTGGTGGGTTGGGACAAGCGGTTAACAAGTTAAAGCAATTAATAGAAGAGAATAAAAATAGAAGCGGGGTGCCGCTGCAGTGATTTTATACACCCCGATGCAATTGGAGTTGGTATTAGAGGGACTGGAAGAGCAGAGTAATGCAAACCAGCGAGAGATAAATGTGGGGAATGCCACGCTGGTGGTGGAGGACAAAGGGTTTGGCAGGGCCCAAGTGGTGAGGCTGATTTCCACCGACCCGCAGGATTATCTAAACCCGGACTTTGCACCGGGGACAGAGGTACAGTTGTAAGCGGCGATATGCGCCGCTTTTTAAATGTCGATACCTGTATAACCTGGGGGAGGCTCACTGAGATAACATTTTTTAGGGTACTGAATAAACTCCACCAGGAGATTTTTTCTTTGTAAATGCTGGTAATTATGTTATAATACCCTTGTTTGGTATGTATAAAACACATGAGGTGATGTACTGTTGACGGATTTTCAAGCATTTATTCTGGGTGTTGTCCAGGGCTTGGGCGAGTTTCTGCCTATATCCAGTTCGGCCCACCTGGTGCTTGTTCCGTGGCTTTTTGGCTGGCCCTATGCCGGGTTAACCTTTGACGTTGCCCTGCATATGGGCACTTTGGTGGCAGTAATAGCTTTTTTCTGGAGAGATTGGATAGTTCTGGCCAGCGACGGGCTGCGCTTGAAAGGTACCCGGGAAGGAAAATTATTTTGGTATCTGGTAGCGGCCACCATTCCCGGGGCAGCCTTTGGGTATGCTGTGGAAGACTACGCGGAAACAATTTTCCGCACCCCCATATTAATAGGCATTATGCTGATAGTTATGGGGGCCATCCTTTACGTGGTGGACCGGAGAGCGCCTAAAATAAAAGATATGAATAAAATTGGTTTAAAAGAAAGTTTATTTGTGGGAGTACTGCAATCATTGGCGATCATTCCCGGTGTTTCCCGGGCCGGGATAACCATGACTGCCGGCCGGGCTGCGGGTATGACCAGGGAAACGGCGGCCAGGTTTTCATTTTTATTATCCACGCCGATTATTTTCGGTGCCGGTGTGATGCAGTTAAAGGATATTGATGTATCAGACTTGGACCGGGCATTTTTCACAGGTATCATTACATCAGCCATTGTAGGCTTTTTATCTATCAAGTTCTTACTTAAATATTTAACTGAAAAAAGTTTTAACGTTTTTGTTTGGTATCGTTTTGCTGCCGGAGCGTTGGTGATTGCCGTTGAATTATTGAGACGCTAGTTTCAAACAACCGGGTAAGGCAATTAAAAAATTCACTGCGATAAAGTTAAAACCACCGGATTTATTCCGGTGGTTGTACTTCTTTTAATATGGCTGGTGCCCCTGCATACCGCCTTGATAATATCCCGGTTGATAATTATACTGGGTGCCGCCGTAGTGCTGCTGCTGGTAATTAACGGCATTAATAGTTTGATTAATTTCGTTCTGCATGCTCATTATATGGCTGGAAATTTGATTTATTTCATCGGGCTTGGCCATCATCGGTTTGTACCATCCCCGCTGGGACATCATATTATATAATTGCTTGTGCTCGTTAAAAGTTTCATGCAGTACATTTAAATAACTTTGACGCAGCTGCTCATTGGATGTCTCCAGTATTTTTTGGGTTATACATTCACAGGTTGATTTTAAATCATTTAACATGGCAAAGGCCAAATCTTTATCACGAATTTGATCCATTAATTGAACCATTATAATCCCCCTTTACTGATAGCTGTTCCTGGCAATATGATTTGCCAGTAATTGGAATGCGTGCATGCGCCGGCGGGTCATTTCGGTGCAGAAGGATTTTAACTGCTGGTCTCGGCACTCCCGGGCATAATGGTTAAAGTTGACTATATTGTTGCCTTCCAAATGCAAGTGTTCTTCCAGGTCAACCATTTCACGGATAGTGAAATTCATAATATACCTCCTTTTAAATTTTAACAGTACAATTTTAATATGCTCTGTTGGGCAGTTATTATACAATGTTTGCCCGGACTAATTTAAAAGGAAAATGGAAATTTTTGTGGTATATAGATAAATATATGAGGGGGTGCGTTGGTTGAATTTTCTAAAAATAATCAGAGAAGAACTTAAATATGAGATAATGGGAATTATTCTTTTAGCGCTGGCCCTCTTGGGATTAACCAGTTTTTATAACTCCTCCTTGGGAGCGGTGGGTAATTTTATTGGACGGGTATTAAAGGGTGTATGTGGTGAAGGACGGGTTATTTTTCCAATACTATTGGGAGTGCTGGGCATCAGGCTCATTTTACAGCGCGGCCGTTCCCAAGTAACTTCCAAAGTTTACGGAGGCATTTTATTATTTATAATTATTTTAACGATACTGCACATACAGCTGCCTGTTGAACAGGCCTTTGCCCTTGGCTACAAGGGGGTGGGAGGCGGTTTAATAGGCGCGTTATTAAGCTATTTACTGCTGCTGGCCTTTGGGCGTATCGGTGCGTATATAATTTTAACCGCTTTATCACTGGTAGCACTGCTGCTGTTAACCAATAAATCTTTAGCCGGCATTATTGGCGGGATATTAACCAGTGTTCAGAAAAGCCTGTATAATTTTAAAGAGCTTTTAGTTAACTTTTTATTTACAGAAGCCGGCGAAGATGACAGCGGTAAAAAACAAAAAAGTTTAGAATTTGAACAGGGAACCATTTCCCGGGATGATATTTTTATCAGCGAAGGCAGCCAACCGGAGGAGGATAACGAAAACGAGATATTACGTAATGCTGATATAAATCCACCTGCCGGTTCTCTACCGGTGATTGAAGTGACTCCGGAAAAAGAGGAAGAAATTTATCATGACAGTAATGAAGTTAAGGCAGTTGAAGAGTCCTGGAACGAAAGCAAAAAAACAGTTAATTATACACCGCTTTCTATTGAAGACGTGCCCAGTTTTCAATTACCTCCCCTTACACTGCTGGCCCGCCCCAACCGGGGTAAGGGGAACAAAAACACTAAAGATGTCTCCGGGCAGGTAAAAATTCTGGAAGAAACCCTGGCCAGTTTTGGCATTAAGGCTAAAGTAACCCAGGTATCCCGGGGGCCGGCTATTACACGCTTTGAGGTGCAGCCTCCTATCGGGGTAAAGGTCAGCCGCATTCTTAGTTTGGCCGATGACATTGCCCTTTCCATGGCGGCCCAAGATGTGAGGATAGAGGCACCGGTACCGGGAAAATCAGTTATCGGCATTGAAGTGCCGAACAAAGAAGTATCAATGGTTCACTTCCGGGAACTGCTGGAAAGTAGAGAATTTGTACAATCTCCGTCCCGTTTAACCATTGCCCTGGGCAAAGATATTGCCGGTAATTCAATTGTGGCTGATTTAAGCAAGATGCCGCACCTGTTGATAGCTGGTGCCACCGGGGCGGGAAAAAGTGTGTGTTTAAACACGCTGATAGCCAGCATATTATTTAAGGCCACCCCCGATGAAGTGAAATTATTGATGATTGACCCTAAAATGGTAGAATTGGCTACTTACAATGGTATTCCTCACCTGGTGTCCCCGGTGGTTACCAATGCTAAAAAAGCTGCCACTTCGCTGCGCTGGGCAGTTAAGGAAATGGAAAAACGCTACAATTTATTTGCCGAAGCGGGAGTGCGGGATATCACCAGGTACAATAATATTGTAAAGACTCAATCATCACCCGGTGGTGAGGAAAAGAAACTGCCGTATATAGTAGTAATCATTGACGAGCTGGCAGATTTAATGATGGTGGCTCCCTCCGATGTGGAGGATGCTGTTTGCCGCCTGGCTCAAATGGCCCGGGCGGCAGGTATACATTTGGTGATTGCTACCCAGCGGCCGTCGGTGGATGTTATCACCGGTTTAATCAAGGCCAATATTCCCTCCCGGATATCCTTTGCGGTGTCATCACAGGTGGATTCCCGTACTATTTTGGATATGGCCGGTGCCGAGAAACTGCTGGGTAAAGGTGATATGCTGTTCTACCCGGTGGGGGCATCAAAACCCGTCCGGGTACAGGGAGCGTACCTGTCTGACAAAGAAGTGGACGAACTGGTTAAATTTCTTAAAAAGCAGGCCAAACCGGTTTATAATGAAAAAGTAACCAAAGAAGAGCCCAAAGAAAGTGAACAACCTGTCATGGAAGATGAACTGCTTCCTAAAGCAGCGTTAATTTTAATAGAACAGGGGCAGGCTTCCATTTCCATGCTGCAGCGCAGGCTGCACATTGGATATGCCCGGGCGGCACGATTAATTGATATAATGGAACAAAGGGGTATAGTAGGTGGCTACGAGGGCAGTAAACCCCGGGCTGTGCTGATGACAATGGAACAATATAACGAGGTATTTAAGAAGGAGGCACCCCGGGGTTAACCGGTTTTAACTTGTTGTTTAAGCGTGATTTCAAAAAATTAAAGCAATAATTTTAGGACTGAAGAAGGATAGTTAATTGTAATATAGAATAGCTTTCAGGGAAGGATTAGTATGTATAGAGATATTACCATTGATGAAGCAATGAGTACCAACAACGCCTGTTATATAGACCTGCGGTCAGAAAATGAATACGCCGAAGACAGAATACCGGGGGCGATAAATGTACCGTTATTTAATAACGAAGAACGGGCCCGAATAGGTACGGTATATAAGCAGGTGAGCGTGGAAGAAGCTAAAAAGTTGGGTTTGGAAATAGCAGGCTCTAAATTGAGCAAACTTTATCAACAAATAAAAGAATATTCTAAAGGCAAAATTCTAATTGTTTACTGCTGGCGTGGAGGTATGCGCAGCCAATTTGTGGCCTCTGTTTTATCCAGCATGGGTTTGCCGGTCAGGCGGATTGTGGGAGGGTATAAAGCTTATCGCAAACAGGTTTATTCCTATCTGTACAATGTGGAATTGCCCCACAATGCTGTGGTGCTCCATGGGTTAACTGGCGTGGGTAAGACGCACATACTGGAGCGGCTGGAAGCAATGGGTGCACCGGTGCTGGACTTGGAAAACCTGGCAGCAAACAGGGGCTCTGTTTATGGGAAGATTAATATGCCCCCGTCACCGTCTCAAAAATTGTTTGAAACAAAACTGGCGGAAAAATTGAAGTCTTTTGAAAAAGTGAACTATTTTTTTGTGGAATGTGAGAGCAGGCGCTTGGGAAGACTATATGTTCCACCGGCAGTGTATAAAAAAATAAACACCGGCTGCAGGGTGCTGCTGTATGCAAGCTTAAGTACCAGGGTGAAAAGAATAATAGCGGATTATACCGGTGGTGAAAACAAGAATATAAGGGAACTGCAGGAATCTACCGCCAAATTAGCTAAATACTTGGGAAAAAATAAAGTGGAAGAACTAAATCAAATGCTGGAACAGCAGGAATTTGAAGCGGTATTTACATATCTGCTTACAAAATACTACGATCCTTTGTATAAATATCCGCAGCAGCCAGATAATAATTACGATTGTAATGTGGATTGTGAAAATTTGGATCTGGCGGCGGAAAAGATTTTTCAGCACTTTAAGGCTAAATGGGGGTGTGATGTAAGTGGGAGGTGAACTGGTTGGAAATTGGCAGTACCCTTAGAGAGGCCAGGTTATCCAAGGGTTATTCATTTCAGGATGTAGAAGAGGCTACAAAAATTCGGGCCAGGTATTTAGAGGCGCTGGAGGAAGAAAACTTTGACATACTGCCGGGCCGGGTGTATGCCATAGCTTTTTTAAGAAGCTATGCTAAGTTTCTCGGTCTTAACGATGAAGAACTGGTTGTTCAATATAAAGAACAGTACAGGGAACAGCAGAACGGTAATAAAGCGGAGAAGGAATTGACGGCAGATAATGATGCCGGCGAAAGGGAGGCAGGAAAACCCCGTTACATCACCTATTTAGTACTGGCTCTGTTGATAATAGGGGTGGTTTTTGCGGCAGTAACGGCGTTAAATAATACGAAACCCGATCAAACCGGCGAGCCGGAGATTGTAAATAATGATAACCGGCGGCAGGAAATATCGGCCAGACCGGAAAAACCGCAAAGGGTGGAAACTCCGGCCCCCGGTGTAATTGAAAATAATAATGTGGAGTTAGTGCTTAATGTGGTTGATGATCGGTGCTGGATGAAAATTGACGTGGATGGTAAAACGGAATTTATGGGTATTGTTCAAGCCGGTGAGAGAAAAGAGTTTACCGGTCAGGAGAGCATTTATGTTGTATTGGGAAATGCCGGCGTGGTAGAAGTGCTGTATAATGGTGAGAACTTGGGTGCGCTGGGAAAAAAAGGGCAGACGCTGAGAAGGGAATTTACTACTAAACAAAGCTGATAAAAAATTTGCCTGGCTGATTTTGTGCGGAAATAACGGCCATAATTAAGAGCAACCTCGGATAGGTTACTTTTAATTATTGGCCGTTTTTAGTCAGCTTTTAAACTTGTTCCGCAGTGAGGACAGTGAGAAGGGTTTCCGCTGTAAAAATTACCGCAGTTGGGACAGGCCAGGGATATTTCATCGGTAATATCTATGGGATTATTTTGCTGATACCGCTGCTGTTCGTATCCTTGCCGGAAGCCGCTGTTTGTTTTCATTTTCGGGCGTGTTAACAAGTGCAACGGGAAGAAAATGATGAACAACAGTGTGACGCCCAATCCCCAGAATACGGCGGAAAGAAAGGAACGCCCGCGGCGAAGGGAATCCCACAGGGTGTATAATCCGGCCGATATTACCAGCAGCATGCTTAAATAATGCACTTACTACCACTCCCAAATCTTTTCTTAAGCACTATTATGCCATAAAAGAACAGCAGGCAACAGATGTAAAAATCAGTTTGTTTTGACAGCATACGGACACTGCAGTATACTTTATATGCGATTGTACATGCGGATGGTTTAAGCGGAGGGTTTAAGATGACGACAAAGAAAAAAATTAGTGTAGTTAGTTTAGGCTGCTCTAAAAACCTGGTAGATACGGAAAACATGATGGGTCTGTTAAATGAGCATGGTTTTGAGATAACCGCCGATGAACGGGAAGCGGATGTGCTGCTGGTAAATACCTGCGGTTTTATCGAATCAGCTAAAGAAGAATCGATTCAAACAATACTGCAGCTGGCTAAAAATAAAGAAAACAGGGATTGCAAACTGGTGGTAGCAGGTTGTTTAGCCCAGCGGTACAAGGATGAATTAATGAAAGAGATGCCGGAAATAGATGCTCTTATCGGTACCGGTGAAATTACCAGGATAGTAGAGGTGGTACAGCAGGCGCTGTCCGGTAAGCGGGTTAATTCAGTAGGTCGGCCGGAATGGGAAGTAAAAGAACATCTGCCCCGTATAATTTCTAATCCCGGAGAAAGTGTATATGTTAAAATTGCCGATGGATGCAATAATCGCTGTTCCTACTGTGCAATACCCTATATCAGAGGGTCTTACCGCAGCAAACCAATGGAAATAATTGAGCAGGAGGTTCAAAAATTGGTACGGGAAGGGGCCAAAGAAGTGGTTCTGGTGGCCCAGGATACAACCCGTTATGGCTATGATTTATATGGAGAGTATTTACTGGCAAAACTATTACGGAGGTTAACTAAAATACCGGCTCTGAAGTGGCTGCGTGTTATGTACTGTTATCCTGTTTATTTCACTGATGAATTAATTAACACCATGGCCCGGGAGTCTAAAATATGCAAGTATGTAGATTTGCCGTTACAGCATGCGGCAGATAAAATATTAAAGAAAATGCATCGCCGGGGCAGCGTTTTGGAAATTAAAAATTTGATTGCCAAATTAAGGGCTGCCATTCCCAATATTACTTTGAGGACATCCTTTATAGTGGGGTTTCCCGGTGAAACGGAGGAAGATTTTCAGCAGTTATTGAATTTTATGGAAGAAATTAAATTTGACCGGGTGGGAATTTTTAAATATTCCGCAGAAGAAGGAACACCGGCTGCCGGTATGGAAGATCAAATTGATGAAGCAATAAAAGAGGAGCGCTATCACCGGGCGATGAAATTACAGCAGCGGATATCATTGGAAAAGAATGAACAAAAAATTGGACAAATAATAGAAGTTTTAACTGAGGGAGAGCTGGCTGAAGAGCCGGGAACTTATGTCGGGCGCAGTCAGGCTGATGCGCCTGAAGTTGATGGTTTAATTTATTTTAAAGCAGGAAAATTAGTCCATCCTGGCGAAATAGTGGAAGTGAAAGTAACGAAGGCATCTGAATATGATTTGATGGGAGTCCTGAAGTGATGAATTTACCAAATAGGTTAACTTTGGCCAGAATATTTTTAGTGCCGGTATTTTTACTAATTGCATCAATTAAAATGCCATATGGTGATTTTTTAGCTGCTTTAGTATTTATTTTGGCTGCCAGTACCGACGGTCTTGACGGTTATATTGCCAGAAAGAATAAAATGGTCACCCGTTTTGGTAAAATAATGGATCCCTTGGCCGATAAACTTTTGGTAACGGCAGCATTAATCAGCTTGGTAGAGCTGCAGCGCCTGGCCGCGTGGGTGGCTGTAATTATAATCGGCCGGGAGTTTGCCGTTACGGGGCTGAGGGCTATGGCAGCGTCAGAGGGGAATATAATCGCGGCCAGTAAGCTGGGGAAATATAAGACGATGAGTCAGATCGTGGCCATAGTAATCATGTTTCTACCGCGGCTGCCCTATTATTCTTACCTGGGACAGGCAGCGATGGCAGTGGCAGTAATATTTACCATTTGGTCCGGGGTGGATTATTTTGCTAAGAACTGGCATGCAGTTAAAAAGGGCGGCATTTAAGATTTAAAATAGTATCCAGGGGCGTGTTGGCCGTGTTTTGCGGTTGGCACGCCTTTTTGTTAATTTTATGAACATTTATGCTCCATGGCGGTAAAAAGAATCTTTGGCAGCTGTTTCATAATGATATTTTGAGATTATACTGGTATAATTATTGCGGCTAACTTTTTAATTAACTGCTGATTAAATTAGAAAGGTGGATGCCCATGGAATGGCACGGCCTGCGGGTTAAAATAATTATAGCAGCATTTATCGGCGGCCTGGTTCTCTTTTTTGGCGGGCATTTTTTATATCATAAATATAATGTGGAACAACCCCTTAAAGATGATATAGTGAAAAATAATAGTGCGGTGCAGGATTTAGTAATTGAGAAGGATGCCGGGGTTGTGCACATAACGGTTGATGTAAAGAAGGGTAATTTTGATATTATGGCCCTTTATAAGAATATATCTCAGAAAGCGAAAATGGTTTTGGATGGGCAGCCTTTTGTAATCGAGTTTAAAGATAATCCTGATGCTCACTTGGAAGATATTTGGCGTCAAAGCCAGTATGTTGTGCATCAAGCCATAATGCAGGGTAATTTTCCGGAAATGGTTGCCGTGATAGAAAGGATTGCCGGTCAGCATAAAGTGAAGGCTAAAGTTTACGTGGATCATGATAATGTTTATATTCAACTGGTAAAAGAAGACGGGCATAATCTTTTAAAAGTTGTCTCCCGGCAAAACTTTATGGTAACGGGAAAAATTGCCCGGGCTGGAGGTGATGCCGGTGTTAAAGGAAATTAGTTTAGGTTTAGCGACAGCTTTAATGATTTTTGCTTTTGTGGCCGGTTATGATATTTTACCCCTCGTTGTGCTGGGTTTGGCCGGTGGAGCATTATATTTTATTGCTGATACGAAGGGGTTATTAAAAAATTTTGATATCGGAACAAGTAATTCTTCGGCTGCCAAAATTACTTTTGAGGATATAGGCGGCCAGGATACGGCAGTAAAAGAGCTGCGTGAGTGTTTAGATTTTATCAATTACGAAGACCGGGTAAAAAAACTGGGAATCAGGCCTTTGAAAGGAATTTTGCTTACCGGTCCCCCCGGAACCGGCAAAACGCTGCTGGCTAAAGCGGCGGCTAGTTATACAGATAGTGTGTTTCTGGCCTGTTCCGGATCTGAGTTTGTGCAGATTTATGCCGGTGCCGGGGCCCAGCGGGTTAGAAAACTGTTTAGTTCGGCCAGAGAAAAAGCAAAGAAGAAAAACAAATCCAGTGCGATAATTTTTGTGGACGAGGTGGAAGTGCTGGGGGCAAGGCGCGGGCAAAACAGCAATCACATGGAGTACGACCAGACATTAAATGAGCTTCTGGTGCAGATGGATGGTTTAAAAGTTGATGACTCGGTACGAATTCTGGTTATTGCGGCCACCAACCGTGCGGATATGCTCGACCCGGCATTAATGCGCCCGGGGCGTTTTGACCGCCAGGTTAAAGTAGATCTGCCGGATCGCCAGGGCCGTTATGAAATCCTTAAGATACATGCCAGAAATAAACCGCTGGCCGGTGAAGTGGATTTAAATGTTATTGCCAAAGAGACCTTTGGATTTTCCGGTGCGCACCTGGAGAGTTTAACCAATGAGGCTGCCATTTTGGCGATGCGTGAGAACTGTGACCAAATTTATTATCGTCATTTGCATGAAGCAATAGATAAAGTAATAATGGGAGAAAAAATGGAGAAACGACCGGGCAAAGAAGAGCTGTACCGGGTGGCGGTACACGAAACGGGGCATGCGCTGGCCAGTGAAATGGTGCGCCCCGGATCGGTGTCAGCGTTAACAGTGACTCCCAGGGGCGGGGCGCTGGGATATATGCGCCAGCACCACGAGGAAGACCATTATCTATACACCAGGGAACATCTTGAAAATCAAATTGCCGTTATGCTGGCCGGGGCGGTGGCAGAGGAAATGGTGATGGGTAATCGCAGTACCGGTGCAGCCAACGACTTTGAAAAAGCATTTCAAACGGCAGAAAAAATTATTAGATCCGGTCTTAGTGATTTGGGGATTGTATCTTGGGACAGTTTATCTCAAGAACAAAAATACAATGAAATTAAAAACATTCTTGACAACCAGGAAAAGAAAGCAGCTGAGCATCTTAACAAAATGCGTTTAGTTATTGACGACACAGTAAATAAATTATTGGAACAAGAAAAAGTAACCGGTGAAGAATTTAGAATGATTATTAAAAAAAATATAGCATAAATTTTTATAACATGTTACCATATAAAGGCTGATAATTCTTCTGTATCAGTTTTTTTGTATAAAGCTAATAACAAAGCGGGGATGAGAAATTTTTTATCCGCCGGCAGCAAGTAATATTTTTCACATGCTTGCAGGAATATAACGGCAAACGGAGAAATAATAAACTGGATATAGAAAGTTTTAAACTTTTAAAATAATTTTAAAATAATAGAAAAAATGGTGATTTTTATGAAAGCAGAAATGATTTTTACCGGAACCGAGCTTTTATTGGGTCAAACATTAAATACCCATGCCCAGTATTTGGGACGCAATTTATCAAATTTAGGTATTGATGTTACTCTTCATACCACTGTAGGTGATGATTGGGATAGAATGGCGCTGATTTTCCGCCAGGCGCTGGAGCGCTCCGACATTATTATTACCACCGGCGGCTTAGGTCCCACCTCTGATGACCTGACCAAGGAAACCGTAGCAGAGGTTTTGGGCCTGCCAATGGTTCTGCATGAAGAGTCCCTGGCTTCAATAAAACAGTACTTCTTGGTACGCAATAATAAAATGCCTGACAGTAATATTAAACAGGCTTACTTCCCCCGGGGGGCAGAAGTTTTACCAAATCCCTGCGGAACTGCACCGGGAGCGATTATTAAAACGGAAAACAATAAAATAGTAATCATTTTACCCGGTCCGCCATGGGAATTGGAAGCAATATATGAAAACTCGGTGGCGCCATACCTGGCATCATTACCGGTGCGTGGAGATGTAACCCGCTTTACAATCTTTAAATTGACCGGGATTCGGGAGGATAATGTACAGGATTTACTCAGTGATCTTGACGGGGTAAGCAACCCGGAAATAGCCTATATTGCCCGTCCCGGCGAGGTGCACGTGCGCGTTAGTGCCCATGCCAAAACAAGTGCGGAAGCGGATAAACTGGTCAAACCTTTGGCCGAAGAAATTAAAAAACGTCTAAGTCCCTATATTTTTGCCACCGATGATGAAAAAATAGAACTTGTGGTGGGGGACTTGTTAAAGAAAAAAGGAATGACCATTGCGGTGGCGGAATCCTGCACCGCCGGTTTGGTTGAGTCCCGGCTTTGTGATATAGCTGGGTGTTCAAATTATTTAAAGGGCGGTGTGGTTTGCTACAGCAGGATGGCCAAAGAAAAAATACTGGGCATTGATCACCAGGGGTTGGAAAAATATGGTGCTGTAAGTGAGTGGGCAGCAGTGGCAATGGCGGAAAGCGTTCGCAAACTGCTCGATGCAGACCTCGGTTTAGCGGTTACCGGTGTGGCAGGCCCGGCCAGCAGTGAAAATAAGCCCATAGGGTTGGTATATATAGCTTTAGCCACCCCGGAGGGAACCCAGTGCAGGAAATATAAAATGCCTGGGCGGCGTACTGCTATACGCCAAGGGGGGGTAAATGCTTCATTAAAAATGGTTCGCCATTATTTGCAGGGTAAGTAAAAAGCCAGGACGCGTAACTTCGCACAATGCGATTAGCGCGTCCTTTATAATTAAAATTATATTTTTTAATTGACAAGCAGCGGAAATTAAAGCTATAATTTCAATAAGTCCCGAACATGCGTTTTCTTATGGTGTCCGGATCAATTGCCGGCGTAGTGGTGATTATAAAAGTAATTATTTCTGGAAAGGAGGGGCTTTTTTGTCTGACAAACAAAAAGCCTTAGAAGCCGCTCTAAGTAATATAGAGCGGCAGTTTGGTAAGGGTTCGGTGATGAGGTTAGGTGAAGCTAATGCGAAGATGGAAGTGGCCACCATTCCCACCGGATGTTTGGCCCTGGACATAGCCCTTGGTGTAGGTGGAGTACCCCGGGGTAGAGTGGTGGAAATATTTGGTGCAGAATCCTCCGGGAAAACCACAATTGCCTTACATATAGTGGCTCAAGCACAAAAAGCGGGGGGGATAGCGGCAATCATTGATGCCGAGCATGCCTTGGATCCTAATTACGCCAAGGCCCTGGGGGTAGATATAGATAATTTATTAATTTCACAGCCGGATACAGGGGAGCAGGCCCTGGAAATTTGCGAAGCCCTGGTGAGAAGCGGTGCTGTGGATGTTGTAGTGGTTGACTCGGTTGCCGCGCTGGTGCCCAGGGCGGAAATAGAAGGAGAGATGGGGGATGCGCATGTGGGCCTGCAGGCCCGCCTGATGTCTCAAGCGCTGCGAAAACTTACCGGCGTAATCAGCAAATCCAGGACCACGGCTATCTTTATTAACCAGTTAAGAGAAAAGGTTGGTGTAATGTTTGGCAACCCGGAAACCACCCCCGGCGGGCGGGCCTTGAAATTTTATTCTTCCATACGCATGGAAGTTCGCAAATCCGAGCAGCTAAAGCAGGGTGCGGATGTAATAGGAAACCGGACTAAAGTAAAAATTGTTAAAAACAAAGTTGCCCCACCCTTTAAGCAGGTGGAATTCGATATCATGTATGGTGAAGGTATTTCCCGGGAGGGAAGCGTTTTAGATGTGGCTGTTCAGCACGGCATTATTCAAAAAAGCGGTGCATGGTACTCTTATAATCAAGAACGACTGGGTCAGGGTCGTGAAAATGTTAAAGAATTTTTAAAGCAGCACCCGGATCTGACGGCGGAAATTGAACAAAAGGTATATGAGAAAGTCAACCTGCGGGCTAAAAACAATACTGAAAAGGCAGGTAACGATAACGAACAGCCGGAAGCGGAGTAAACATACAGCCGGGGACCGTACAGCGGCCCCGGTTTTTCAAATGCACCCGGAAAGTAAGTTGTTTACCGCTGGAGGAGACAAGGAGTGATAACATCAACGATAAAAAAGATTATAACCGGGCTAAAAACTACGCCATGCGCCTGCTGACTTTTCGCCGGCGCAGCGAGAAAGAAATTAAAGATAAATTACTTCAAAAGGGCTACCGGGATGATATTATTGATAAAGTGCTGGATTTTCTGAAAGAGTATCAATTAATCGATGACTATGTCTTTGCCCGTCAATGGGTGGAGCACCGGCTGGCCGCACGTCCCATGGGAGTGGTGGGGCTAAAATACGAGTTAAAGAAATATGGCATAGATAAACAAAAGGCTGAAGCAGTGTTGGCAGAAATAGATGCAGAAATGGAATTAGAATTGGCCCAAAAACTGATTCAAAAAAAAATAAACAATAGCAGTAAACCCCTTACAAAGCAAAGGGCAGCAGGGCTTTTACAGCGCCGGGGTTTTTCCTATGATACTATATTTAAAGTTTTATCTGAATGGGATTAGGTTATGACTGGTTTTCTTGACACCTATCAAGAAAAATTGTAAAATGAAGAATGGCAGAATTTAGGATCTGATAATAACGATATAGAGGTTTAAATATATATTTTAATTTATTAAATATGTTTAAATATATACAAGTAAATACTTAAATCTTATCATACAGTATAATTTGCAGTACAGCCGGTTTTATTCATATACTGTATGCATAAGAATAGGTATGTCTATATCGTTAGGATCAAGTTACTATTTTCTGCCGGGAATTGTCTCGGTTTTTTTATTTGGAAACAACCAGATAACACATTAATTTGATAGATAGGAGGTGAAATGAGCAATGGATCCGCAGGTGATTTTATTTGTAATCATATCAGTTATATTGGGCTTAGTAGTGGGCTATTTAATACGCAAGCACCTGGCAGAGGCTAAAATAGCCACTGCTGAAGCTGAAGCAGATAAAATTTTAGAAGAAGCAAGGAAACAGGCTGAATCTAAAAAGAGAGAAGCGATACTGGAAGCGAAAGAAGAAGTTCTTAAGTTTCGCAATGAAGTAGAGAGGGAATATAAAGAAAGGCGCAGCGAGCTGCAGCGCCTGGAGCGGCGCTTGATGCAAAAAGAAGAATCCTTAGATCGTAAAATTGAAGCTAATGAAAAGAAAGAAGAAATCCTGCAGCAGAAAGAAATAGAAATAGAAAATACCAAAGTAAAAATAGAAGAAGTGTTAAAGCGGCAATTGGCTGAGCTGGAGCGTGTTTCCGGCTTAACCTCTGAAGAAGCCAGGCAGATACTGATGGCTGATATAGAAAAAGAAATAGAACATGATGTTGCAGTGATGATAAAGGAAAGGGAACAAAGCGCCAGAGAAGAAGCGGAAAAAAGGGCCAGGGATATTATTTCCCAGGCTATACAGCGCTGTGCCGCTGACCATGTTGCCGAAGCAACGGTATCAGTGGTACCACTGCCTAATGACGAAATGAAAGGCCGCATTATTGGACGCGAAGGACGTAATATTAGAGCCTTCGAAACACTAACCGGTATAGACTTAATAATTGATGATACGCCGGAGGCGGTGATTTTATCCGGTTTTGATCCCATTCGTCGTGAAGTTGCCCGCATTGCTTTAGAACGACTTATTTCCGATGGCCGTATTCACCCGGCCAGAATAGAAGAAATGGTGGAAAAGGCTCAAAAGGAAGTGGAAGTACAAATTCGCGAAGCCGGTGAACAAGCTACCTTTGAAACGGGTGTGCACGGTTTGCATCCGGAACTGGTTAAGCTGTTGGGTAGGTTGAAGTTTCGTACCAGTTACGGGCAGAACGTACTGAAGCACTCCATTGAGGTCTGCCACCTGGCCGGTTTGATGGCTGCGGAGCTGGGTATTGACGTAAAAATAGCTAAGCGTGCGGGTTTGCTGCATGACATTGGTAAAGCGGTAGACCACGAGGTGGAAGGTCCTCACGTGGCCATTGGGGTTAACCTTTGTCAGAAATACAAAGAAAACCCGGAGGTTATTCACGCCGTGGCTGCTCACCATGGTGATGAAGAACCGAAAACCATTGAAGCAGTGCTGGTACAGGCCGCTGATGCGGTTTCTGCTGCCAGACCGGGGGCCCGGAGAGAGACGCTGGAATCTTATATTAAGAGATTGCAAAAGCTGGAGGAAATAGCTAACTCCTTTGATGGTGTAGAAAAGTCTTATGCCATTCAGGCAGGGCGGGAAATCCGCATTATGGTTAAGCCGGAAAAAGTTGATGACCTGGCTGCTGTGAGAATGGCCAGGGAAATCACGAAAAAAATTGAAAACGAACTGGATTACCCGGGACAAATTAAAGCGACAATAATTAGGGAAACCAGAGTGGTTGAATACGCAAAGTAATTGCTTTGGAAAAAGAGCGACCCCGCAATGGGGTCGTTTTCTGCTTTTATTTAAAAATATCTGGAATATTTTTTATATAACAACTAACTCGAAATTAGCAGGAAATTAATGATAAAAACAAGAATACCTTAAAAATTACACTTATTTATGAAATGATTGCAGGTGGTGACATCATTGAGTTCAGTTTACAAAAGCAGCGAAGATGTGACTGAAACGGTAAATTTACTTACCTCTATTTTGGTAAGATACCCGGAGATTTCCACTATCAATTTTAATCCCGAAAAGAAAACTTTAAAATTAAACTTTATATTTGCTGATGTATTAGAAGAATCGGAGTTAAAAAGCTTACAGGAATTTATCCGGGATAGTATTGAAGCATACAACATGCTGGAAAGAAAAAAGGCCAATATACTTAAAATTAGCAGTCAAATTATAGAGAGCCTAACTATAATACAAATAGAGAGGGATATAGATACACTGGTACAAGGAGAAATAGCACTAATAATACAAAGTTTGCATCAAGCAGGGAAAACAAATATAATAACAGAAAATCCCGAGACTTTTTATGAAGATGATTTAAAATTTCAGGAAGAGATGATAGAAGCCATGTTAGAAAATGTAAAGAGCTGTAATAAAGGTAAGCCGTTATTTGCCTTTCGTGCAGATGGACGGGTACTGGTATTCAACAAATAACTAGGGGGATCAATATTGCGGGTTTTAATGATTGGTGACATTGTAGGGAAGGCCGGTCGCCGTGCTGTTAAAGAATGTTTACCCAGTCTTAAAGGTGATTTGGGCCTTGATTTTGTTATCGCTAACGGTGAAAATGCAGCAGGGGGAAAGGGAATAACAAAAGCTATTGCCAAAGAGCTTTTTTCATTTGGTGTAGACATGCTTACCATGGGCAACCACGTGTGGAATCAAAAAGAAATATTTGCTTACCTGCCCAAGGAGCCCCGGATAATTAGACCGGCTAATTATCCACCCGGTACTCCCGGGAACGGTTACAATATATATGGGGTTAATGATCTTAAAATTGCGGTGATAAATCTTGCGGGAAGGGTATATATGCCCGAGGTTGATTGTCCCTTTCGTAAAGTTGATGAGTTAATTAAGGAAATTGAACACCGGGCGGATATAATATTAGTAGATTTTCACGCCGAAGCAACATCAGAAAAGGTGGCCATGGGGTGGCACTTGGACGGGCGGGTTACTGCCGTTGTTGGTACCCATACCCATGTGCAGACCGCTGACGAAAGAATACTGCCGGAGGGTACCGCATATATTACTGACCTGGGCATGAGCGGCCCCCGTAATTCTGTAATTGGTGTGAAAACAGATGTTATTTTACGTAAGTTTAAAACCGGCCTGCCCCAGAAATTTGAAGTTGCCAATACAGATTACCAGTTTAATGCCGTGGTGATAAGTATTGACGAAACCACCGGAAAGGCCGTTGAAATACAGCGTATTTTTAACCTGGAATAAATTACATATAGATGTGTTAATTTTATTCGCATAAGAAGGAATTTTTTAAATATACATAGAATACATATTCTTATTAAATAAGTCGTGGGAGAGGCAAATTATCAGTATCCTTAGAGGAGGTTTACAAGAATGGAAGTATTAAAAGTTTCAGCAAAGTCCAACCCAAACTCTGTAGCGGGAGCCCTGGCCGGTGTGTTGAGAGAAAATGGTTGCGCGGAACTTCAGGCTATTGGTGCCGGGGCACTAAACCAGGCAGTAAAGGCGGTAGCAATTGCTCGAGGGTTTGTTGCTCCCAGTGGGATAGACCTGATTTGCATCCCTGCTTTTACTGATATTTTAATTGATGGTGAAGAAAGAACTGCTATTAAGTTGATTGTTGAACCCCGTTAGTTTGATAACTAGTTTGTGAAAATATTAACCTGTTCATGTACAGATGCACATGGACAGGTTATTTTCTTAGAGGGAGGTATGGTATGCTGCCGCAGGGACTGGTGGTTGATGCCCACTGCGATACTTTAACCAAGTTAAAGGAAGAAAATAGAACTTTGGGTGAAAAATCAGAATCAGGTCACGTTGATCTGCCGCGGTTAAAGGTTGGCGGTGTTAATGTTCAATTTTTTGCCGTATTTATTCACCCCAGTTACGGTGAAGTAAAAGGTATCGAAAGGGCCATGGAAATAATAGATACATTTTATAAACAGTGTGATCAATATAAAGATCAAATGTGCCTGGCTGCCTGTCAAAGGGATATTGTAGAAACAGTTCAATCCGGCAGGGTGGCAGCGGTGCTGGCCATTGAAGGAGGAGAAGCGCTGGGAGGCAGGTTATATATGCTGCCCGTATATCACCGTTTAGGGGTACGTTGTATGACCCTGACCTGGAATGGCCGCAACAGTATTGCTGACGGTGTAGGGGAAGGACGGACAAGGGGTGGTTTGACAAATTTCGGAGTGGAAGTGGTACGAGAGATGAATAAACTGGGCATGCTGATTGATGTTTCTCATCTTTCGGAAGCCGGTTTTTGGGACGTACTTGATATTTCCAGTCAACCGGTGATAGCAACGCATTCCAATTGTGCAGCTCTTTGTCCCCACCCGCGCAATTTAACTGACCGGCAGATTAAAGCCCTTGCCCAGGTGGGAGGGGTAATAGGGTTAACCCTGGTGCCGGATTTTATCTCGGAAAAATATGCCAATCTGGAAAGGTATCTGGATCATGTTGATCATATAGCTGATTTGGTGGGAACCGACCATATTGGCATAGGAACAGATTTTGACGGTGTAGAAAGAACCATTGATGAAGTCAGTGATTGTACCATGCTGCCCCGGGTTGCTGAAGGTTTGATAAAAAGAGGGTATAATAAAAATGAAATTAATAATATCTTGGGAGGTAATTTCCTGCGCATCTTGAGCAAAGTAGTAGGGTAGTGCGGCACCGGCATATAAATACTTTATTTTTAGATAAGATAGGGGTGGTTTAATGCCCGCTGATTTACATATTCACACCACCGTATCAGATGGTACCGATACTCCGGCTCAAGTGGTTGAGCGTGCGCTGTCGCTGGCACTGCAGGCCATTGCCATTACCGATCACGATACCATTGATGGAGTGGCTGCTGCCCGGCAGGCGGCCGAGGGGAAAAGTATTGACGTTTTGGCCGGTGTGGAAATAAGCTGTTATTATAATAATAGCGAAGTTCATATCCTCGGTTATTTTAAAGAACCGAACCACCCGCAGCTGGTATCAGCCTTACAAGAAATGAGAGATTACCGCTTGATTAGAGCCCAAAAAATGGTTGATAAGCTTAATGCCATGGGCTGCGATATAAAATGGAGTAGGGTGCAGGAAATTGCCGGCGAGGGTACTGTGGGACGTCCTCATATTGCTGATGCACTGGTGGAAAGAAATATAGTTCCCAATCGTGAAGCGGCTTTTAAAGAGTATATTGGCCGGGGCTGTCCCGCTTATGTACCGCGGAAAAAAATTGCGCCCACCGAAGCAATAAAGTTAATATCCCAATCAGGAGGCATACCCGTACTGGCCCACCCGGGAACTGTCACCAGTATTGATATGCTGCCCTGGTTAATAAACTGCGGTTTGAAGGGCATTGAAGTGTGGCATCCCCATCATTCCCCCTTACAGTGCCAGTATTATTTAAAGCAGGCAGAAAAATGGAATTTGATACCTACCGGTGGTTCTGATTATCACGGGAAAAAACACGATTTATGCAACCGTTTGGGTGCCGTCACCGCACCAATGGAGTCTTTTAAGCGGATAAGAGATTTACTTAAATGACTGGAGACTGGAGGTAGCTATGCAAAAATCTCAACGGATGAAGGAATTAAGCTCTGCCATTTTTAGTGAAATGAATGTAAGAAAACAACAGGTAGAGGCAAGGAACATTAAAGTAATAAACTTGGGTATTGGCAGTCCCGACCGCAGCCCTGCTCCGCATATCATAGAGGCCATGCACAGAGCCCTTGATAAAGCCGGCAATTATACATATCCTATTACCGGAAAACCTGAACTGCATCAAGCGCTGGCGGATTGGTATTTAAAAAGATTCGGGGTGTACTTAGATCCCCGAAACGAAGTGCTGGTGCTGATGGGTTCCCAAGACGGCCTGGGGCATATCGCGCTGGCATATATTGATCCCGGTGATATTGCCCTGGTTCCTGATCCGGGATATCCCATTTACTCGGCCAGCATCCTGTTGGCCCAGGGTAAAGTATACCCCATGCCGCTGCTGGCGGAAAATAAGTTTCTGCCCGATTTAAGCGCTATTCCTGCTGATGTGGCCCAGAGGGCTAAATTAATGTGGTTAAACTATCCCAACAACCCGGTGGCTGCAGTGGCAGACCGTTCTTTTTTTGAACAGGTGGTTGATTTTGCTAAGAAAAACAATATATTGGTTTGTCATGATGTTGCTTATTCGGAATTGGCGTATGATGGGTACAAGCCCATCAGCTTTTTGGAGGTACCGGGAGCCAAAGAGGTGGGAATCGAGTTTTATTCAGTATCTAAAACATATAGCATGGCCGGGTGTCGCTGTGGTTTTGCCGTTGGTAATGCGGAGGTATTAAGCAGCCTGGCCACAATTAAGTCCAATATTGATTACGGTGTGTTCAGCGTGGTACAGGAGGGCGCTGTGGCCGCACTAACGGGCTCTCAGGATTGTGTAGTGGAAAACGCCCGTATTTATCAGCAGCGCAGGGATGTTTTGGTTGATGGTTTGGCATCCCTTGGTTGGAAGATGCCCAAACCCCGGGCCTCAATGTTCGTGTGGGCTCCCATACCCAAGGGATACACGTCTTCTTATCAATTTGCCATTGAATTATTGGAGAAAACCGGCGTGCTGGTAATTCCCGGCGTAGCCTTTGGTGAACAGGGTGAGGGATATGTTCGCATAGCGTTGGTGCAGCCGGAGGAACAGTTGAAAGAGGCTTTGGAACGCATTAAAAATAATTTTGTTTTTAACTAAATGAATACTAGTCAGCTAATGTCTATTTCGCCCCTTTTCAGCATATACTATGGCTAGATGCTGGTTAAAGGCGGTGATTCATTGAGCGACAAAGAATATGTACGTTATCTTCAAAGCAGGGTGCAGGAATTAGAAGATAAAGTTGAACAGCTGAGATTAAGTCGTCGTGTTTTAATGAATTTAATAGAAAAAATAGAAAGAGAAAAAAATGAGATATTGTCAAAACTGGAAAGGGAAAATAAAAAATTACACAAAAATAATTATAGATATGCCAAGTGGTTGATAAATAAAAACAAAATAATTGTTGAGCTGGAATCTAAACTTACAAATGAATCTTCATTAAAAAATACTTAATATTAACAGTTTTATACACAATAAGTAAAAAACTGTTAATATTAAGAAAATATGACAAAACCTGCGGTGACAATCACCGGAGGTTTTATTTAATTTGCGTTGTCTGACATTTGCAGCAGTTTCAATTCTATGGAATCGTTTTCATATTTATCATGGTGATGGCGGATTAAAGAGATTACCTCCGGGTCTAACCGGGCCCTTTGAGCAAACACGCATCCCCTTTGAGCATGAATTGAATGAATATAAAAGGCCCTGGCCAGCGAGCCGCTTTTTTTATATTTCCCCCGGCGCTGCAGGTACCTAGCGGCGGGGGGAAACAAAAAATAAGTTAAAACAATTGCCACCCGGTGCCAGGTTGCCACCTCACCCGCTTTTTTACCGCAGTCATGTAATAAGGCTGCCTTTATTAATGTGTTTTTATTTGCCCCGGGATAATTTTTTAACAGCTCAAGACAGGTGTAGGCAACATTTAAACAATGCCTTTGGGTGGGAATATCCATCTGCTCAAAAAGTTTTTGCTCCTTACAATTAAGATGTTCCTTTATGAAATGATGATCTTTTACCGATAACCTGCTGGTAACGGCAGAAAAAAGCTGCTTAAATCTTACTAAGGCCATGTCTTCACCCGTCCTTTTGTTAATTATAACTTATTAATCATGAACATAAAAATTTAATTCTTACTTAAAAAGCAGGATTTTGTTATTTAATTATTGAAGTAGCTTTTCCTAGGGAATGTGGGGGGGAGGATTATTTAGGAAGGTGGAGATTATGGACAAAGGGAAGTTAATATTGGTTCTCGGTGGTGCCAAAAGCGGTAAAAGCCGTTTTGCAGAGAAGTTGGCAGTGAATATCAGCAGTGATGTTACCTATGTAGCCACCGCCGCAGTTTTGGATGATGAAATGGCCAGAAAAGTTGCCCTGCATCGTGCGTCCCGTCCCCAGCACTGGCAAACCATAGAAGAAACCACCAATCTGGTTGATGTTATAAAAGAACATGGCAGCAGAACAGATGTTATTTTAATAGATTGTTTAACATTATGGTTGTCAAACCTGCTGCTGGATGCTAACAACACTGCTTCAGGCATTTCCTGGGCGGATAAGGAAAGTTTTATTCTTAGCGAAGTGAAAAAATTAGCTTCTGCAACCGTTGAAACCAGGGCGGCAATAATTGTGGTGGCCAATGAGGTAAGCCTGGGATTAATACCCGACAATCGTTTGGGAAGAGCTTTTCGGGAAGTAGCGGGTCTTGCCAATCAGGTGATTGCCGACTATGCGGATGAAGTTTATCTCATTGTGGCCGGGATTCCTATGGAGATTAAATCACTGGCATTCCAAAATTTAAGCTGAAATACAGGAGGACTGTAGATTGGGTACCAGACTTTATTTTGTCCGGCATGGGGAAACCCAGTGGAATGCTGTAAAAAAGTTTCAAGGGCACAGCGATATAACATTGTCCCCGGTGGGCAGGGAACAGGCGGAACGGTTGGCTCAATACATGCAAAAATTTGATATTAATGCCGCCTATGCCAGTGACCTCAGCAGAGCAAAAGAAACCGCGGAAATTATCGCCGGGAAATTTAATATTCCGGTTATTTGCAAACAGCAGCTAAGAGAGATTAATTTTGGTAACTGGGAAGGGTTAACCATAGAAGAAATAACGGACCGGTATAAAGAAACGGTTGAACAATGGTGGAAGAATCCTTCCGCTACCCCGATACCCGGCGGAGAAGTGCTTTCTGATTTGGTAAAACGAGTAATGGCTGCCATAAGCGATATTATTGCCGAACATCCGGGCCAAAATGTTTTAGTGGTTTCTCACGGGGGGGTAATTCGTTCCATTATTTGCCATATCATGGGTATTGATTTAAACGAATACTGGCGGCTGCAAATGAATAATTGTTCACTGAGCATTCTTTACTTTCCCGATGGAGAAATAAAAAAAGGAATTTTGGAATTATTTAATTTCAGTTATTGAGAAGAAGTGAATATTTATTTTGCCGGTGAATTTAGCTGCTGCTGAAGTGGTAAGAGAGTTAAAAAAATGGTATAATTAAATATATGTGTATATAAGTATTTCCTCTAAAATCGCTGAGTTCTTTTTGACAAGAAGCGGGGGAACCAAATTTTTGGGGTGAATCCCATTTAACATTTAATGGGTAGGGTACTTTCAACCCGAATCCGTCAGCTAACTTCGCAAGCGTTGAAAGAGGGGGGAAAGCAGTATTCTTAACTAGGATACGCGTAGTTGAGTATTCCTGTAAGCCCCATGCTTAAATGGGGTTTTTATTTGTCAAAAACACAAAAAATATAGCACAGAATATGATAAAAACGTAGAAGGAGGGAATATAATGGCCGATAAAAAGTTAACAAGTGAAGAAAAACGCCGAATAGCCCTTGACAGGGCTGCGGAACTGCGCAGCAGAATTGATGATTATTTAAAAGTGAAAGATAAAATATACACAGGTTTTGACCTGCAGGAACAAATCCGGCAGCGTAAAAAGCGCATACTTGAGGTTTTGGGAGGCACCGAAGAAAACTGGAACGATTGGAAATGGCAGATAGCCAACCGCATTAAAGATACAAAAACCCTAAGGAAGATTTTTGACTTCAGCGATGAACAGGCTAAAGTAATTGATCAGGTTGGAGAAAAGTTCCGCTGGGCCATTTCACCTTATTATGCCAGCTTAATGGAGCCCGCTGAAAATGACCCCATTTGGCTGCAGTCCATACCCAGCGGTGCAGAACTGACGGATACATGTGGTGTGGATGACCCCATGGGAGAAGAATTCACCTCTCCGGCCCCAGCTATTACCCGGCGTTACCCGGACAGGTTAATTATTAACGTTACCAATCAATGTGCCATGTACTGCCGTCACTGCCAGCGCCGTCGTAATATTGGGGAAGTAGACACCCATAAACCCAAGCAGGTGCTGGAAGAAGCATTGGATTACATTCGGGCCAATCCGGAAATCAGAGACGTGCTGGTTACCGGCGGTGATGCCCTGATGCTTTCAGATAAACTGCTGGATTGGCTGTTGGGTGAGCTGAATAAAATAGAACATGTAGAAATAAAGCGTTTAGGAACCAGAACTCTGGTGACACTGCCCCAGCGCATTACACCGGAATTATGTGCGGTGATAGAAAAATATCCTCCCATCTATATCAATACTCAATTTAATCATCCGAGGGAGGTTACACCTGAGGTTGCCAAAGCATGTGATATGCTGATTAAAGCCGGTGCGGTATTGGGCAACCAGGCAGTGCTTCTGAAGAATGTCAATAATGATCCCCACGTGATGAAAAAGCTGAATCACGAGCTGTTAAAGGTCAGAATAAGGCCCTATTATATTTTCCATGCCAAACAAGTAACTGGTACAAGTCATTTTATTACATCGGTAGATGAAGGTATGGAGATTATGGAAAAATTACGCGGCTACACCTCCGGGCTGGCAATACCGACTTATATAATCAATGCTCCCAACGGTTACGGCAAAACACCGGTTTTGCCCCAGTATATACTGGAAAACAAAGGTAACGAGGTAAAAATGCGTACCTGGGAAAAGCGGGTAATGGATTATAAAGTTAAGCATTAAAGTCGAGAGAATAATCTCTCGACTTTTTTCTGTGTTTGCCCGGCATGGGTGCTGTTTCTGAAGTTAAAGAAATGGAGCGGTAATTTTAGGCTGCCGGGGGAACAGCAGGGGGGCAAGCGCTTTTATGAATCACGGTACCTGCTGGATTTTCATAATATATACTTCTGTACCACTGCTGCGGGTTTTATTCCATTTTAGCAGATCAGCCCACCAACCGGTAACGATATAACCGCCATCGCCGGCCTGCTGGATAGAAAACTGCCTGTCAAACCGGGTTCCTTTTAAAGTTTTCTCCCATATTTTTTTACCGTTGGGATCTGTTTTTATTAAGTAGAAGTTAAATCCACCACTGTCTTTGGAGACAGTCCACCCTGCTGCCATGCAGCCCCGGTCATCGGTCTGCCGTACCGTTCTGCCAACTGCCCAGCCCTTACCGTTAAATGTTTTCTCCCATAATTTGCTGCCTTTACTGTCAGTTTTTATCAGCCAGGCACTGGAACCACCCGGGCTGCCGGTGGATGTTTCGCCGGTCAAAATATAGCCGCCGTCTTTTGTTTGTGTTACTGAATGTAATGCATCCCATCCCCTGCCGCCGAAGGTTTTTTCCCATTCCTTTTCTCCCCGGGCATTAGTTTTAATCATGTATCCATCGAAGTTTCCCGCACCGAAGGAATAGGTTTGACCAACCACGATATAGCCGCCGTCATTTGTCTGCTCAACATAGTTGGCCAGGTCAGCCTTATGGCCACCAAAGGTTTTTTCCCACTCCAGGCGGCCTGAGGAACTGGTTTTGATAAGGTAGACATCTGTATCACCGGTCTTGGAGGCGGTTGTTTTACCGGCAATAATATACCCCCCGTCGCCGGTTTGCTGTACACATGAACCATAATCATCGCCGCTGTTTCCATAGGTTTTATGCCACTGTTTCCAACCGGAAGTGTTGGTTTTAACCAGGTATACGTCCTTGTTAGTGCTGCCGTAATCGGAATAGGATTCTGTTATTCCGGCAATGATGTACCCGCCGTCTTTTGTCTGCCGGATGTGTACACCGTAATCATCTCGAATGCCGCCGCAGCTTCGCTTCCACTGCAAAAGCCCCGATTTGTCAATTTTAATCAGGTAGACATCACGGCCCCCGGAGCCGTGTTGATAGCCGGAGACAGTTTCTCCCACTATGATATAACCGCCGTCATCAACTGGGCAGGCAGACAGGCCTCGGTCATCATTTTCACTGCCAAAAGTTTTTTCAAACTCCACGTCAATACCCGCTGCCTGGGCCCGGTTAATACCCAGATAACCTGAACATAAGAATACCAGTGCTGCTGCTGTTAGAGTCAGCAGCTTTAACAGACTGCCCGTCAATAACCGGCCGCTGACCGACCCGTGTGCAATTCTAAAAAACACTACCCTTTACACTCCCTTCCAATGGATTATTTATATGCTTAATTATACAAGAAATACTTCCATCAGCATCGGGCTGATTAATATTTTAACATTTTTTTACCGGCACCAATTGTTTAACAGGAAATGAAAACAGGCTGTAGAAAATAATAAATTAAGGATACTTTAGTAAGGTGCCGCTTTCCAGGGTAAAACAGTGGTGCTGCAGATAATAAAAAAATCAGCATATTAGCGGTTTGTTTGACATCGTTTGCCTTCTAATTAGTATATACAAATAATTTTTTAATTTTTTGTGGTAAAAACTTACCAATACACTTGACAATGATAATTATTTTCAATTAGAATAATGACAAAGAATTTTTATGAATGCGGGGGCGTTTCCTATGACAGAAGCGTCTTCGGCCTGGGGGGGATGGATCGTTTTGGGAAAATCTGCCGGCGGGTGCTGGGGAGGGGGCGGGTATGACACAAGACAATGAGAAAGTATTGATGAAAATCCGTCAATTATACGAATCTCTCTTCAGCCATAACGGTTACGGCGAAATGAAAATTGAGATGAGGATTCTAAAAAAGGGCCAGAAGGAGGTCATTATCCACTGCGGTAAGCAGTACCGCTACGTGGTGGACTTCTACCGGCGTCCGGAAAAGGATGCCAAGGGCGTCGGCTAGGCTTGATAGGCGTGGGGCATTTAAGATAGCTGAAATGTCCCGGGAGGTTTCCCCGGGGTGGGGGAATCTGGGAGAAAAGGGGGTGGTGCGGCAAAAGAAGGCAAATGCTGCCCGGGCGGTTTTACCCGGCCGAAGGAAGGCGGGCGCGGGGTCCGTAAGAAGGTATTTTAATTAACTAACTGAAGAAGGTGGTTCTGTGGGTGAACCCTTCTGAGAAAAGATATTTTCTTGGAAAGGGGTTTTTATTTTTATGGGACAAAAATTTAAGAACAAGATTAAAAGTCGGTTGAAAGGCCAGAACGGTTTCACCCTGATCGAGCTGATCATCGTCGTCGCCATTATGGGCTTTCTGGTAGCCATGCTTGCTCCCCGCCTGGCCAATGTGGCCACCGGAGCGTCGGACACCATATGCGATACAAACCAGCAGCGGCTGCGTCAGGTTTTGGGTGCTTATACCGAAAATTACGGACAGCTGCCCAACAAACTGACGAACCTGGTTATCAACACAGGTGCCGACCCTTATACTGCTGCTGATTATGCTGATACAGATGCCGCTGGGTATATCGATGACAATAAAAAAGATTATAAAGAAGTATTATCCAGAGATATGGACGCTATGGTGCACTTGAAGCGGCACGTACTGAATGCGGCAGAGGCGCAGGAGCTTATAGATTTGGGGATTAGCCAAGTGTATAACCTCAACCCTTCTTCAACGGTTGACGAAAAATATAGCAGTACTTATCCTCAAGCAGCTCACCCCTATATGGAACTTGTAGATGTCAAAGAAGGTCTTTCGGTGCTGATGGTGGGTGCCGGCTGCCCGGATGCAGCCACTGACAACTTTAGCGATATTACTGATTCTACAGATCCGGATTGGGGCAATCCTGATCTGATTTACCGCATCATTCTTGGCGTTGGTCCGGACAGCGACTTGGTTACAGAGGGCCAGATCCAGGATGCCGCCCTTTGCCCGAACGGTATGCGGCGGGGTGATCACTTCATTTACAACAACTACAACGTTATTGTTCCTAGGCTGCAGGCCACGGTTGATAGAATTGCCACAGGCGATGCCGAGAAAGTTGATGTAGAGTATCCAAGCGGAGAGGTTAAGACTTTCGATTTGACAGAAGCCCAGGAAGTTTGGCAGTTTACCACATTTTGCCCTGAAGGTTGCCAGTTGATGGGCGTCGGCGAGCCGGAGCTTAAAATTACCGTAACTACCAAGTCGTAATTAACAAGAGCTAACTATTAACAATCTGACCGAATTGTTTGAAACAGGGGTGTGGGCGGCAGCGCCCGCCCTTGTTTCAGCTCGGGAAGCCCTCCGCCGGATGGCGGCGGGCTGAGGATTTTGTATGTAAACGGAGGTGCCGCCTTGGCTGCAGATGTAAGAACCCGGCTTGGCAAGTGGCGACAGGCCGATGCAAAATACCGGCTTCTTTTTTTGATGACGGCCCTATACCCCCTGCTGGTGGTGCCCGGCCAGTGGAAATTATCCTTTTGGGGAAATTACCAGTGGGATTACTTTTACGCCCCGCGTTATCTGGTTCTGGCGGCTGTATCCCTGTGGGCCCTGGCTGTCCTGTTTAAGGAAAGGGCCAGGTTCAGCCATCGCGCCTTCATCCCCCTGGGGGTGTTTCTCTTTTGCGCTCTGGTGGCCGTCTCCCTGGCGGCCTACCCCCTGACCGCCTGGGTGGGCGCGCCCCTGCGCTACACCGGCCTGTGCACTTATCTTTTTTGTATCATCCTGTTCATTCTCGCTTCCTGCACAGCCGATGGCACCAGGCTTCTGCCGTACATGGCCGCCAGTGCCGCCGTGGTTTCCTTTTTGGCGGTGCTCCAGGCCTGCGGATTTAACCCGGTGCCCCATGAGGCCTTCCGCGAAGGTTTGACTGCCTACGGCACTTTGGGCAACCCCGACTATTTGGGCACCTATGCTGCCTTTGTCCTGCCTGCCGCCCTGCAGATTTACCTGGGCCGCCGCCGGCCGGTTTGGCTGGCTGCCGCCGCCGTCATTTACGCTGGGCTGCTGGTGAGCTTTAACTGGGGCGCTTGGCTGGGTGCATTTTGGGGGCTGGCCGTTATCGTCCGCTACAACTTTTCCAGCGGGAGTAAAAAGGCCTGGCTGGCGCCGGCCGGGGCGCTGCTGGCCGTGACCTTGGTTTTTGCGGCCGGAGTGGTATTTTGGGGACTGGCGGGTAAGGTGGGGGTGGTCAGCCTCAGGGAGCAGGCGGCGGTTTGGGAGAACACCCTGCAGCTGCTGTCCGGCTGCTGGGCCTTTGGCCTGGGGCCCGACCACCTGGTGCATGTCGTCCGGATGCTGCCCTTTGCTTTTCTGCTGGATAAAACCCCCAGCCTTTATATTGAAACGGCCGTTGCCATGGGTGCTTTTGCCTTGCTGGCCTATCTGACGTTTTTCGGGTTCGTTTTAAGGGAAATGGGACGCCAGCTGCCGGCCCGCTGCGAATTATTGGCCATGATTGTGGTTTACCTGGTCCAGGGGCTTTTCCACTTTGAGACTATCCTGGTTATGCCTCTGTTCTGGATCGTGTTGGGGTTGGTTATGGCCGGCGCCGACGGGGCGCTGCCGGGAGAAGCGGCGGCAAAAGAAGGTGCTTTAACCACGGAGAACGCGCGAGGGGGGAGTAAAAATGGGCCGGCGGTTTCGGCGGGCGGGCGGCTTTACCCTGCTGGAAGTGATTATCATAGTGGCCGTCCTGGGCTTTTTGGCCGCCATGGTGATGCCTTTCATCGGCCACCTGGACAATAAGCAGCGGATCAAGGCCACCCGGGAGCGGCTGGAAGCCGTCCGCACCGCCCTGGTCGGCCCGCAGAACACTTACGACGAGCGGGGGCTGCGGGTGGTTCGGGGTTATGCCGGGGACATGGATGCTCTGCCTAAACTGTATAGGTTTAACTGGGATGATGTGAATAACCGCTGGAATGCGGTGGCTGAGGAAGTTTATCACGGCGGCGACCCGGAAGCCGCTCCTCCATATATCGGCCAACCCTGCGGCCTGTGGGAAAAACAGCCCGCCGCAGGGGAAGATCTGGGAGCCAACTGGAAGGGACCTTACCTGAACTACCCTGAGGCTGTTTTCGCCAACCAGGATAAAAAAGACGTCGTTCCTCTGCGCAGGACCGAAGGGATCCTGGCCGACGCTTGGGGCCGGGCGCTGTTTTTTATCAAGGAGCAGGGTGATCCCGGCGATCCCAACAGCATCTACCTGCTGGTGGTAAGCGCCGGCCCGGACGGCAGGGTGGAACTGCCGTCGGAAAACGACACGTGGCCGGGAGTGAGCCCGCCGGCGCCGTTGATGAGGAATTCCTATCAAAACGCAGCTGATCCGGACAACAAAAACAATGACAATATTGTCCTGGAAATCACCCCGGAAGAGTGGTTTAAGCCCAACGAGAGCGTCCAGAGAAAACAAACCGTCCGTATCTTGGAGGAAATCCGCGCCGCTCTGCTGGGCCCGGCGGATGCCTTCGACCCTTCGGGCCGGTGCATCGTGGGGGGGTATATCGGAGATATGGGCCAGTGGCCCACGCTGTGGCAGTGGGATGCTGATCATTGGGATCCTGGCTGGTATGAAGGCCAGCCCCGGGGATTGTGGACCTGGGACACCGCTGAGGGTTACAGCGATCATGATCAAGGCGGCGCATCCGACCCCACGGGGTTTTGCTGGCGGGGACCTTATCTGCAAAAGCCCTGGGGGGTCGGAGAAGACGAGGTCTTGAGGGACACCTGGGGTACCCCGTTGCGGTTTAGATTGAGCGAAGACGAAACAACGCTTAGAATTACCAGCGCCGGTGGGGATAAAAATTTTGATACTGCAGATGACATCTGGGAAGGCAACGAGGATAAAATCAAGGATGACCTGCAAGTTGTCATCAGGGATACAGAATGGAAAGCAGTGGGTATGACCGTGGAAGGAAAGATAGTCAACAACACTCAGAAAAAGTATGTCCGAGTCTATGAGTATGATGAGCAGGGTAATATTATCGGGTACCACGATGAGGAAGCGCCGCCGGCCCAGCAGCCGGATCCGGCCGAAGTGGAGATTACCTTTCACCATCAACCTGAAAAATCTCTAACGGAAACATTTACTGTCGATCCCGGCCAAACTATATTGTTTCAGCTGTGCGGGGGCGATGTTTTTGGAGGGGTGCGGCGGCTTGATATAGCCGCAGGCCCGGGACAGTTAAAGAGCCCCGAAAACGTTAAGGTATTCGTGGGTGCCGGTGGGACACAGTCGCCGGTGGTGGAAAAGCTGGTAATTATTGTTGAAAGCCCGTCAGGCCCGTAAGCTGGCGCGCCGGGCGAACAGAAGCTCGTGAACCGTATTTTCCAGGGGAACGCTGGTGGTGGAAAAAATTATTGTGTCTAAATATAACATAGGCGGGTGCTGACATATGCCGGAGATTACAGATTGCAAATGCCCCGTGTGTGACGGCCGGAACCCGGCGGGCCGGGAAACGTGCCTGTATTGCGGGCAGCCGCTGCACGATGATTTGCAGCCCGCGGCACCAGTTTATGCCCGGCGGGCCGGGAGAAAGACCGCCGGGGCCAGATCTCCCCTGTCTGTTCTGGTGCTGGAAACAGACGGGAAGGAGCTGCGGGCGGCGGTAGTGCGGCGGGGGCTGCGGGGTTTTTCACTGGAACACTGCCTGAAGTTGGAACGCCTTGCGGAAGACGGCCCGGTCACCGGGGAGGAGCTGGAAGCGGTGGCATCCCGCATTACCCGGTGCCCCAAAAACGTGGTGCTGGTCACTCCTTTGGTATCTATGGTGGAACTTTCCCTGGAAGCCGGGCTGGTAAAAAAAGTGCGCTCCTACCAGTTGAAGGAGATGCTGCGCTGGGAGGCCGAGCCTTACATGACCATTCCCGCCGGCGAAAGCCTGGTGGGCTACCAGCTGGGCCTCGAGTCCGGGGACGGACAGGTGGAAGTGTGGGTGACCATGCTGCCCGCCGAAGACTTTGCTGCCATAAAAAAAACCTTTGCCGATACCGGCTTCCGGCTGAAAAGGGTATACCCTCCGGATTTGTGCTTCCCGGTGGGCGCTCTGCTGGCGGAAAAGGAGAAGAAGAAGGAAAACGTGGCGGTGGTGGACCTGGGGTTTCAGACGATGAAGGTGGCTCTGGTGGAGGAACGCGAAATAAGCAGTCTCCGAACCATGCCGACGGGTCTGGCGGCGGCGGAGGTTGGGCTGGCCGATCTGCCCGCGTCGGAGTTGGAATCGGACCTGGCAAGGGTTTTTGAAGACCCCACGGTGTTGAGCTGCAGGATGCTGCTGACGGGGCCGGGAGCCCTGGATGAAAAAATACTGGAATTTTTTCAAAGGGAGACGCAGGGGCGGGCTTCGGCTCTGTCCATTCGCTCCGGCGGTTTCTCTCCGGAGTATGCCGCGGTGTTCGGTGCCGGCCTGCGGGAGCTGTTTTTTCGGGGCGGCTGGAAAACCGCCGGCATCGACGACAGCGTGGACCCGGTCAGGCGGTTCCGGGAGCGGGTGCACGTGTTTCCCATCCTGGCGGTGACCGTCATCGCTGTGTTTTTTATGGCCCACTACCTGGTTTTGAATTTCCAGATGAAGCGGGCCGAGGTGCAGCTGGCGGTGCTGACGCAGCAGCGGGACGAGCTGAAGGGGAAAGCGGGGCGGTACGACAGCCTGAAAAAAGAGGCAGAGGAGCTGGAGCAAAAGCGGCTGCTGACTGCTGAGAAAATCAGGTTTCTGGAGGCGGGGGCGGTCAACCAGGAGGTGGAAAAAGTCCTGGCGGCCCTGTTGCGGCACGGGCCGCCGGATCTGCTTTTCGCTCAAATGGTGCCGGCCGGGGCGGATCGCTGGCTGGTGAGGGGCATCAGCCGCAGCGCCGTCTCTCCCAGCACCCTGGCCCTGAAAATGCAGGGCGAGGAGTGGTGCGAATACGCCAGAGTAATGGAGGTCACCTGGAAAGAGAAAGCCATTAAGCAAACAACGCTGTCCGTGGATGGCTTGGAAGAGTCTGAGGTTGTAGAGGAAGCTGACGGGTACGGGTTTACTATGGAAATCGCGAAAAAGATTGAGCAGATTGCCGGGCCGGGAGAAGGGGATGCGGTGTATTGAAGCGCAAGCTGACTAAAATGGAAAAGTTCCTGCTGGCGGCGGTGGTCCTGGCGGGATGTTTTTACCTCTACCTGAACAAGGTGTATGACCCCAAGATGGAGTTGTATAAAAGCACCCTGGATAAAATCCAGGGGGTGCAGCAGGAAATAGCCGGTATCGGCGAGATCGCCGACCTGGGGAAAATGACCGAAAAGGTGGCGGAGGAAAAGAAACAGCTTCGGGAATTGGAAGCCCGGGCGGCGGAACTCGACTCCAGGAAGGTCCGGGCCGCGGCGGAGGGCAGCGCGGTGGTAAAGAAAATCAAGGAATTGGCGCTGCGGAACGGCCTGAAGATCATGAAGCTGAAAATCGTCCTGCCGGGTGAAGAGGAAGAAAAGGCCGAAGCCCGGAAAAAATCCGCCGCCAAGAAAAAAACACCCACTGTCAATGATCAGGCGGGCGGTGGAGAGGATGGTGTAACCAAGGGGAATGTGCCGCTTCCCGAGGCGGTGACCATGATGGAGTGGACGGAGTACACCCTGTCCCTGGAGGGCGACCACCGCGGTCTGGTGGGTTACGTCCATGATTTGGATGAAAAAATGACCAGCTGCGTGGTGATCAAGAGCATCGGTGTGCTGATGGACGAAAATACGGGGCGGCTGAAGATAGCCATGACCCTGCTGATTTAGCGGCGCGCCAAAAAATGAAAGGAGGATTCGCATGAGCGAGTCAGCCGTGCTGTTTAAGAACAGGGCTGCCTCCAGCATGGAGGAACTGCTGGAGGAAACAAAGCGCCACGAGGGATCGGACCTGCACATTACGGCCAACATGCCCCCGGTGCTCCGGGTGTCGGGGGAACTGGTGCCACTGGAAAAATATGATCCCCTGTCGCCTGAGGATATTAAAAGATTGTTGTACAGCATTCTCACCCCCCGGCAGGTGGAGATTCTGGAAAAGCACTTTGCCGTGGACCTGGCCATTGGCCTAGGCGGCATCGGTCGTTTCCGCCTCAACGCTTATTTCCAGCGGGGGTGCATCACCTGTGCTTTCCGCCGGCTGGCGGACGAAATCCCCCAGCTGGAGACCCTGGGACTGCCCCGGTCTGTATACGGCCTACCGGATTTGGTGAACGGGCTGGTGCTGGTGACCGGGCCCACCGGCAGCGGTAAGTCCACCACCCTGGCCGCCATCATCGACCGGATCAACAGCCTCTACCGGCGCAACATCATCACCGTGGAGGACCCGGTGGAATACGTCCACCTGCACCGGAACTGCATCATCAACCAGCGGGAGCTGTACGCCGACGTGGAGTCCTTTGCCGATGCCCTGCGCTCGGCCCTGCGGGCGGACCCCGACGTGATCATGGTGGGGGAGATGCGGGACCTGGAGACAATCCGCACGGCTTTGAGGGCGGCGGAAACTGGGCACCTGGTGTTTTCCACCCTGCACTCCCGGGACGCTGTTTCATCCATCAACCGGGTTATCGGTGTATTCCCCGCCGAGGAGCAGGGCCAGATCCGGCAGCAGCTGTCCACTACTTTGAAAGCGGTGGTCTCCCAGCAGCTCCTGCCCCGGGCAGGCGGCCGGGGGCGGGTGCTGGCCTCGGAGGTGATGATGGTGACGCCGGCCATCGGCAACCTGATCCGCCTGGGCAAACTGGAACATATTTACCTGGCCATCGAGACCGGGATGAAACTGGGTATGCAGACCATGGAACAGTCCCTGGAAGCCCTGGCTAGGGCCGGGCAGATTGACCGGGAAACAGCGGTGAAGAAGGCCCGGGTTCCCAGGCGGATGAGGGAGAAGTTGGGCCTTAAATAAACTAAGAAGACGGAGTGGCAATGGCAAAACAGAGGTTGGGAGAATTTCTTATAAGCAGGGGCATCCTCAGCCAGGAGAAACTGGCCGAGGCGTTAAGGCTCCACCGGGTGCTGAAAAAACGGCTGGGCGAGGTTCTGGTGGATCAGGGGTACCTGCGGGAAGAGCAGTTGACCGCGCTTTTGGGTGAATTTTTCGGCATGGAGGTCTTTTCGGAGAAAGATGTAGAGTTAACCCCGGAACTGGCAGCCCTGGTGCCCGGGCCGGTGGCCCGGCGGAATAACATCGTCCCCGTGGCCCAGCGGGGCAATGAGCTGCTGGTGGCCTGCGCCGAACCGGTGCCCAGAGCCGTCCTGGAAAACCTGGGCCGGATCAGCGGCAGACAGGTGCGCCCCGTCCTCATGGGCTTTTCGGCACTGGCGGCGCTGCTGTACCGGGCCTACGGCCAGGGAAATGAACAGCTCTCCGCAGCGGCGAGGGACGTTGTGCCGGAGTCCCCGGACTACGCTGTCAAGATTTTAGAGAGAATCATTGTAACAGCTGTGGCTCAGCGGGCTTCGGACCTACACCTGGAGCCGGACAGCGGCGGCCTGCGGGTGCGCATGCGGGTGGACGGCAAACTGCGAACGCTGGAAGTATTGCCCGCTGCGGTGATGCCCCTGGTGATATCCCGGATTAAAATCCTGGGCAACATGAACATAGCCGAAAAGCGGGCTCCCCAGGACGGGGGTTTTTTGTTCAAGCAGGAAGACGGCCCCGGCACCAATATCAGGATTTCCACCATGCCCTGTGCTGGTGGGGAGAAGGCGGTGCTGCGGCTCTTTTCCCCCTATGACCGATCCTTGGAGCTGGAGAACCTGGGCATGGAAAAGGACCTGCTGGCACAATTCAAGAAAACCATCCAGCTGCCCCATGGGCTGATCCTGGTTACCGGACCCACCGGCAGCGGCAAAACCTTCACCCTTTATTCGGCATTAAAGAGCCTGCGCAGCGACAGTGTGAATATCATCACCATCGAGGATCCCATCGAATTTCAGATGGACGGCATTACCCAGGTGCAGGTGGACGAAACATCCAAGAAAATGACTTTCAGCAGCGCCCTGCGGTCGGTATTGCGGCAGGATCCCGATGTGATCATGGTGGGGGAGATGCGGGATGGCGAAACGGCTAGGCTGGCCCTGCAGGCCGCCTTGACCGGCCATATCGTCCTTTCCACCCTGCACACCAATGATGCGGTGAGTGCTGTGGATCGTCTCATCGACATGGGTTGCGAGCCCTACTTGGTCAGTTCGGCTTTGAGGGGGGTCCTGGCCCAGCGGTTGGTTCGGGTGATCTGCCCCAGGTGCCGGGTGGAGTACGTTCCTTCTCCGGCAGAGCTGGAGCTTTTGGGGCTCCCCCCCCACCGGAAAGAGGTCTTTTACACCGGCCGGGGATGCAGCTACTGCCGGGATGAAGGGTACCGGGGCCGGACGGGGATATACGAATTTCTGGAGATTAATCGTGATATTCAGAAGCTCATCGCCAAGGGCAGGGACTCCACCGCCATCCGGGAAAGTGTTAGGGGCACCATGCGCACCCTGCGGGAAGACGGGATCATCAAGCTGCGCCGGGGCGTGGCCGGGATCACCGATATTTACAGGGTCACCATGGAAATATAAGCTTTTGAAAGGAGCGTGTGCGGTGAAGCGCGGGGATTGGCATATATTTATAACAGGGTATATAGCGGTTTTTGGGGTCATGGTGGCGTTCTTGACGGTGTTTTTGCTGCCGGCCCCGGCGGGTGCCCACTCGGCACCGGAAAAGCCGGTGGATTTACCGCCGCTGTTCTTTTATGAAGGAGAACGAATGGTACGGGTAAGTTTCAAGGATGTGCAGGAGCACTACCGGCACGAGACGGGACATCCGGAAGAGTTTGATATGGTCTTTTCTTACCGGGGTTTTCTGGAAGCTAAAAAAGAAATCTGGGGCGGCGAAATACCCAGGCGGGAAGATATCCAGGTAATCAGCCGGCTTCCCTCTCCTTCGTCGGTTCTGGCGCTGCGATTCATCACCGGCGGCGAGGAGCCGGCCGGGGACGGTTTCCGGCTGGTACTGCCCAACGGCACGCTGGTGCAGGATTTTTCATACCCCAACCTGCATAAGCTGGCGGGGTCGATCACAACGGAGAACTACGCCTTTACCGTTATCCGCAGGTCCACGGGAGAGTCCGTTACGATGAAGGTGAAGGAGGGAGTTTTAACGGAAGAGTACTTCAACCTGCGGTCAATGGTGCACACCTATAACCCCAGGAAAGCCACTGAGGAGGAAGTGAATAAATATGTGTCTGTATTGGGTTCCCTGAAGCAATTTTTTATTGATTCCCAGCCTTGGCAGCTATTCGAGGGCGTCAAAAGGCCATTTCCCTTCCTGCAGGTGCTCTTTGCCGCTATTGGTATCATTTTACTTATTGGTGTAGTAGACGTCTGGAGGGAGATCACCGGGAAGAAAAACAGGCAGGTGGCCTAAATAAGGAAAGGAAGGTGTGAAGGTTTGTGCCTGAGTATGTATACGAGGGGATCAACACCAGCGGGAAAAGGCTTAGGGGCCGGGTGTCCGGCGTCAGTCTGTCCGAGGTCGGCAGCAGCCTGAGGCGCCAGGGGCTGAGGATTACCAGTTTGCGGGAAGTAGATGAAGACCCCGTTCAGAAGGAGGACGCCCTGGATCTGAACAGTGTTTTAACCAGGGTGAGCCGAGTCAAAAGCTACGATGTGGTGTTGCTGCTCAGGCAGCTGGGGGCTCTGATTAAGGCCGGAGTTTCCATCGTACTCTCCCTATCCATCCTGGAAAACCAGTCCACCAACCGGAAAATAAAGCAAATCCTGGCCGATGTGCGCCGGAAAGTAGAGGCCGGAAACTCTTTGAGCGAGGCCATGCAGCAGTTCCCGCGGGTCTTTTCCCCCACGATCACCTATATCATTAAAACAGGGGAAACCAGCGGTTTGCTGGACACGGCTATCCTGCAGGTCACCGACTACTGGGAGGAAAAGCTGGCCTTAAGGCAGCAGATCGTCACCAGTATGATCTATCCGGTGATCGTCCTGCTGATCTCCATTGGGGTGGTGGGTTTTATCATCGGTTACGTTATTCCCAGAATGATGGTTTTTCTTGAGATGATGGGCGGTGATCTTCCCTGGACCACCCAGTTGCTGGTTGACATCGGGGGAAACATATCTACCAAGCTGCCCCAAATCGGCATGGGCCTAGGGGCTGCGGTGTTGGCCGGAGTGCTGTTTTACCTCTGGCCGCCGGGCAAATTTTTTGTTGACCGTCATATCTTCAAAGTACCTATCATCGGCGTGATTTTTCAATACTCCAGTATTATTTTCTTTGCCCGGACCCTGGCCATGCTGATCGGCAGCGGCATTTCCATTGTGGATGGGCTGAGGGCCACTCGGGATTCCATAAGCAACAGGGCGGTAAAAAAAGTCGTCCACGGGATGGAAGAAAAAGTTCTGGCCGGAGGGAACCTTTCCGACCCGCTGTTAAAAGGGGTGAAGATATTTCCTCCCATGGTGGGCAACATGGTCAAGGTGGGGGAAGAAACCGGAGGGATGGACACGTCCCTGGCTCTGGTGGCGGAAATTTATACCCAGCTCCTGGAATTCAGGATCAGGAAGATGATCAGCCTTATCGAGCCCGTCATGCTCGTAGTGCTGGGAGGTATTGTTGGCTTCATCGCCGTCGCGCTGGTCGGTGCCATTCTGGCCGGTTACGGCAATGTTACCGGGTAAAAAAACATATATCTTCAAAAAGGAAAACACGCTGTTACTTTTAAATTCTTATGTACTTGTATTTTTTTGTTTGTAACTATTGCCGGATATTGGTTGCGGTAAACGTGCAGCGGATTAGTCTGCCCTTTTTAGGGGTGCTGAATAGTTACACATTTTTTTACCGGCACTAATTGTTTGACAGGAAATGAAAACAGACTGTAGAAAATAATAAATTAGTAAAGTACCATTTTCCAAGATAGAACAGATGTGCTGCAGATATGATGAAAAGCAGCTGAGCCGGGAGGTAATAATGTTTGATGAGTTAATTGCTGCCATACTGGGTGCCTGTATCGGTAGTTTTCTCAATGTTTGTATTTGCCGTATACCAAAGAAGCAATCGGTAATATACACCCCATCCCACTGTCCATGCTGCGGCCGTAAGCTGGGGGCGGCAGATTTGGTGCCTGTTTTTAGTTATCTGCTGCTGAAGGGCCGCTGTCGGTACTGTAAAGCTAAAATATCTCCCCGGTACCCGCTGGTGGAACTGCTTACGGCAGTACTTTTTCTTGCTGCCTACTCCTTTTGGGGGTGGCACTGGCAGACCGTTTCCATGGTGGTGTTTTTTTCTCTGCTTGTATCGGTGTCTGTAATTGATATTTATTATCAGATTATTCCCGACAGAATACTGCTGGCCGGTTCAATTATTGGATTGCCCTTTATCATGCTTTCTTCTTTTGATAAGTTGATAAACGGTGCAGTTGGTTTTTTTGCCGCCGGGCTGCTGATGCTGGCCATTGCCCTGGCATCCAAGGGAGGCATGGGTGGCGGTGATATCAAGTTAAGTGCGGTAATGGGCCTGTTTTTGGGCTGGCAGAATGTTTTGGTAGCCCTGTTCATTGCTTTTTTAACCGGTGGTTTGAGCGGTGCTTTTCTGCTGGCTGCCGGGCTAAAGGAAAGAAGGGATGCTGTACCTTTTGGCCCTTACCTGGCTCTGGGCGGTTTAATTGCCGCTTTTGGAGGCAGTGAAATAATTAACTGGTATGTAAGTGTTTGCGGCTTGTAATGAAGGGGTTAAGGTAAATGTTTAATACCGGTTATATAAAGAAGCTGGGTCAGCTGCTGGTGGAAAATAAGTTTATTACTGCCGCACAATTAAACCGGGCTCTGCAGGAACAAAAACGAACCGGGGAAAGGCTGGACATTGTACTGGAAAAGTGGGGGTTGGTGTCGGAACAGGATATTGTTAATCTGCTGGAAAAGCAGCTGAATATACCCCGGGTGGTCATTCCCAACAAGGTGTCTGCTGCGGTGCTGCGGCTGATACCAGAAATGGTCATACGCCGTTATAAAGTGTTTCCTGTTAAAAAGGACGATGTTTTTCTAACGGTGGCCATGGCAGACCCACTGAACGCGCTGGTGATTGATGAGCTGCAGCAGATAACCAAATTTAAAATTACACCTGCTTTGGCTGCCCGGCAGCAGATTGACGCCGCCATTGCCCGTCACTTTGAATTGGTGCAGTTGGAACAGGAGTTAAAATTTCATGAAGATGAAATTGATTACAGCCGCTTGGCTGCGTACGGCAGTGAAGGGAACGAGTCTGCCGTTGTACGACTGGTCAACTCAATAATAGATCAGGGCATAGCGGATGGGGCCAGTGATATTCATGTAGAACCACAGGAAGACTGTGTGCTGGTGCGGGAAAGGGTAGACGGTATATTAAGAGAAATGATGACCCTGCCCTACAGTGCCCGGCATTCCGTTGTTTCCCGCATTAAAATTCTGGCCCAACTGGATATTGCGGAAAAAAGATTACCCCAGGATGGCCGGTTAATATATAAGAGCAGCATAGATCTTAGGATATCCACCATGCCCACTGTGTTCGGCGAAAAGGTGGTTATACGCATACTGCCGAGAAACCGTGAGCTGATGGACATTAATAAATTAGGCTTTAGTGATGGTAACCTGAAGACTTTTCGCAAATTAATTATCAGCAGCCATGGGATGATATTAATCACCGGGCCCACAGGCAGTGGGAAAACAACTACTTTGTACGCGGTGCTGAATGAGTTGAACTCACCGGAAAAAAATATAATTACTATCGAAGATCCGGTTGAATACACCATAAAAGGGGTTAATCAAATCCCGGTTAATACCAAAACCGGGTTGAACTTTGCCACCGGTCTAAGGTCAATTCTTAGGCAGGACCCGGATGTGATTATGGTGGGTGAAATCCGGGATCCGGAAACGGCAGAAATTGCAGTACGGGCTGCCACTACCGGTCATTTGGTTTTGTGTACCATGCATACCGGTGATGCCGCGGATGCCATTACCAGATTAACAGACATGGGCGTGCCTTCTTATTTGGTTGCCTCCACTGTAATTGGGGTGGTGGCCCAGAGACTGGTGCGAAAAATCTGCCCCAACTGCCGGGAAGTTTATTACCCTGAGCCCAATGATCCGGAACTGGTTTATGCCGGCATAGATAACCACCGTGCCCTGTACCGGGCCAAAGGGTGTGTGCACTGTGCCTATACGGGCTATTCCGGGCGTCTGGGTATTCATGAGATACTGGTGGCCAATAAGAGGGTTAAGGAATTGATAAATCAAAAAGCACCGGCGGGGGAGATAAAAAAGGTAAGTCTGGAAAGCGGCATGATTTCTATAAAACAGGATGGTGTTCAAAAGGCGCTGAATGCTTTAACCACACTGCAAGAAGTAATGAGAGTAACCTATTCGGTGGTGGATTAACCCGTCGTTATTCTGTTTGAGGAATAACGGCGGGTTTGTTTATTTACCGCTTAGATTAAGATACCATTTTTCGGAGCAGTGCTAAAATTTTGTACATTTTTTACCAGAAATAGAAGGATTTTAGTTATATTTATAGAATATTAGCAAAATTACTAATTATCTGCAAAGCGGTGTTGACTGTGCTCCAGGAATTTTTATATCGGGCCAGGGATGTCAATGGTCAAGAAGTGACGGGAATAATTAGGGCGGAAGAAATAATGGCCGCTGCCAATCGGCTGCGAAAGCAAAATTTATATATAACAAAATTGGAACCGGCATGGGGTGATACAAAAAACAAATACAACAACAGCGGCTTCTTTGACCGGTTTAATGCTAAAGTGAGGGTTAAAGAACTGGCAGTATTCTGCCGCCAGCTGTCCACACTGCTTGCTGCTGGTGTGCCGGTATTAAGTGCATTAAATGTTTTAGCTGGGCAAACCGGCAACAAGTATTTCCAAAAAGCGTTGGCCGAAGTAATCAATAAGTTGCAGTCGGGACATGACATGGCTGAAGCATTAAAATCCTTTCCCAGTGTATTTCCGGCCATCTTTATCAGCATGGTAGAAGTGGGGGAAATGAACGGTGAGATGGACAGAACTTTTGCCCTGCTGGCCGGTTATTTTGAAAAAGAGGATGCAGTAAAGGAAAGCATAAAAACGGCACTAATTTACCCCGTAATAATTTTGTTTTTTTCCGTAGTTATGATAGTTACTTTAATGCTTTTTATACTACCCATATTTGTGGAGATATTAAAAGAATTTAACATGGAATTACCGGCTGTAACGAAAATGGTGATATCTTTCAGCAGGTACATCGTTCACTATTGGTACCTGTTTCTGCTGGTACCGGTGGGTATAATTTGGGGCTGGTCGGTATTAATAAAAAATTATCATTTTAAAAAGATGGTAGACGGGTTAGTACTGCGCCTGCCGATACTGGGCCCGCTGTTAATCAGAATAATTATTGCCCGCTTCAGTCGTTCTCTGGCAGATTTAATCCGTACCGGGGTGCCGCTGCTGCAGGCCCTTGATGTATCCCGGAAGATAATTAGCAATACTGTTATTAGCAGAGTGATAGAAAATGTCCGAAACAATGTCCGGCAGGGCGGTACTATGGCAGAGGAGCTGAAAAAAAGTACAGTTTTTCCACTTATGGTGACGCAGATGATAGTAATAGGAGAAAAAAGTGGGGCGGTTTACCAAATGCTTGATAAAATTGCAGATTTTTATGAACGGGAATTGGATGTAAGTTTAGCCCGGTTACCTGCCATATTAGAACCGGTTCTAATAACTGTAACCGGGGGTATAGTCAGTTTAATTGTTTTGGCAATGGTGCTGCCTATGTTTAATATGCTGGGATCAGTTAACTATTAACTAATTTTTGGGGAAGGTGTACCTTCTATGTTAAGTAGTATCTTTAAACCGCTGTCATCCCGTAGAGGTTTTACCATGTTAGAGCTGATGGTGGTGGTGCTGATCATTTGCTTATTGGCGGGCATGGCTATCCCCAGTTTTTCTCAACAGTATCAAAAGGCTAAAATAAGCAGGGCAACGGCAGAGTTAAAAACCATCAAAAATCTGGTGGAGCTTTACAAAATAGAAAATGAAAAATACCCTTCAACCGATAAGTTTGAAGAAATAGTTAAAGAAAACGGTTTTACTCACTGGGGAAACGATATGACAGATCCCTGGGACGGGTGCTATTGTTATCAAGTAAATAACCAAAAAAATAAATTTGTATTATGGTCTGCCGGTCCCAGCGGGGAAAGCGGCGATGACATCATTTTTACCGAGGAAGATGATAAACCGGTCAAAAAGGATTTAACCCAGTGGGATAATATGGATAAGTCCGTGTCTAAAAAGGTGAATGACGGTGAAAATTCATAAATTATTAAAAAACAGCCGTGGTTTTACATTGATTGAATTAATAATGGTCACTGTTATTTTAGGTATTGTTATTTCCGTAACAGTGCCCAATTTTTATGGCTATCTTAACGAACGCCGTTTGGAAACTGCTGCGCTGCAAATGGCCAGTGACATTCGTTATCTGCAGCAGCGGGCCTTGGCCGAAGAATCCGCTTCTTACGGCATTGCCTTTTATCCCCGGCAGGGAAAATATAACCTATATAAAAGTATCAAGATACTTAAATCAGTAAAACTGCCCCCCGGGGTTGATGTGGATAGAACCAGTTTTCGTGAAAACAGGCTGCAGATTAACGTAAAGGGGCTGCCCAGGGGCTGTGTTGGAGGCAGTGTATGTCTGGTCAGTAAAAACATACCTAAGGTTAAGTATGTGGTGGTGGCCAGCATCACCGGGAGAGTGCGTACCAGTGATATAAAACCGGAGCGCACAGGGGGATGCGTGCAATGAAAATATTAATTAACCCAAAGGGTTTTACTTTGCTGGAAGTGATGACTGCACTGGCAATTATTACACTGGTTGTGGTGCCTTTAAGCGAAATGTTTTTGCACAGCAAACGGGGTGCTGTTTCCAACTGGCGGACCATCCAAGCCATAAACATGGCTCAAGGTATATTAGAAACTGTCAAAGCTAAAGATTACAGCCGGGTAAATTCCACCGTTTGGCAGGATATTGCCAACGCTCCTTCCGCTGAAAATTGGAGTTATCGTTTAGAAGTGACAAACGAAAGCTATAATTTAAAAAAGGTCACAGTGATACTGCGCTACCCTGAAAATGGAAAGCAAAAAGAGCTTTCCTTGACGATGCTTAAAGGGCTGAGGTGATTATTAGTGGGGATAAAAACCGGCGGGGATTTACTTTAATAGAACTGATGCTGGCTTTGATGCTCACCGGATTGATTGTAACTGCGGCGTTATTCTTTATGCTGCATAGTCATAATATTTGGCGGCAGGGGCAAAAAGAAATTGAACTGCAGGAAAACGTGCAAATTGCTATGGACAAAATGTGCCGGGATGTTAGAACCTGCAGTCAATTGATGTTTGAAAGTCAGAACGGTTTTCAACTTCATAGTGACAGCAAAGTGCTGAACTTTAAGAATGGTCACAAGCGTGTACGGTATTATGTGGATGATGAAAACGAGTTAACCAGAGAATTTAGCGGCATGGGACTGCCTGTATCCAGTCACATTAAAAAATTACGGTTGGAGTATTACCGGCCCGATGGCAGCACCATTGCCGCCGGGGAGCCTGCCGGTGAGGTGGCAGTGGTGAAGATAATTCTAACCGGAGGCATGCCGGGGCTTAAAGACATCACATTAATCACTTCCGTGGCCATTCGCACGTTTCAGGGCAGTTCCGTGCTGCAAACGACACTACCAAATGAGAAAAAGCCCCGGCAGCCATCTGCAGCAGCGAACATTTTCAGTGAGCAGCTGCCGGGCTTAGAAAGATACCATTTTGCAAATTAGAACCGGGGTGGGTGAATTAATGCAGTTAAATAACCGGCATGGCCATGTGATGCTGCTGGTAATGGTTGTATTAGCTGTGGTGCTGATGCTGGGCAGCAATTTTCTTTTGTTAACTAACCGCACAAAGGCCAGAACTATTTTAAATCACCACCAGGTTCAGGTTTACTACATTGCTGATGCCGGTGTGGAAATGGTTCTGGCCAGGTTGAAAGAAAATTTTGACTGGCAGGCATGGGCTCAGGAATTTAACACCCCGGTAGATTTTAACGGCGGCAGGATAAAAATTAAAGTACAAACGGTATCAAAAACCAAAGACCAAGTAAATGTAAAAATTACTTCGGAGGGGTATTACAAACAGGGCAAAAAAACACTGGTGGTTAAAGCACAGCTGCAAAAATTACCGCCAAGTGATAGTGTAACTATTACCATTCTCAGTTGGAAGGAAAAATACGGAGTATTCTAAACTAAGGTTGTGACTGTTTTGAAGTTACCCAGGATATTAAAAAAGGACGCATTTGTCGGGGTGGATGTGGGGTATAAAACAGTAAAAATAGCCCAGGTAAAAATACAAAATAATAAACCGGTCATTACCGGGCTGGGCTGCAGCGCCTTAGAGAATAATATAAACAATTTGGGAACGGAAGAATTTGCTGGTGTCTTAAAGCACCTGCTTAACCAGATAAACTACCGGGAAGAAGCTGTTTTCACCGTCATGCCCTGCGACCAAATGCTGCTTAAAACAACCGTTGTGCCCAATATGAAAGCGGAAGAAATGGAAACAGCAATGTATTTCGAGATCCGAAGCTTACTGCCGCCGGAGGCCCAGGATTGGGTGACCAGGCATGTGCCCCTGAAACCGGGTGATGGTGAATTGGGTGAAGTGCCGGTTTTACTAGCTGCTGCCCCACGCCAGCGGGCGGTTCTGTTTTACGAGGCGTTCAAACTGGCCGGTGCCCGTTTAAATGCCATTGATATACAGCCCTTTGCCCTGTGGCGCTTATCAAATCACTGGTGTGCTGATAGTAAAACCAGCTGTGCGATAATGAATGTGGATGCCAATAATACACAAATGATAATAGTAAGAAACGGGTATATTCAGTACACACGGGTACTGGCAGCCGGCAGTGACCATACGGCAGAGAACCATAACCCATTGATTGATGAAACCGCCAGGTCGCTGGAACTGTACAGCTTTCAATTTCCGCACCCGGTACAGCAAATAATTGTTACGGGTGAGGTGTCAAAAATGAAAGATTTTCCCCTCTGCCTTGCTGAAAAGCTGGATCTGCCGGTTGAAGTGGGAACTGCCCAGTTGGAAGTAACCAACCGGTTAAAACAGCAAAATACCGCTTGTTATACAGTGGCAGTGGGATTGGCACTGGGAGGAGTATGGGGTTGAGATATAAAATTAACCTGCTGCCCAAAGAGCTGCAGCCCAAACCGTTAATCGATTTTGCTAAGCTGGCCCCTTTGATTTGTACGGCCCTGCTTATTTGTGCAATTACCGGCGGTTATTTAACCTTCATATTTAAGCTGCAGGCCAAGAAAGAAACATTAAATGCACTGCAGGCGGAACTGGCATCAGCGGCTCCGGTGGTTAACATGCTCAATGATACAAGAAGCCAAAAAGCAAAAAATAAACAAAAGATCGATCAGCTGCAGGATCTGCTGCAGGAAAATATTAATTGGTATACCCTGCTGGAGGATATTAACTATAATATTCCCCAAGACACCTGGTTAAATCAAATTAAATATACTGAAATAGAGATAGAAACTAAGAAAAAAAACAAAGTACCTCTGCAGGAACAGCAGGACCTAAACATAGAAGAACTAATAGAATACCAATCAGACCCGGAAAAGAACAGGCCGGGCGAGCACGATAAAACAGTTATGTGTAAAAAAGCACTGATTATAAAGGGCAGCAGTGCTTCACTGTCTTCCACCGGGATGTTCATTTATAAACTGCAGCAGCTGCCCTATTTTGAAGATGTGATTTTGAAAAATGCTTGGAAAGTAAAAAAAGAGCAGCCTGTAATTTCTTTTACCATCAATGCCATTTTTCCTGAAGGTGAAGGTAATGAGTAAACTTACCATTAGGGAACGGGTACTGCTGCTGATACTGCTCGGCTTAGTTATAAGCTGCCTAATATATATCTGCCTGCTGGGGCCGCAAATAAGAGAATATTTAGCCTTGAGCCAAGAGATAAAAGATACTGCTCAAAAGCTGGAGCAGGCCAAAACCGCATCGGGAAAACTGGTATTGGAAAAGAAGGCGGTGGGTATTACAAAAATAAGTTTAGAAGAAATGAAAAAAATGTTTACCCGGGAAATAAGAGACGGTAAGTTATTTATCAAATTAGATACCGAAGCAAAAAACAGAAATGTGGTGATAACAGAAATAATTACCGGTGAAATGACAGAACGGCAGTATTACCTGGAACAGCCGCTGGATATTACTGTTCTGGGGGATTACCGGAATGTGCTGTCATATATTCAATGGCTGGAGAACACCGCCCAGTGGGCCAATTACAGTGAGATAAAGCAGTTTATCATAGAACCGGATCAGGATGATACCGGTGAAAAAAACGTAATTGTAAAAAGTAATCTAACCCTGGTATTTTATTCTGATCCATCGCCCCGGGGAAAACTTCAGGTGCAGCACGCACCTGAAGATTCCATAGGCAGAAGAAATGTTTTTTTAGTTCCTGCACAGTACCATTTTTTGCATAATAATGATTAAAACGATGGACAATAAACTAGCGCCGGTCTAATATATTAAATATACAGGATTTGGAATAGGTAGGGGTGTTAATATATGGATAAAAAATTACTGCAAGAGGTATTGGAAACAGCTTTGGCACAGGGCGGTGATTTCGCCGATATATTTGTGGAGCGCAAAAAGGTCACCGGTATCGGTATGGAAGCCGGCCGTATTGAAAGGGTACAGTCCGGTTATGAGGCCGGAGCCGGTATCCGGGTGCTGTGCGGTGAGAGCACCGCATATGGTTATACCAATGATTTAAGCAAAAAGGGATTAATGGAAGCGGCCAAACTGGTAAGTCATGCCGCCCGGGGTGGCAGAAAAGAATATAGCTTAGACTTAACAAAGCTGACCCCGGTGGTGGATTTTGAGTTTAAAAAACGCCCGGAAGATGTGGCCACCGGTGATAAGGTAGAAGTGGTAAAAAAAGCCGAAAAAGCGGCCCGCTCGGTGGATAATCAAAAGATAAAACAGGTTATAACCGGGTATGGAGACAGTGTCCAGCAGGTAATCATAGCTAACAGTAACGGGGATTACGTAGAAGATGAGCGGGTGAGAACCAGATTGATGGTAAATGCGGTGGCGGCTGACGGCGGCACCATTCAAACCGGTTATGATGCGGTGGGCGGCATGTGCGGTTTTGAGTTGTTCGACCGGGTGGATCCTGAAGAGTTTGCTAAAAATGCCGCCGGGCGGGCGGTAAAGATGCTGGATGCCAAGCCGGCTCCCACAGGAAATATGCCCTGTGTAATGGCCGGGGAAGCAGGTGGAACCATGGTGCACGAAGCATGCGGCCATGGTTTAGAGGCTGACCTGGTGCAGCGGGAGCTGTCCGTTTATGCCGGCAAAAAGGGAGAACAGGTAGCTTCAGAACTGGTGACGGTGATAGATGATGCCACCATGCCGGACAAGTATGGTTCCTACCGTTTTGATGACGAGGGAGTAAGTTCCCGTCCAGTGGAACTGATTAAGAATGGGGTACTAAATGACTTTTTATACGATCGGCTCACTGCCGCCAAGGAAGGCCGGAAACCAAATGGTCACGGCCGCAGGCAGTCTTACCAAGAAAAGCCCATCCCCAGAATGGCTAACACGTATATAGCCCCCGGCAAAACCGACCCGGAGAAAATTATAAAAGAAACAAAGAAAGGGCTGCTGGTAAAAAAAATGGGCGGCGGCCAGGTAAATACCACCACCGGCGACTTTGTATTTGACGTGGCGGAAGGATATTTGATCCAGGATGGAGAAATTGGTCCGCTGGTGCGGGGAGCAACCTTAACCGGCAACGGGCCGGAAGTATTAAAGATAGTAGACATGGTGGGCAGCGACCTGGGTTTTGCCATTGGAACCTGCGGAAAAGACGGCCAAGGAGTACCGGTATCTGATGCCCAGCCAACCATGTCAATAAGACAACTCCTTGTTGGTGGTACATCTGAACCTATTGCACCGAATGGGAAAATTAAAAGATACACATCAGATAAGCCAATCAGTAAAAATAAAATTAGGAGATTGTGAACTACCTCGGGCACAAGGCCCGAGGCTTCCGGTGGTAACTCCAAGCCTTCTGCATACAGCAGTGGCTTCTCATCGTTCCCCGGTTAACCGCCGGCGAGTTTACGCCTGACGGCAGCCTTTTACGGCTGGGCTGGATTCACTGCAGCCCGCATGTTAGCCGGCTGCAGCAATATTCATACTGGCATTGAAATCTGCGTTTGCCTGGTAGCCGCAGGCTTTGCATTGAAAGATGGCCGGTTGCCTTTTTCAGTATGGCCGCATATATGGCAGCGCTGCGATGTATACTTCGGGCTCACCTGTACCACTTTCAGTCCTTCGGCAAGGGCTTTGTATTCTATGAAGGAACGCAGCTGGCGGAAATTCCAGTTATGCAGCTTACGGTTCATTTGACGTGAAAGCTTAACCCGTTCTCTTATGTAAGACAAATCTTCCAGCTGAATAACTGCATTATACCGCTTAGCAATATTAACAATCTGCCTGCTGATTTTGTGGTTTACGTCCCTCATGTACCGCTGTTCTTGATTACCGATGGCTTTAATCTTTTTCAGCAGTTTTTTCCTGCCCAGTTTACGCCGCAGTTCTGTATAGTGGCGGCGTTTTTGGCTGCAGCGTTTGCCGCTAAAAAATTTGATTACCTGTCTAGGCACGGCGAGGACAGCGAGATTATTAATGCCCAGGTCAATACCCATGACGGCCGATGCAGCCCGTTCCGGCACTTCATATTTGTAACTGATATTTAAGATATGGCAGTTTAAGCGATAATTAAAACCGCAGCGAACGATTTATTAAACTGTTTGTTATTGGTCGTAAAAACTGGGTGTTCACAAACACTCCACGTGGTGCCCAAGCCAGTGCCATTATTTATAGCATAGTTGAAACGGCCAAGGAAAATGGGCTAAATCCCTTTGCTTATCTAAATCACCTCTTTGAAATGCTTCCCAACATAAATATTAAGGATCAGGGCGCTGTAGATTGTATTTGGCAAGTAGAAATTGCATGAAATGGCAGTAAAAAATGTAGTTATTTGCCAACATCCCTCATTTTTTAAATTTTCATTAATGATTCTTT
>NZ_JAFBCW010000008.1 GCF_016907915.1 Desulforadius tongensis
CTAACCCGTCAGGGTTACGATGAAGCAGGAAACCTACGAATTCGTTTCGTCCAGGAAGCCCCTTCCTGAGCGGAGCGAAGGGAGGGGTAGTTCACCAGCATGTTGATCCCAGCAGTACCAGGTTATTGCGGTGCACCACTTCATCGTAATCCTTGTGTCCCAGTATTTTCTCGATCTCTGTGGTGCGTTTACCCATTATCTTCCGCACCTCGGAAGAATTAAAATTAACCAGTCCCCGGCCGATTTCCACCCCGCCGGCATCGATTATGCTGACAGTGTTGCCAATATCAAAACACCCTTCTACAGCAGTTATTCCTGAAGGCAGCAGTGATTTACCGTGCTTTATCAGCGCATTTTTGGCCCCGTTGTCAATAAATATTTTTCCGGCCACTGTATTGGCAAAGGCAATCCACCGTTTTTTATACTCCAATCTGCAGCCCCGGGGCCAAAATACCGTACCCAAAACCTCTCCCTTTATCACCCGGCAGAGGACATTCTTTTCAGCCGCCCTGGCAATTACCACCGGCACCCCGGTCTCCCCGGCCACCTTAGCCGCCTGCAGCTTGGTGACCATACCACCGGTTCCCACATCGCTTCCGGCCCCCCCGGCCGCTGCTTCCAATTCACCGGTGACATCAAACACCTCATGCAGCAGTTTGGCCCGGGGACTGTTCCTGGGATCCTGGTCGTACAAACCTTCTATATCAGACAGTATCACCAGCAGGTCAGCATCTACCAGTGCCGCCACCAGGGCGGAAAGAGAATCGTTGTCGCCCAATTTAAGTTCATCCACCGAAACGGTGTCATTTTCATTAATCACCGGAATAACTTTCATCTGCAGCAGCTTTTCCAATGCATTACGGGCATTTAAAAACCTTCTCCTGTCCGCAAAATCACCACGGGTGAGCAGCACCTGGGCCACCGTTACCCCGTATTCCAAAAAGAATTTTTCATACATATGCAGCAGCACTCCCTGGCCCACGGCAGCCACCGCCTGCTTTTCCGGAATGGTGCGGGGGCGTTTTCCCAGCCCCAGTTTACCCATTCCGGCTCCCACCGCACCGGAAGTGACTAAAATAACTTCTTTACCTTGATTGTGCAGATCAGCCATTTGACGTACCAGCAGTTCTATTTGGGTTAAATTAAGCTTACCGCTGGAATAGGTTAGAGAACTGGAACCAATTTTTATAACCACTCTCCGAACATTTTTAAAATCCCGCACACCTATTCTCACTGTACCTGTCATATTATCACCATCAGTTTTCCTGTTTTTGGTTAATTAGATATTATACAATAAATAGAATATTTATTAAATAGTTTAAAGTTCCGGAATGAAAAACGGGCCCATTTAACGAGCCCTTACCGGTATGCTAATAAACATATTCAAATTCAAAATCGCAAATTCGCACAGTATCTCCCTCTTTAGCCCCTGCTTCTTCCAGCGCCTTATATATACCCATTTTATCCATTATTCTGCCCAAGCGCTCCACCGCCTGCTCATTGTTTAAATCGGTCATGGCCAGGTGGCGTTCAATCTCCCTGCCGCCGATCACAAAAACCCCATCCTCTTTATGCAGGGTAAATCTCGGTTCCGGTTTGTAGGTAATCTTTCTTTCTTCTTCCCCCAGCGCCGGAACCCCTTTGGGAATTTCTTTCAACAGCCCGGCAATTCTGTAGGTTAATTTATCCAAACCATCCCCGGTTGCCGCCGACACAGGATATATCTCGTATTTTTCTCCCAATTCCTGTTTAATTCTTTTTAAGTTTTCCTCCGCCTGGGGAAGGTCCATTTTGTTGGCCGCAATCACCATGGGCCTCTGGGCCAGCTGCTGGTTATATTTCTGCAGTTCCCCGTTAATTACGTAAAAATCTTTTAACGGATCACGGCCTTCCGTTCCGGCGGTATCCAGCACATGCACCAGCAGCCTGGTGCGTTCCACGTGCCGTAAAAACTCATGCCCCAGGCCGACACCCGCATGGGCCCCCTCAATTAGGCCGGGAATATCGGCCATCACAAAACTTTCCCCTTCAGATACCCTTACAACACCTAAATTAGGAACCAAAGTAGTGAAAGGGTAGTCCGCAATCTTGGGCTTGGCGGCGGAAACCCTGGATATAATGGTGGATTTACCGGCGTTGGGAAATCCAACCAGGCCCACATCGGCTATCAATTTCAACTCCATACTCAGCCAGCGTTCCTCCGCCGGCTCACCCTTTTCTGCAATGGTGGGAGCCTTATTTTTGGCGGTGGCAAAGCGCATATTACCGCGGCCTCCCCGGCCTCCCCTGGCCACCACCACTTCCTGGCCGTGCTCCACTATATCGGCAATAAATTCACCGGTTTCCGCATCCCGTATAATGGTGCCCACCGGTACTTTTACCCTCAGGTCCTCGCCGGAATGCCCGTGCATGCCCTTGCCCATGCCGTGCTGGCCGCGCTTGGCTTTATAGTGCCGCTTATATCTAAAGTCTGCCAGGGTGTTAAGCCCCTCATCCCCTACAAAAATAACACTGCCCCCACGACCTCCGTCTCCACCCCAGGGGCCTCCCTCGGGCACATATTTTTCCCGGCGCATGGCCACACATCCGTTGCCGCCATCGCCGCCCTTCACATACACTTTTGCCTTGTCATAAAACATAGCATCACCCAGTTATATTATGTACTATAAAACAAAATATAGACTTATCTTGGTACTGTCAAGTAGATTTCTGTTCCGTTCGATGCAGCCGCTACCCCGGCATGAATATCCCGCTCTGATAAATCCCGGCTGTACCTTAACTTGTCTTCCAATCCGGCCAGCACACCGGGGGACAGGCCCGGCAGCCGGAACTTAAAAACAAATTCATTTTCCCGTTCCGTCAGCGCAAACAGCAGGCGCCTGTCCTCGATATGAGCCGGTGAAAGCCTCTCCACGGCAGCGTTAATACATTCTTCCACCGCTTCCGCCAAGACCGCCCCCGGTACGGCAAAGTCATCCAGGTGGGTGTCGATGTTATAAACAAAATCTATCTGGTGTTTTTTAGCCTTATGAACGGCAATCAGCAGTACCGCTTTCAATTCCGGGACTTTAAGCCTGGTAACAGCACTTAAAGGAGCCATCTCACGGGTGATTTGATCAATATAATCCTTCACCCGCTCCCCTCTATTCAACTGCAGCAGACCGGAAATTACCTGCAGGTGGTTTAAAAAGTCATGCCTCTGTACTTGAATAACTTCTAATAATTCGGGCAACTTCACCAGCAACACCCTTTCACGTTAAAATAATCACCTAAGGGTGATACTTCGACCCGCTGCACATTTTTTCCTTTCAGCTTTCCGGAAAAAGAAAAACCGACCACTTTTAAGGTCGGCTTTATATTTACTGAGCCACAGCTCGATCACGTTGAATAACGCTAACCTGCTTTTTATTTCTACCTTTGCGTTCAAATTTAACAACACCGTCTACTTTGGCAAACAGGGTATCATCTCCACCCCTGCCTACGTTAACACCCGGGTGAATTTTTGTGCCCCGCTGGCGAACAAGAATACTCCCGGCAGTAACAAACTGCCCGTCGCCGCGCTTGACACCCAGCCGTTTGGCTTCTGAATCCCGGCCGTTACGCGAACTACCTACTCCTTTTTTATGAGCCATAAAAACCCCACCTCCTTCGTTACATGAGGCCTGCTGTTCGATTAAGTATTAAGCATGAATTTTTTCCACTACAATTTCGGTAAAGGGCTGACGGTGACCCTGCTTACGACGGTAATTCTTTTTCGGCTTATATTTAAAAACAATAATTTTGCGGCCCCTGCCGTGACGCACTACCTTAACGGTAACTTTAGCACCGTCAACGGTGGGGGTACCCACTTTAACTTTACCGTCTTTCTGCACCATCATAACGCGGTCAATATCAAATGTTTGACCCTCTTCCAAATCCAGCTTCTCCACAAACAAGGTGTCTCCTTCCTGCACCTTGTACTGCTTGCCGCCGGTTTCAATGATTGCGTACACTAACCTGCACCTCCCCTTAAAAGGACTCGCCGGGCAGTGGGTAGGCAGCGCCATTTCCAAACCCCTCCCGTGCGGTGACGAAATAAGCACTTACAGTTCAATATTTTATCAAACCCACTGTAATTGTCAAGAAAAGCTCTGCCTATACTTTGAAAAAGTTATAAAGGCGCGCTCTCTCCTGCCCACAGCTGCTCCCGTTGGCGCCGGCAGAACCGCTACAGCAGCTTCGCTTTAGCATAGGTCCGGTACACATTCTTTACTTCCACCGACACCGTTTTACCGGCCATTGCCCCCGCCCCTTCTATATCCAAAATATAGCCATCCAGCCTGGCTATACCGTCGCTGCTGTTGACAGCATGGGGTTCTTCAACCTGCACCTCCAGTATTTCCCCCTGCTTCACCGGCAGGGGGCTGTCTTCAATTTCTTTCCGGTTGTGCAGGGGTTTAACTGTTACCTGCTCAATGTGATGGTTGGCACAGCCGCGGATGTATAAGTGCTTTCCGATTTGATACTCTAATTCCCTCAGCCCGGCACCGCCGCTGCCAATAAGGCGGGCCGCCACCAGCGGGTTGGCTTCCACTAAAATGGCTTCGGCACCGGTTAGTTTGGCCATTTGTAAGATTTCGCTTTTTACCCGGATACCCACCGACTCCTCCGACAGCACCCTGCCCCTGCCCTCACAGTAGGGACAGGGTTTTTGAACTACCTCACTCAAGCTGGGGCGCACCTTTTTACGGGTCATTTCCACCAAACCCAGCTGGGTAATACCTAAAATATTCACTTTGGTTTTATCCTTCTTAATCTCTTCCTCCAGCGTTTGCAGAACCTGCCGGCGGTGTTCTTCCTTCGCCATGTCAATAAAATCTACAACTACAATACCGCCAATATTTCTCAGCCTCAGCTGCCGGGCTATTTCCACCGCCGCATCCAAGTTGGTTTTTAATACAGTGTCCTCCAAATCAGTGCTGCCCACAAATTTACCCGTGTTCACATCTATCGCCGTCAGTGCCTCTGCCTGGTCTATAACCAGGTAAGCACCGCATTTTAACCACACTTGCCTTCTCAATGCCTTCTGCAGTTCCGTTTCGATTCCCAGCTCTTCAAAAATATTCTGCCGGTGGTCATAGCAAACCTTTGTCTTTAATTTCGGATCAATAATATCCAGCAGTTCCAATACCTTTTGGTATTCCTCCCGGGAATCAATAACCAGTTTATCAACATCTTCGCTGAAAACATCCCGCAGCACCCTTTGTATCAGTTCCAAATCCCGGTGCAGCAAATTGGGAACGGGCCCGTTGTTGGCTTTGTTTTGAATTTTATACCACAGTTTTGTCAGCAGCTGAATGTCCTTTTTAATTTCATCCTCCTGCATTCCCTCCGCAACGGTACGAACAATAACCCCCATTCCCTCGGGTTTCAGTTTTGCTGCCATTTCTTTCAATCTTTCCCGTTCTTCTTCACTCTCTATGCGCCGGGAAATTCCTATGTAGTCCACCGTGGGCATTAATACAATATACCGGCCGGGCAGGGTGATATTGGTGGTCACCCGGGGGCCTTTGCTGCCAATTGGTTCCTTAATAATCTGCACATTAATTTCCTGTCCCTGTTTTAAAACATCATTGATATTGGGCCTCTCTGAACCGTGCTGCAGCTCTCCCCGGGTATTAACGGCATCCTCCACATAAAGAAAGGCATTCTTTTCTAAGCCGATATTTACAAAGGCTGCCTGCATGCCGGGAAGTACATTTTCCACCCGTCCTTTATAAATATTGCCCACCAAACGCTGGTTCTGCCCCCGTTCAATATATATTTCCACCAGCTGCCGGTCTTCCAAAACCGCAACTCTGCTTTCTTCCTCCCGCACATTAACAACTATTTCTTTGTACATAAAATATCATCTCCTGAGGTAAAACTCACTCTCAGGCCTGATCCCCTTTATTATCACGCCTGCCACAGTTCTTTTATTCCCTCTCCCCCGTCACCGTACAAACCGGTCCGGTAAATGCGGCAGCAGGCGCAATTGATCGGTAACCCTGCCTTTTCTAACTCCTTTATCAGTTCTTCGGGACGAACGGTACCTTTATTTCCGGTACTCAGTTCAGCCTCTATAATTATATTCCCATTATCAACCCGTCCTTCCAAAGCCCATATTCCCGGCCGGATGTCAGTTTCTTTTATTTTATTCTTTACCTTCCGCTGCACAATGATGGAAGAACAATTTAACAGGCTGCCAATTACCTGATCGATCTCCTGCTGATCAACACTTTCGGCCGCAGTGCATTCAATGCGGTAAGCAGCCCGCTCCACCAGGGCCATTAGGGACTTTTTCTGTTCCCCCGCCCTCTGCACCGCCAGCACCTTTACCCCCTCGGGCAGTTTTTCGTTTAACCGGCGGGCAATTTCACCGCTGTTTATTTCTTCAGTGAGCTCAATTTCCAACAGTTCCCGTTCTCCCGCTATCCCCACTGCCAGGGGTGCCGCAATGCTCATTTTGGGATGGGGATTAAACCCCTTGGAAAAGGCCATCGGCAGACCCGCCCTGCGAAAGGCTCTTTCAAACAAACGGGACAAATCCAGGTGTGAAATAAAACGGGACATCCCTGTCTTGGCAAACATTATTTTATACTTGGGCATATTCTTCCCCCCCCAGCAGCAGCGGCTTAACATCTAAACTGGGACACAAGCCGCAGCCCGGACACCGGCCGCTTCGACAGTCAGCGGTAACCTGTCCCTTGATGGCTTTTTTATGTTCCCGCGCTAAATAACGCTTGCTCACCCCGGCATTTAAATGATCCCAGGGCAGCACATCATCATAATCATAGCGCTGGTAAGCGTACCATTTGGGGTCTAAGCCCACATCATCAAAGGCCTTAAGCCACTTTTCATATTCAAAACACTCGTCCCAGCTGTCAAACCGGCAGCCCAACTGAAAAGCCCGCTGCAGTACAGGCCCTAACCTGCGATCACCCCTGGCCAGTACCGCTTCTAAAAAACTGGTGCGGGAATCATGGTAATTAAAGGCGATAAATTTATCCTTTAGTTTTCCCTTCAGGTATAATTGTTTATTTCTCAACTCATCCAAGCTGTCCTGGGGTTCCCATTGAAAAGCAGTATGAGATTTGGGTACAAAGGATGATGCGCTGACAGTAACTTTCAAGCGTCTGCGCGAAACCCCTTGGCTTAATCCCGCCCTCACCACAGCTTTAGCCAGGCGGGCAATGCCGTCTAAATCCTCGTACGTTTCGGTGGGCAGACCAATCATGAAATACAGTTTTATAGCGTGCCACCCGGCACCGAAAGCAGCGGTCACGGCATCAAGTAAATTTTCCTCGGTTACTCCTTTATTGATGACATCCCTCAGTCTTTGGGTGCCGGCCTCCGGGGCAAAGGTCAAAGTGGTCCGCCGCACCCGCTGCACTTCCTTGGCCATATCAACGGAAAAGGCATCCACCCGCAGGGAGGGCAGCGAAACATTAACTCCCTTACTTGAGTGCTCGTCCAACAGCGCCGTTATTAACGGGCGCACCCCGGAATAGTCAGCGGTGGACAGGGATGTAAGGGAAATTTCATTATAACCGGTGTTGGCCACTATTTTTTTAGCCTGTTCCAAGAGGGTGCGGGGATTTTTTTCCCGCACCGGGCGGTATAACACCCCGGCCTGGCAAAAACGGCAGCCCCTGGTACAGCCCCGCTGTACTTCCAGCATCACCCGGTCATGCACCGCCTCTATGGAAGGAACAATGGGGTGGGTGGGAAAGGGAGCATCGTTTACATCTTTAAGCAGCCGCTTATTCACCACCGCCGGCACTCCCGAGTACTTGGGGGTAACGGACTTAACTTTCCCGCCAGTGTGGTACTCCACCTCATAAAACGATGGAACGTATATGCCTTTAATACCGGCCAGTTTGTGCAGTAACTGCTCCCGGCTTAAATTATTATCCCGCGCTTCTATATAGGCATCAATTAGTTCATGCAGTACTTCTTCACCTTCACCGAGCACAAAAAGATCGATAAAGTCAGCCAGCGGTTCAGGGTTAAAGGCACAGGGACCGCCGGCAATAACCAGGGGCATATTTTTATCCCTGTGGGCACTCTTTAAAGGCAGCCCGGCCAGGTTAAGCATATTTAAAATATTGGTAAAGGTCATTTCATACTGCAGAGTAAAAGCCAGAATATCAAAATCCCGCACCGGGCGGTGTGATTCCAGCGTAAACAGGGGAACCTGTTCCTTCCTCATCAAGTCTTCCATATCAGTCCACGGAGCAAAGGTGCGTTCCATCAGCGCGTCTTCACGCTGGTTAACCAGGTGGTATAATATCTGCAAACCCAGGTAGGACATTCCCACTTCATAGACATCCGGGAAGGCAAAGGCCATGCGTACCTTCACCGCATCCCAGTCCTTTTTTACAGAATTCCACTCCCCACCGGTATAACGGGCAGGTTTTTGTACCTGAAACAGTAGTTTCTCCAGTTTTTGCCGCATATAAACTTCCTCCCTGCCATTACAGCTTCTACCCTCACTAAGCCGGCAGCATCTGCACGCTGCTCACTAATTTCGTGCCGCAGGCTGAACTAACACCCAGCCGCCCGGTCCGGTACACCGGCCCGGCATACCTTCCCCGGCTCAAATACCGGTGCCGCAATTCATGCGCGGCCCCCGGTTTGCCGGGCTCACCGGCACAAAAGCCACCTGCTTTTCATTCTATCTCAATCTTTTATATAATTAGTATTGCCCAATTAATACGTTACCAACATTAAACATTCTACCATAAAATATCAAATCCCTTTTAAAAAACTTTACTCCCCTCACCCTTTGAAGGGGCACAAGCGGCAGAGGTTTTACTTTCCCTTCACCTGCCCCACCGGATAATCCATCCCGTGAGTGAGCAGGGCATCCACCACTTCTATTTCGCTGATTAAAGTTAAGTAGCGCATATCGCTGCCCAGCACCACTACAAAATGAAATTTCCGGGGTACGAAGGGTTTAATTACTTCCCTCAGCGGCACTTCCGCCAGGGATACCACCGTTTCCGCCGGCATTACCCCGGCTTCAGCCAGCTGGCGCTTCTTTTCTGTGAGCTGGCGTACAAAAAGATAGGGAGCCGCACTCTTTTCACGGGTGGCGGCATAAAAAATAAACAACCCGAGAATAAGAATATCCAGGCCGCTGATCCCCAGCAGCAGTCCCATAACAGCCAATGAAGTAATCAATACCGCCCAGGCCTGCCCCATACCGCTGCACAAATAAGTGGCTTCTTTCAACCCCATCCACCGGGCTAAATAGGCCCTCACCACCCGCCCGCCGTCCAGGGGTAAGGCCGGCAGCAGGTTAAAGCCGGCCAGCATCATATTGCACTGTAAAAAAAAAGGCCCCAGTTCTTCATTCCACAGCCCGTAATTGCGGAATCCCAGGGCCAGGGCAATTAAAGCCAGGTTGGAAAAGGGGCCGGCCACCGCCACCGCCATCTCTTTTTGGGTATTCAAAGCCAGCTCACTGCCCAACCTGGCCACTCCACCAAAGGGCAGCAGTTCCACTTCCAACACCCGCACACCCAGGCGCATGGCCACAATGGTATGGGCAATTTCATGTACCAGTACCACTCCAAACAGTATCAAGCCCTTGTCCAGAATGCCGGCAACAAAAAAGAGGCTTAATTGAAACAAAAACCAGCCGTTGACATACATGTCTATGCCGTATACCCGCCCGATCTTCATGTTTCTTTTTCACCCCTCAATGGGCCAGCCCCTGTAACTTAGTTAACGGATCCACCAGTTCATTGTTTTCCCGTATTTCAAAATGCAGACCGGCACCGCTGCCCACAGTACCGATAATCATTTCTTTTTCTACCTGCTGATTTTCTTTCACATTTACATTACCCAACCCGGCATATAAGGTGAAGTCCCCACCGCCGTGATCCAGCAGTACGAAAGTGCCCAGGGTTTGATCTGTACCCACCCGGGCCACCTTACCGCTGCGGGATGCTTTTACATTACTGCCGGGGGAACAAGCAATGTATATTCCGGAATTAAAACGTTCCAGCCCCATACCGGGGTCCTTTACCCAGCCGTATTTTTTCAGCACCCGGCCGGAGACGGGCAGCGCGTACTGGCTGCTGATTTTGGAAGATAATGCCGGGCTGGCACCGGAAAATTCATTATGAAAGGGCATTTCCATATTCACAACCTGTAAGCCCAGCTGCACCGCTTTATCCAGGGCCGGTTGAAAATTCCAGTCGGTGGTCAACAGGTATTTAAGTTCTTCCCTGGCCCGCACCCCCACGGGGTGAGTGGTTTCACGCAGGGTCAGCACCACCAGAAAAATGGCCAGCGCCACCACCACGCGGTAAAAGGTGGGCCAAAACCTGCTCTTCCCTTTTTTGTTAAAACTTTTCTTACCCCTGGAAGTGTAGTAAGATTCCCAATCATCGGGATTATAACCGGAATAGTTGTAGGAATAATCCCCTAGTTTGCTGCTGCTTTTCAATTTAAAATTCGGCAGTTTAGGCAGTTTAAATTTCAATTTATCTCCCCCCAACTTAGGTTTTCAGCTGTGGACAGCTTGTCAGTACAGTATATTTTTCCGGCCCGTCAAATATGACAGGCAGCGCTTTAAAGAAAAGGGGGCCCGCCGTATAAAAAACAAACGGGGCCGGCGCTGTAACAGCCGACCCCGCTTACCCTACCTAAAACACCAGTTTTTTCCGCCGGGAGTAAACATTCTGCAGTATGCCGATGGCAATCATATTTGTAATCATCGAGCTGCCTCCATAGCTGAAAAACGGCAGCGGCAGCCCGGTTACCGGCATTATTCCCACCGTCATGCCCACATTGACTAAAATATGAAACACCATCATAGATACTACCCCGGCGGCCAAAAGTGTACCAAAGGTGTCCTTAGCCTGGGAAGCTATAAATATGCCGCGATAGACGATAATAAAAAACAATGCCAACACCAGCACCGTACCCACAAAGCCAAATTCTTCCCCCACCACTGAAAAAATAAAGTCGGTGTGCTGCTCCGGTAAAAAGTTCAGCTGGTTTTGGCTGCCGTTAAATATGCCTTTACCAAACAGCCCGCCGGAACCAATGGCAATTTGGGATTGGATAATGTGATAACCGTCTCCCAGCGGGTCACGGTACGGGTCCATAAAAATGGTAAGCCTGTCCACCTGGTAATCGTGCAGGGGTATCCACACCTTACCGGGATTTTTAAAATAAGCATACAGCCAGCCAAATCCCACCAACCCCCCACCGCCAATAATTCCCCCCAGCAGCTTGGGATTGGCACCGGCCATAAACATCATGCCAAACATAATGGCCATAAACACCAGTGAGGTGCCCAAATCGGGCTGCATCAGTATTAACAGCATCGGAAAACCGATAAAAGCAAAGGCGGGAATAAAATCTTTAATGGTGTTTAACTTTCCCTCCCGGTTGGCCAAAAAGTTGGCAAAGGTAACAATAATTATTATTTTAGCAAACTCTGACGGCTGCAGCACGAAAGGCCCCACAGCAATCCAGCGCTGGGCTCCCAAAGCAGTTTTCCCGATAAATATCACCGCCATCAGCATTAAGACATTAAAAATATACAGGGCCCGGGCATACTTGGGCCAGTCTTCATAACTAAAAAATATTACCGCCAGCATTATTATTAAGCCCATCAGCGTCCAAATCAGCTGCTTTATTACAAAGCTCATGGCATCTAAATTTAAAATTCCAAAAAGCAGCTGGCTTTCTTCTCCCACATTTTTGGGGGTGGTAATATGGGTGGCACTGGCAATGGTAATAAGGCTGAAAGCAATCACCAGCAGCACGGTGCACAACAGCACATAATCCAGCCTGCGCCATATCCTGCGAAATAACATATGTGCCTCCAGATAAGTTTATTAATCCATACAACCAGATTATATCCTATATTATGGTTGATGTGAAATGCAAATTAAATTATAAAAAAAAAGAGCCCTGGCAGGCTCTTTTTAAAGCAATTAATCTCCAACCGCACGTTTCATTTTTTTAACCGGTATGTTGGCCACCAACGCCACCTGGGTATCTTTGCTGCTTAAATTAACCTCTAAGGCATCTTCATCTATTTCCATGTACTTTGAAATTACTGCAATCAAATCTGCCTTTAAAGAATGAAGCAACTGGGGTGAAATGTTGGCACGATCGTGAACCAATACCAGGCGCAGGCGCTCCTTGGCCACATTCTTGCTGGTATTCTCCTTACTAAACATGCGACTTATAAAGTCTAACAAAATTCAAATTCCCCCCTTTACTTCAGGCCAATAAGACGACGTAAAGCCTTAAAGAACCCGCTTTCGGATTCCAGATCCATCAACGGCACTTCTTCCCCTCTTATCCGCTTCACTATGTTGCGATAAGCCTGGCCCGAAAGGGATTTTTCGTCCAGCGCCACAGGTTCACCCTTGTTGGTACTGATAACCACCTGATCATCCTCCGGAACCACCCCCAAAAGGTCAATGGCCAGTATGTCAATCATATCATCTATACTCATCATATCACCGGCCTTAACCATGCGGGCCCGCAGGCGGTTGATAATCAATTTCGGTTCCTTAAGCTCCGCTGCTTCTAACAACCCGATGATCCGGTCGGCATCACGAACCGCAGAAACTTCCGGGGTGGTAACCACTATCGCTTTTTCCGCCCCGGCAATGGCGTTCTTAAATCCCTGCTCTATACCAGCCGGGCAGTCAACTATTACATATTCAAATTCTTTCTTTAACTCCGCACACAGCTCCTTCATCTGTTCGGGAGTTACCGCCGTTTTATCCTTGGTCTGCGCTGCGGGCAGCAGATGAAGCCCTTCCAATCTTTTATCCTTAATTATGGCCTGGCGCAAACGGCAGCTGCCGCTGGTGGCATCCACAATGTCATAAACAATACGGTTTTCCAACCCCAGTACCACGTCCAGGTTTCTTAAACCGATATCGGCATCCACCAGCACTACCTTGTGACCCAGTGCCGCCAAACCGGTGCCGATATTTGCAGTAGTGGTGGTTTTACCCACCCCTCCCTTGCCGGAGGTTACTACAATTACTTCACCCATAATGCTGTTCCTCCTTACGTATTGCAATTCTCATGGGTCAAAAAGAGAATTATCTGCCTTGCCATTCCGAATTAAAAGCTTCTATAGTTACCACACCATTTTTTATACTCGCTATTTCCGGGGACATGGAAACAGCAGCTTCCTCGTCCGGTGCCCGGGTAATGTGATTGGCAATGCGCAGCTGTGTGGGCAGCAGCTTGAAAGCCACCACTACCGACCGTACATTACCGGCAGCACCGGCATGTACAACCCCCCTTAAAGAACCCATTACAATAACATCCCCGGTGGCTACCAGTTCTGCACCCGGGTTGACGTCACCCAGCACCGCTATATTACCGTCATAGGAAATGCTCTGACCGGAACGCAGCGTCCGCTGCACCAGGATGGTGTTTTCGTCAAACAGGGCTTCCAATTCAGCTGCAAACCGTTCTTCCTGCTGATTAAAGCCTTTATTACCCCCGTACAACACCAAAACCTCCTGTACTTTAACTGAATATACAGTTCTACGCGTAGAAACCAAATCCTGCTAAATAATAGAAAAATAACGGAGTTTTTACCCCGTTATTTTGCAATAATCCTTATTTTTTAGACAAAATGGCATTTATTCAGATGGAAAGACCCATTTTCCATCAACCAGCTCTCCTCCAAAGTAAGCAGCCAGCACATCGTGCACCACCGGCCCGGCGCCGGTACCACCATGCCCGCCGTGCTGTATTATTGCCGCCACAGCGATTTGCGGATCATCTGCCGGGGCAAAGGCTACTATTAACGCATGGTTGTCTTCACCAAAAACTTCGGCCGTTCCCGTTTTAGCCCCCACCGCCACCGGCAAATCCTTCATTTGGTAATAAGCAGTGCCCCCGGGCTGGGCTACCAATTTCATCCCTTCCCTGATTACAGCTAGGTTCTCCGGCGCCACATCTATTTTGCGAATTACTTCCGGTGAAAATTTCTTTACCGTACGGTGCCTGTGATCGATAATTTCTTTTACCAGGTGCGGCTTATATAACGTTCCCCCGTTGGCAATGGCAGCGGTGTAACAGGCCAGCTGAAGAGGGGTGTACTTACTATCACCCTGGCCCAGGGAGGTGTTACCGGTATCGTAATCATACCATACCAGGTTCCAGTTTATCCTCTGCCGTTCACGGCGCAGCTGTCTTCTTAACCGCTGCCGTTCCTTTTCACCGGCAGCATTTTCGATCAGCTCTTTATATTTAGCTTCTATCTCTTCCAGCTGTTTCCTCTGCTCCGAGCTCAGGTTTTGTTTCCATAATTGATATTTAGACTCCGGGGTGGGCAAAATCCCCTCTTCTTCCCCGGGATATAGATCTATCCCCAGCACCGAACCCAGGCCGAACTGCCCGGCATATTCAGCTATTTTATCTATTCCAATTTCCAGCGCGTAGGTGCCAAAGTAAGTGTTGCAGGAAATCTGAATGGCTTTGCGTAAATCAACATACCCGTGGCCGCCCGGCTTCCAGTCATTAATACGCGTACCGGCCATAAAGTAACCGGGGTCAAACATCTTTTTGTCCGGGTCGATAATACCGGTTTCCAACCCGGCAATGCCCACCACCATTTTAAAAGTTGAACCGGGTGGATAGGCACTTAAAGCCCGGTTGGTAAAGGCCTGCTTTTCAACCAATTCACGCCATGTTTCCTCCGGCAGAAATTTTGTAAACACCCTGGGGTCATAAGTGGGATAACTGGCCAAGGCCAAAATCTCCCCGCTGTGCACGTCCACCGCCACCACGGCCCCCGCCTTGGCGTCTTTATGTTTGGTGTTTTCCTGCAGGTATTTAATCTGTCTGGCCAGCGCTTCATCGGCGGCCTTCTGCACTTTATGGTCGATGGTTAAAATAAGACCGTTCCCGGGAACCGGCTTTGATATTCCCAGGTCCCGCACCGGTCGTCCCTGGGCATCCACTTCTACCTGCCGCGCCCCCGCCGTACCGCGAAGATAATCTTCATATTTACGTTCCAGCCCCAGTTTACCGATCTCATCGCCGGGGCGGTAGCCCTTATCCTTTCTTTCTTCTAATTCCTGTTCGCTAATCTGCCTTACATAACCAACCACATGAGCCGCTATGCCGCCCAGGGGATAATCCCGCACCGGCTCAATATCTATAACCACACCGGGCAGTTCCAAGCGGTGCTGTTCAATCTCCAGCACCGTTTCCAACGGCACATTGGCCGCAATTTTAACCGGTTGATACAGCCGCAGCTTTTGTGCATCTAATTTTTGCATTATCTCATCAGCATCAATACTCAATATTTCCGCCAACCGCTGGGCCACCTGGGGAGTATTTTTTAAGCCCAGATATACCAGTGAAACTGTGTACACAGGTTTATTGCCCACAATTTTCGTTTTTCCGTCCCGGGCATACATTTCACCCCTGGGTGCCGGTATGGGAATTAATCGCATATGGTTCTGCCTGGCTAAAGTGGTATATTTCTCCGCCTGGAAAAACTGCAGGTATGCCAGGCGGCCCACCAGTACAGCAAATACCAGCACCACCATCACAGCCAACACCCGGGCTTTTTTCTTCACCACTTTTCGTTCCATAAACAATTACCCTTTCTTATACTTCAGGCATTTTTAAAAGTCCACGGGTACTGGAACGGTAAAAACGGCCGTACAGTAAGGGAGTTAACAGGCCATTATACAGGGCCACCGGTAAAATGACATGGAAAAAACCATTATAAAGGGAAACCTTTATCCCGGTAACCAGCAGCAGCAAATAATAGATTGTTTGACCAACCACCGTACCGGCCAAAGATACAATGGTGGCAATAAAAATATTCTCCTTATATAATTTGGTTTGTCCCATACCCGCCAGGTACCCGGCTGCCATTTTTGACAGCGCGTTGAGACCTATGTAATGGCCGGTTAAAAAGTCAGTCATCAAACCGCCCAAAAAACCCAAATAGGCCCCCTCACGCTGGCCGTGAATAAAGCCGTAAAATATTACCACCAGTAAAACCAAATCCGGTTTTACCCCCAATATACTGACAAAATCAAAGACGGTGGCCTGCAAAACCAGGGCCACCCCTAAAATTAAAAATAATAAACAGGCACGCAATTTATTCATTACCCTCCAATGGGAGATTTACTTCGGGAGTATACACAGCAGTAACTATAAACACTTCTCTTAATACCCGCAGGTCAACAAAGGGTTCCACCGCAGCGGTTTGGAACAACCCCCCGGGATCATTCTCGGTACTGATAATTTTCCCTATTCTTACACCGCTGGGGTAAATTCCGCCCACACCGGAGCTTACCACCACCTGCCCCGGTTTTACGGGGGCATCCCTTCGCAGGTGAATCATGCGCACCATCCCGGTGCTGTTGGCCACACCTTCCACCACTCCCGGTTCCTGACTCTGCTGCACCACCGCAGCCACACCGCTCCTGGGGTCGGTAATCAACAGCACCTCCGCCGTGTGTTTGGATACCGCCACCACCCGGCCCACCAGCCCCCCGGGCACAATCACAGCCATATCTTTATCCACACCATCGTTCGCTCCCCGGTTAACTGTAATTGTACCGAACCAGTTCCCGGGATCCCGGCCAATGACGGCGGCGGTCATCAGCTTATATTTATCCACGGTAAATTCCCGGTACTGCAGCATTTCTTTCAAGCGGCGGTTTTGTACTTTATATTCTTCTACCCGGTCAAGGCGGCTTTTAAGCTCTCTTACTTCCTGTTTCAGCTTTTTATTTTCTTCAGCCAGGTGACCTAAATTGGCAGCAGAAGAAAGCATATCATGCAGTCCCCGGGCAAAACCAATGGTTACCTCCTGCACAGGGGCCAAACTATCTTTAACCGCTGTTTCCAACGGGGTAAGTTCCTCCCGTTTTAAGGAGGTCATCCTTACTGCCAACAGCGTTATCAACACCAGCACGGTTAACAAAAATATCTTTTTGTAATTGCTGCGGGACAATTAAAACACACCTTCACTATGCCAGCTTTTTGGGCTGAATCAACACCCGGCGCAGTATCTCAATGTTTTCCAGCACTCTACCGGCACCGTAAGCCACCGCCAGCAGCGGTTCTTCCGCCAGGTGAACCGGCATGCCCGTCTGCTCGCTTATTAAACGATCCAACCCACGCAGCAGCGAACCGCCGCCGGCCAGCATAATGCCGCGATCCATAATATCGGCGGATAATTCCGGCGGTGTTTTCTCCAAGGTAACTTTAATGGCTTCCAATATGCTGGTTACAGGCTCCGATAAAGCCTTGTAAATTTCTTCGGCAGTAATGGTTACCGTTTTCGGCAGACCGCTTACTAAATCCCGGCCGCGCACTTCCTGGGTTTCGGTCTTTTTCAAAGGATATGCCGTGCCGATGCTGATCTTTACTTCTTCAGCGGTGCGCTCGCCGATCATTAAATTATAAGTACGCTTCACATGCTGAATGATGGCGTCGTCCATCTCGTCACCGGCAACCCTGATAGACCGGCTGGTAACTATACCGCCCAGGGAAATTACAGCCACCTCTGTGGTGCCGCCGCCGATGTCAACAATCATATTGCCGGTGGGTTCATGCACCGGCAAACCGGCACCAATGGCAGCAGCCATGGGCTCTTCTATTAAATATGCTTCCCTGGCCCCGGCCTGCAGTGCCGCTTCCCGCACCGCCCGTTCCTCCACCGCAGTAACCCCCGAGGGTACACTGACCACCACCCTGGGTTTTACTAAAAAGGCACGGCTTTTGAGAGCTTTATTAATAAAGTATTTAATCATATTTTGGGTGGTGTCAAAATCGGCAATGACACCGTCCCGCATCGGTCTGATGGCCACAATGTTGCCCGGGGTACGGCCGATCATCTGCTTGGCTTCTTCCCCCACAGCCAGCACCTGATTGGTTTCGCTTTGAATAGCCACCACCGATGGTTCCCTTAATACTATACCTTTACCTTTTACATATACCAAAGAGTTAGCAGTACCTAAGTCAATACCCATATCTTTGGAAAACAGCCCGAATCGCATTATCTGGCTCCTTCCGTAGTAAATTGTAAGTTAAATAACACCTTCAGACTTCAAACTAATAAACCTATTATCTCCAATTATCAAATGATCTAAGACAGATATACCTAAAATTTCTCCGCTTTTAACAATCCGCTTGGTAATGGCGATATCTTCCCGGCTGGGTGCGGGATCGCCGCTGGGATGATTGTGCAGCAGTATCACGGCAGCAGAACTCTTTTTTATTGCCGCCTTAAACAGCTCCCTCGGGTGTACCACCGATGAATTAAGGGTTCCCACACTGATTGTTTCCACAGATAATACTTGATTTTTGGTATTTAAAAGCAGCGCGCAGAAATGCTCCCTATCCAGGCGGCGCATATCTTCCATTACCAGTGCTGCCGCATCATCCGGTGACCGGATGGCAACCCGCTTGGCCGCGGGTGAGAAAGCCAACCGCTTACCCAGCTCCAAAGCGGCCTTAATTTGCACCGCTTTCACCGGACCGACCCCTTTTATGGAAGCCAGTTCCTCCACCGCGGCCTCCATTAGCCCCGTTAAATCCTTAAACTCTGCAAACAGCCGCCCGGCCAGATCCACCGCTGAAGTCTTGTTTGTACCGGTGCGCAGCAGTATTGCCAAAAGCTCAATATTAGAAAGCGCAGCAGCACCCCGGGCCAGCAGCCGCTCCCGGGGACGCAGTTCTTTCGGCAGCTCCTTTAAGGTTAAATAACGCAAAATACCGCCCCCCAACCCGTCAAATTAGGTTAGGAATACAAGGAAGCCGGTGTGCTTGTACAATATTATGACACCTAACCCAAATGAAAATCACAGGGACAATGCCTGCACCATTAACACCTTCAGCGGATTACCTCATTCAATACATCATAATCAAATTTTTTTAATAGGTATGCCAGCCGCTCTATTGGCAGCCCCACCACATTAAAGTAGCAGCCTTCTATTCCGGCAATAAACACGGCAGCGATACCCTGCGCCGCATAGGCCCCGGCCTTATCCATCGGTTCACCGGTAGACACGTAATTATCAATTTCCTCTTCAGTCATGGGCTTAAAACTAACTTTGGTGCACTGGTGGGTAACAGCGGTTTTTCCGCTCCGGGCGTCAACAACCGCAACCCCGCTGTAGACGTAATGGCTGGTACCCTGCAGCACAGTCAGCATTTCTTTGGCCTGCCGCTCGCTGGCAGGTTTTCCCAGTATCTTGTTATTATAAACAACAACGGTATCCGCACCTATTACCAATCCCTCTTCGGTTTCAGCGGCCACCGCCCTGGCTTTTCGCTGGGACAATAATTCCACCGCTGCACCGGGTTCCATACCCGGTGGAAAATCTTCCGCCACAGGCTTAACCTGTACTCTAAATTTAAGCCCCAGGCTCTGCAGCAGTTCCCGGCGTCTTGGTGATGAAGAAGCTAGAATGAGCACCGAAAATATTCCTCCTATAATTTACGGTAAGCTATATAACCCAAAAATAACCCCAGAGCGGTAAAAGGCCCCACCGCCAAGTGAAAACCAAAACTAACACTAAAAAAATTCAAATTTAAACTGGTGGTCGCCAAACCGATATTAAAAAAATTTCTCAGCACCGGGAACATGGGAGATAACGCGGCACCCACCGCACTTCCGGCCACTCCGCCGGCCAGCAATAGCAAAAACAAAAGCCAGGCACTGCGTGCCCCACCTAATACTCTGGCCATAAATACCTCCAAATAATTACTTTCTTTTCAGTTTATCATTCCCGCCAACTTCAGACAAGTTATATCTTTTATTAACACAAACTTTATACTAAACTTATTATTTTCCCTGTTTCTACATTTATAACGGGGTGAACGAAAAATAGTTCACCCCGTTATTTCCAAAACAACACCTTCCGTCCGGCGGCTAATGCCAAAGCTATACCTTACTTAAGACAGCTGCTTTTTCATGGTTAAGTTAAAGGTTAAAATTTCCAATTTCACCGACAGGTCTACATTGCGTATTTCAATATGATCCGGTACATTGAGAGTAATGGGCGCAAAGTTTAAAATTGCTTCTAAGCCGTTTTCCACAAATAGATTGGCCACTTCCTGGGCCGCTTTAGATGGCACCGCAATCATACCAATGCGCACATTATACTCCTTAATTACCTCCGGCATTCTTTCCAGAGGCATTACCTCCAAATCGGCAATTGTTTTACCTATTTTGGTCAGGTCATTGTCAAATACCGCCACTATATTAAAACCGCGATCTCTAAACTCTTTATAAGTAACCAGGGCCGAGCCCATGTTACCGGCACCCACCAGCACCAAGTTCCACGCCTCGGTTAATCCCAGTATCTTCACGGTATAGCGAATGAGATCCTTTACGTTATAACCTACCCCCCTGGTGCCGAACTCACCAAAGTAAGCCAAATCCTTGCGCACCTGCGCAGGGCTGACGCCAACTCCTTCGGCTATTTCGCCCGAAGATACCGTAGTGACACCTTTTTTGTCCAGCTGTTTCAAAAATCTTGAGTACACAGACAGGCGGGTAACTGTGGCTTCCGGTATTTTCAGTGCTTTCAGCTAGGTCACCTTCTTTCTATGCCTAAAAATTCATTGTTTGGATGGAATTTTCAAGTTTACTATCTGCTATAACTATTATAATCGTAAACCGTGCCTCTGAAAAGTAGTGTTGTGAAAAGAATACCTAATAAATATTGTCAGGTCAGCAGTCCATCCAAATATTGGGTAATAGGCGTAAAAACAGCCTCTAATGCGCTCACCGGGTTAATCAGCAGCAGATCCAAAATTAACCCGAAGCTCAACACCACCGCCAATAGGATCATCACACTAAAAACAGCAAGCTCACGCCACATTTTTTCTTTTATTAACTTGGGCACTTCAAAGGCTATAATCGCTCCGAACAATACCGTTAAAACCGCCACAGCCATGGATATTCCCCCTATTTGGCCATCTCAATGGGTTTAGATACCAGCCCGGTTCGCGGGATTTCTGCCTTGACGTTAATTACCACTTCAATTTCCGGGTATATTTCTCCCCACCTGTTAGCAACCTGGTGCCAGTAACCCGGGTAGTGCCGGTACAAATTTTCTCCAAAGCCAAAAACATCGGCTTTGTACTCCCGCTGAACCTTTTCCAGCGCCAGCCTAATATCTTCCTTGATTTCCTGCGCCAATTTCTTTTCCACCCGGCTCAGGTTTTCCGGTTTGGAAAGATCGATAAAAGTATCCACTTCTGAAACACTGCCCTTAACTTTAACATCTATGTTCATTATTATCTGCCCTTCCCGGGTAACAACCGGTTTTATTTTTCCCTTTCCCTGCAGTGCCTCAACAGACACATTCCCATGTTTCTGATCGTATTCTACAGTCACCGAGGCATTGCTCATCCTTCCCTTTATCCACAACAGCCCCCTGGACTCCCGCTCGTTCAGCCATCCCACCAGGCGGTCATCACGAAACACCGCCGTCTGGGTTACGTTTACATCTTCCCTGAGGCTTTCTCCTGCGCTGCCGGTATTTTTATTTTGATCACTTTCCGCCACTGCCATATTGGGTGACAAACCAATACCGGCGGTATAGGCATCCACCCCCCGGCAGGAAAGCAGTTCTAAAAAATCCCCCAGCTGGTTGATGGCATAAGCGGTACTGCGTTCCTTCTCTTTAATAATTCCCACAATGCGCTGGGCGGGAACTATCTCCAGCGGGTTGGGAGCATTTATTATTTCATACTGGCTGGCGTCCCGTTTGCTTATTAACAGCCAGTTGTTGCGGCGAATTTGGGGATTGCGGTCAAAAAAGTCCATTAATTTTGCTACTCCCTCCCGGGCCAGTTCTTCGGATATAATTACCACCTGGTTGTGCGAAAAATATAATTCCCGGGGAATATTGGACTGCATACCCCTTACCGCTTCAAAAATTGTTCTGCCATGGTCAGAAATGTTCCGGTAAGCCTGATTTTGTCCGCCGCCACCACCTCCTGCCATGTTTTTCCCTGTGCCGCCGGCTATACCCTTGGGGTTAATCACCTGTACCGTGGTCCGCACCAGGCCGTTTTCACCTTTATCCACCGCTATGGCCATTACAATGGCCAGCTGTTCCACCTCCACCTTATCCCAGCAGGAGGACTGCAGTAAAAGAAGCAGCAGCACCAAACCTATGGATAATAGTTTATTTCTTTTTGTGAACCCGGTGCTGGCGTCTTTTTTTCTTATCACCTTTATTTTGTTCTTCATTCTGCTCATCAGCGCTTTTACCGCGGTCACCCCCCCGGTGGTCCTGGCCGTAATCTTCAAATTCCATTTTTTTCTTCCTTTCTTCCTGCCAGGCAGTTCTAAAGGGCCGGCCCCGCTGTTGATTCACTTTTTCATCCCCCCGGTCACCTGTTTTGTTCTTCTGGGGGGATGGTTTTTGAGCGGGAGTCATGCGGTAGGGGTTGTCTTTGCTGATTTCCTCCGGGCGGTGCTGCTGGGCCCACCAGGGTGCCCTTATCAGCACATCCTTCATCCCTTCCTTGTGATAAGGAGTAATGGGAGCCAGGTAGGGAACGCCAAAGCTGCGCAGGCTGCACATGTGTACTAAAATAGCCAGTATGCCGGCCATCACCCCAAAGAGGCCTAAACTGCCGGCCAGCAGCATCATGGGAAAGCGCAGTACCCGCATGGTGATAGCCATATTAAAGGCCGGGTTGACAAAAGAAGCAATACCGGTTACCGCCACTATAATTACCATCAGCGATGACACAATGCCGGCAGACACCGCCGCCTCACCCACCACCAGCGCACCCACGATACTGATGGCCTGGCCCACCGGCCGGGGCAGTCTTAAGCCCGCCTCCCGCAGGGCCTCAAAGGTAAACTCCATTAAAAATGCCTCCACCAGGGCCGGAAAGGGCACCCCCTCCCGGCTGGCGGCAACGCTTACCAGCAGGGGGGTGGGTATCATCTCCTGGTGATAAGTAACAATGGCAATATAAAAAGAGGGCAGTAAAAGGGACGCTGCCAGCGCTATGTAACGTATAAGACGCACAAAAGAAGCCAAAAAATAGCGCTCGTAATAATCCTCCGGTGTCTGTAAAAAGGATAAAAATTCCCCCGGCACTATCAGCACAAAGGGAGTATTGTCGGTAAAAATAGCCACCCGCCCGGCCATCAGCGCTTCTGCCACCCGATCCGGCCGTTCGGTGTGGTGTATTTGGGGAAAGGGAGAATAGGGATTGTCTTCAATTAATTCTTCTATGTAACCGCTTTCCATCACTCCATCAATTTCAATGCGGCTTAATCTCTGTTTTACTTCCTTCAGCAGGCCGGGATTTACCAGTCCCCGCACATAACCAATGGTCACCTTGGTGTTGGAAATACGTCCAATGGTCAAATTTTCCAGTATCAAATTCGGTGTCTGCAGCCGCCGGCGAACCATGGCGGTGTTTTGACGCAAACTTTCGGTAAAACCTTCCCGGGAACCCCGCACCAGGCCCTCAGTAATCGGTTCGCTGATATTCCGGGTGCTAAACCCTTTAACACTGACCAGCAGGCCCTTTTTATGGCCATCCACCAGCACCAGGGCATCGCCGTAAAGAATACCGCCGAAAATTTGCTTATAATCGTCCACAACCCGCACATCGGCAATGGTTAACAAACTATCCTGGATATGCTGAAAAGAAAAGGTTCCGCCAAAACCGCAGTCTGATTTTTGCGTATTAGTCATTAAAGGCTGCAGAATGTTTTTATGTACTTCAGCAGTGGCCACCATGCCGTCGATAAAAGCCACCGCGGCACGCACATCGCTGCCGATGGAAAACTCCCTGAGCACAAAATCACTGTTCCCGGCCATAACGGCGCGCAGTACGTCTATATTTACATCCAACCGTCCATCAACTTCCATTTTCTCCAGTTCACCGGCATTAAATATATGTTCCACCGGGTCATCTGGAATTGCAGACGGTTTTTTGCTGGCCACCGGCCGCTTCATTTTGGGTATAAAACCCAGCAGCTTTTTTAAAATAGTTTTATTGCTCATAAATTAAAAAACCCCTCCAATAATATCCCATAGTTATTATTGGTAGGGGATGTTTATTTTATGTGATCATACCTTTATTCTTCATTCTTCAATTTCAAAAGGTACTCCCTGGCCTCAGCCAGCATATAAAGGGAACCGGTAACACAAACCACATCCTGCAAACCGGCTATATCCAGCGCCGTATCCACTGCCCGGGGCACCTGTTCTCTAACATAAACCCGCGGTATATACCGCCTGGCCCAATCAGCCACCTGCCGCCAATTCCCGCAGCGCGGGTTGTTGGGTTTGGTTACCACCACCGCTGCTGCCAGCGGCACCAGTGCATCTATCACTTTTTGTCTTTCTTTATCCGATAACATTCCCAGTACCAGCACCATTCTCCGGCCGGCAAACTGCTGTTTTAATGTCTGCACCAGCGACCGGGCACCGGCCGCATTATGGGCACCGTCCAGCACCACCGCCGGCTGCCCCGGCAGTATCTCAAAACGCCCCGGCCATTTTACCCCTGCCAGCCCCCGGCGCACAATATCCGGTGTTATTGTTATCCCCTGGAGACTTAATATTTCCAGCGCCGCCACTGCCGTGGCAGCGTTTACCTGCTGGTGCAATCCCAGCAGGGGCAAATATATGTCCGGGTAGTGATTTAACCTGCCGGTAATGGCCAGGTGCTGCCCCCGGTGATGAGCACCTGTTTTTCCAGCCTGCCATGTTATATCCCGCCCCACTATGGTCAGCGGTGCGGAACGCTTAAGGCATGTTTCCTTTATCACCGCCAGCGCTTCCGGTTCCCGGGCGGCGGTAACCACCGGCACATTTTCTTTGATAATCCCGGCCTTCACCCTGGCCACCTCTTCAATAGTATGCCCCAGGTAGTCCATATGATCCAGGCTGACGTTGGTTATCACCGACACCAGCGGCTGAACCACATTGGTGGAATCTATCTCCCCCCCCAGGCCCACCTCCAGTACAGCAAAATCCACCCGCTGCCGGTGAAAATAACAGCAGGCCATGGCTGTGCTCACTTCAAATTCGGTGGGGTGCTCAAAACCGGCGGCGCACATATCCTCCAGGTGGGGTTTAAGCTGATTTACCAGATCTGCCACCTGCTGTTCCTTTATTTCTTCGCCGTTGATGCAGCAGCGTTCTGTGTACCTGTGCAGGTGCGGTGAAGTAAAGGTGCCCACTTTGTACCCGGCAGCCCGCAGTATTGATGCAATCATGCTGGTGGTGGAACCCTTGCCGTTGGTCCCACCCACATGGATAACCTTAAGCTGCAGGTGCGGGCTGCCCAACCGCCTCAGCAGCTCTTTAATTCGATCCAAGCCCAGGTTAATGCCAAATTTAGTCAGGTTTTTCAAGTAGTCCCGTGCCTGAAGATAGTTCATATTACTAGCCACAGTTATCTTTAATCAACCAGTCTTGTATAGTGAGGCGCATATTTTCCACCGCCTCCTGGGGTGTAGCACCCACAGTGGCACACCCGGGCAGATCCGGCGTCAAGGCGTGGTAGCGGTTATTTTCTTCATCTCTTTCCACAATTACCTTCACCCTCATGGTAATTGTACCCAGCTGCCGGCCGTTATCCTCTTCCTGCAGTTCGGTTGTCCATTTTAACGGCATAATGAACCCTCCCTAGTTAAAAATATCTAATTTAAGAAAAAGTTTGGGCCCACCGGGAAAGCAGGCCCAAACCAGTATTAAGTACATTACTGCAGCATTTTCAGCCGTCCCGCCAAAACCGTTTGTTTGCCCAACAGTTCCTTTTCTTTTGCTTTTTCTTTTTCCACTATTTCCGCCGGTGCTTTGGCTAAAAAGCCCTGGTTATTCAGTTTACCCTGCACCCGCTGCAGTTCTTTTTCTATGTTCTGCAGTTCTTTCTTCAAACGGGCAATTTCTTTATCAATATCAATTAATCCCTTTAACGGCACTATTACTTCTACACCCCGGGCCACTCCCATGGCCGCTTGTTCCGGTTTTTCCGCCAGGCTCTCTTTTATATTCACTTCCGCTTTGGCCAGCTCCTGCACGTAACCGGTATTCTCAGCCAGGATTGACCGGCTGTTTTCATCCGCAGCAACCAGTATGGTTTCGGCCACCTTACCCGGGGGTACTTTCATTTCTCCCCTAATCCTTCTTATCTCGGTAATGGTTTCCATCACCAAGCTCATGGCATTTTCCGCCTCCAGGTCCCGCAGTTCCGGGTCGTATTCCGGCCAAGCCTGCAGCATAATGCTTTCACCCTTATGGGGCAGGTGCTGCCAAATTTCCTCGGTGATAAAGGGCATAAAGGGATGCAGCAGTTCCATCGTTCCCCTCAGCACCGTTACCAGCACATGCTGGGCAGCGGCCCGGTCCCGGGGAGCGGTTTTGCCGTACAGGCGGGGTTTAATCAGTTCAATATACCAGTCGCACAGCTCGCTCCAGCTGAAATCATACAGCACCCGGGCCGCCTCACCCAGTTCGTAGCGCTCCAGGAAATCGGTTACTTCCTTTACCGCATTATGATAGCGGCTCAGTATCCAGCGGTCAGCCAGTGTCAGTTCCCCGCGGTCAGCATTTTCATCATAGTCATCCAGGTTCATGAGGGCAAAACGCGAAGCATTCCACAGTTTGTTGGCAAAGTTGCGCGATTTATCCAAACGCTCAAAATGGAAGCGCAGGTCATTTCCCGGTGTGTTGCCGGTAACCAGCATAAAGCGCAGGCTGTCCGCGCCGTGGCTTTCAATTACCTCCAGCGGGTCCACACCGTTGCCCAGCGATTTGCTCATTTTACGTCCCTGGGCATCCAGCACCAGGCCGTGTATAAATACTTCTTTAAAGGGCACTTCTTTCATATGATGCAGGCCGGAGAATATCATTCTGGCCACCCAGAAAAAGATAATGTCCCTGCCTGTCACCAGCACGCTGGTGGGGTAGAAGTGCTCCAAATCCTCGGTTTGTTCCGGCCACCCCAGGGTAGAAAAGGGCCACAGGGCAGATGAGAACCAGGTATCCAAAACGTCCGGGTCCTGTTCCATTTTGCCCCCGCACTGGGGACATCCCGCCGGCGGTTCTTTAGAAGCTGCCATTTCACCGCACTGCTGGCAGTAGTAAACCGGTATCCGGTGTCCCCACCACAGCTGCCGTGAAATGCACCAATCGCGAATGTTTTCCATCCAGTTCAAGTAAATTTTGGTGAACCGCTGGGGAATAAAACGAATTCTACCGTCTTTAACTGCCTGGATAGCCGGTTCTGCCAGCGGTTTCATCTTTACAAACCACTGTTTGGAAATCATCGGCTCCACCACTGTATCACAGCGGTAGCAGTGGCCCACCGAATGGGGGTTGTCCTCTATTTTAACCAGCAGTCCCTGTTCCTCTAAATCTTTAACAATCTGCCTGCGGCACTGGTAGCGGTCCATACCCCGGTACTTTTCACCGGCCTGCTCATTCATACACCCGTCTTTGCCAATCACCTGCACCTGGGGCAGCTGGTGACGGCGGCCAATTTCAAAGTCATTGGGATCGTGAGCAGGGGTAATCTTTACACAGCCGGACCCGTAGGCGGGGTCAACATAGGCATCGGCAATAACGGGGATTTCCCTGCCTACCAGCGGCAGTATCAAGGTACGGCCCACCATATGCGAGTAACGGTGGTCCTCGGGGTGAACCGCCACTGCCACGTCACCCAGCATGGTTTCCGGCCTGGTGGTGGCAATCACCAGGTACTGGTGGGGATTATCTTTAAAAGGATATTTTATGTGATACAGATGGCCCGGTTTTTCACTGTGTTCCACTTCAATATCTGAAATGGTAGTTCTGCAGTGCGGGCACCAGTTGACAATGTAGTTGTCCCGGTATATCAGTCCCGCTTTATAAAGGTTGATAAATACCTCCTGTACCGCCTTGGAGCATCCTTCGTCCATGGTAAAGCGCTCGCGGTCCCAGTCGCAGGAGGAGCCCAGTTTGCGCAGCTGGGTGGTGATCCGGCTGCCGTACTGATGTTTCCAGTCCCATACCCGTTCTAAAAACTTTTCCCGGCCCAGTTCATACTTATTGGTGCCTTCTTTTTGCAGCTGCTCCTCAACTTTGGCCTGGGTAGCAATGCCGGCATGGTCTGTACCCGGCAGCCAGAGGGCATTGTAGCCCTGCATCCGCCGCCAGCGGGTCAAAATATCCTGCAGGGTGTTATCCAGAGCATGTCCCATGTGCAGCTGCCCGGTAACATTGGGCGGCGGCATTACAATGCTGAAAGGCTGGCGTTTTTTATCCAGCCGGGCATGAAAATACTTGTTTTCTTCCCAGTATTGATACCACTTGTCTTCAACTTCCCGTGGATTGTAGGTTTTGGGTAATTCAGTGTTAGACATCGATCAGCCTCCTTAATAAAGTCGCTGCCCTGAAAAATGTTATCTCACTGAGTAAGACAGCATAAATGCCTTCATAAAAAAACTCCCTTCCGGTCACAAGGACGAAAAGGAGTTATTTCCGCGGTACCACCTTGATTTCCGGTATGCAAAAGCAAACCGGCTCTTAATGCAGCTGTAGCGGGCTTACCCGGCTGAGCCTACCGGCAGCTAATGCTGCGTTCAGCCCAACTGCTCCGGGGCGACAGGTTTGCGGTTCAGGCGGGAAATTTCGCAGCCGGGAATTTCCCTCTCTGGAGCCCGAAGGGTCGCAACCCCTCCCCATCAACGCCGTTTCAGTATATTATTCTCCTATATATTAATCATTTTAAAATATCCTGTCAACTTTTGATATCATAAAATGCTTCAATCAATAATTTCTCATAGAAGCTCGGCGCTTTTTCCCGCTGCCGGGCAGATTAACCCCCACAATTCCACCTGCGCCCCCGGCGGCCATCAGTACCATTATATTAAGTGCCAGGCCCGGCTCCAAATGATAGATACCCCAGTATACCGTTAACACGGCATAGAAAAGAGCATAAATGCTTCCCACCAGCCAACCGTGCAGCAGCCCATGCCGCCCTACCAGCGCCCCGCAAACCAACCCCCCCATCACCACGGCACCGGCTGTTATCAGCATCAGATGGCGGGAAAGATTGTATACCGGGGCGGCGCTGGTTATTACATATAAGCCCAGTGCCGTTATCACCGCCGCACTGATACTTAAAGCCCATACCAATCCCAGCAGCAGAGCACTAAAGTAAATGGTTTTTTCCCGTCCTCCCCCGGCGGAAGACCATTTTAGAAAGGTTAATCTTTTCATTGTTAATCCAGCCTCCTCATAAATGGAAATACTCTCCTAAATTAATATGCCCGGTTAAAGTAATTAATGCGGACAACCCCAAATTTTATCATTAAAAATCATTCGGTTAATAGAATTATTATGGAGATATTTCCATTGAGGGGGATGCCCGGTGCGAAAAAAATTACTATGGCTGTTCATCATATTAACGGCTTTATCAACCCTGGTGTACGTCAGGCACATTTTAACCGGGGATATAAAGGAAGAAAAAACCCCCGCAGTACGGGTTGTGGAGGAAAGGCGAACACCGCTGTTTATACCCCATTATTTAGCCCTACAGCTGGGATTTTTTGAGGAGCAAAACATAGAGGTTAAAACAGTTACCCTGGAACAGGGCCAAAACGCCCTGGAACTGCTGCAGGAAGGAAAGGCAGGGGTAATTTTAGCCGGGCCGGGCCAAGTGATTTTAACCGGACCGCCCAGAAAAGCCAGCAGCCCGGTGGCCTTTGCAGAAATTACCCAGCGGAACGGGGCCTTCTTTCTGGCCAGGGAAGAAAAGCCCCATTTCCAGTGGACAGATGTAAAAAGACGCACCATTATATCCGGCCCCCCCACAGAGGATAACAGTTTGGTACTGGAATATATTCTGCGCCGGCACGAAATTTCTCCCAACTGGCAGGTTAATGTAATTGAGAATCTGCCCCCCCATTTAAGGCCGGGCACCTTTAAATCCGGGAGTGCCAGTTTTTTAGTGGCCGAAGAACCGGCTGCCGGCATGCTGGAAAGCCAAGGTGCAGGGAAAGTGGTGGCATCACTGGGGCGGGCAGCGGGAAAAATGCCTGCCGCTGTTTACATATCTAAACCCAGCTATCTTGATACCAACAGCCGGGAAGTGCAGAAGCTGGTTAACGGTTTATACAAAGCCCAGCAGTGGATGACCTATCACAGCGCAGCAGAAATAGCCGACGCGGTGAGGGAATTCTTTCCCGGTTACCACCGGGATATGTTGATATCGATAATTGAACGCTACAAAAAAATAGACCTTTGGGGTACTAACCCGGTAATAGATAAACTCAGTTATGAAAACCTTTATCAGGCGGTGGAAAGTTCCGGTGAACTGGTTAATAAAACGGCTTACAGCAAAGCTGTCACCAACCGTTTTGCCAAAAAAGCAGTCAAAGAAATACATTATGTACCGGAAGATAAGCAGAAGCCCAAACCGGGATTTAATTGGCCGTATATTAAAAGTCTGTTTAAATAGCCGGGTACACCCTTATTTATCCCTCAAGCCCCTGGCTGCCGCCGTTATCAACAGTACAAACGGTATTAAAAATTCAAATATCAGCCCCTGGGCCGGCCAGGCGCTGGCCAGGTAGTTTATTACCGCAGGCAGGTTGTTCAGCCATGCAAAGGACGCCGATAACACAAGAATACCCAGCGGCCAAATCACCGGTTTGTAACTGCGCAAATTAAACAGCTGGGCAAGGCCGATACAGCTTATATAATATATCACCACCGTTTTGGTATATATTCCTCCCACCCAGACGGTCATAATAACGGCATCCAGGTGCTCCAAAAAGTCCCCCACCCGGATTTGTCTTACCATATTCAGAGCGGGAAAAGTCATATTGGCCGTTTCCTGGGGACCAAACATGGCGATGGCCAAAACACCCACCAGCAGCAGCAGGCCCAGCAGCACCATAGACCGTGATACAGTGCCCAGCACCTTTTGCGGGCTATTTATATACGGTGCCAGCATGGTAACAACCACACCCTCACCCAAAAAAGACAGCAATCTGTGCGCACCATTTATCACCGGGCCAACTCCATTATCCAGCAGGGGTAAAAATTTATTGAAATCCACATGCGGCGTTATTAACAGGCCCACCAGCACAAGCACTGCTATTCCCACCGGCATTAATATTTCTGTTACCCGGGCAATGGTTTCTATCCCCTGGTATACGGCATAGGCAGCAATGACTATCAGCAAACCGTTAAAAACAGCCAGGGGGGTCTTCTGCATGAAGGCAGATTTTAAAATAATGCCAAATTCACCCACCACTATGCACAATAAGAATAAGCAAAAAATGGTTACAAAAATAAACGCCATTATCCATCCCAGCCAACTGCCCAGCACCTTTTGAAAAATCTGTACCAGGGTTAATTTAGGAAAGCGCAGACTCAAAGATGCTGCCACCGCTGCCACCACCAGCGCCTCGGCAGTGGCAATAATTACCGCTATCCAGGAATCTCTGCCCGCCTGCTGGGCCACAATGGCCGGCAGAAAAATATCCGCGGTGGATATAACCATGGTGATAATTATAAACATCAACTGGCGGAGAGATATCTTCCCCGGGTCCAGCCGGAAAGCATCAACAGTCATGCCGTCACTCCCAAAAAATTTCTATCATCCTTATTATTACCGCCATAAACTAAAAAATGCCTTGAAATGTATTTCAAGGCATTTTTAGGTATTATTTTATTAAATCTGCAATTATGTTCAGCAGTTCACCGCGCCCGGCACCGGTTTGGGCCGATGTGGCCACCAGCTGGTGGCCGGGCTGCAGTTTAAGCTCTTTTTTGATGCGGGCAAGCTGTTTAATGAGCTGGTTTTTTGATAATTTATCCGTTTTGGTGGCCGCTATTACAGCGGGAATATTATAATGACAGATCCACCGGTACATCTGCCGGTCCAATCCTGTTGGGTCATGGCGTGCATCCACCAGCATTACCACCGCACGCAGATTATCCCGGTTTTGCAGATAGTTCTCGATCATTTGCCCCCACCTGATTTTAACCTTTTCCGGTACCTTGGCAAAACCGTAACCGGGTAAATCCACCAGATGAAACTTCTCGTTCACTAAAAAGAAGTTAATTAACTGTGTCCGTCCCGGACTTTTACTGGTGCGGGCCAAGGACCTGCGGTTTACCAGCATGTTTATAAGTGAAGACTTGCCCACATTGGAACGCCCGGCAAAGGCCACTTCGGGCAGTTCACTCTTGGGATAACCCTTTTGATCGGCAGCACTGGTAACAAAGCTGGCAGATACTATTTTCATGACGGTATCACCGCTCCCCCCTGCTGCACCTCTTCCACCTGCTGCCGGGGCTGGTAGGGCATTTCAGGAGACTCATCCGAGGACCGGTCATGCACTTCCCGCTCCGCCGGCCTGAGAGCAATGGAGAGAACGCTGTCCATGTGTTCCACAAACTTAAATTCCATTTTGCCCTTTACGTTGTTGGGCACATCTTCCATATCTTTTTTATTGTCCATCGGCAAAATAACCGTTCTGCATCCTGCCCGCCGGGCCGCCAGCACCTTTTCTTTAATGCCGCCCACCGGCAGTACCCGTCCCCTTAATGTTATTTCACCGGTCATAGCAACATCCCGGCGTATCTTGCGCTCGGTAAGGGCAGATGCAATGGCGGTGGCCATGGTGATGCCGGCAGAGGGACCGTCCTTGGGAATGGCTCCTTCCGGTACGTGGATGTGAATGTCGTATTTCTCAAAAATCTCGTCATTGATATCCAGCTCTGCCGCCCTGCTCCGCACATAGCTCAGGGCAGCCTGGGCCGATTCCTTCATTACCTCGCCCAGTTTACCGGTCAGTGTCAGTTTACCGCGACCTTTATAGGTGGTAACTTCTATGCTCAGCGTATCCCCACCCACCTCTGTCCAGGCCAGGCCGGTGGCCACACCTACAATGTCGTCCTTTTCCGCCACATTATAGCGGTACTTGGGAACACCCAGGTATTTTGCCAGGTTCTGGGCGGTAATCTTTACCTTTTTATTTTTATCCTGCACAATCTGCCTGGCTGCTTTACGGCACAGCGCCGCTATATTGCGCTCCAAGTTACGTACTCCCGATTCCCGGGTATATTCCTGTATCACCTTGCGAATGGTGTTTTCCGATATTTGAGTAGAACCCTGGGGTAAACCGTGCTCTTTAATCTGCTTCGGCAGCAGGTAACGCATGGCAATCTGCATCTTTTCTTCTTCCGTGTAACCGGAAATATCAATTACCTCCATCCGGTCCAGCAGCGGGCGGGGAATGTTGTATTTATTGTTGGCAGTGGTAATGAACATCACATTGGATAAATCAAAAGGTATCTCAATGTAATGATCGGAAAAACTGTTGTTCTGCTCGGGATCCAGCACTTCTAACAGCGCCGAAGAAGGATCGCCGCGGAAATCCATGCTCATTTTATCAATCTCATCCAGCAAAAACACCGGGTTCTTGGAACCGGCCTGTTTCATCCCCTGGATGATACGACCGGGCATGGCACCTACATAGGTACGCCGGTGACCGCGAATTTCCGCTTCGTCCCTAACACCGCCCAGGGAAATGCGCACAAACCTGCGTTCCATAGCCCTGGCCACCGAACGGCCCAGCGAAGTTTTACCCACACCCGGCGGCCCAACCAGACACAAAATCGGCCCCTTCATCTTCTTGGCCAGCTTGCGAATGGCCAGGTACTCAATAATACGCTCCTTGGGCTTTCTCAGGCCGTAGTGATCTTCATCCAGTATTTTTTCCGCAGCCTTAATGTCCAACCGGTCACGGGTGGATTTACTCCAGGGCAGTGACAATACCCATTCTATGTAATTGCGCACCACTGCGGCTTCTGCCGCCATGGGGGGCATTTTTTCTAATCGCTCTACTTCTTTCAGCAGCTTCTCTTCAACATCTTTCGGCAGCTTAGTCTTGTCAATCCGCCGGCGCAGCTCTTCCCCTTCAGCGGCCCGGTCGTCCCTGTCGCCCAGCTCTTTTTGAATGGCCTTCATCTGCTCCCGCAGATAATACTCCTTTTGATTCTTTTCCATCTGCTTGCGCACACGAACGTTAATTTTGCGCTCCAGCTCTACGATCTCCAACTCTTTGGCCAAAATAGCGCACAATTTTTCTAAACGGGGAACAATTTCCACCGCTTCCAGTACCCGCTGTTTATCTTCAATGCGCAGCGACAGGTGAGAGGCTACCACATCTGCCAGGCGGCCCGGTTCTTCTAAATTGACCACCGAAACCACCGTTTCCGGCGGAATGCGTTTAGATAACTTAACATACTGTTCAAACCGGTAAACCAAGTTGCGCATCAGCGCCTCAATTTCAGTGTCTTTTTCAAACTCTTCGGTATACTGTTTAATTAAAACCTTAAAGTAAGGTTCATAAGCCTGGTATTCAATTATTTCCGCCCTGGCAACGCCCTCAACCAGCACCCTGATGGTGCCGCCGGGCAGCTTCAGCAGCTGTTTTATCTCGGCCACCGCACCGATAGTATAAATATCATCTTCCACCGGGTCATCGGTCTGGGCGTCCTTTTGAGTGACCAAGAAAATATGGCGATCATTGGCCATAGCCTCTTCAATGGCCTGTACTGATTTTTCTCTACCCACATCAAGGTGAATTACCATATAAGGAAAAACTAAAATACCTCTTAACGGCAGCAGGGGTAATACTCTTTCGGTATAATTCATACTGCACCTCCTCAGCACTTAGTGTATGACCGGTGCCTCAACAAACTGAATGTTAAAGGGATAGGAATATTCTATCATAACAGGCAGTCTGCTTCCATAACAATAAATGTTAAAAGACCGAGAAACCCAGCAAAAGCCGGGTTTCCTGAAGTTTTTCAAGATAATCTTCATTATTTGCCCTGCACAGACCCCCACAGCTCGTTTTTATGTCTTGGAGACTACCTGCCCGTTCATAAGCGATGAAGCTGTTAAAACTTCCACGGGGTTGTTAATAACACTCTTTTTATCCCTTACAACAGGATACAGCAGTGCTCCTTTAATTACTTCCTCTAGTTTTTCCACCGGTATAACTTCAATTCCCTCAATTTCAGAAAACAACTTTTGATTATTTTCTTTGGGAATATATACCTCCGCTGCCCCGGCCAGGCGGGCGGCATTTACCTTGGCCACCACCCCGCCCACCGGTTTAATCATCCCTCTGATGGATACTTCCCCGGTCATGGCCACTTTATTATCCACAGGTATTCCGGTTATGGCGGAATACACCGCCGTGGCAATGGTTACCCCCGCCGAAGGGCCATCCACCGCAGCCCCGCTGGGGAAGTTAATATGAATGTCATAATCCCGGTAATCCACTTCCATAGTCCGCCGCAGCGCCGTTAGTACATTTTCCACCGAACCCCGGGCCATACTTTTACGGCGCATGGTTTTACCGCTGCCGCCCATTTCTTCCTCTTCCACCACACCGGTAACAATTATTTTCCCCTGCCCTTTGGCCGCGGGAATGGCAGTGGCCTCAACCTCCAGCACCGCTCCCTGGTTGGGACCAAACACAGCCAAACCATTAACCACCCCCACCTGGGGGCTTTCCGGCACTTTCTTCTCCACCCGGGGTGAATAACGCCCGCTGTGAATTATCCATTCCACATCGCTGACTAAAATTTTATTCCGCTGTTCAGTAATGGCTAAACCGGCAGCTATCTGTATCAGGTTCACCGCTTCACGGCCGTTGGTGGCGTAACGTTTAATAACATCCAGCACGCCTTCCTGCAGAGGTATTTTTATTTTTTCTGCCGCGTTGGCAGCAATAATGCCAATTTCATCACTCAACAACGGGCGGAAAAAGATTTCCAAACAGCGGGACCGTACCGCCGGAGGTATTTCCTCGGGAGTGCGGGTGGTGGCAGCCACCAGGCGAAAATCCGCGGGGAGCCCGTTCTGAAATATATCGTGAATGTGATGGGGAATATTAGTATCCTCTGAACTGTAATAGGCACTCTCCAAAAATACTTTGCGGTCTTCCAGCACTTTTAATAGCTTATTCATCTGTATGGGATGAAGTTCCCCAATCTCATCAATAAATAATATTCCCCCGTGGGCTTTGGTTACCGCACCGGGTTTAGGCTGGGGAATTCCGGCCATTCCCATCGGCCCGGCCCCCTGGTAAATGGGATCGTGCACCGAGCCGATCAACGGGTCGGCAATACCCCGTTCATCAAAGCGGGCGGTACAGCCGTCAATTTCAACAAATTTGGCATTCTCTTTAAAAGGAGAAGAAGGACTTTTTTTAGCCTCTTCCAATACCACGCGGGCGGCAGCAGTCTTGCCCACCCCCGGGGGCCCATAAATTATCACATGCTGGGGGTTGGGGCCGCAAAGTGCCGCCCGCAAAGCCTTCAGCCCTTCATCCTGTCCAATAATCTCTTCAAACTTTGCCGGCCTGGTTTTTTCAGCCAGCGGTTCAGTCAGGGCCACCGCCCTCATACGCTGCAGTTTTTCCAGCTCCTTTTTAGCTTCCCGCTCCAGCGCATTTTTATTACCCTGCTGAGTTTTTAATAAATTCCAAAAATATAACCCGATAACCACAGCAAAAAACACCTGAATAAATGTTAAAATGCTGCCCAGGCCACTAAATTCATGCATACAGCCACAAGCCCTCCTTAGCACTATCAATACTAAATAGTAGTATTGCTGTAATTTGATAAATTTATCCATTAACAGAAAATTTTATCGGAGGGCCGGTTCAGGTCAGAAGAAAAAGGCCGCATTTCGCGGCCTTTTTTACGCAGATTCTTCTTTTTTCTTTCTTTCCGAAGTAGTTAAGATTATCGGAGGCTCTTTCTTATTAATGCAGTCCTTTGTTATCACACACTTGGAAATATCCTTCCTGGAGGGAAGGTCATACATAATATCCAGCATCACATCTTCTAAAATAGCCCTCAGCCCTCTGGCACCGGTATTGCGTTTCATGGCTTTTTGCGCCACGGCTTTCAAAGCCTCGGGCTGGTACTCCAAAACAACATCGTCCAGTTCAAACAGTTTTTCATACTGTTTGGTCAGGGCGTTCTTGGGCTCAGTTAAGATGCGAATTAAGGCTTCCTCATCCAGGGCATCCAAGGTCACGATAACCGGTAAACGTCCCACAAACTCAGGAATCAACCCATATTTAATCAGGTCCTCGGGCAGGATATTTTTCAGTATATCACCAATTTTTTCTTCCCGCTTAGTTTTTATATCCGCACCAAAACCCATGGTTTTCTTACCAATGCGGTTTTGAATAATTTTCTCGATACCGTCAAAAGCACCACCACATATAAACAGTATGTTAGTGGTATCCAGCTGAATAAACTCTTGATGGGGATGCTTGCGTCCACCTTGAGGTGGAACACTGGCCACCGTTCCCTCCAAGATTTTCAGCAAGGCCTGCTGTACACCTTCACCAGAAACATCCCTGGTTATAGACGGATTTTCTGATTTGCGGGCAATTTTATCAATTTCATCGATGTAAACAATACCCTTTTCCGCCTTTTCAACGTCATAATCCGCAGCCTGAATCAGTTTTAACAGGATATTCTCCACATCTTCACCAACATAGCCGGCCTCGGTAAGAGAGGTTGCATCAGCAATGGCAAAGGGCACATTTAACAACCGGGCCAATGTTTGAGCCAAAAGGGTTTTCCCGCTGCCGGTTGGGCCAATCATTATAATATTACTCTTTTGCAGCTCCACATCTTCAATTTTACTGCCCAGGTTAATGCGCTTGTAGTGATTGTAAACCGCCACCGCCAAAGACTTTTTGGCCGCTTCCTGCCCTATTACATACTGCTCTAATATATCTTTTATTTCCTTGGGCTTTGGAATTTCAGCAAGATCCAAGCCCAGGTCATCGTTTAACTCCTCTTCAATAATTTCATTGCACAACTCTATGCACTCATCGCAAATATATACCCCCGGCCCTGCCACAAGCTTTTTAACTTGATCTTGCAGTTTACCGCAGAAGGAACATTTCAATTGGCCTTTATCGTTATACATCCTTCCACCTCTCTTTTATTTCTCCCGTACCCTTATCACCTCGTCAATGATTCCGTAATCCTTGGCCTGCTCAGCAGACATAAAGAAATCACGCTCAGTGTCTCTGGTAACAACTTCTAACGGCTGCTTGGTATGCTCAGCCAGCAGCTTGTTTAATATTTCCTTCATCCGCAAAATTTCTTTGGCGTGAATATCAATGTCTGTAGCCTGGCCTTGAACACCGCCCATAGGCTGGTGAATCATTATCCGAGAATAAGGCAGCGCAAACCGTTTGCCCGGTGCACCGGCAGCCAAAAGGAAGGACCCCATGCTGGCCGCTTGACCCAGGCAAATGGTGGATACATCCGGCTTAATATACTGCATGGTATCATAAATGGCCATCCCGGCCGTTACCACACCACCCGGGGAATTAATGTAGATATGAATATCTTTCTCCGGATCTTCCGCCTCTAAAAACAGCAGCTGGGCAATAATCAAATTTGCCACATGATCGTCAATTTGACCGCCGATAAAAATAATACGATCTTTCAACAGCCGAGAATAAATATCGTAAGAGCGCTCACCACGGTTGGTTTGTTCAACTACAATCGGTACCAAGTGGGACAAAAAAATCCGCCTCCCCAGATTATATTATGAATCTTATTCTGATACTGCCTCATTTGTGCCACTATTATTCTCTTCTGCCTTTTCTTCTATCACATTAGCTTCCTCTGTGAGATATTTTACAATTTTACGCCTTAAAATATCTTCTTTCACCATTTCCAGGCTGCCCATTGATTCCAAAGTTAACTTCAACTGTCCCGGTTCCTGACGGAACTGCGGTGCCATCTCGGCAATTTCTTTATCCAGCTCTTCATCGGTTACAGAAATATTTTCTACTTTGGCAATTTCATCCAATACCAGCTCACGGCGTACTTCTTTTTCTGCGTCATCCTTCATTTTATCCCGCAGCTCATCTATACTGGAATTTGTATACTGGAGATATTGTTCCAGCCCCAGCCCCTGGGAGCGCAGTCTGCTTTCCATATTTTTAATCATCTCATCCAGACGCTGCTCAATCATCGCTTCCGGAATTTCCAATTGGGCATTTTCAACCGCTTTTTCCACCGCTTCACGGCTGACAGCCGCGTCTGCCATGTGCTCTTTTCCTTCCTTTAACTTATTCATTAAATCGGCCTTTAATTCCTCCAGGGTGTCAAATTCACTTACGTCTTTGGCAAACTCGTCATCCAGCGGTGCCAGTTCCTTGCGCTTGATGCTGTTCAGTTTAACTTTAAAAACAGCCTCCTTACCGGCCAGTTCCCCGGCATGGTAATCCTCCGGGAAGGTAACATTTACCTCCTTTTCTTCCCCCACTTTCAAGCCTATCAACTGCTCTTCAAAACCGGGAATAAAGGTACCGGAACCGATAACCAGGGAATAATTTTCGGCCTTTCCTCCCTCAAACTCCTCACCGTCAACGTAACCGGTAAAATCTATCATCGCTGTATCGCCATCCTGCAGCTCACCTTCGTCAAGGGTAATCAGCTTAGCATGGCGGTTCTGCATGTTTTCCAGTTCTTTCTGTACGTCTTCTTCCGTAACTTCAACCGGTGCCTTTTTAATTTCAAAACCCTTATACTGGCCCAGCTTAACCTCCGGTTTTACAGCCACCTTCAGTTTAAATACCAAAGGCTCACCTTCTTCAGCCTGAATGTTTTCCACTTCCGGCTGGGCTATCGGTGAAATTTCTGTTTCTTTAACAGCTTCCTGGTATACACCGGGGAAAATTTCCTCTATTGCTTCTTGATAAAGAGCATCCTTACCTACATACCGCTCAACCAGTACCTTGGGCGCCTTACCTCTACGAAATCCCGGGATGTTGACCCGGCGGGCCAATTTCTTGGCTGCCCTGTTAACAGCTTGAGAAAACTTTTCTTTGTCCACTTCTATTTCTAACATTACCTCATTTTTTTCCAGCTTTTCTGCAGTTGCTTTCATTACCACTTGCTCCCCCTTAAATATGTATTAATACTAGATAATTTTACCATCGCTTTGTAATATTATCTATTTTAACCAAAAAGTTCTTTACTTAACATGCTTTATTCTACATTGGGCAGGTATTTCCTTCCCGCAGCTTAATTATGGCTGTATACATTGGTACATTAATGTACAAAACACAAAATACCAGGGTAATCAAACCCTGGCAGTAAATACTCTGATGTCTAGTATGCAATAAATATTACACATTGTCAATATCCTATTACTAGTTACCGGCTCGCTTGGTGCGGACGGTGGGAGTCGAACCCACACGGGAAAACCCACTGGATCCTAAGTCCAGCGCGTCTGCCAGTTCCGCCACGTCCGCATAAAATAATAATGGTGAGCCATCCAGGACTCGAACCTGGGACACCCTGATTAAAAGTCAGGTGCTCTGCCAACTGAGCTAATGGCTCACTTAAAATTGGCTGGGGTGGTAGGATTCGAACCTACGCATGGCGATTCCAAAGACCGCTGCCTTACCGCTTGGCTACACCCCAGCATTATTCATTTATTATGGGGTGGATAATGGGACTCGAACCCACGGCCTCCAGAGCCACAATCTGGCGCTCTGACCAACTGAGCTATATCCACCACATTTGCGGCATTATCGCCGCTCACCAAACGCAATAATAATATTAGCAAAGGTAAAAAAAGATGTCAAGGGTTTTAGAGAGAAAATTATTGGCAATCAGGTAACTTTTGTCCCGGAGTGCCGATCAGCCCGCGCACCTAAAGATCACCATCCCGTTCCAGCGCTTCTTTTAATTTGGTATAAGTTAAATCCAAACCTTCCGAAATAACCCGCACATCACCAATTACCGGCATAAAATTAGTATCCCCGCCCCACCTGGGAACGATATGAATGTGAAAATGTCCCGGGATACCGGCACCGGCAATTTTACCTAAATTCACCCCAACGTTAAATCCATCGGGATTAAATGCTTTACGCAGCAGCGCAATCATTTTTTGGGTCATTTGGAAAAGTTCCAAGGACTCCTCTTCATCCAGCTCGGTGATATCGCCCACGTGTCTTTGAGGGGCCACCAGCAGATGGCCGTTATTATAAGGGTATAAATTCAACAGCACAAAAGTTTTCTCCCCGCGCAGCAGCACGTAGTTTTCTTCATCTGCAGACGACTGCAGCTTTTCACAAAATATACATGCTGAACCGTGATCCTTACCGATATATACCGTACGCCAGGGTGCCCAAATACGCTCCATAACCATTTCCTCCTATGGGGTAAATTTTTATGTATTATGTTACTTTTCGATATTATCTATATATTTCCTGCAGGTGAAAGCAGGTACAAATACTTTTTTTCTGCCCCCGGCCGAAAATTTAAAACACCCCGCACCATTTAAAAGTGCAGGGTTGAATTTCAAGCATATTAATACTTCTTCAATAATTCGGATATGGATTTAAAATCTATTTTTTGAAACGGGTACTGCAGCAGCCCCCACCCGCCCTCCCCGGGATGATAGCTGTCAATTAATATTTCCCGCCCGTCGGGTAATATCAGCACATGGTTGTAAATAATTCTGCCTTCCAACCTGCCGGCCGTCTTCTTGTTTAAATAAGTTCTTGTATATAACGGGTTAAACATTTCATCACCCCTTGTCCTTTCACTTATATAGACGTACCGCAGGCTAAAACGTTTCATTAATTGCATAATTTTCCATCAAAAATTTTTCCCTTTTTTGACACTATTTTTTGTTAACAATCATAGAATAAAGCACCTCATATAAGTTCATAAGGAGGGGTTTAATGTTAGGCGGGCTGGGTACACTTTTACTGAGTTTATCACTGCTCAACGGTTTAACGCTGCTTATTTCCTATGTTGTTAATAACAGCTTTAAAAAACCGTTAAGTGCCGAAGAAACAATTAATTATTTTAAAAAATACCAGGCCGGCGATGCCGAAGCCTTTAACGTTTTGGTAGAAAGAAACCTGCGCCTGGTAGCACACATAGCCAAGAAATACAAAGACACCACCGAAGAAACCTATGACGATTTAATATCCATTGGTACTATCGGTTTAATTAAGGCCATCAATACCTTTGACATCAAACGGGCAAAATTTTCTACATATGCTTCCCGGTGCATTCACAATGAAATTCTAATGTGTTTGAGAAGCAAGCAAAAAGACAGCGCGCTGGTTTCCCTGGAACAGCCCATCGGCTGCGATAAAGAAGGCAACGAATTAACCTGGGAAAACTGCCTGGGTACAGATACAGAAATAGTTTACGAAGAAGTGGAAGCCAACCAGGAGCTGGAAAGGTTAATGTCCGCAGTTTCCAAACTGCCGCCCAAGGAACGAAGAGTTATTATCCAAAGATACGGTTTAAATGGTGATGAACCCCTTTGTCAAAGAAAAATAGCCCGCGATATGGGAATCTCCCGCTCTTATGTTTCCCGCATTGAAACTAAGGGCTTAAAAAGATTAACTCAAATACTGGCCGCCCATTAACTAACCGGCTAAAAACCGGTGGGCCTTTTAAGCGGGCGCTTTGGAATCGACAACCGCGTCGGCAGCCGGATCGCGGGCATCCGAAAGCAGATGAATACCTGTGGACGGGTGTGGATGATTGTTAATAACTCTGTGGATAAAATTTGCACCGGCGCCGCACTCCCCTGTGCCGCGCCGTTTTGCCGGTTTGCACGCTTGTGGATAACTAAGGCATACTTTATCCCAGGGGATGGGGCTCCGCCCTGCGCCGGGAAAAAACCTGCACCTCAGAATAACCTGCTTTCCGGGCCAGTTCAACGGCCCGATCATAATCTGCCCCTACATCCTGGGGACAGTGGGCATCTGAACTGATAACTATGGGCACCCCGTACTCAAAGCAGGTCTTCAGCAGGAGGGGGTGGGGATAAATTTCCCCAACGGGTTTTCTCAATCCCGCGGTGCTTATCTCGATACAGGTTCCACCTTTGGCCAGCGCCCCCGCCACCCTGTGATACTGTTCTTTTAAAAACTGCTCACTGGCGGGAATATATTTAAAGATTTTAGCTAAATCAATATGCCCGGCAATATCAAAAAGCCCGCTCTCCGCCAGGCACACTACGCGGTCAAAATAATCGGACCAAATATCTTCAACCCTTCTTTCTTCCCACCGTTCTTTCATTTCTGCCAAGTCAATTCCCCAATCATCTATCCAGTGTACAGAACCGATTACATAATCAAAAGGATAGCTGTTTATAAATTCAGCAATTTCTTTTTCCTTTCCCGGAAAATAGTCCATCTCAATGCCAAACTTAACTTTTATCCCCTGTTCCCGGGCCTTTAAAATCATCGTAAAATAATCTTCCATAGTTTGTGTCTGCCTGGGTTCCACCCATGAATTCCAAAAAATACGGCGGGTTTCCACAAACCTGTAGGCATGTTCCGATATCCCCCAGTCGCCCAGGCCGACCTCAGCAGCCTGCCGGGAAAATTCCATCAACCACTGAACTGAATAAGGCCCTTTCTCCACATGAATATGATAATCTGTTAACATGTTCCGTTTAACCTCCCGGGTGCAGTTATTCAGCTGGAGGACTTATCCCACATAAGCGAACGGGGCAAATTTTCACGTAAAATAAACCGTAAACTGCATAACCGGAATTTCCACCAGCTGCGTTCCTTCATAGATACTTAGTTAGGAACATTTATAGTTTTTAGCTCACCATTTACAGTCTTCCACTGAACCTTAACTTTAACTTTTTCTAGGATTTCCGCAGCTTCAGCACCACTCATTATCCTACTGGGCTTTTGTGGCAAAATTGATATAGACATACAAGACGTTTCCATTGCATCTGGTATTGAACCCTCAGGTTTTTCAGCATTCCACGTATATTTACCGCTGTGCGGTGGTATATAGCCTTCGGGCCATTTACCCACATTAAATTTAGGTTCTATCACCACAAATTCAAGGGGCTCTTGACCTAAATATCCTGCTTCAATTTTACCCATTACCTCTTTTTCATCCCATTGTAACACTGCTTTAATCTCCCAGTCTTCATTAGAAAAGCAATCTTTGGAAACTGTATTCTTGCTGTTCGACTCCGAACAACCAAAAGCAAACAATAATATGCCCAAGTATAGTACTAAGAGTTTTAACTTCAAAACCGCTGTCCACCCCCTAACTTTTCCACCATTCATAGGGTTCCCTGGGTACTTTAATTACCTGCCCCAGGTGTAATCTAGCAGCAGCGGGAATCCCATTTATTCGAGCCAGTTGAGAAGCATAAACTTCTGTACCGTAATAGCGCTTAGAAATGGCCGCAAAGGAGTCACCGCTTTGGATATGGTGATATATATATTCACCTTCCCCGTCAAGATGCTTTTCAGCAGTTGTATTTTGAGTCTTAATGCTAACAATCTCTTTACGCAGGGCAGCATTCTCTACCGCCAGCCGTTCAACTTCTAACCGCAGGGCGGTAAGTTCCTGCCCCAGGTTCCACATCCACATCATTACAAACAGGCATACCCCTCCGGCCAGCAGGGCAGTTAATATACCCTGCCATTTAAGCCTTTTTTTATGGTTTTCTATAAAATGCTTTTCTAACTGGCTGACTGTTTTCCCCTTTATTTCCATGGAATTGTTATTTTTCATCAAATAACAACCTTTCCGCATTAAACTTAAACCGGCATAACTAATTATTCTATAAAGCGCTCACTATACCTGCCTTACTGCAGGCAAAAAAACCCCGGATTTAATTACCCGGGGTTAACCATTCAGCTATTACTTAAAGGGCTTTGAAATAACTGCTTAATACTTTCCTGATTTAACTGCATCTTCCTGTACTCTTTTAAATCACTGCCTGCCAGGTCGGGATTGCCGCCGGGCAGAACACCTATTAATATATTTTTTCCATTTTCCCTCAAAACAGTGTAGCTGACATTATTTTCATACAGCCTCTGCCTTTCTGTTAACCATTTTTCCTGGGCCACGTAACGGATGGAAAATAATTTGGCCATTTCTTTTTTATCCCGCCCGGTATAATAAAAATCCACCGACTGCACTTTCCCGTCGTCCCCCGTTACTTCTCTAACGGTATACTTATCCTTCCAGCTGCCGGGAATCTTAAACCTGTATCCTTCCTCCCAGTCAGAATAATCCTCTGCCACCGGGATCAGCCCGCCCCCTTCGTTCCATTTATACCATACATTGACCCAGGGGATGTCCACCATGGCCAAATTCTCCGTGCCGGGCGGTTCAGTCATCATTCCAATCTCTATAATGCCGTCATTGTCAATGTCCTGGCTGGGAAGCGGGTAGGCTTTAAAAGTAATGGGAAAATCGCCCTTGGGTGTTCCAATCATGTTTTTAAAACGGCCATTTTCCAGCATCAGCAGCTGGGTATAGGCGGAGTGGGCCCCCGCAACTACATCTACAAAGATACCCCGCTTGTCCTTGGTGGCATTGCCAATGGTCACCCTGTCCGGATAAACTGCTTCATATTCCATTTCATTGGTCATTTTCAGCTTTCCATCCACATAACGGTACAGCTGCACCACCGCATAAGGCAGCTCCACCGCGTAGGGCAGTACCTCTTTGTCAGTTCTAAAGAATACGGCTATATCTGCCTTTAAATCACCGTCTAAGTCACCAACAGAAAAATCTGCACAGTTTTTCCGCATTAACTGCTTCATTTTTTTGTTCTGCAGGGTATATACCGATAACTCACTATTCATCCCGCTGCCGCCGGACCAGCCCACCACCAGTTCCGGTGCTTTGTCACCGGTTATGTTATGAAACTCTGCATATTCAATACTCTGCCCCGGTTCCTCGATATTATCCAGCAGCGTCCATTGTTCCTCCTCTTTTCCCAGAATCAGTATACCCAGCTCCAAAATATCCTGCCCCTTTTTGTAAAACGCCACCAGCTCATCCGAGCCGTCCCCGTTCAAATCCACCTGTTCAAAGGCGCTTGCTTTTTCCGGGCGCAGGGGAATGGTTAATTTGGCCCCCTGGGGCAGAAATCTCTCCACCGCCTGTTTTATCTCCTGCTGGTTAACTTCCATTTTAGGATGTTTCACCAGCTCGTTTGGGCTTAATGACATACTACAGCCGGCAAGCAGGGTGCCTGCCAGTAAGGCCGCTATACCTTTTTTAAGTTTGCTGCTCAACTTCTACTTCCCCCCGTGCTGCAAATTTTTTGTCATCTTTGTTCCTAATTATTTGTTCCTAATTATAATGTAAGTTCTGTAAAAAATAGTAACAGAATGGTTAAATTTTAAAAGCCGCTGACCTTATTGGTCAGCGGCATAATTTTAATAGCCCAGGTTTTCACCAACCACCACAACCGTTATGTCGGTAAGCATGGGTTTTCTCTTCATTATGGAATAAGCTCTGCAGGTTCTGGTTTTACTTTTACAGTCCATGCAAACCCCGGCAGCAGCGCAGGGATTTGGCAGGTTCAACCGCTTGTTGTTTTGAGGGGCAGCTGTAAGCTGTATTCTCTGCAGGGCTGAGTGTACATCTGTACAAATCTTATTTACCCCCGCCACTATCAACACTTTCCGGGGGCCGAAGGTCATGGCAGCAACCCTGTTGCCAACCCCGTCTATATTAACCAAGTACCCATCCAGGGTTAGAGCGTTGGTACTGCAAAGAAAGACATCGCTGGTGAGCTGCTCACGCCTGATTTCCATCTTTTCTTCCGCCGATAAATCCGGCAGATTATGATTCAGCACCCGTGCCCCCTTATCCCGGGCCTTTTCCGGAATGTTCAGCTGGTTTAAAGTCACGGAACCGCCCATCCCCACCGTAGTTCCCTCTGAGATATAACTTAACACGTATTGAACTGCTTCTTCACTGTTAGAAAAGTAAACCGCATCAAACTCATTTTTCTTTAAGGCTTCTACAACCCTCTGCCCCAGAGTGTCGTGGTGCCATTTTTGTACATTCACTGCTTTTACCTCCCCTAATATAAACTGCAGGTTATTATTTACTAACTAAGTTGAAATTATAACATGCTGCGGTGAGAAAAAACAGGGCCGGCTTTTTACCGGCCCCTACCCTGTTTAACCCCCTAGTTATTTAATTGTTTATTATAAGTTTCACCGCAGGCCCCGGTGGTTTCTTTCCGCTGCAAATGCTGTAAATAACGGTTGGTTTCCATTACCACTACCCCCGATAGAGCCAGTAAAGCAATCAGGTTGGGTATGGCCATCATCCCGTTCACTATATCGGCAATTAACCAAATTACATCCAGTTTCAGAAAGGCACCGGCAGCCACCAGCCCGATAAAAATACCGCGGTAGGGCTTAATACTCTTGGTGCCGAATAAATATTCACAGCAGCGTTCCCCGTAATAGTTCCAGCCCAGGATGGTGGTAAAGGCAAATAACACCAGGCCCATGGTTAAGATATATGGTCCCACAGCGGGAAAGGCAGCCGAAATGGCTTCCTGGGTCATTGCCGCCCCCGCGGCCTTACCGGACCAGGCTCCGGTAACCACCAGGGCCAAACCGGTCATGGTACATACAATAATGGTATCGATAAAGGTACCGGTCATAGAGATTAATCCCTGTTTGGCCGGCCACTTCGTTTTAGCCGCTGCCGCGGCAATGGGTGCACTACCCAAACCGGCTTCGTTGGAAAATACCCCCCGGGCCACACCGTTACGAATGGCCATCAGCACGGTGGCACCTAAAAATCCACCGGCTGCCGCCGTGCCGCTAAAGGCACTCTCAATAATCAATTTAACGGCCTGGGGAACCTGTTCAGCGTAAGCAATTAATGTGCACAAACAAATAAGTACATAAAACAATGCCATAAAGGGTACTACCTTTGATGCCACGCCGGCTATACGCTTCAAGCCCCCAATGGTTACCAGGGCCACCAGCAGTGTCAGCACCGCTGCCGTCACCGGTACCGGTACACCCAGTGAAAGTTCCACCGTGGAAACGATGGCATTTACCTGGGGAAAGGTACCAATACCAAAAAAGGCAACCAGCACCCCACACACGGCAAACATAACGGCCAGCGGGCGGTACTTGGAACCCATTCCATTTTCTATGTAGTACATCGGCCCCCCGGAAATTTGGCCGTTGGCATCCACCGAACGGTATTTAACAGCCAGCAGGGCTTCAGAGTACTTGGTAGCCATACCAAAAAAGGCCGCCAGCCACATCCAAAACAGCGCCCCCGGCCCGCCGGCTTTAATTGCCGTGGCCACACCAACTATATTTCCCGTACCAACGGTGGCAGCCAGGGCGGTACAAAGAGCGGCAAAACTGTTAACATCACCTTTACCGTCATTTTGAGCAGTAAAAATAAGTTTTAAGGCCATGGGCAGGCGAATTATTTGTAATAATTTCAGCCTGACGGTAAGGTAAATACCTGTCCCCACCAGCAGCATCAACAGCGGCGGTCCCCAAATCCAGCTGTCGATTTCTTGTAACAAATTCAACCAATCCATATAACGTCATCTCCTTACTGTTTGGAAAATAAAAAAGAGCCAAATCCAACACAGATTTGACTCTGGAAAAGTATTCAGGGCACGTACCGGTGTGACGTCACATTACAAAACCGGCACTGGAAACCGCCAAAGCAGAGGTACTACCTGCATAATACCTTCCGGCAGTTACCCAGCATACTCTGTCCTTTTGCCTGAGAGATTAACAGCACGCGCCTGCTGTTTTGCCCCTTCGGCGCCCTAATCACAGGGTCTCTCCAGAGTCCTGTCCATTTACGGTACCTGCTTTTAAAAGCACCTGAGAGTTTGACTCCTTCGGTGGGCTTTACACGCCTCTCTCCCGTAAATTTCATCCAGTACAGAATATTAGGTTTGTTATGTCCGGTATTATAATGCTAATTTTTAGAATAAGCAATGGAAAAGAATAAAGTCTTTCTTTTCTCGCAATTGTGAAACTTAAAATTTACAGCTTATTGGACAGCAGTTTTATTAGCAGGAAAAACTCGAATTTGCTAGAATAACAACTACCAAAAGCTTGCGCAAAGGATGTCTAATGTCCATGGATGATTTCCAACAAAGTACGGATGAAACAAAATCAACCAGATTTGTACACCTGTACCCGGGCCTGCGGGTATTACTGTACATAAGCCTGATAGAGCTGATTATATTTATAACATGCATCTTTTTAATCGCCAAATACGAAGGCCTATCCATGTATGAAGCCTTTTACATGGCTGTAATCACGGTATTTACCGTTGGCTACGGGGACATCACCCCCCAAACCACAGCCGGTCAAAAGACAGTTATACTGATGGTTGTTACAGGCGTGGGCTACATTTCTTTTTTTAGTTCTCTGCTGGTAACAACACTGATTGAGGGCAAAATACTTCATCTTTGGAGTGAAATAGTAATGGAAAGAAAAATCTCCCGGCTCAGAAACCATATTATCGTCTGCAGCCTGGGCCGTGCCGGCAGTGCGGCAATAAGAAGACTGCAAAAAGAGGGCATAGCCTGTGTGGGAATAGACATCAATGAAGAAAGGTGCAAAATTTTGCGCGATCAGGGGCACCTGACGTTATTAGGAGATGCCACCGAAGACGCCGTTTTAGAGAAAGCCGGCATCAAACGCGCCACCGCTGTAATCACCGCCCTACCCGAAGACGGGGACAACATCTTAATCACCATGGCGGCTAAAGATTTAAATAAAAATATTCGTGTGGTAGCCCGGGCAGATAAAAAGGAAAACGAAACCCGCTTAAGAAGAGCCGGCGCCGACTGGGTAACGGTGGTTGGTTTGCCCGCAGGAACGCGGCTGGCCATGGCCGCCGTAAAACCCATCACCAGCGATTTTGTACAAACCTTTTTAGATGAGTACAGTTTAAAGTTAGAAGAGTTTTTTATTGAAAAAGACTGTCCCCTGGCTAATAAAGCAATAAAAGATATAAACCTGCGTGAAAAGTACGGGATGCATATCTTAGCCGTTGTGAGAAACAAACAAACTTTGGCCAACCCCAGTGCCGATGAAAAAATTCTTCCCGGGGATATTATTATTGTCTTCGGCACTCCTGACGAAATGGAAAAAGCGGAAAAAATATTGGGCTTTTCCTGCCCGCTAAAATTATAATCTATCTTTGGGAGAAAGTTAGTATGCGCAGAGTAGATGTTTTTTCTCTCAAACCGGGTTTAAAAGTAGGGCGCACCATTTACAACCAGCGGGGAGAAGTGCTCTTAAAAGCAGGAGCTTTACTAACCCCCGGTTACATATCAAAGTTAATCAATCACGGGGTACCCTTTGTATTTATAGATGACGGCCTGCTGCCGGATATCAAGGTAAAGGATGTTATTGCTGAAGAAACAAGGGTGGCCGCTGTCCAGCAGGTAAAAAAAGTACTGCTGGATACACAGGAGTCAGGCCGGCTGGTCATTGAACCCCAGTCTTTCTATCAAACGGTAAGCAGGTTTACCAGCGATCTGCTGTCCCAAGAATCATTAATGCTAAATTTAGTAGATTTACGGGATCAGGATAATTATACTTTTGCCCATTCAGTAAATGTTTGCGTTTTATCTATTATGACCGGCATTACCATGGGCTTCAGCAGAGAAGAGCTGGCTGTTTTAGGTATTGGAGCCCTGCTGCATGATTTAGGCAAGGTAATGATACCGGACGAAATTTTAAACAAACCGGGCCGGCTTACCCCGGAGGAATTTTCAATAATGAAACAGCACCCCATTCACGGGTACAATTTAATCCGCTCTGCCGAAGGCTTGGACGACATACCGGCCATCATCGCTCTGCAGCATCACGAAAGTTACGACGGTTCTGGTTACCCTTACGGTATCAAAGGAGCAGATTTTCACCTGTACTCCCAAATCACCGCCATAGCAGATAAGTTTGATGCCCTGACGGCAAACCGCATTTACCGCAGGGCTTATCCACCCCATGAAGCTTATGAAATGTGTGCCGCTTCCGGCAACTATTTATTCGACAGCTGTGTTGTGGAAAAATTCCTGCATAATATAGCGGCATATCCCACCGGCACGCTGGTGGAGTTAAACAACGGGCAAACAGCCATCGTTTTGGATACACCCAAAGGTTACTCATTGTTTCCCCGGGTAAGGGTATTATTTGACAGCAGCGGGCGCCCCCTGCCGTCACCAGAGGAAATATCCCTGGTGGATGAAGATGAAATAACTGTGGTTAAAGTTTTAAATAACAACGAAGTACAGCGGTTGCTGGAAAAACTCGGCTTAAGCTGAATTTAACTCCGCGGGCACCTCATTGCTTTTCTATCAAATACCGCCAGTAGCGGGTGGGCATAAACTGCCGCTGTAATTTCAGGTTGGTACGGCCCGGCACAGATGCACTTCTAAAATAGTTTTTCCACATCTGCTGGCAGTATTTTTCTTCCTCCGCCAAAACATAATCCCGGCCGGGGTCCAGCACCGTCATCACCCATTCCTTTTGGTTATAAAGGACTGCCACATCCCTTTTCCGGTCATGAATAACCCAGTTTTGATCACTCAAGCGCCTGGCAAAGTGGGGAGCCACCAGGCTGACAATGTTATAATCCGGTTCTATGGGCGCGTAATATATTTCCCCTTTCAGTTTTCGAAAGCGAATCAACCCCAGCAGGCGGTGCTTTTCTAATCCCACCTTTTGGCTGATCTTATGTATCATCGCTACCCGGTGGTCCGTGAGGTGCCGGTCAATATCCCTTCCCACTTTCCAGCCCAACTGCAGGTAGCGATAAATTAACAATTCCACACCCGTTATCTCTGACAGGAAAGCATAAAAAACACGGCGCAGGGCAGTGGGAGATATTTTGTTTTTAATGGCCTGAAAAACCTTGTCTGCCTTTATTTCATCGGTATCAATTTCTTCCACCTGCGCAAATAAGTTACCGGTAAACCTATGCCGGGGTAATATATCTTCCGGTTTAGCGCTGCGATAGTAGGATTCATAAATGGCAGTCAACAGCCCCTGGAAGCTGCCGTCATAAATGTAGTAACGCATGTTCAAAACTCCTACCTGAAAAATGTTACGTGAACATCGTTAATTGTTCACCACCAGAATCTGCCGGTACTTTGTCCAGCAGTTTCTGTCTAAGGAAATCCGGCCGAAAAGCAGTTTCACCATAATACTTTCCCCGGCAGGTAATAAAATAACGGGCTCTTTTTAACACCACGCCAATTTTCTTTAAATCTTCATACCCCAGCGATCCTACCCTGCGAGCGGCAGCAATTCTCTTTGCCGATTTAACACCTATACCCGGAACCCGCAGCAGCATCCGGTAGTCGGCTTTGTTTATTTCAATGGGAAACAGGTGCAGATTCCGCAAAGCCCAGCTTGCTTTAGGATCCAGCTCCAGGTCAAGGTTGGGGTTGTTTTCACTAAGCAGCTCACCGGCAGAAAAACCGTAAAACCGCAGCAGCCAGTCTGCCTGGTAAAGCCTGTTTTCTCTCACCAGCGGGGGGTTTGTTATACTGGGCAGTTTGGGATCATCTGATACCGGCACATAAGCAGAATAATAAACCCTTTTCAAGTTAAAACTGCGGTACAAGCTTTCTGAAAGCTTAATAATGCGCAGATCACAGTCCGGCGTTGCTCCCACAATCAGCTGGGTGCTTTGCCCCGCCGGAACAAAGGATGGCGCATGTTTAAATAATTTACGCTCTTCTTTATATTGATCAATGTAAGATGTTATACCGCCCATTGACTTTAGTATTATTTCTTTCTTTTTCCGGGGGGCCAGCAGTTTCAGCCCCCTGTCCGATGGAAGTTCAATATTCACACTCATCCGGTCAACGTACTTACCGGCCTCTGAAATCAACTTTAAATCCGCCCCCGGTATGGCTTTCAAGTGTATGTAACCGTTAAATTTATATTCGCCGCGCAGTTTCTTTACCGTCCTCAGAAGCTGCTCCATGGTATAGTCTTCACTGCGGTAAATAGCAGAACTTAAAAACAGGCCTTCTATGTAATTCCGGCGGTAAAAGCTGATGGTTAGTTCAATCACTTCTTCCGGGGTAAAAGAGGCCCTGGGAATATCGCTGGTAATTCTGTTCACACAGTAGGCACAGTTATAACAGCAGTCATTGGTAAACAGTATTTTTAAAAGGGACACACAGCGGCCGTCATCAGTCCAGCTGTGGCAGATACCGCTGTAAGCAGCATTCCCCACCCCGCCGGGGATATTTTGGCGATTACTTCCGCTGGACGAACATGAAACATCGTATTTAGCAGCGGCAGATAATATCTTAAGTTTTTCCGCCAGATCCATCAATACTCCCCTCACAGAATATATGTTCTCCCAGCATTATAACATATCTGCATTCTTATTGGTAGGCATCACAAAACTCTTACCTGTATTGATAAAAATTTTAAAAAAATTCGAGCAGCATATTGAGAAATCTCTGACTATCAATTATACTAATGTATACCAAAATAGTGCACTATATGTAATATATTTCCCGGGAGGTGATAATTTACACTGTTTCGGTTAACAAAATCAAGCAGCAGCTTAAACCGCCAATCACTTTAGAAAGGGAGATAAAAAAATGGACGCTGCACTGTTATCGCGTATACAATTTGCTCTTACGGTAGGTTTTCATTTTATTTTCCCGCCGCTTACCATCGGTATGGCCTGGTTAATTGTAATTATGCAAACACTGTATTTAAAAACTAAAAACGAACTCTACCGTACAATATCGCAGTTTTGGATAAAACTGTTTGCCATCAGTTTTGTGATGGGAGTAGCCACTGGAATTGTAATGGAATTTCAATTTGGTACCAACTGGTCGGAATATTCCCGGTTTGTAGGGGACATTTTTGGCGCCCCGCTGGCGGCGGAAGGTATTTTTGCCTTTTTCCTGGAGTCTGCCTTTATTGGAGTTTTAATATGGGGTAAAGACCGGGTATCTAAGGTATTTTACTGGTTCTCGGCCTTAATGGTGGCCCTGGGATCCACCCTGTCTGCCTTTTGGATTATCGTGGCCAACTCCTGGATGCAGACACCGGCCGGCTTCCACATTGTTAACGGCCGGGCTGAGCTGACTGATTTTTGGAGCGCGGTGTTTAATCCTTCCACTGTACCCCGCTATTTACATACCGTTGACGGCACTTTAATCACCGGGGCTTTTTTTGTAATGGGTATTTCCGCCCACTACCTGTTAAAGAAAAAGCACCTGGACTTTGCTAAAAACAGTTTAAAAATTGCCCTGATTGCAGCTCTGGCCGCTTCACTGCTGCAGTGCGCCCTGGGGCACTACCATGCAGTGCAGGTGGCAGAAACCCAGCCGGAAAAGCTGGCCGCCTTCGAGGGAGCATTTGAAACGGAAAAGGGCGCCCCACTGCTGCTGTTCGGTATTCCCGATGCCGAAGCAGAAACCACCCGGTTTGCCATCGGCATTCCCAAACTTTTGAGCTGGGTGGCTTTCGGAGATTTTAATGCCGAAGTCAAGGGATTAAAGGATTTTCCCAGAGATGAATGGCCGCCGTTGGGTATAACCTTTACCTCTTTCCACTTAATGGTTGCACTGGGCAGTTACTTTATACTGCTGACACTGGTGGGAATTTACCTCCTCTACAGCGGGAAAATTTACACGCACAGGTTTTATCAAAAACTGCTGCTGTACTCCATCCCCCTGCCTTTTATAGCTAACGAGCTGGGATGGACCGCGGCAGAAGTAGGGCGGCAGCCCTGGATAGTTTACAAAGTTATGAAAACCATTGACGGTGCTTCCTTCACCGTTCCCGCTGTACAAATATTGTTTTCAATCATTATCTTTACTGCAATCTATATTGTGCTGTTCTCTGCCTGGATTTATCTGCTGCGCAAGAAAATCAATGACGGTCCCGGTGAATCTTTAGAGCCCGGTAAGGAGGTGACTATATAATGACGCTGGAAACATTACAGGCAGCCTGGTTTATACTGGTAGCAGTTCTGATTACCGGCTATGCCCTGCTGGACGGGTTTGATTTGGGCATTGGCAGCCTGCACCTGTTTACCAAAACCGAAGAAGAAAGAAAGACCATGTTTTACACCATCGGCCCTTTTTGGGACAGCAACCAGGTATGGCTTTTAACCGGCGGCGGGGCTATCTTTGCTGCCTTTCCCATGGTTTACGCCACGGTATTCAGCGGCTTTTACCTGGCTTTAATGCTGCTGCTGTTCGCCCTGATTTTCCGCGCCGTTTCCATTGAATTTCAGCATTTAGTGCCGTGCCCCCGCTGGAAAAGGGCCTGGGATTGGGGATTTGCTCTAGGCAGTATACTGCCATCCGTCTTATTTGGCGTAGCCATGGGCAATATACTGAGGGGTATTCCTTTGGACGCTGAACACAACTTCACCGGCAGCTTTTTCGATTTGCTAAACCCCTACTCGCTGCTGCTGGGCCTGGTAAGCCTGGCCATGTTCACCATGCACGGCGCCGCCTTTTTGGCCGCCAAAACCGAAGGGCCGCTGGAAGAAAAGGCCCGGCGCTGGGGACGAAGCGCCTGGTTGGCCTATGTACCGCTGTTTTTAACCGGCACAGTGTGGAGTTATGCCAGCACCCCCAGGTTGTTTGAAAACTTTTTCCACCAACCCGTGCTGCTTGTACTGCCGCTTATGGCGGTGATTGGTATGGTGTTATACCCAACGGCATTAAAGCGGGATAAGTGGAAACCATTTATGGCCTCAGCCTTAAACATTTTAGGAGTGCTGGGTATAGCGGCAGCCAGCTTATTCCCGTATTTAGTACCCTCCAACCCGGATTTGGCCAATAGTTTAACTATTTACAACGCTTCTTCTTCCCAGCTGACTCTTACGGTAATGCTGATTTTAGCCCTTACCGGCATGCCGCTGGTGATTTTATACAGCTCATACATTTACAAAAAGTTTACGGGCAGTGCAAAAACGCACCCCACCGTATCTAAAATTAATTTTCCGGGATAAAGACGATAAATAAAACCGCATTCACCGGCAGAAGCAAAACTTTGGCCGGTAACGTAATTAAGACCACCTTTTATAATTTAATAAAAGGTGGTCTTAAAATGAACAGCAAATTTTTAACTCTCCATGGCTTTTTCTAAAATCTGGTACATGCGGTCCACCATGTCCCTGGGATCCACAATTAACCCGGCTGATATCAGAGCGTTATCATATATCTGCTCTGCAGCTATTTGGGCCAAGGTTTCATCTTTTTTAATTAAAGCGTTTAGCTTTTGGATAATGGAGTGCTTAGTGTTAATTTCCATCGTTTTAGGTGCAATTTTGTGCCCATCTTTATTCACCAGCTGCATCATCCGCTCCATGCTGTTGGTCGTATAACCTGGGCTCAATATAATGGCCGGGCTGTCCACCAGGCGTTTGGATTCACGCACCGTACTGACTTTTTCTCCCAGTGTTTTCTTCATCCATTCCAACAGTTCTTTTACTTCATCTTCAGGTAATCCTTTTTCCTTACCCCCATCATCGCCGGTCAGATCCAGGTTTTCTTGGTCTGCAGATACTAACTTTTTGCCTTCATACTCGCCCAATTGGGTTAATATATAGTCATCCACCGCTTCGCGGGTATAAATTACCTCTATATCCCGGCTGCGGAACACTTCTAAATACGGGCCGGCTTCAATGGCTTCCCTGCTGGGACCATTAATGTAGTAAATGGCCTGTTGTCCTTCCTTCATCCGCCCCACATATTCTTTTAAGGAAATCAACTTGCCCGGTTCAGATTTGCTGGATTCAAAGCGCAGCAGCTTCACCAGCTCATCCCGGTGAGTAAAATCTGACGCCGCACCCTCTTTAATAAACATGCTGAACCTTTCCCAAAACTGATGGTATTTTTCCGGTTCTTTCTCGGCCTGTTCATTGAGAAACCTGAGAAAACGCTTGGTGATAACCCGGCGCAGCTTGGATACCAGCACACTGTCCTGCATATTCTCCCGGGATATATTTAACGGCAGTTCTTCACTATCCACCACACCCTTTACAAAACGCAGCCACTGGGGCAGTATATGCTCGGATTGCTGCTGAATCAATACCTTTTTGCAGTACAGGTTTACCCCCGGCTCCAGGCGTCCAAAGCCGAACCGTTCAAAATTATCATTGGGTACAAATAAAAGGGCGTTAATGGACAGGGGTGCATCCGCTGAAAAATGCAGCCGGAATAACGGCTCATCATAGGCATTGCTTATGTATTTGTAAAACTCTTTGTATTCTTCTTCTGTAACTTCGTTCTTGTTCTTAGTCCAAATTGCCTGAATGGTATTTACTTTTTCCCCGTTAACCAGGATGGGGAAAGGCACAAAACTTGAATACTGTTTAATTATTCTTTTCACAGTATCGGGCTTGGCAAATTCCCGGGCGTTATCCTTTAAATGCAGGATAATTTTCGTTCCCCGGCTTAAGCCCTCTTCTTCACTAATGGTATAACTGCCCGTACCCTCCGAAGTCCACCTGCATCCCTGGGCTTCCGGTTTATATGAGCGGGTTAACAGCGTAACTTTTTCCGCCACCATAAAGGCAGAATAAAAGCCTACCCCAAACTGGCCAATTAAATTAACATCTTTACTATCACTTTCTGCTAAATGCTTAAGGAAAACCTTTGACCCGGAGTGGGCAATGGTTCCCAAATTCTGTACCAACTCATCCCCGGTCATACCGATACCGGTATCGGAAATGCTCAAGGTGTGTGCTTGTTCATCCACATTTATAGATATTTCCAGGGGTAAATCCTTATCCCAAACTTCACTGCCGGCAAGCTTTAAATAGCGTATTTTTTCCAGGGCATCGGCAGCATTGGATATTAACTCCCGCAGAAAAATCTCCCGATCGGTGTACAGGGAATTGATTACAATATCCAGCAGCTGCTTAACCTCCGCCTGAAATTCCTTGGTTTCACCGCTAGTACCGCTCACTCTTCAACCCCCCTGTTAATTTATTAAAATTGTTACCGCTCTTCCATTAGATAATATAATTATAATTTTTTAGCAATGCAACACCTTTTATTTTGCATTACCGCAATTTAAAAGCGCCCGGCTTTTCAGCCAAACGCTTTTTTAATACTTTAGCTGCCGGAGTTTAATATTGGCAGCCCAGATTGATAAATCTGCACTATTTTTATACGCGTATTTTTGCCGTCTTCCTGCACTTCCCCTTTAGCCACCGGCATACCACCCACCAGCAGTTCCACCTGTCTTGAAGGAAAGGGCAGTTCCAGCTGGTCACCCACCTGAAGTTTTGCCAGTTCTTCCACCGTAGACCGGCTGCTGCCAAGGGAATAAACTATTTCCACCGGCACAGATAAAACTCCTCCCAGGTTCGGCAGCTGAGATGCAGATGCCGGTGCCGAAGCGGGTAATTCCGGCCTGTCAGCAGGTTCTGAATCATTGTCAATATCATCTACCACCGCATCCAATATTCCTGCCTGCATCATCAAAAAATGGGCCTGTTCCCGGGCAGCATCCACGTTAGTAATCTGCATAAAGGTTGTTTTTATTAAGCTGCCGATGGTAATTTCAAAACGTGCCACCACCACCGGCTTGTCTGTGGGTAACGGCTTATGGTTGGCATTAGCCAGGTCTTTAACCATGGTGGCCTTGGGGGGTGAAATATCTATTTCTATGCCAAATAGTTCGGACATGGCAGTGGCAGAAGCACCAATCATCTGGTTCATAGCTTCTGTGGTGGCACTCATCTCCATTTCGCCAATTTTAACCGGGCTTTTTACATCCCCTGTTCCACCCATCATAATATCCGCAATTGCCGCCACTTCCTGTTCACTAATTACCAGCACATTAAAGCCGTTAAGCCCCTTTTTAAACCGCACTTCTATAATCAAATACGGGGTTAGAAAGCTTTTAAAAACCTCATCCTGATTACAGACAATTGTTTTGGGATAACCGATATTTACCCGGTGGTTTAACAGCTGGGAAAGGGTGGTGGCAGCACTGCCCATGGAAATATTACCAATTTCGCTGATGGTATCCAGCTCCTGCATGGTTAAAAGGTCTGTTGCTTCTTCCTGAATGGGCTGCTTGTCAAAACGGGCAAACAGCTCGTCTATTTCTTTCTGGCTGAGCAATTTTTCAGTCATTTTTAAAACCTACCTTCAATGTCTGTTATTTAATGTCATTTACTGAATAATTCTGTAATTAATGCCAATATCCTTTATTTTAAAACCACATAAAATAAAGAAAATTTATCCCACCGGGCAGGTAAAAGAATAACCGGGGTCAGTCACCACCGGTTATTTATAATTATTACACTTATAAAGCTCATATTTTACATTTTTATTTGGAAACAGCCTGCGAAACAGCATTCTAAACCCGCCCAGCCTAAGACTGTATTTTAAGGGAATGAGGTTTTTGATCCACGCCGCATAAAAACCTTTTAATTTTAGTTTTTTCATTTTATTCACCGGTTCACCCACCGCCTGGTGACGGCCGATGTGTATAAGTAAAAATATTAAAGATGGACGGTATACCTTTTTCTTTATCCCTATAATATCGGCATAAATATTGCGGGCCACCACATTTCCCTGCTGCATGGCTGCCTGGGCAGTGGCTATTACCGGTTGACCGGTTTTAGGATCCTTGACCAGGGCGCCGTCCCCCAGCGCGTATACATAGGGATCATCTACATACTGCAGAAACTGGTTAACCAGCACCCGGCCCCGGCTGTCCGTTTTCAGCCCGGATTTAGAAGCAACCCCGCTGCCCCTGATACCGCCTGCCCAAATAAAGGCGGTATAATTTATTTCCCGTCCCGATGCCAGGTAAATTGTTTCCGGGGTGGCTTTTTGAATTAAATCCCCTGTTATTACTTCTACTCCCAGGTCTTCCAGGGTCTTCTGAGCATACCGGTAAACCGCCGGGGACATCCCCGGAAGTAAATTTTTACTTCCTTCCACCAGTATAATTTTATAATGGTGTTTCTCAATTTGATATCTATCTCTTTCCCTCTGTAATTGAAAAGCCAGTTCGCCGGCAAATTCCACCCCGGTTAAACCGCCCCCGCCCACTACAAAGGTAATTTCACGTTCTTCCGGCGGCAGGCAGGCTGCCTGCTCCAATATTTTTTCCACCCGGCACCTAATTTTGGCAGCATTTTTCAAACTGCTCAAACTGATGCTGTTTTCTTTTAATCCCTCAATATTAAAGTATTCCGGTTCGCTGCCCAGGGCATTGACTAAATATTTAAAAGGAATCTTTATATCGCCGCTGTTTAATGCTACCACTTTATTTCTTAAGTCAATATTCTCAACCGTTCCCTTGATAAATTTAACATTAAGCCCGTCAATTATCTCTCTTAACGGCACCATGGCATCATTTAACTCAGTGGCACCGGCGGCAGGTTCGTACAGTTGGGTCATTAATGTATGGTAATCGTGCTTATCGACTAATATAATTTTATAGTCTTCACCTTCACTTAAAATGGTAGAAAGCTGTTTGGCAACACGAATTCCCCCGTAACCCGCTCCCAATATCACAATATTATTTTCCGCCACTGTCTTCACCTCCCCAGCTAAAAAGCTGCCCGTACAAACGCAGCATTAAAAATTTTAGAGCATGTATATCAATTTAAGCATTCATTCCCAAAGCAATAGGCATCCCGGGTTTTACATTTTCTTCTTCTACGGTATGTGATAATTGTAACATGTGACAGCTCGAAAAAATGTCTCCTGCACGACAAGCGGATTTAAAAATTATCACCACGGGTTTTTTACAGGGTTATCTTGGGGCAAAAACAAGCTCAATAAAAACGCTGCTATCGGCAGTAAAGTCATCACCCACAAGGCGCTGGGCGCACCAAAATGATCGGCAATGGTTCCCAGCAGTGTTACACCAATACCGCCCATGCCGATGGCAAAACCAGTCATCAGGCCGGAAGCTACACCAATCCTGTGCGGCAGCAGTTCCTGTCCCATAACCACCGTGATGGGCATGGTAGAAACTATAACCATCCCGGTAATAAACAATATAATCATCGACCATATCCCGGAACTAAACTTTAACAGCAGCAGCAGCGGCACAAGCAAAGCGGTGGATGCCACCAGGGTGCTTTTTCTGCCAAAACGATCTGCCAGCGGCCCACCGATTACAGTACCCACGGCACCGGCCAGCATAAACGAAACCACCAGAAAACTGACATAATCAGGGCTTTTACCCAAATAATTAACCCAGTACAGGGGCATAAAGTATGTCAGCCCCGCTTGAACCCAGGAACGCATTATAATTACCGCTATCAATACCGTTAAAGGTATTAAAACCCTCTGCGGCACCTTAACTGCCGCTTCAGCATTATTACGTACCGCCGCCCGGGGCTCATCAGGTAACCTGCGGTTAAAAATAAAAAACAGTACCGCCATAATCAAACCGGGTACAAGAAAATATATGCTGGCAAAGCGGTCAAATTTTAACAGCAGCTGCGCCATGCCCATTGAACCTAAAGCTGCACCCAGCGCCCCTCCCACTATGAAAATCGACATTCCGGTGGTACGGCGCCGGCCGCTGGCCAACCGGCTTACTTTAGATGCTTCCGGGTGATAGGCTGCTGATCCCAAACCGCTCATAAAAACCACTGCCAGTATAAACCAGTAAGAAGAAACGATACCTGCTAAGGCCAACCCGGTCATAGATAAAATGCAGCCGGTGGGAAGCAGCCAGCGGCTTTTTACCTTGTCGCTCCAGTGTCCCAGCAGCGGCTGGAGAACCGAAGAGCTGACGTTAAAAATAAGGGATACCGCACCGGCAGCACCATAAGACAAATTCAAGGCCGCCTGTATTACCGGCAGCAGCACAGGCAGCGCCCCCGCCGCCAGATCAGTTACCAGGTGACCGGCGGAAAGAAGAACCAATACCTTGGTGCGCATAGTAGACGAATGTAACGTTTTTTCTGCAGACAAAATTGCTACCCCCAATATTTACTACCATTATTTTCTGCTCTAACTCACATTAATAAATAATAACATATTTTCTTCTACCGGGAAATTTTGCGTATTTTTTAAAAATTTCGGAAGGATTTTTAGCAATTATTCAAAAATTTAATGTAAGCAAAAACTGATGTTCCTGCTTCGATATTTCTTAAAAGTTTAATTTTACAAAGAGCTAAAAGATATTGAGATAGGAGGTGTTTTAGTGAACTTACCCCAGCTGACTTCCTTTATAGGCGGTTCTGTTAAAACTAAAAATCATAATTTATTCAGTTCACTGATTAAAAAAATAAGTAAGGTAAAGGAAACAGAAACTGCCTACATCATCTCTATGATCTTTGATTTAAGGAATAGGGAAATCGATTTTAATCTGTACCAGCCGCTTACAGAAGGTTCTGCCGAACGCTACTATTATTTGGGCAACAATTCAGCAGCTTCTTCCCAATATTATCTTGTCCGGGAAACCAAATCGCTGCATTATCTATTGTCTTCCGTCTGGAACGACCTAGCGTTAACATTGGGTAAATATAATCTGCAGGGCGGAGAACTGGCGGCAATATTAGAAAAAATGGAAGCATGTAATTTAATTTCTCTGGGCTCCAAAAAAGGCGAGGGAAAGGTTAACTTAGAAAAATTATCCATCCTAAAAGAAAAAGCTGTAACCACAGTGGAATTGGATAAAAAGGAACTTAAGGTAGACGGGAGCAAATGTAATTATGAGGCATTTATCCGCCTTTTTCTGCAGGATAACAATAAAAAGAACCGCTATGTGTTAATCATACCTGTGGTGCACATGGAAGACGGGCGGGAAATAATTCTTTCTACTCACCCTGAGTATTTAGAACTGGTCAAACAGGCAAATAACCTGGGTGAAGGAGAAAAAAATGAAAAAAAGAATATGAAGCGAGTTTGCTACGTTTGCGGCAATAAAAAGGAACGTGTTTCCAGTAATTATTCCGTTAAATTCAGCCGGACAGGAATTAACAAGATTTTTACTACCACCACCATCAATACTTCACCGTATTTACAAAATTATAATTATGACAATGTTTATTCCATGTGCAGTGATTGCTATCAAAAACTATTAAACGGAGAAAAGGTTATTTCGGAACGATTCCGGGGGAAAATGGCGGGCGAAGATGTTTTCATTATTCCCGAAGGCCTGTTTAACACCTTTGATTATAACTTTATGTATAAGTTAAAACAAAATGTTGACCTGGCTTTTAAAAGCAGCAGTGCGGAGGAATGGCTGGAGGGTATCAAAAGTGCCGTTGAATTCGATGATGTAAAGTTTTATACCTTAAATTTTATCGTTTACCGCACAGACGGGAATTCAATAACGGTATTAGAAACCATTGAAGATGTTCCCGTGCTTCGTTTCGAAAAAATTATAAAAATGCTGGCCGCTAATGTTTCTGCATTAAAACCCCATTTAAAAGAACTTTCTTTGGGCCGTATTTACGGTATTATACCGGTACAAACCAACAAAAAGGGGCAGCAGCTGGATATCGGCCGGGTTCTGTCCCTGTACAAAGCAATTTTAGCAGGTGAGCGGGTAAACAGCCAGACTTTATTCAACTATGCCGCTGAAGCCTTAGACAAGGGGATGCGCCAGTTAAGCAAAGCCAAGCCGGATAATTACACGAACATGGGGCTGCTGTCATACGCCGGCGGCAGAGAAGACTTCTTTATCAAAAAAATAATCATGAGCTACCTGGTTCTGTTCCGGACCATACGGCAGCTGAATATTCTTGAACATCCGGGCTGCCGCAGCATGAGAAAGGGGGAGAAAAAGTTGCGGAAAATTGATACCGTTTCTGAAAAGATTAATACATCTGTAGAAGAAATGGAAAAGTTTCTGAATGATCAAGAATTCAGTAATGCGGCAAGGGCTTTATTCTATTTAGGTGTTTTGATAAATCGTGTAGCCATCGCCCAGTATCAAAAAGAACATAAGACTAAACCCATCTTAAAAAAAATACAGTTTCAAGGAATGAAGGACAAAGAGGTATATTGGTTATACCAGGATGTGCTGGAAAAGCTGCGGCAGTACAACAAATTTACTTTATTTACCGAAGCTGTAATCAATCGTTTCCATAATTATTATGGCAGCCTGCAGGCCCCCTGGCCGCTTAGCGAAAGGGAAAACGTGTTCTATATAATGTCCGGTTACGCTTACCAGGTGGGAAATAAAACACCGGATATCACAGCGGATGAAGAAATGGTTCTGGCAGACAGTGTTGATGATTCAAAATCAGAATAAATAATACTTATTTTAGGGAGGGTGATTAATTTGCCAATAATAAAGCAAAACAGCGACTTTCTTTTTGGTTTTCAGGCCGCTATGACCAACTGCAACGGGGATCCCGACCAGGAAAACAAACCCCGTATGGATTACGAAACATCTACGGTGCTGGTCAGCGACGGAAGAAGGAAAAGGGATGTGCGGGATTTTCTGAAAAATAAGGGTTTTTCTATTTTTGTAGATACCCTGGCTGATAAAAAGGTTCCGATGGAAAAAATGTTTGAACACGTCAGGGATTCCTGGTTGAAAGACAGCGAAAAAATGCAGCTTTTGTTCTCTGAAAATCCGCACTTGGCAGAAAAATGGCAGGCGCTGTTTGCAAAAAACGAAGGTAATTTTAAAGATATTTACCTGGAAAAATCAAAAAAATTAAAAAAGAACAAGGATTTTATAGAATTCAACAATCTATTTTTAACCGAAATTATTAAACGTTCACTAATTGATATTCGTCTTTTCGGCAGCGCCATGGCTGTTGAAGGGGTAAGCCGTACTTTTACCGGTCCGGTGCAAATTTCATGGGGCTACTCCCTGCATCCCGTTGAATTGGTGAAGTCCAATACCATAACCTCTATTATGAATGATGACAACTCCACCTTCGGCAAAAAGCACAAGCTGTATTATGCCCTGGTTGCCCATTACGGAACAATGAATAAGTACAGTGCCAGATTAACCGGGATGACCGAGGAAGACCGGGATTTATTCCGCAAATCCCTGGTGCAGGGATTAATGAGCAACCAGACAGACAGCAAACAGGGACAGGATCCGCTGTTTTATTTAGAGGTTGTCTACAGCCCGGAATTTGACGGCTACCTGGGAGATTTGAGGCGGTTTTTGAAAGTTGAATATACTGAGCCCATTAGAAAATTAGAAGACATAACCGTTGATTTCAACCAGTTGACTTCTGTACTAAAAAATATGAAGAAAAAAGGATATGTGGAAAAGGTACTGGGCTGGCGGCACCCCTTCTGCCGGGCCGAACACCTGATTAATATGCCTGAATATGAAGCCCTGGATTTATGGGCTCCGGTTTAAACGGGGGAATAGGGATGAAAATTATCTCTTTTCACCTCCGGGGAAAAATGGCCCACTTCAGGAGATATTATTCAAACTCGTCTGCCCTTTCCTATTCCATCCCCCCCAGGACCACCCTGGTGGGAATTATAGCCGGTCTTTTGGGTTGGGAGCGGGACAGCTACTATGACAAATTTTCTCTTGACCTGTGCAGGATAGCCGTGGCTTCCCGCTGCCCGGTAAAAAAGTGCATGCAGAAGTTAAACCTGCTGATGGTAAAAAAGGCCGGTGATTTAAACGGCTCTGCCGAACATCACACCCAGACAGCTACGGAGTTTATTATCCCACAGAATATCCGCACCGGCATAATTGACTATAAAATATGGGTGCACCATAGGGATAAAAAAATAATGGAGCAGCTGGAGCAGGTAATCACCTCCGGTATTCCCGGTTATAGAAGCCTGGGTATTTCTGTGGGGCTGGGCACAGCCTTTAACCTGGGCTGGCTGGAAAACGGAGGAATTACTGAGGGGGAAGATAAAAAAGAAGGTGGGAATATACCGGCAGAGTCAGTTATACCCGTAGAAAAAATAATTGAAATTCAAACTGAGCAAATGGGTGCTGCTGAATACAGGCTGGTTAAGGAAGAAATTCCCCTGGAATTTGATTCTCAAAGACAGCTCACGGAAAGGGGCCTGGGAAATATGATAATCAATTTAAATGGTGATCCCGTACCTGTCAAAGTAAAATCATATACACAGCTGGAGACCGGGAGCTTTATTATGTGGATGGAGTAAAGTTTTTACGGCATCGTGGTTACTTGGGCAAAAAAGTAACCGCGGTGCCTTTTTTGGGAGGAATCAATATGCCGTACTGGGCTCACTTTGATAAAGAAAAAGGAACCAAGCAGGAACTTCAAGAACATTTGCGTTCTGTGGCCGGTGAGGCCAGGGACCGGGTGACGCCAAATGTCAAGTTTAAAGATATTCCCCTGCCAACCATAAAAAAAATAGTTTACTGGATGGGTTATTTTCATGATCTGGGTAAATATACCGATTATTTTCAAAAATACTTGACCGAAAATAAAAATTCACCATATAAAAACCATGCCCATATTTCAGCCTGCTGCCTGTATTCTTTTCTGCTGGATCGGGTGCTTGATTTGCCCGGCAGCATGCATAAAAAAGTGCTGGCTTTTATCATTTACCTATGTGTGCGCAGGCACCACGGTTCTCTCAGTCTGGAGGGATTATTCAAAATCACGCAGGAAGAAGAAATGTGGAAATCATTACAATTTACTGCCAAAAACCTTGCTGACAAGGGGCAGAAAATTTTGCGGGATACCGGATTATCCGAAGAAATATCAGTGGATGAATTTAAAAAGTATTTTAAGATAGACTTGTTACGGAAGGATAAAAAACACTTTAAATTTATGCCCCAGTACCTTAACAGCGGCCGCATACAAGATGAACAATGGTTCTTTTTGTTAATATATCTTTTTTCCCTATTGATAGACACAGATAAACTGGACTCCGGCGGGTTGAAACCTACCAAGGTGAAAAATATTTCACCCACACAAGTGAGTAAGTATCTCAGTAAAAAACGAACCGAGCGGGTAAGTAACGCCGGTACAGCATTATTGAACCGACGGGAACAAGCCCGCACCACCATGCTGGGGGTTATAGAAAACTTAACAGATGAAGAAATAAAAAATACCCGTTTCTTTACACTAACAGCCCCCACCGGTATAGGAAAAACCCTTTCTTCTTTACAGTGTGCACTTCGCCTGCAGGAAAGAATTAAAAAGGTGGAAAATTATACCCCCCGTATAATTACTGCCATACCCTTTATTAACATCATAGAGCAAAATAAAAAAGAATACGAACATGTTTTTGAAAATAAGCTGCAGCTGGTTGTCCACCACCGTCTGGGGGATTTTTCAAAACGCGCCTCCTTCCGAGAAGAAATACCCATTGATAAAGCTCTTTTAGAAGTAGAGTCCTGGGAAGGAGATGTTATATTAACCACTTTTGTTCAGTTATTTCAGTCTATCTTTACCGGTAATAACCGGCTGCTGAAAAAAATTAATAAGCTGGCAGGAAGCATTGTCATCCTTGATGAAGCCCAGGCAATTCCAGAAAAGTACATGCCTTTAATTGGAGCGGTATTACAAAAAATCAGTGAATTTTGGGGCACCCGCTTTATTTTAATGACAGCAACACAGCCAAAAATTTTAGAATTTGGTAATTTGCTGCTGGAAACCGGCTCTATAAAAAGCAAAGAGGTCCCTTTACTTCCGGATTACAAAAAATATTTTGTCAACCTTAAGAGAACTAAATTTATACCGCTGCTGGAAAAAAGATTGGACAATGAAGAATTTCTCTCCTTATTTCAGGATAAATGGGATGGAAAAAAATCTGTATTGATTGTAGTTAATACAATAAAACGCAGCATTGAACTATATCGCAAAATAAAAGAGCTGTTAGAAATTAGCAGCTGCAGCATTCCTGTATACTATCTTTCCACAAACATTATTCCTTTAAAGAGAAGGGAAGTTATTAGAAATGTAAAGGATAAGCTTGATAAGAAAAAACCGGTAATTCTTGTTTCAACCCAAACCATTGAGGCCGGCGTGGATTTGGACTTTGATATGGCTTTTCGAGATTTGGCACCCCTGGATTCTTTAATTCAAACAGCCGGACGGGTTAACAGGGAAGGAAAAAAGGGAGAAAACCTTCCGGTTTATATCGTTCAGCTAGAGTCGGATAACCATTATGTTTATGAATTAACCCACCGCAAAACTACATTGGAACTGCTGACAAAATCGGAAACAATTGAAGAGTCCCAATATGGGTGCCTGGCAGATGAGTATTATTCATCAGCATTAAAAAGAGGTGTTTCGGATCAATCAAAGGAGCTTTGGGAAGAAGGAATCCTAAAACTTAATTTTGAAATGTTAAAGGAATTTCAATTAATTGAAAACGCCGGAGAAACAGCCGACGTGTTTGTGGAAAAGGATTTCAATGCTGCTGTCCTGGCCGATGCTTATGAAAAGTTATTAAAAAAAGAACCTCTTGACCATAATCTGGCTGATCATTTATCAAAAATTTTAGAATACCCAGTTATTAAAAGCGGCAGCAGATTAAGCATTTTTGAAATCAAAGCTTTAATTCGTTTGATACAGGCAAAAATGAACGATTATATCGTTCAGGTCAGGGTGTCAAGGTTAAAGGGAAACAAACTTATCGAATTTAAAAATCGTGGTGAAGCAGATTCTTTCATGTACTGGATTCCGCCGGAACAAATTGATGAATATTACGATGAGGAAACCGGATTCGTCAGCGAAACCGGAGAAGCATTTATTTTCTAAAAAATCTCTAAAACCGTCGTATGACCGTTTATATTAATTTATATTTATTTTTAATAATGTGAGGTAATTTAAGTGCAAAAAAATGAAATCCATGTTAACGGCACATTAATATGGTATTACTACATCTGCCACCGGGAAGTTTGGTTTATGGGGCGGCAGATAGTCCCGGACCAGGACAATCCAAATGTAGAACTGGGCAGGTTTATCGGGGAAAACGCCTATTGCCGGGAAACCAAAAAAGAAATTACTGTGGGCAGCAGCAAGTTCGACATCGTGAGAAAACAAGACGGCCACCTGGTAATAGCAGAAATTAAAAAATCATCCAAATACAAAGACAGTGCCCGCATGCAGCTTGCTTTTTATCTCAGCGAACTGGAAGCACTCGGAATAAAGGCCTACGGGGAACTGCTTTTCCCCAAAGAAAAACGCAAGGAAAAAATAATTTTGGACGACCGGCTGCGGGAGGATTTGGAAAAGGCTAAACGGGATATCCTGCGAATTATATATCTTCCTGTTCCTCCTCCGGCAGAAAAGAAAAATCTCTGTAAAAATTGTGCCTACGCTGAGTTATGCTGGGCCTAGGTGGGGTGAAAAAATGAAAAAAACCATATATATCTTTTCCAGCGGGGAACTAAAGCGTAAGGGCAACACACTTTATTTTGAAACGGAAGAAAATAAGAGGTACATCCCCGTTGAAAATGTTGGTGAAATAATGATTTTCGGTGAGGTTGGTTTTAATAAAAAATTTCTGGAGTTTATATCTGTAAAAGAAATTATTTTACATTACTTTAATTATGACGGCTATTATATGGGTTCCTTTTATCCCAGGGAACACCTCAATTCCGGTTACATGATCTTAAAGCAGGCTGAACATTATATGGACGAGCAGAAGAGGATAGAACTGGCACGCCGGTTTGTAACCGGGGCAGGAAAAAATATCAGGCAGGTATTGAAGTATTATAACAACCGGGGCTGCGATTTAAGGAACGGTTTGAGTCGGGTCGAAGAATTGGCTTCTTCCATTCCTGCAGTGCAGGACATCAGCCGGCTAATGGCGCTGGAAGGAAATATGCGGGAGCAGTATTACAAATGTTTTGACAATATATGTCAGAATCCTGATTTTGTGTTTGAAGAACGCAGCCGCCGCCCACCCCGGAACTATATGAATACACTGATAAGTTTCGGCAATGCCTTAATGTATACCATGGTATTAAGTGAAATTTATAAGACTCACCTGGATCCAAGGATTGGTTTTTTACATGCAACAAATTTCCGCCGTTTTACATTAAATCTGGATGTAGCAGAAATATTTAAACCCATCATAATTGACAGGCTGATTTTTAGTTTAATTCGAAAAAAAATGATTACCAAGAAGCATTTTGATAAGAATACGGAAGGAATAATGTTGAAGGATAAAGGTAAGCAAATCTTCGTTCAGCAGCTGGATGAAAAATTAAAGGCAACGATAAAACACCGGGAGATAGGCCGGCAGGTTTCTTACCGCAGGCTAATCAGATTAGAATTGTATAAACTGGCCAAGCATTTAATTGGTGAAAAAGTGTATGAGCCTTTCGTGGCTAACTGGTAAAATAATATAAAGTGGGGTCTATAATGTTTATAATTTTAGTTTATGACGTAGGTGTGAAAAGGGTAAATAAGGTGCTTAAAAAATGCAGAACTTACCTGCATTGGGTGCAAAATTCAGTGCTGGAAGGAAATATTTCTGAGGCAAATTTCGTCAAGTTAAAAGCTGAATTAAGTAAGATAATTAACACCAAGGAAGATTCGGTAGTTATTTATACTTTTAGAAGTCCTAAATACAACTCGCGTGAAGTTCTTGGAGTTCAAAAAGGTGGAGAAGAAAATATACTATAAAATGTCGTCGACCCCCGGTAGTGTAATTTTCCCGGGGGATCGACGACATTTTTCAGCAGCTCTAATGTATTGATTTTACTGGTTTTTTTAAAAAATTTAAGATGAAATGCTTGTTTTTGGAATTAATGTCGTGTAAACTAAAATACAGGTATCAAGCGCTTTTTAATGGGTTTGTAGCCTACCTATGAGGAATTGAAACTCAATTTCTCTTTTAACTGAACAGTATTTGTCATCGTTTGTAGCCTACCTATGAGGAATTGAAACACAGTAATGGATAAAAAAAGATTAGGTGATTGCCGGTTTGTAGCCTACCTATGAGGAATTGAAACCCACACAGCAGCGGTATAATTTAAGCAGTGGTATGCTTCGTTTGTAGCCTACCTATGAGGAATTGAAACTGCAGCTTTTGAATTCCATTGATACTACTCAATATGTTTGTAGCCTACCTATGAGGAATTGAAACTTATTTTGCCCTGCCTCATCAGCGTGGGGTGGGCAGTTTGTAGCCTACCTATGAGGAATTGAAACTCATAAGGCGTTTAATATCGCCGCTTTCTACACGCTCGTTTGTAGCCTACCTATGAGGAATTGAAACACTAAACGGTGATCTATGTGGATATTGCAAAAAGACTCAGTTTGTAGCCTACCTATGAGGAATTGAAACGCTGGACGCCTTTTGTTGTCATTTCCACACTACCATGTTTGTAGCCTACCTATGAGGAATTGAAACATTATATTGTATTGTTGTATATTCAGTTTGTCAATGTTTGTAGCCTACCTATGAGGAATTGAAACTTTTAATTTAGTATTTAAAAAATCAGGAGCATATTTTGTTTGTAGCCTACCTATGAGGAATTGAAACTAAAAAAATGACGATAATATAATGGTAACAAGGAGGTTTGTAGCCTACCTATGAGGAATTGAAACCTTTGATATGACTTAAATTCTTTTTTAGTCATATAGTTTGTAGCCTACCTATGAGGAATTGAAACATACTCCAATTGCCATGCAACGGGCTGGATAAATCGTTTGTAGCCTACCTATGAGGAATTGAAACCCTTCTCCTTTAGGTTCATCACCACATTGCTTGCACTTAGTTTGTAGCCTACCTATGAGGAATTGAAACAGCACCGATTGCAGCGCACTCCGTCTTTCTTTCAGGTTTGTAGCCTACCTATGAGGAATTGAAACTACTCATTTTCAGCACGTTTTTGTTGTTCCCGGTACTCAGTTTGTAGCCTACCTATGAGGAATTGAAACACCAGCCCAAACTGCGGGTAATTGAGGGGCGGAAAGTTTGTAGCCTACCTATGAGGAATTGAAACTGGGATATGTTGCAGTTGAAGGTGCAGTTGATGCCGTTTGTAGCCTACCTATGAGGAATTGAAACGCAGTACGTAGCAATCTCAGTGACTTCCTGTATTCTTTGTTTGTAGCCTACCTATGAGGAATTGAAACGCTGGTTCCCGCCTGAAATAGACCATGTTGTGGAAAGTTTGTAGCCTACCTATGAGGAATTGAAACCCGCTTAAAACATCACCAGGCTCAGCGTTTCCGGTCGTTTGTAGCCTACCTATGAGGAATTGAAACCTTAATCTGCTATCTGCTTCAATGAACCAAAAGTCGGTTTGTAGCCTACCTATGAGGAATTGAAACTTACAAAAAAGGTAAAGCGAAGCCGTGAGGACATTGCAGAGCGTTTGTAGCCTACCTATGAGGAATTGAAACTATTTCTTTCAGCCACAGTCACCCTCATTACCTCAGGTTTGTAGCCTACCCATGAGGAATTGAAACAAACCCAGTTCAGTCATTGTTAATGACTACCTCCGTATCCATGTGTTAATATTGGCTCTTACTACAAAAACAGTATTAAAATGCCGGAAAGAATCTGCTCCGCTTTTGCTGGATTATAACCCGGCAAGTCTTAATCTGCCGCTGGTGAAAATTAAACGTGACCTTTCCTGTTACACCCTGGATGAAAGCGGGGCGAAAATTCAGTGAGCAGTAAGTTAACCGGCTGTCTGGAAATCCAGGCGGCAGCGTTATGATTTAATGTAAACAAGGGAAAAGGGATTGGGATGCTGTTTAATAGAGCAGAAATGCTGAATCGTAGAGCTCGTCATCCAAAATTTAAAGCGGATGAGATTATCGGGGCTCTTAATCTTCAAAAAGGGGCAGTGATTGCGGATATCGGATCCGGCGGCGGCTACTTCACCATGCGCTTTGCTGAAGCGGTAGGACCGGAAGGCAAAGTATACGCTGTAGATGTCAATGCAAAGCTCTTAGCTTATATTGAAAATTATGCTAAAGAAAATCGAATGACAAATGTAGAAACCGTACTGGTTGGAGAAAGCGGTTTGAACCTGCCGGAACAGAGCTGCAGCCTGATTTTCTTGAGAAATGTTTTTCATCATTTAAATTCACCGGAACGTTATTTTAAGGCTCTGAAACGTTTCTTGAAGCCGGGAGGTAGGGTCATCATCATCGATTATAAAAAGGGCACGGCACTAAATTTAATTGCCTTGATGAGACACCATGTTGAAGAGGCGTTTATTCAGGAAACCATGAAGAATGCCGGATACGATTTGGTGGACAGGTATTGTTTTTTGCCGCAGCAGAGCTTTAATGTTTTTCAAGCAGTTGAAGAACGTTAAAAGTAAGAGTGCCGGTACGGGCGCCTGGCAGTGGAATCAGAGAGAAGAAAAACTTCTCTCTGATTATGTTTAAAAGCCAGCTCGTTTATTCTCTTCTTAAAGCCACTATGGGATCCAGTTTTGATGCCTTGTTGGCAGGGTAAATACCAAAGAAAACTCCTATTACCGCGGAGAACAAAAAGGCTCCCAGGGCCGTCCACCACGATACCAGGGGCGGCAGTTTTAAGAAATGCGATACTATCATGGCCCCACCATAGCCAAGCAGTATGCCGGTAATACCGCCTATGGAACACAGCACCACCGCCTCTATTAAAAACTGCATTAATATATCCTTTCTTTTGGCCCCTAAGGCCATGCGAATACCTATTTCCCTGGTGCGTTCCGTCACAGACACCAGCATAATGTTCATCACCCCAATGCCGCCTACTAAAAGTGAAATACCGGCAATACAGCTTATTATCAATCTCATGATACCGGTAACTTTATTGACCGCTTCCATCTCCTGTTCCATGCTGTAACTGGCATAGTGGCCTGGGGCGTTGTGCCGCCGTTCCAGTATCAGTTTAGTGCGCTCCATGGCTTTATAAACTACATCCTTACCGGCTGCACTTCCGATCAGTACATGAACATACTGCCATTGATTGCCTCCTTCCAGGAAGGATATGGGAATATACGCCCTCCTGTCCGGCTGCATCCCGGGCAGCTGGGATTCCCTTTTTTTAATTACTCCAATAACCAGGGCGGGATCCCGGCCTTCAATCATCACCCGCTGACCCACCGGATTTTCAGAACCAAATATTTCATTGGCCAGTTCTTCATCCAGTACAATTACCCGCCGGCCCACCGCATCATCTTCGGCGTTAAAAAATCTTCCCCGTAATATTTCCACATTTCTTATCTGCTCGTAGTCTGCAGTGGTGGCAATTATGCGGGCATTCTTTTTACCCACCGCACTGCGTATTTCTCCCCGGGTAAATTTCATTGGAGCCAGGTATTTTACCTCCGGTGACAGTTTTTTTATTATAGTGATATCTTCCTTGGTAAAATCCCGGGGATTGGTATACTCTCCCTCTTTATAATCCGGGTAAATCTGAAAAATATTGGAACCAAAGGCCTCCAGTTCACTTATTATCATTGCTTGACCACCTTGACCGATGGCAATGACCGCTATCACCGCCGCGATACCAATAACAATACCCAGGGTGGTTAAAAATGAACGCAGCTTATTATTGCGAACACCTTCTAAAGCCACCAGTATAAATTCCTTTAGATTCACCCAACCACCTCTTTCCCGGCAACACTAATGGGATTTTCTACCGTTTCATCACTTATCAACAAGCCGTCTTTAAAACGCAAAATGCGCTGGGCGTGCCGGGCAATTTCCGGTTCGTGGGTCACCAGAACTATGGTGGCTCCTTCCCGGTGCAGCTGCTGAAAAATAGCCATAATTTCTTCTCCCGTGCGGGTATCAAGGGCACCTGTGGGCTCATCAGCCATAATTACGGCAGGATTGTTGACTATGGCCCTGGCAATGGCCACCCTTTGATTCTGACCGCCGGACAGCTCATTGGGCCGGTGATTAAGACGCTCTCCAAGGCCCACCCTTTCTAAAGCGGCAACTGCTTTCCTGCGGCGCTCATCCGGCTTAAGCCCGGCATAAAGCATGGGCAGTTCTACGTTTTTAACCGCAGTTAGGCCGGGAATTAAGTTAAAGGCTTGGAATACAAAACCCAGTTTTTTATTCCGCAGCACCGCCAGCCGGTCTTTACTAAGACCGGATACTTCTTCGTTATCCAGCCGATATGAACCGGCAGTAGGGGTATCTAACAGCCCCAGTACATTCATCAGGGTTGATTTGCCCGAACCGGACGGTCCCATTATGGCCACAAACTCACCCTGCTTAATAGATAAAGTAATGCCCTTTAACGCTTCCACAGCAGCGGCACCGGTATTATAAACCTTCCTTAAGTTGTTTACCTCAATCATAACTGCTCACCTATCATCACTTTTTGGCCGTCAGTCAAGTCCGGGGGTGGATTTAAAATTACCTCATCGTTTTCTTTTAAACCCGACAGCACAATGTCATATAATTCATTGCCCTTTTGGGTCTTTACCTTCCGCTCTTTAGCCACACCGTTTTCAACCACATAGGCTACCTGCTCACCATTTTTAGTTACCAGCGCTTCAAAGGGCACCGTTAACAGGTCTTTTGCTTCCATGGTAATAATGTTCATGTCCACGGTATAGCCGGGCTTTAAGCCCTCAACGCTGCCCTGTAATCTAACGGTTACCGGTACACTTATACTGCCGTTATTATCACCGGATACAGCTACGGCGGCAACCCGGGTCACTTCCCCTTTAAACTTCTTACCCGGCAGAGCACTGCAGGTTATTTCCACCGGTTGACCCACTGCCAAATTTCCCGCGTCCATTTCGTTTACCCTGGCAGTTACTTCCAGTTTTTTATCACTGCCAACCACCAGTATACGCTTGCCTTCCAATACACGGTTGCCTTTCTCGGCACCCACGAAAAGAACCACCCCGTCCTCCTCGGCCACAAAGGTGGCTAAATCTAACCTTTCTTCAGCCTGGGCTACTTCCTGCCTGGCAAAATCCACCTGGGCCATTAAAGAGGCCTTTCTTTTTTCCGCAGCATTTTGCTCCGCTTTTATTTTAGTTTCCCGGTAGGCGGCCTCAGCCCGGGCATATGTCATCCTGGCCGTTTCTAATTCTTCTTCGGTAACCGCTCCCTGCTGATAAAGGTACTGTATTCTTTCCAGGTTATTTTTTTCTTTCTCATATTCCGCCTCGGCAGCAGCCAAATTTAACCGGTCATCTTCTGCCATGGCATCGGCCAGTTCGGCCTCTTTAAAAGCTAATTTAGCCTTGGCCTCCTCGTACTGGCGGCCCAACTCCATGGTGTCTAACCGCCCCAGCACCTCTCCTTTTTTCACCTTATCCCCCACTTCCACATTTAGCTCCATCAAGGTGCTGTCCACCGGGGTGAAAAACTCCTGTTTGCTTGCTGATTCCAGGCGGCCATTGGTAATAACGGTTTGTTTTATCGATCGCTTGGTTACTTTGCCCGTGGTTACCATTACACCGGTGCCGCCGTCGTTTGAAGACATGATGGCACCGACAGCTAATACCGCTATTAAAACTGCCGAAGTCCATTTCAACCATCTAGGCAGCCTTTTAACTCGCTGCCTTAAACGTGAAAATTTCCCATCCTCTTGCTGACATTTTACTTCCATCTGCCACCCTCCACAATATTTTTACTATACATTAATTAGACACTGCCAATAAGGAAAATGTTACATTATTTTTTCCCCATATTTACACCCGGCTGAAAAACAGCCGGGTGCAAGGCAATTTATTTCGTTTATCTACTACATATCTTTTGTTTATTCCTGCTTGACATACCTTATCTGCCAGTTATTTAACATTTTATGGCACCGGTTCCACCGCTATGGCAGCAGCCCCATAATATACAGCTTTACCTGTATACCCCCTGTTATTACAATCAAAGGAGGAGGAGGTGAAAGTTTGAAGGACAAGCTGAAATTTAAAATTATCGCATTTACTCTCATTTTTGTTCTTGCTTTTGGTGCGGTGGCCTTTGCCCAGGGCGACATTTACCAAACTTTGAAGAACCGGTTATTATCCATAGCCAACCAGTATATTAATAAGGAATCCGCACTAACAGGAACCGGCCAGGCAGTAGAAAATGATCTGCAGCAGTACATGAACAGCCTGGAAGCAGAAATTAAAACCCAACTGGATGCCTACGAGCAGGAACAAATAGAACAGGCAAAGCAGGAACTGCAAAACATCGCTGCCAATTCCAAATCCCAATTAAATGCCGAGAAAGATGAAATAATTAAGGAACTGAAAAAACAAATTCGCAAAAAAATTCAAGAAGATTTAAAACAGGAAAAGGAAAAGTTGAAGGATAATATAAGAAATAACTAATCATTTAAAAAAGGTTGTTGATACTTGCTGTCAACAACCTCTTATTTTTAAGCCCTGCTATTAAATAGTTTTAATTAAATATTTCCAAGGAGCGCAGGCGGAACTGGACGTCGTCTTTCTCAAACACTTTCACTCCCTTGGGCTGCTGACCGTCTGGCAGCTTGTCTACACCGTTAACAAAACACAGCGGGGGAAACAGTACACACCACCAGTTGTGCCCCCTGCCTTCACCGATCACCACCCGCAGCGCCCGGTATCTGCCTGCCGGCAGTGTAATATCCCCGTATGTTTTGGTGGGGAATAAATAATCGCCCAGCATTACTTCCACTTTATAGTCTTTACCCGCTTTGGTCACCTGCTCTTGAGCTATTTTTTTTATATCATCAAAGCTCTCCCTGGTAACAATAAGGGCCTCTTCTTTATTATCAATGTCTGCAAACCTTTCTTTCATTTCTGTTACCACGGCATCCCTAACACGCAGCTTTAAAATTTGATCTTCAATGGTATTACTGTTTGCTATAATATGAAATCTAATCAGCTCTTTAGCATACTCCTGCTGTACATAATAATTATATGATACAACCGCCAAAGACAATGTTAATATAATACCTGTTACAATCCATTTTATATACCGCATAAATAAAAAACACCCCATTTGCTAATACTAACTAATCAGTAATAGTATGGGGTGTTATGAGTTATTTTATACTTTAAAGAAACCAATTTTAACCAAAAATGACATAATATTACCAACCACGACCAACACCAGGAAGCAGTATAACAAGGGAATATATTTTGATAACTTTACCGCTCTTTCCTCCGTTAATTTGGTTTTAATCAAATGATTGCCCACCAGGAAAATAAATAAAGGTAACCCAACAACAAGAACCAGCGTGCTTTCTCCCGCTTTCCAAAAACCTATTTGTCCCAACATACTGCCCAAGCATTCAATGGCCAGCATTAAAGTAAAGTGCTTTCTTACCCTTTGAAAGACCTCCTGCCTCTGCTCCAAGTCTCCCCCCCCTTCTTATAAAAAAACCTACCTATCATTATACGACACCCGGCAAAAAATAAAATTACAAGCAGTTCAATTAATCAGCATCTACATTTTACACATCCTAAACTGGGGTGTTATGAGTTATTTTATACTTTAAAGAAACCAATTTTAACCAAAAATGACATAATATTGCCAACCACGGCCAACACCAGGAAGCAGTATAACAAGGGAATATATTTTGATAACTTTACCGCTCTTTCCTCCGTTAATTTGATTTTAATCAAATAATTGCCCACCAGGAAAATAAATAAAGGTAACCCAACAACAAGAACCAGCGTGCTTTCTCCCGTTTTCCAAAGACCTATTTGTCCCAACATGCTGCCCAAGCATTTAATGGCCAGCATTAAAGTAAAGTGCTTTCTTACCCTTTGAAAGACCTCCTGCCTCTGCTCCAAGTCTCCCCCCCCTTTTTATAAAAAAACTACCTATTATTATACGACACCCGGCAAAAAAATAAAATTACAAGCAGTTCAATTAATCAGCATTTACATTTTACACATCCTAAATTGTTGCATTTTAAAATTTTTGGGTTTATAATGGCAAAAGTATATAAAAATAACATGGTGAGGTGTTTTATTAAATGACTGAAAACAATAATCAATCCTTCGAGCTGGAAATCACTGATAAAGCAGCTGAATTAATAGAAGAATATGCTCAAAAAACCAAAAAATCACAGGAAGAAGTTATCGAGTACGTATTAACGGAATTCTTACAAAACCAGCTTCACGTAATTGAAAGACGGGCTAAGGAAACCAACGAGCCGATAAACAAGCTGATAAGCACACAGTTTGAAAAAATCATTGATTCTTTAAACAATCAAGTATAAACTGCAGTGCTGCATAAGGGTTAAATTAAAATGTTCTCAAAAAAGGGCTAAACATATGCCCTTTTTTATTTTTCTAAAACAGTTAACTTTAAAATTTGTTATTAGAAAACACATGCCGTATTTCCATAACCACTTTTTATAACTATAAGTTATAATTAATATTCCATTGTGTTTACAACAAGCACCGAAACGATTATAATTATTTTTGAACTTCATAATGACAAGGGAAGGTTGGAACCGGTGTTCCCCACGGGCTGCAAACCCGCTGGCCGGCTTGTAGAGCAAGCCGGGGTCGAGTTCGACTCTCACACCTTCCCTCCAGGTTTATCAAAGGGGCATTGGGAGCTGCCTTTTGGGGAGCAGGACAATCGGCTGCCCAACCTTTAAAAAAGCCGGCAGGGTTATTTAAAACCCTGCCGGCTTTAATTTAAAAATATACAGCTAAACAGAAGCAGCCTGCTTCCCGTTCTTTACCCTCAGGTAAACTTAATCCCCTTATAATTTACACCGCAGCCGCAGGCCGACGGTGCTTTCTTTTCTTTAACATTTTTGTTATCGCAATAAGGGCATTGAACATCCTTGGGTTTCATCAAAAGATATTTAACGCTAAACTCCTTATTACAATTGCTGCACACATATTTAACTTTCGGCATACTGCATCCCCCTTTGATGTTATTTTCATTTGTGCTGCAGGTTAGTCTTTTTATCCTCCTGTATTTTCCGGTACCAGACGCCGTGACGGCGCCGGGCATAATCTTCATCCACCCAGCCGGTAAACATGCCGGGCAGCAGCGGGCGGTTAGCTTTGAAAACAAAGGCCGCCAGGTGACCCACAATGCCTAAAATGAGTAAAATGGTAGCAGCATTGTGCACCGTGCTAACCCAAATTAAAGTATCCATTTCCAAGCTGATGGATGGCAGGTTTTTTAACACCTTAATAATACCGGAAATGATAATCACAATGAGCATAACCCCTATATAGGCATAAGCCAGCCGCTGCTCTGCCAGGTACTTGTCGCTTTCCGGTTCCTCTCCCTTGGTAAGCATGGCTTTAATAATTAAATAAGATTCCTTAAAATCACCCTTCCGGGGCCAAATGTCAAATTCCTTTCTTATAATATGATAAACAATGTGATAGGCCACAGCAAAAATGAGCACCCCAGCGGCAGTATAGTGTATCAGCAGGTTTATAGAAAAATCAGACGTCCAGGCCAAACCGGGAAGCTGATCGATCATATAACGCTTATAAACCGGCATCTGACCGAAACCGCTAAAAATTAAAGCAATGGTAGAGATAGCCACAGCCCAGTGTACAAAACGCACCGATAAACCATGTCTTTTAATCTTGCCCATGCTGCTACTCACCATCCTTCATTTTTTTATAAGCGGTGTACCCCGCCACCGCCGCCCCGGCCAGCGGTGCCGCCAACATGCCGGCTATTAATCCATTAACCGTGTCCAGGTAATTGCCCACATTTACCGGCATCAGCGGGTAGCCCGGCGCCTCCGGGTTGGGCTGATTAGACTTCTGCCGAACCAGCTGCTGGTGTATCTTTTCAAAGGGCACTTGAGATACATAAAAGGTGGAAGTTCCGCCGTTTTCTTTATCGCCGTAAACAAAACCATTTATTTCCTTGGCACGTTCTTCAGCCCTTTGCTTAATTTCATCCTTTGCCGCAAATTGTATCGCCCCCCGGGGACAGCTTTCCACACAGGCCGGCTGTTGGCCTTTTGTAACCCGGTGATAACACAAATCGCACTTATACATTACCCCACCGCCCAGGTACTGGGGGGCAATTTTCATGTACAGCCCCACCCCGGCCTGGCGGGCGGGAATACCCCAGGGACAAACACTGCGGCACTTGGCCCCACCAAAACAGAGCTCATGATTAATCAGCACCGGGCCTTCAGGTGTTTTGGCCTGGGCTCCAAAGGGACAGATGTTAGAACAGGGCGGGTTGTCGCAGTGCATGCACCTCCTGGGAATATTCACTTCCACCACCCGTCCATCGTGCTCCACCGATACTTTTTGTACGGTAATCCAATTATAAGGTGTTAACCGGTTAATTATCTCCTTTTTATCAGACCAGTCTTCTTTTTTCTTCTGGGGCCAGTAATTATTAATCTGCTCCGACGGCACCGGATGGGGAAACTTGGATTTATTTTCTTCCCTGCAGGCACTGACACAGGCCGGTACATCCAAGTGAGCACAGCCGTCACATCTGGTAAGGTCTATTAACGTTCCATACTGAACGGTACCGGAGTAAGCACGGGCAGGTTTTTCCAAACCGGACAATATTACCCCCGCCGCCAAGCCGGAAGCTGCCGATCGTTTTAAAAAATCCCTTCTGGTTATCTTAGACATCACTCACCCCTCCCAGTATACCTATACCCCTAGGGGTATGTTCTTTAAATCCCATGTTACCACAGGGAAAAATAACCGTCAATCCCTTTTATCAAAGCATTATTTGACAACAACAAAAGGATATTTTAAACTTTAAATACCGTACGGGGTATACTGGGGGGGACAAACATGGGTTATACACCGGATAACTATGAACAAATGAAAACAGATCTGCAGTCCAGGTTAAAGAGAATTGAGGGGCAGGTGCGCGGGGTACAGAAAATGATCGCGGAAAACCGGCCCTGCGGCGAGATAGTGATTCAGCTGGGAGCAATTAAAGCAGCAGTTAACCGAGTTGGTTTTACAGTACTGGCCTGTCACCTGGCCGGCGGTATAAAAGAAGGGTTGGAAAAAGGTGAAGATGTAGCTCAGTATATGGACGAATTTATGCAGGTATTAAAAAAATTTTCTTAAATAAATCCAGTAGGGTAAGGCCGCAGTAATTTGCTGCGGCCTTACCCTACTCACAGAACCGTACGTACGGGCCTGGTATACGGCGCCATCGCGTCATGGAAATTTTGCCAAAATCTCTCTTTTTTTACCGCCGCCCGCAGCTTCTCTTCTTTGCCTTTCTGCCCATAACCAGTACGCCGGTGACAATAATGGCTATTAATCCCCATTTCAACAACGGGTAAGTTTTAAATATCTCCCTGTACACCGGTTCACCGGTAATCATTTTCCCGGCGGTTAAGGCCAGTATCCCGGCACCAAAATAGATGATAACGGGATACTTATTCATCAACCTGGAAATAACGGTACTGCCCCAAATTACAATGGGAATACTTATCAGCAGCCCTAAAATCACCAGCAAAAATGACCCGTGGGCAGCACCTGCCACCGCCAGTACATTGTCCAACCCCATGGCGGCGTCAGCAATAATAATGGTTTTAATGGCACCCGCCAGGGACTTGGCCGCCTCTACATCGTGATGTTCATCTTCAGCCAGCAATTGATAGGCAATCCAAATTAATACTAAACCTCCCGCCAGCAGCAGGTAAGGAATTTTCAGCAGTTCCACCACCAGCAGCGTGGCAATAACCCTAATTACCACCGCACCAAGGGTCCCGTATATGATTGCCTTATTCTGGTGCTGCAAAGGCAAATTACGCACGGCCATTCCGATGACAATGGCATTATCCCCGGCCAGTACCAGGTCTATACCGATTATCAGTAATAATGATACCCAAAAATCAGCTGAAAACAGTTCCAAAAATAACACCCCTGCATTAGTATTTACATACGGCCCACCATTATAGCAGGCTGTACCCCAAAATATTGACATCTAAAACCGGTTTTACCGCTAGTCACTTTCTAAACCTGTTAATATCCCCTTTAATTTTATATTTTTTAATCTGCCTGCGAACATTATCCTTTGAGCGAACAGTTTTTTTCTCTCTTAATTTTACTTTTTTTCTTTTTATCAACCGATTGGTATTCTTGAAAGCAGCTAAAAATACAAAATACGCCAGTACCACAACCAGCGTGGAATTTATGGCACTGCCAACAAGATATGATGTCCCTAACTGGGCAAAAAAGTCCATCACTTGATCGAAAAATGACAAATCATAATTAAGAGTGTAGTGCTGGGGTGACGTTCCCTCCGGCTTTATTAAAATTTCTCCCGTTTTATAATTTAACAGGTATAAAAAGGGCGAAACATATGCCAGCAGTACCCCCGGCATGGTTGCCGCCAGCACATTTAATCTTAAAAATTTGGCCAGCACCATACTCAAGGGAATATTGATGCCCGGTAAGGGTAAAAAAGCCAGTCCAAATCCCAGGGACACACTTTTAGCCAGTTTATGGGGATCATCTCTGATGTTTAAAATTTTATTTATTATCGCCTTCATTTTTTTTAAAGCTGTTATTTTGATCACCACTTTACTGTCATGTAATTAAGTCCACATTATTAAAGTATAGCAGAATAATAAATTAAAAAAAATTATTCTTTGCAAAAAATGTTGTAACTTATAAGATATTGTGTTAATAATGGTAAGGTAAGAGGGGGAAAAATAATGACGCGCTGGTGCTGGTTATGCCACGGCCGGTCTAATAGAATTACCGCGGTTGATAAACCGGTATATTATCACTGCCCGGTGTGCGACTTAATTTTTATAGACGACAATTATATTTTAAACGATAAAGAAGAAAAAGAAAGATATTTGCTGCACGAAAATACCCATGAAAATAAAGGATATGTGCAGTTTCTCAGCCGTTTCATTGAAACAGCCGTCAAACCATACCGGGAAAATTTAAAAACCGGGTTGGATTTCGGCTGCGGACCCGGCCCGGTTTTAAGCGATCTCCTTTCCGCAATGGGTATTAAAATGGATTACTATGACCCTTATTTTTACAATCATATTGATTTTACGGGTAAAAAATATCATTTAATCACAGCCACGGAAGTGCTGGAACACGTGAGACACCCGGATAAGGTAATGCAGTTTTTTAAAGAGCATTTGACCCACCGGGGCATTTTATCAATAATGACGCTGTTCCACAGCAGTTATAACTTTAAAAAATGGTGGTACAGGCTGGATCCAACCCATATCTGTTTTTACAGTCCCACTACTTTTAACTGGATTGCGGAGCACTTCTCCTTTGACATCAAATATATCAACAGCAAAAACATCTGCGTTATGCAAAATATTAGGCAGCACCCCCAGGATGCTGTTTAAACTTTAACCGCTGTGCAGGTATTGATTATAGGCATCCATTAAAACACCGGTTATATCACCCACTCCTCCGCTGCCCACCGGCCTTTTGTCCACAGATGCAACCGGCATGACGGACATTAAGGAATTACATATAAAGCACTCATCGGCATTAAGTAACTCCTCAACCGTTATTTTTTTCTCTTTAACTTTAATTCCCTGCCTGCCGGCTGTATAAATTATTTTTTCCCTGGTTATTCCCGGCAGTATGCCCGAATCAGTATCCGGCGTATACAGCTGCTTATCCTTAACTAAAAAAATATTGCTTTTTGTCCCTTCGGCCAAGTAACCATCATGGTTTAAAAACAGCCCCTCTGCCCAGCCCTTTTGGGCTGCTTCCCGCTGTCCCAGTATGTTTTCAAGATAGTTCATGGTTTTGTGCTTAACCACCGGGCTGTGATGGTTTTTCCTGCCGCTCAAAATGCCAATATTTACACCCTTTTCATACAGCTCTTTATGGTAAGGAACTCCCTCCCGGGCGGAGATAATCAGCCCGGTGGTTAACTTACCCGTACCGCTGGTTTCATTAAGGGCTGTTAATTGAATGCGCGCCCGGCCTTCTCTTAGGTTATTAGCTTTTAAAAGGTTTGACAACCATTCACCAATTATTCCCGCCGGCGGAACAGATAGGTTAAAAAATTCCGCTGACCTGTGCATTCTCTGTATGTGCTCATCAAAAAACACGGGCATACCACCGGCAATCAGTATGGTTTCAAACAAACCATAACCATAAGAAACTCCCCATGACAGGGGTGATATTTTTACTTCACTGTCGTTTATTATCTGTCCATTAACAGATACTTTGGCCATTTTTTTAACTCCTCTTAAAGCCCAAGGCCTTCATCAAGGCTCTGGCTTTATCCAGCGTTTCCTCATATTCCGCTTCCGGGTGGGAATCAGCAGTTATTCCGCCTCCCACTTGAAAGTAAAACTTGCCGTTCTTTTTAATAATTGTTCTGATAACTATATTTAGATCCGCCCGGCCGTCAAACCCAATATACCCCAGGGAACCCGTGTATACTCCCCTGCGCACAGGCTCTAACCTTTCTATAATTTCCATCGCTTTTATTTTAGGCGCCCCAGTGATAGACCCGCCGGGAAAAGCGGCTTTAATCAAGTCAAAAATATCCTTATCCTTTCTCAGCCGGCCCTTAATTGTTGATACCAGGTGATATACCGTAGAGTAGGGTTCAATCCTGAAGCAGTCCTCTGTCCTTATTGAGCCAACTGCACATACCCTGCCCAGGTCGTTCCTTTCTAAATCTACAATCATTGTCAATTCCGCTTTATCTTTAAGGCTGTTTTTAAGGGCGGTGTAGTTTTTTAAATCCTCAACTTTATTTTTCCCCCTGGGTCTTGTTCCTTTAATCGGGCAGGTTTGAACTTCCCCGTTCCGGTCCAGCTTTAAAAATCTTTCCATAGAAGAACAGATAACCTGCATTTGATCAAAGTTCAAGTAGGCGGAAAAAGGGGCCGGACTGATATCGCTGAGCCTTTTAAATATTTCATAACCGTCAGCCCCAGATGTAAGCTCAAAGCGCTGGGACAGGTTAACCTGAAATATATCGCCGCAGAGAATATGTTCCACCGCCCTGGCCACCGCCTGCCGGTATTCTCCTTTAGTAAAATTAGATTTCAAACCGCCAACTTCATATTCCCTACAGCTTTGATCTGAAATATACCCCGGTTTCAAAATACTGCTAAACCAGCTCGCCCTTTCTTCAGCCCTGGCCGCCTGGTTTTGTTCGTACGGCAGACCGGTTGAAATCAAAACGGCCCGGTTACCGGTGTTATCAACAGCTGCAACAACATCGTATAAACCAAAGGCAAAATCAGGGGTTTGCAGGTCATCTTCCGCTAAAGAAGGTATTTTTTCCAATTGTCTGCCGAAATCGTAGCTGAAATAACCCACCGCCCCGCCTGTAAAAGGTATCTCCCGGCATAAAAAATCTTGTTTATAACGCCGCATAACGTCTTTCAGCACCTGCAGCGGGTGCTCATTTACCACTTCAATCTCTTCATTAATATGGCAGTACCTGATTTTAGTAATGCCGTTTTTTGATGTTATCACAATAAACGGATCTGCCCCCAGGTATGTATATTTCCCCAGTCCTTTTACGTAAAGGCTTGTATCCAATATAAAGCTGTAGGGCATCTCCTTAATCGCTGAAAACATTTCCCGCGGGCGGCCGCTGTTATTAAGTTCAATTACCAACGGTATTTTGCTCATTCCACAAACCACCCTTAATTTTTAAAAAATTTCCCACCAGTCTTTTCCCTTCCGGGGTTAAAATTGATTCCGGGTGAAACTGAACTCCTTCCACAGTAAAAACCCGGTGACGAACACCCATAATTTCATCTTCCTTTGTCCAGGCCGAAACTATAAGTTCCTCCGGCAGCGTTTCCCGCTGAATACATAAAGAATGATACCTGCCGGCGGTAAAAGGATTAGGCAGCCCTGTATATATGGTTTTGCCATCATGAAGGATATTAGATTCCTTCCCGTGCATCACATTACCGGATCTCACCACCCTGCCTCCAAAGGCCTGTCCAATGGATTGGTGGCCAAGGCATACTCCCAGCACCGGAATTTTCCCGGCAAATCTTTTAATTACCTCTATCGATATGCCGGCCTCACCGGGCCTGCCGGGCCCCGGGGATATAATTATGTGACTGGGGTTAAGCAGTTCTATTTCCGCGCATGTTATACAATCATTCCGGAAAATCTTCACCGTTTTAATAAATTCCGCCGCATATTGATAAATGTTGTATACAAACGAATCATAATTATCAATAATAATTAACACCGTTTTCACCTACTTACATATCTCACTTGACCATTAATCCCTTCCCCTTTATACTTAAAAGGTCAGGCTTTTGTCAATAATTTTACTAATATTAAAAAACATTTCCAAGAAAGAGTGATATCATTGCAAAAGCAGGAAGTAAAAAGAGAGGGATTTGGAACCAGCCTGGGAGTTATCGCCGCCACCCTGGGATCGGCGGTGGGGTTGGGCAACATATGGAAATTTCCCTACATGACCGGTGAAAACGGCGGGGCAGCATTTATTTTTGTTTATTTAATAAGTACGTTTCTTGTGGGTTTACCGGTAATGATTTCGGAATTTATCATCGGCCGCCGGGCCAACCGGGCAGCGGTGGGATCATTCAAAAAGCTGGCACCGGGCAGGCCCTGGTATTTCACCGGTATTGCCGGCATGGTTTCAGCCATTTTAATTATGGCTTTTTACACCACCGTGGCCGGTTGGGTATTTGCCTATGCTTTTAAGGCCATCACCGGCAGTTTAAATGTTACCGACGCGGAAAGCGCCAAACAGGCCTTTAACAGCCTGGCCGGCAGCGTATGGACACCCCTCATTTGGCAGTGGCTGGTGTTGGCACTGGCCAGCACCATCATTATCGGCGGGGTGCGCGGCGGTATCGAAAGAATAACCAAAACGCTGCTGCCCATTTTGTTCGTGCTGTTGCTGGTTTGTGATATTAGAGCCTTAACACTGTCCGGTGCCAGCGAAGGCCTGAAATTCCTTTTCCAACCGGATTTCAGTAAAATAACCGGGGTTACTGTTTTAATGGCGCTGGGCTTATCCTTCTTTAAACTTTCGGTGGGGGTTGGCACCATGACCACCTACGGCAGCTACATCGGTAAAAATGAAAGCCTGCCCGGCACCGCTGTCAAGGTGATGTTTTCTGACATCATTGTTTCCATCTTAGCCGGCATAGCCATATTCCCGGCGGTATTTTCCTTTGGCCTTGAACCGGAATCCGGTCCCCCGCTGTTATTTTTCACCATCCCCATGGTTTTTAACGCCATGCCTTTGGGACAGGTTTTTTTAGCGTTATTCTTTATTTTAACTTCCATCGCCACCATCGGGGCCATGCTTTCACTGCTGGAGGTGCCGGTATCATACCTGCACGAAGAAAAAAATTGGAACAGGAAAACCGCCACCGCAGCCAGCGCCCTGGTTATTGCTGCTTTAGGCAGTACAGCAACTTTATCCTCCAGCGTGCTGGCGGATTTTAAGCTCTTTGATAAAAGCATGTTTGACCTGATGGATTTTATGTCCTCTAACATATTGATGCCCGCAGCGGGTATTTTCATCGCCCTTTTTGCCGGTTATAAACTGGGGCCCCGGGTTGTTTACGATGAAGCCACCAACAGGGGCAGGCTGGCTAACCGGTTCTTTGTCAGCATCTACTTGTTCATAGTACGTTTTATAGCTCCCCTGGCCATCATAATTGTATTGTTAAGCGGTTTGGGAATTATAAAACTTTAAAATCCCCCCGCCACAGGTGTGGCGGGGGTTTAGTATTCATAAAGAAAGTGCAAATAATATACAAAAAAGGAAAATTGAGAATATTTGTAGAAAATAACAAGAGGCTTTACCGCCGTCACCTGATAAAACATGTATTGGTTGAACTTCTGGAGGGACAAGCATGTGCCATTCTGTATTTTCTTTAATAAAGAGTAAAATAAATCTACCGGAGATAGAAGAAAACATTCAAAAAATGGCTGAAATGCTGCTGACAACCCTGGACATGCGGGATAAAACCACAGGCCAGCACTGCCGTGCTGTGGCTCTTTACTCCGTAGCCATCGGCTCCGTTTTAGAACTAAAAAATGACGACATAAAAACCCTTTATATCGCCGGCCTGTTTCATGATGTGGGTAAATTCGGTGTTGCTGAAGAAATACTTTTTAAACCGGGCAAACTCACTGCTGAAGAAATGGAATCAGTTAAAATCCACTCCTTAAGAAGCGCCGACATAGTCAGAAACATTACCTCCGATGAAGAATTGGCCTACATCATCGAGTGCCATCACGAACGTTTTGACGGCAGCGGCTATCCCCATGGCTTAAAAGGTGAAGACATTCCCCTGTTTTCCCGCATAATCACCGTTGCCGACGCCTTTGACGCCATGACTGCCAAGCGCTGCTATAAAAAATCACTCACCCTGGATAACGCCGTTTTAGAACTAAAAAACTTGAGTTTTTCCCAGTTTGATCCTTCAATTGTTAACGCTTTTATTAACTGGTTAGATAATCAGAAACTGCTGGGCGCAGAAAAGATGGCGGAAAAAGTCATCACCACCAACGCTGCCGCGGGGGAACAAGACATATCCCGGGTTAAACAGGGGTTGGCCTGGGTTAAATCCGGCACCGTTTACGTAAAAGACCCCGAAGAAGGTTACCCCAAAGCCACCATTTACCCCCGTGCCGAAATACAAATATTTGTAAACGGAAAAGAAATCAATGCCCCGTTTAAAGTAAGCGCCGCAGACGGTATAGAAATACGGGCCGTTGAAAAAAATGAACCGGGCCAGGTAAAAATCCGCACTTCCAAAGATAAACTTACTGCATACTTGGATATCAAAGCAGCCAGCATAACCACATATCAGCTGCTGGATACAGAGCCAACCAACAACCTAAAAATCAAGGTGCAGCCAAAAGAGACCCTAATGTCACCCGCTTCCTTCAACGATATTGTAAAGCTGTTGGAACAAAACAACATTAAATACGGCATTGATTACAACATCATCAGGAAGGTGGTTGATTTTCCCCACAACGGCTCGGTAAAGGTAGCCAGAGGACAGGCCCCCACCCCACCCCAAGACGGCCGAATAAAGCTGTTCTTTGAAGAAACCGGTTTTAACAGCCACGCTGCAGACGATAAAAACAACATCGACTTTAAGGAAATTAACAAAATACCCACCGTAGATGTTGGAGAACCGCTGGCTTTAAACCAGCTTCCGAAATACGGGAACCCGGGCAAAGCCGTTGACGGCGAGCTCATCATGCCCAGAGAGCCGGTGGAATATAACCTTTTGGCAGGTAAAGGAACCCAAATTGTTGAAGACGGCACCAAAGCCATCGCGGTAATAGAAGGCATGCCGAAAGTATTAAAGTCAGGCAAAACCTGGACTGTTACCGTTGATTCCATGCTGCTGCACCCGGGCGACGTAAATATGAGTACCGGCAATATACGCTTTCAAGGAAGTGTACAGATTGTCGGCAGCGTGGACAGCGACATGAGTGTAAGTGCCAGCGGTGATATACTGGTTAACAATTTGGTCACCGGCAGCAGTATAACCGCCGGTTCCAACATTGTCATTAAGGGTAATGTAGTTAACAGCAATCTGGTGGCCGGAGGATTTGAAGTTATAGCTAAAGATCTGCAGCCGCTTTTACTTCAACTGCACCGCTACCTGGATCAGATATACAGCACGGCAAAAGATATTTACAAACACATTCCCCGTACCAAATCAGTACGGTTGGGAAATATACTATCTTTACTTAAAGAGAAAAATTTAAAGAAAAACTTTGCCTATGTAAACACCGTTTATAAAGCAATGAAAAAATACGATTTAAAACTGCTGGGCACCCTTGAAAACACATTGTCCGGCAGTATCAACAAACTGCTGGGCGCTAATTTGAACCAGTTTAACAAACTGGAAGAATTTAAATCTGTGATGGACAACCTTAAATCGGTTACGGAATATATTTCGGCAGTGGAAAAAGTACCAAGCTCAATCAACCTTACATGCTCACTTAACTGCTGTATAAAGTGTTCCGGCAGTGTTTACGTAAAAGGCCCCGGATGTTTTAACACCGAAATCACCTGCGGCGGCGGGGTAGAAATAGACGGCGTTTTTAGAGGAGGGTATATTGATGCCAAAAACGATGTACAGATAGGTGAAGCCGGTTCAAAAATGGGAACCAAAACCGTTATCAGCGTTCCGGCAGGTAAAAGAATAAGAATAGGTACCGCCTACCCGGGTACCACAATTAAAATTGGCAAACAGGCCATAATTATAAACGAAACAAACAGCTTAACCAACGTAGAATATTACTTAAATAAAGAAGGTACATTAAAAATGAAATCCACTTCTTAAATAAAAAAGGTGGTTTTTCTGCCGAACCACCTTTTACTTAATATTCCAGCCCCATATCCTTTATCATTCGCAAATCCTGGGTTATAGATCTTCCATAAGTTGTCAGGTAATCACCTATTATAGAAGCATTAATTCCGGCCATGAATCCCATAGCCTGCAAATCCCTTAAACCGGGTATTCTCCCCCCGGCAAAGCGTATTAATTTAGCAGGCATCACAAAGCGAAAAATGGCTATTGTTTTTAAAATTTCCAAGGGAGACAAAACTACTTGGTTCGCCAGCGGGGTTCCCCGGATGGGATTTAATATGTTCACCGGCACAGAATGCACATCCAGGCTCCTGATTTCAAAAGCCATTTCCAGGCGCTGTTCGGCGGTTTCTCCCATAGAAATAACACCGCCGCAGCAGACTTTCATTCCCGCTTTTTTTACCGCCTCAATTGTCCTCAATCTGTCTTCATAAGAATGGGTGGTGCAAATTTTAGGAAAAAAACTGCGGCTGGTTTCAACATTATGGTGATACATTGTCACCCCCACACCGGCCAACCGCCGGGCCATTTGCTGATTAATTACCCCCAGCGAGGCACATAATTTAATTTTTGTTTTTGATCGTATCTCGGCAAAAATATTTAATATTTCAGCAAACTCCTCTGCGCTGGGACCATAACCACTGTTAACCAGCGAAAACCGGTGTGCCCCTTTATTTTCCATTTCAACAGCTTTGGCCACAATTTCAGCCCGATTTAAAGAGCTGTTTTCTTTAATCACCGCTTTGTGGTGAACCGACTGGGCGCAAAAGGCACAGTCTTCAGAACACCCGCCAACTTTACCTGCAGCAATGGAACACAACTCAACCTTATTACCGGTAAATTTTTTTCTAATTCTGTTCGCCGCCACCAATAATTCGTAAATATCATCACCTTCAACAGCCAGCAGCTCTTTTGCTTCCTCAAAGCACAATAACTCCCCACGCAGAACCTTAGTGCTCAATTCCTCAATAACGGACAACTGCTACCTTCCCTTCTTATATACCATTTAACATATTAGTTAACCATTATTTAAATACCGGTTAACATATTATATATCAGCTGTCATTAAAAAGTAAATATTGAAAAAAGCGATCTTTGACCCGCCCATCAAAGACCGCTTTAACTATCTCCCCGTACCGTTGCATACCGGTTAGTTATCAAACTTCATCACACCAAAAATAATAAACGGTAAACTAAGAATGAAAATCACCCACAGCAATCCGGCATCCATTATTTTATTCACCTCCCCTTTTTATTTTAATTCTATCACAAAATTATAAAAACCTGCCAAACAATCATTAATTTTCGGTATTTTCTAATTGTTGAAAAATGTTGTATTTTTATTGTTCCTATATTTTCTATTATTTTTTTATTGTAATTTGCAGAAAAATACTGTATATTGTGTACCGGGGGGGGTCCTATTTAACTGAGCTATCAATAAACTAATATTAACGGGGGGAGAAAATAAACCATGAAAAAACCCGGACTTCTTACCAGGCTGATTATTGGTCTTATCAGCGGTATACTAATTGGTTATTTATCTAAAGAAGTTTTTCAATTTGATTTTTTTGTTAAATTTTTGGCCACCTTCAACGGTATCTTTGGCAACTTCTTAAATTACGCTATTCCTTTGATTATTATCGCCTTTGTGGCTCCCGGTATTGCAGAGCTCGGTAGAGGGGCCGGACGTCTTTTAGGTCTGACCACCCTCTTAGCATATGGCTCTACAATAGTAGCAGGAACATTTGCTTTTTTTGTGGGTTCCGCCTTACTGCCCAAGATCATTAACGCTGCCGGCGGACATGCTTCTAACCCGGAAGAAGCACTGCTAAAAGGATTTTTCCAGGTGGACATGCCTCCCATTATGGGTGTTATGACGGCCTTAATTACCGCCTTCCTGCTCGGCTTGGGTATGGCGGTTATTAACAGTAAAGCTCTGTACGAAGTATCAAAGGATTTTCAAAAAATAATTGAAAAAGTAATTCAGTCAGTTATCATTCCTTTATTACCTTTTCACATCGCCGGTATTTTTGCCAATATGACTTACGGCGGTGAAGTTGCCAGAATAATGAAGATTTTCGGTATCGTTTTCGCCATTATCATTATCAGCCACATTGTAATAATACTAACGCAGTATACGATTGCCGGTACTGTGGCCAAGAAAAATCCCATCAAAGCCCTTAAAAATATGATACCGGCATATTTTACCGCTATTGGTACACAGTCTTCCGCAGCTACCATTCCGGTTACCCTGCGTTCTGCCAAAAACAACGGTGTATCCAATGGTGTAGCTGACTTTGTTATTCCTCTGTGTGCCACCATCCACCTGTCAGGAAGTACCATTACCCTGACAATGTGTGCCATGTCCGTTATGCTGATGAGCGGTGTAAGCCCGGTATTTAATGAAATTATTCCCTTTGTATTAATGTTGGGTGTTACCATGGTGGCCGCTCCCGGCGTTCCCGGCGGTGCGGTAATGGCAGCTTTAGGCCTGCTGCAGTCCATGCTGGGCTTCAGCGAAGCACAATTGGGATTAATGATCGCCCTGTACCTTACCCAAGACAGCTTTGGTACTGCATGCAACGTTACCGGTGACGGTGCCATAGCATTAATTGTTGACAGGTTTGCTAAAGGCTCCAGTCAATCAGCAGCTTAAACAAATAATTAAAAGCCGTAAGTGCGTCGCAGTAAACTTACGGCTTTTTTTATAAATAAAAGGCAGGGTTTCCGGCCCCCAGCGTTAATCAGCACTGCTTCCGGGCAGTAATTTTCTCTTCATCCTTTCAAAATAATTCTTCCCCGGCCTGTATTTATTAGGCTCAATTAAAAGTTCTTTGTCGCCGTCTTTCTTCCAATACCGTTTCTCCCCGTCCATTTCCATGTATACTTCCCGGACATCTCTACCGGTGCTGTCAGTTTCCCGCCGGGCATAAAACCGAAACGTTCTCGCAGGAGCATCATTTCTAAAGAAATTTTTCTCTAACGGCAGCATCTCCTGCTCATCAAAAATACTGTTTAAGGAACGGTTAATACTAGAGAACATACTTCTATGAAGTTTCTCCATCGATGCTTCTATTTCCCGCATCACTTTCCACATTTCATCCATAGAAACCATGCCTCCCTTCCTTATATTGTAAATTTATTCTGCCATAAACCGAACCACTTTTTCAAGCTCCCAGAAAACCTTAAACAGCGCTTCTCAACCAACCACAACCTAAAATCTTGTTGAAAAATTGCCTTTTCTTAGTGCTGTAATGAATCCTGCCAGGAGCGGGTACATCATGATAATTTAACTGCAGCAAACTTTTAACGGTTATGATACTGCTAACCCGCAATGCTTCCAAACGCCATACCTGTAACTACAGCCAGTACGATTACAATCAGTACATATACAACGGTTCTTTTGGTACCCATGACGCTACGAACCACCAGCATGTTGGGCAGACTGAGCGACGGGCCGGCCAGCAGCAGCGCCAAGGCCGGGCCTTTACCCATACCCATATCCAAAAGCGCCTTGACGATGGGCACCTCGGTTAGGGTAGAGAAGTACATCAGCGCGCCAAACACCGAGGCCAGCAGGTTGGCACTCAGCTAGTTGCCGCCCACAGAAGTTTCAATCCAGTGCTGGGGAATTACGGCTTTGAGCACACCGGCCACAAACACACCCACCAGCAGAACGGGAAAGATCAGCTTGACGAATCTCCAGGTCTCCACCAGCCACTCCTTAACCTCATCGCCGTCGTACCACCGGGTAAGCACCACGGCCAGAAAACTCAACAGCGCAAAGATAATGGCAATCTTGCTCCAAAAAGGAATGGCCGCTGTGCCAAACAGCAGAATAGCTACCAGGGTGCCGAAGAAAGCCAACAGGTGGCCCACCGGCCTGCCTTCTTCACCGGCAAACATACCGTCGTCATCGTTGTTTGCGGCTTCTTCTTTCCTAAAGATAAAGGCCATCAAAAGGCCGATTACAATAGAAAACACCACCGCACCTATGGCCCGGGCCAGGCCCAGCTCCCAGCCCATTTTCCGGGTGGTCAGTGTTATGGCCAGGATATTTATGGCCGGGCCTGAAAAAAGAAAGGTAACCGCCGGACCGAGCCCCGCGCCCTTCTTGTAGATACCCGCAAACAGGGGCAGTACGGTGCAGGAACACACAGCTAGGATAGCGCCGGAAACCGAAGCCACACCGTAAGCCAGGTGCTTAGGAGCCGGGGACCGAAATATTTTAACACTGCCCCAGTGGACACCACCACCGCAATTCCGCCGGCAATGAAGAAGGCCGGCACCAAACAGGTAAGCACGTGCGCCGACAGGTATTCCAAAAGTTCGTTAATACCGCTTTGTAATACTGCCATAAAGGTCATACTGTTCATCTCCCCAAAAATATTTAATGTATTTTCAGTTGATTTAATTAATTAACCGGCTGCTAGTTTGTCTTGGTCGTTAAACCATATCAACTCCTCCTTTTTTACCCTACCCAAAGGTTCCTTAACTTGTTCTGTTAAAATCTTAGGGTGTTCATCTTTTATTTTATATAACGATATATTTATATAATAATATAAATAATTATTAATTAATGTCAATGTATTTGAGTAAATTTTGGTTAACCACCGAAGATGTAAACTTTCTTATAAATAAAAAATGGAGCCAGCCAAAAGCTAAACTCCACTCTAATAAAGAAAAAATCGTCTGCTTTGGTTAATTCCACCGCTGCCCGGTTGGCAATCTGTCCCACGTTGGACGCCCCCGAACAGGCTAAAATAAGTATTGCGGAATTATCAGCCGAACAGCTGCAGCTGCATGTACAGTTTTCGACCATTTTTTATACCCCCCTTACATTTCTCGTTCTGTTAACTTAAATCATATTTGTAATCGTAGAACCTCAGTGTTTATGCTGTTGGTGTAAGTTACCAGCTTCACCCCCCAGACATAAACAAAGGAGGTTCTACAAAAATGGTTAACTTATCTTGCCCTAAGTGTTCAAGTAAATCTTTATGGAAGTACGGCCGCGATTATAAAGGTCGTCAAAAATATTGCTGCAAGCAATGCCGTACTCAATTTGTACCTGAAGTCAACCAACGTAAACAACTTAAAATTAAATGCCCTTGGTGTGGCTGCGCTATGGAAGTGTACAAGCGCCGTAAGCTTTATACTCGTTATCGCTGCTCCTCTATTCATTACAAAAAACAGAAAACTTGTCGCTGTAAAAATTAATATCTATAACATACCTGATGAAGTTCTAAATACTGTCTCTGCTGTAACTAATGGTAAGACCGATTTCAAGCGTATGCGCTATCCTCAGCAACTCATTATCAAGGCTTTACGCTTGTATTTCTTACGAAAAATGTCCACAAGGCAAATCGCTGCTGATTTAGCTGAGGAGTACGCCATTAGAGTGTCACATGTGACCATTTACAAATGGACCGTGAAGTTCTCTTACCTCTTTTCTTCCATAGCCGCCCACCGTACTTTGAATGTCTCTGACGAATGGCACCTGGACGAAACTGTTGTTAAAGTGGCCGGTAAAAAATATTACCTCTGGGTTGCTTTATGCAGTGAAACTCGAGTCGTTTTAGCCCGGCACTTATCCCCTTATCGAGATACGGTCCAAGCTATACGACTCCTTCGTGCTGCTATCAAAGACCTCGTCTCTAACAACACTCTTGAACGTTTTATGGGCACTTTTAAAGACTGGTACAAGAAACTTCGCGGATTTAAATCCTACAATAGTGCTGTAGCTTTAATCTCTTTTTGGGTAACCTGTTATAACTTCGCACGACCACATTCGGGTTTAAATAACTGATCTCCGGCTGAAGTAGCTAGTTTTACACCAAAATTCAAACATAATCGCTGGATTTCTATGATTGCGTGAGCTTTTTCATCATATTAAGTTAACAGTACCTAATGTAATATTTTATGTTTCCGTAATACTGAATAATTTTTATACCGTAATAGTTTGGGCTTCTAGTTTTAAATTAACTTAACGGGTGCGGTTTTCCCCCTTCTTACAAAGATATACATCCGTGTCACTGTCCAGCCGTTCTAACCTTAAACATTCCTCTTTAAATTGCGGCAGGTTCGCCAGATCATGATGAAAAAATTGAATTAAATTGTTAAAAGTTTTATCCAGATAATCAATTTGCAGGCTGTAAAAGGTGCGCTGGGCATCCTTTTTTTCAGTAACCACTCCCGCCCCCTTCATGATCTGCAGATGCTGTGATATTCTCGGCTGGCTCATGTGCAGCACTGATTTCAACTCACAAACGAACATTGGTCGAACAGATAATAATTTTAGTATTTTTAATCTGGTGGGTTCGCCCAAAGCCTTAAAGATTTTTACATAATCATATAAGTTCATCCTTAACCCCCATTAATATTTATTTATATAATTATTTGCTTATTAAATGATAACCTTATATATTATTGTCAATAGACCCCCGGCGATGGATTAATTCTATCACCGGGGGTCTACCGGAAATATGGCGGGGGCTATCCAATTACCCCCTATACGCAGTACCGATTATGATACTTCATGGTATTGCTTAATTTAAAGGCCTATAATTAATAACCCGCATCGAATTAAGAATCGCCAACAAAGCCACCCCAACATCCGCAAAGACCGCTTCCCACATGGTAGCAATGCCGCCCGCTCCCAACACCAGAAAAACTGCTTTGACAACCAGCGATAAAATGATGTTCTGCCACACAATACCCCTGGTACGCCTAGCAATCTTAATTGCCGTCACCAGTTTAGAAGGCTCGTCGGTCATCAGCACCACGTCGGCAGCCTCAATAGCAGCATCGGAGCCTAGACCACCCATAGCCACACCAACGTCAGCCCGTGCCAGCACCGGAGCATCGTTGATACCATCTCCCACAAAAATCAGTTTTTCCCCGGGGCCTTTTGCCCGGTTCAGCCGCTCCACCTGCTCCACTTTTTGCTCAGGCAGCAGCTGGGCGTGTACTTCGTCCATCTCTAGGCGGCGACCTACTTCCTCTCCCACCACCCGGTTATCACCTGTCAGCATTACCAGTTTCCTAACCCCGGCTTCCTTTAAACCACGCATAGCCCGGATGGAATCCTCCTTAATTGCATCGGAAATGACTATGTAACCGGCGTATTTGCCATCAACCGCCAGGTGCACCACCGTGCCGGCAATATCGGTTTCAGAATGGCTGATTCCCTCCCTGGCCATCAGCTTAGCGTTGCCGGCTAGGATTGTTTTTCCCCTCACCTGTACTTTAATACCGTGGCCGGTGATTTCTTCAAAGGAAGCAATCTTTTTAGTATCAACTTCTTTGTTGTAGGCTTCTTGCACTGACCGGGCAATGGGGTGATTAGAGTACGTTTCGGCGTAAGCAGCGTATTCCAGCAGCTCATCTCGCTCAAAGCCTGCCCCGGGAACAACATCGGTAACCTTAAAAACTCCTTTAGTCAGAGTGCCCGTTTTATCAAATACTGCTAATTTTACGTTATTCATCGTTTCTAGGTAATTTCCCCCTTTGACCAGCACCCCGTTCCTAGAAGCCCCGCCGATGCCGCCGAAAAAACCCAGCGGAATGGATACTACCAGCGCACAGGGACAGGAAATAACCAGCACCACCAGGGCACGGTAAATCCACCGGCTAAAGGTGGCCCCTGCTATAAAAAGGGGTGGTAGCACCGCTATGGCCAGCGCCCCGAACACCACCACCGGGGTATAATACCTAGCAAACCTAGTGATAAAACTTTCCGTAGGTGCCTTTTTGCCGGCGGCATTCTCCACCAGGTCTAAAATCTTAGCCACTGTAGACTCCCCAAACCCCTTGCTTACTTCAACGGTTAAAATTCCACTTTTGTTTATAAAACCAGCCAGTACTTCGGTTCCCGGAACCGCTTCCCTGGGAACCGGCTCACCAGTTAGGGCAGAAGTATCCATCATCGCTTTTCCTTCTATTACTTTACCATCCAGGGGCACCTTCTCGCCAGGCTTAACAACAATCACATCCCCAATGCTTACGTCCTCCGGATTTACCTGCTTTATTTCATTCCCGGATTTAAGGTTTGCATAATCCGGGCGGATATCCATCAGAGCGGCAATTGATCTGCGCGACCGGTTTACCGCCATATCCTGAAACAGTTCTCCCACCTGGTAAAACAACATTACCGCCACCGCTTCGGAAAACTGCCGGATGGCAAAAGCCCCAAGAGTAGCCACACTCATCAAGAAGTTTTCATCAAAAAACTGTCCCCGGGAAATGTTCCGGACACTTTTAAGCAGTATTTCCCCACCCACCAGCAGATAGCTGATACCGTATAACAATACCTCTACCGCAAAAGGAAACTTAAAAATCAAGCCAGTAGCAAAAAAGACCGTCCCAACGGCCAAGCGTACCATTTCTTTCTTTTCCCCTGCCTTTTCTTCAGCACGAGAAAGCCCTTGGCCTGGCACAGCCAATTCTTTCACTTCAACACCGGGCTCAATGCTCTGAACAGTTTGCTTAACTCTATCAAAAAAGTGTTCAAAACCACCCTCCTTTTCCACTTCCACCACCAGTTTTTTTGCCGGCAAGTTAAGGGTGACGCTCTTCACTCCATCAATTTTGCTCACCCGCTCTTCAATTTTAGAAGCACACCGGGCACAATCCAATCCCATCAGCAGAAAAGCTTTACGAGTAGTGAAATCGATTTTTTTCTCCTGTACGACAACATCCGGTTCCAGTTCTTTAATCACGGCCTTAACTTCTTCAATTACTCGATCCATATCCAGTGCCCGGTTCGTTTCCAAATACAACTTTTGGGCAGCAAAGTTTACCGCTACCCCGGTTACTCCTGAAATCTTATTCAGTTGCACTTCCATTTTAGCTGCACAGGCGGCACAGGATAGGCCTTTCAAGGTTAATTCTTTTTTAGCGTTGGCCATAGTAAACACTCCCATAAATTAGGCTGACCATCCTAAAACCATTAACAGGCCGGATTGGCCCAATAAGTTAATTTTAGTTTTTCCTAACAGAGTATATTTATTCCGGCCCAATGCCCAAGAATTGCCCTAACACCGAAGCATACACATAAAAAATCCCGGCCTTGGTCATATCTAAGGCCGGGAGTCACTTGGTATTTAACAGACCCCTAACAGTCATTTTTTCTGCCTGCAGATGCAATTCTATGGTTGTACCTATAGACGGTACGGCATCGGGTAAAGGAAGACACCTGAATTGTCTATCGGCTGTAATAATTACCATTACTCCATTTTGTTGATCAACTTTAGCCACTATGGCTTTGACCGGCATGGCAACAACCTCTTTTCCGCTGTTCACCCAGCCCGGTAAAATCTTTAAGCACCGAAAACCTTTCCTCGGACATAATCACTACCAAAGCAATTATATATTTACGCCCGTTCTCCAATACCCTTTTGCTGACTTTAGCCACTCGGGCCAGTTCTTTGGCCGGTAGGCGTTTATTTTTACGCAGGGTATGTAGTAATTTTACATTGCTGCATAATACCTTGGCCACTCGCACCAATTTTTCCCGGGCATCTCGGTGTTTGGGGCAAATATCGGCCAACTCATCCAATGAGGTGCCATACTCACTCAACCGCTGATCCAATTCCAGTATCGTTTGAACCAGTTCTTCCCGTTCGATTTGCAGCCGGTAGTTTTCCCAAGCCTGAGCACACTCCACGAGGCTTAACTCCATTTCCTCACCGGCGTTAAAACTGGATAGGGGGCGGTGTTTATGTTTAACCTCGCTTCTAAAATAATCAATCAATCTTTGACTGATTAGCCCGTAGGCAAAGGTAAAAAAGCTGGCCCCTTTGACGTGATTATAAGAGCTTATGGCCTCATTAAAAGCAATTAACGCAATACTTAACTCGTCATCGTTTTCCCAGCTTAGATATCTGCGGCAAACATTAAAGCTGGTTTTCTGAATAAACGGCTTGTACAGCTTGATTAATTTTTCCCGGGCCCGGCAGTCACCTTTTTGAGCCAGGTTAATCAGGTTTAAGGCGGTGCTATCATTCAAGACTATCACTCCGCTTTGCAAGAATGTTCGAAACCAAACACATATTTAGGTGGGTAAATTGAAAAAAGGTTCAAATCAATATGCATTTCAATGTTTCCGGCAAGTGACACAAGCTTAATAACTTCCAGCCAAACAAATCGGACAAGTTTAACAATTACCAGCAGCCGTCCTGATCCCAATAACCGTAATACGGTGGAGAAGCACTGTTGACGGTTATCTGCTGTTTAGTTTTACCGGCACCGGAATTGGCAGACTCTTTACCCGCTGCTCCCGGGCGAGCCATATATGAAGGATACAGAGGTACAGCAGAGTTGGGGGGTACATTAACTGCTTTCTGCCCTTGGTCAGTTTTTAATTTTTTCTGTTTATCCGAATTACTCCATTCGGCAGAAGTCACATCGTGCTGGATCGGCAGCACATCAGTATAGCGGTATACCTCTAGATTTGGGCTGATTTGACTAGCCGAAACCGTTCTCATGCCGTAAAGGGCAATCCCCACGATTAAAAGACCAATTAATAAAATAACCCCTGTTGCTTTGTTCATAACGGCGCCTCCTTTATTTATTAACCCGGTCAAAAAAGCGTATGTACTCTTTCCGCCGTACCCAGAGTAAGGGAAAAATTACTTAAAGGAAACCGGTTAAACACCTTTAATTGTTTTTAGTATAATTACCTAACTTGTCTAGAACGTTATCTAAACTTAAAATTTTTGTAACATTAAAAATTCAATTATAATAAAAATGTTAAACTACCGATAAGCTGCTGTAACAAAACCGATCTATAATGATAAGATGATATTTTTTAGGTGGTGAGAATACTTTGTCCCATACGGTGATGATAGCGGATGATGACCCGCGCATTAGAAGCGTAGTACGGCTATACCTGGAAGCCGAGGATTTTAAGGTTATTGAGGTAGAAAACGGTAAAGCAACAATAGAACAGCTCAGCAAAACCAAAGTAGATTTAATTATTCTGGATTTAATGATGCCCGTTATTGACGGCTGGACAACCTGTAAATATATCCGCAAAAATACCGAAGTGCCGGTAATTATGCTTACCGCTAAAGGTGAAGAAAACGACCGTATCTTAGGGCTGGAGTTGGGGGCTGACGATTATATAGTTAAACCGTTCAGTCCGCGTGAACTGGTGGCCAGGGTCAAAGCAGTGCTGCGCCGCTCAGAAAGCAAGCAATCTAAATCCGATACTTATATTTACAAGTTCCCGGGGCTGGTGATAAACGCAGTGACGCGGCAGGTAACGGTTAATAACAAAAAAATCAAACTCACTCTAAAAGAATTTGATTTACTGCATTTATTGATTCAGTCCCCCGGCAGGGTTTACAGCCGTGATGAACTGCTGGAACAAGTATGGGGGTTTGATTACTGCGGAGATACCCGTACTGTGGACACACATATCAACAGGTTAAGATACAAAATCGAAGAACAGGGCGGTAATAGCAGCTTTATCCAAACCGTCCGGGGGGTGGGTTATAAATTTCTACCGGCAGATGGTCAATAAAAAACAGCATTGCAGTTAAGTTCTGGGTGCTCATTGTTGTTCTTATATCAATCGTTCTGGCCGTTTCAATTCTCATTCAATCCAATCAAATCAAGTCTTTAATTTATAACCAACAGGCTCAGTTTTTTATTTATGAAGCCGAAGAAGTATCTTCCATTTTAAAAAACGAATCATCAGCAGCAGTCGTTAATGAACGAATACGCATTCTAGCCCAGTTTTTAAATGCCACCATTTTAATCTATAACCGAAACGGTGATTTAACCACGGCCCAAAAAACACAACACGAAGGACATAACCACGCTATTTTGGATAAAGAATTTTTAGCTGAAGTATGGCAGGGAAAAAACATTCTTCATACCGGCAGGGTGAATAACTACCCCACTGATGTTTTTTTGGTTGCCGTACCGGTTAAAGAAAATAACAAAATCACTAAGGCCGTGGTTATCTACAGCCCTCTGGCACCCCTAAAGCAACAAATAAAGAGTATCAGGCAAATTTCCTTATGGGGCGCTCTGCTTGGCATGGGGCTGGCCACCATCCTCAGCGTGTTTATATTAAAAAACATGATCAAGCCTCTTTTAAAAATGGAAGCAGTGGCCCACGCCATCGCTAATGGCGAATTCGGCAAACAGGTACCTGTGGTTACCAACGACGAGGTGGGAAAACTGGCCGCTTCACTCAACAATATGTCTTTACAATTAAAGGAGAAAATTGAGGCGATTGAACAGCTAGATAAAACCAGACAGGAATTCGTTTCCAATGTTTCCCATGAACTGCGCACACCGCTGACCGTCATTCAAAGTTTTTCAGAAGCAATTTTGGACGGGCTGGTTAAAGAAGAAAAGGAGAAATTTTTTTACCTGAAAAACATTTTGGAAGAATCCAAACGGCTGAAACGCCTGGTGGACGACCTGTTGGACTTAAAAGCCTTAGATGCCGGGAATATCCCAACCAAGATGGAATATGTATTGATTTCTAAGCTGGTCACGGTCACAGCGGGGAATTTTATGAGCTTGGCCCGGAAAAAAAATATAAACTTAAAGGTTATTACTAAAGATAACAGGATTACTGTTTACGGCAATATCGACCGTCTTAAACAGGTAATGACCAACCTGATCGGCAACGCCATTGCGCATACCCAACCGGGGAGCCAGGTAAAAATTCAGGAAGAACAAAAAGATGACCGGGTATTAATCAGTGTAGCTGATAATGGCCCGGGTATTCCGCCGAATGAAATAGAACATATCTGGGAGCGGTTCTATAAAGTAGATAAATCCAGAACCAGGGGGGCAGGAGGCTCAGGACTGGGCTTAGCCATTGCTAAGCGAATTGTTGAGCTGCACGGTGGAACCATCACGGTGGAAAGCACATTGGGTGAAGGGTCGGTTTTCACTGTAATCCTTCCCATCGCCAATAATATTTAAATCCCACCGCTCACCTAAAAATGAAGACAGTGTAAAGACCTGTCCCCATTTTAAATTAAGCAAAAACAAAACTACAGCTGCTTATACTTTAAAATGTAAAAATTTTTCATTCAATGGTTTTACTTTTAACCCACTTAAAAATTCCACCTTAATACGAATAAGCCCTTAAGGGAGCGCTCCATACCAATTATTCAGGAGGTTAATACACATATGAATTTCAGAAAAAAAATTCTACCGATTACACTAACATTACTTCTAAGCGTCGGTTCACTTGGTACAACATACGCCGCCGCACCTGAAAATTATCAACAGAAAATGACCAGTTGGATGAAAAATGATCCCAATCCCATGCCGATGAACATGAACAGCAGCACAAACCAGAACTATAATATGATGTCAAACTTGACACCCGAACAAATGCTGGAATTGGATAAAGCCTGGATGGAAAAAAAACCCCTGAAACAAAAGGCCCCCGCCGGCCAAAAGAACTACCAACAGAAAATAACTAGTTGGATGAAAAATGATCCCAATCCCATGCCGATGAACATGAACAGCAGCACAAACCAGAACTATAATATGATGTCAAACTTGACACCCGAACA
>NZ_JAFBCW010000009.1 GCF_016907915.1 Desulforadius tongensis
GTTCCTCCAACCTGCCCACCGGGAACTTTCCCGTATAAAGTTAAAGCCGGCGACACCTACTATAAACTGGCACAAAAATACAATACCACTGTAGAGGCCATAATGAACGCCAACCCCGGTGTCGACCCCAACAACCTGCAGATCGGTCAAACCATCTGCATTCCCGGCACGGTTCCTCCAACCTGCCCACCGGGAACTTTCCCGTATAAAGTTAAAGCCGGCGACACCTACTATAAACTGGCACAAAAATACAATACCACTGTAGAAGCCATAATGAATGTCAACCCCGGTGTCGATCCCAACAACCTGCAGATCGGTCAAACCATCTGCATTCCCGGTAAGCCTGTACCGCCTCCGGGGCCCTGCCCGCGGGGTACATTCCCGTATAGAGTAAGACCGGGCGACACTTTCTACAAACTGGCGATGAGGTACAACACCACCGTAGAGGCTATAAAGAAAGCTAATCCCGGTGTTGATCCCAACAGGTTAAGAATCGGTCAAATTATCTGCATCCCCAGAACTTAAATACCCGTGTTAAACCTAAATAAGAACCGGTACTTTTCAGGCCGGTTCTTATTTACTTGCAATGATACCCTATTATGGCCAGCAGGTCTCTGCCGTACTCAGATACTTTTTTAGGACCGATGCCGGGAATGCGGCTTAAACTTTCCACAGTTGTAGGCTTTTGCCGGGCAATTTCTTCTAAAACCCGGTCATGAAAAAACATAAAAGCGGGCAGCTGTCTTTGGCGGGCCAGACTGCCCCGGTATTCTTTTAACGCCGCCAGCAGCTCCTCATCCAGCTCTTTTGTTCCGCTGGTTATACTTCCCTGCACTTTGATAGTGGGCACATTTTTTGTCACTTCAACCGGCACAGGCATGGGGTTGCCCATTGAAACTGCCTCCCATCCCTGGGGAGTAAGTTCCAACACCGGGTATTGATCCCCGCCGGTTATTAAATAACCATCACCCAAAAGTCTATCCACCATGGCCAGTATGGCACCGACAGTGCGGTTTTTTAATTTGCCATAGTTAGGCAGGAGATGGTAATCCCGGTCGATAATATCCCTAGCTTTGGAACCATGCAGAATAGCAGCCAGCTTTTTACGTCCCACACCGCGCCGTAACTGTTTTACACAGCGCAGTATCTCCAGCGGTTCAAAGGAAACATCTTCTTCTGCATGATTACCGCTGCAGTTATCGCAGCACAGGTGGGGTTTTTGCTTCACTTTTTCACCAAAGTAATCCAGCAGCACCGCCCGGCGGCAGCGGCCGCTGTGAATCCAGTTAACCAGGGCGGACAACTTATCGCGCCGGTCAGCCCGGCGCCTTTGGGACTCCTGCAGTATGTCCCGGGCAATCTTAGGGCCCATCTCGGTGGGGCCCGGTTCCACTTCCAAATGCTCTGCATTCCGCTCGATCAAGGAGATCACCCCCCGGCGTTCCAGCGCTCCCACCAGCAGTCGCAATCTGTTTTCATCCAGTCCCGCCGCATTTAATTCAGCCAGGTTCAGCACCGAACGGCCGCCGCGCAAATCTCTTTGATATGCTTTCCAAAAAATCACCATATGTTCCCGGGTTATACTGTCATTGTCAATCATCCACTGGTGAAGGGCCCGGTCCCGGGGAGCATAAAAAAGTATACATTTGGCCGGTTCCCCGTCACGCCCCGCCCTGCCCACTTCCTGATAGTAAGCCTCAAGGCTGGATGGCATACTGAAGTGAATCACAAACCTGATATCCTGTTTATCAATGCCCATGCCAAAGGCATTGGTGGCCACCACCACAGAATATTTGCCGCTAATAAATGCTTCCTGCACTTCAGCCCGCTGTTCCGAATCCATGCCGGCGTGGTATGGAGCGGCATTGATTCCCAGCTGAGAAATTAAAAACTGGGCCACCTCTTCAGTTTCTTTTCTGGTGGCAGTATATATTATCCCGCTGCCCCTTTCTGCAGTTAAAACCTCAGCCAGGGCCTGCAGTTTAGAACTGCCGCCGGGGAGCCGCCTAACTTCCAAATATAAATTGGGCCGGTCGCTGCCGGCAGCAACTTTGACCGCATTTTCTATCCCCAGCTGCTTCAATATATCCTGCTGCACCCTGGGCGTGGCTGTAGCAGTAAGGGCCAGCACCCTGGGACGATTGGCAATACTTTCTATGAATTCCCGCAGGTATAAATAATCCGGTCTGAAATCGTGTCCCCATTGAGATATGCAGTGGGCTTCATCCACCACCAGCAGTGTCAACGGCATATCGGCCAACAGGCTGCTGAAGCTCCTGGTACGCAGTCGTTCGGGAGCCACATATATTAGTTTATATTCCCCGCGTTTTATGCCCCGCAGCCTTTCCCGCTGTTCTTCCCTGGTAAGCTGACTGTTTAGTAATGTAACCTGGTGCAGGTTTCTGGTGTGCAGGCTGTCCACCTGGTCTTTCATTAAAGCAACCAGCGGTGAAATAACCAGCGTTACCCCCGGCAGCATCAAACCGGGCAGTTGGTAACAAAGGGATTTACCCCGCCCGGTGGGCATCACCGCCAGCACGTCACTGCCGGCCATTACTTTTTCGATAATCTCCCGCTGGCCGGGTCGAAAATCCTCAAATCCAAAGTATTTATGTAAAGCAGCCAGTAATTCAGCCAATACAAAACTCTCCTTATGGTTTATTTCTTTCATTGTAACCCAGCATTTTAAGGTTGTCCATAAATGTTATCCTACCAACCCCGGCCGCCATTGGCAGCCTTTGCCCATGTGACTAATCTCACTCCGCAGTTATGACCTATATCATACAATAGATTTACTTAACCGAGTATAATCAAACCATCGTTAATCAACTGCCCAAAACGCTCTAAATAAATTTTAGGAGGGATTATTTTAATGCTGTCAATATTCAATAAAGAAAAAGAAAAATTAGCCATGTTCTGCTACCAGTGTGAACAAACACCCAAAGGCGGCTGCACCAAAGCCGGTGTATGCGGTAAAGACCCTGATCTGGCCAGCCTGCAGGACACCATCATCTTTGCCCTCAAAGGAGCAGCTGCTTACGCCACCCACGCCAGACAGCTGGGCTATACCGATCCGGAAGTGGATGCCATTACCCACGAAGCACTGTACTCCACATTGACCAACGTAAACTTCAACCTGCAGGAAACTATTAACATGGCCCTTAAAGTGGGTACTGCCACCGTTAAGGTTATGGAACTGCTGGATAAAGCGCACACCGACCGCCTGGGTATTCCACAACCGGTAACCGTCACTTCGGATAAAATTGAAGGTAAATGCATTGTGGTTACCGGACACAACCTCTTTGCACTGGAGCAGCTGTTAAAACAGTCTGAGGGAAAGGGAGTTAACATTTACACCCACTCAGAAATGCTGCCGGCCCACGGCTACCCGCAATTAAAAAAATACCAGCACCTAAAGGGCAACATTGGCAAAGCATGGTACGACCAAAGAAAACTGTTTGAAGAGTTCCCCGGTGCCATTTTGGCCACCACAAACTGTGTAATGCCCATCCGCGGCAGTTACTCCCACCGCTTCTTTTCCTACGACGTAGCCGGCCTGGAGGGGGTAACCAAAATTGAAAACGATGACTTTACACCGCTGATTGAAAAGGCCCTGTCACTGCCGGAAGCCAGTGTACAGTCAGACAAAACACTGGCAACCGGGTTCCACCACGAAACAGTTTTAAAGCTGGCGCCGGAAATTATCGAAGCAGTTAAGACCGGTAAAATTAAACGTTTCTTTGTCATTGCCGGCTGCGATGCACCGGGTAAGGGCAACCAATACTACAGGGAACTGGCCATGTCACTGCCTAAAGAATGTGTAATCCTGACCACTTCTTGCGGTAAGTTTAGATTTAACGATCTGGATTACGGTACAGTACCGGGTACCAACATTCCCCGCTACATCGACCTGGGCCAGTGCAACAACTCTATTTCTGCAGTTAAAATTGCCGCTGCCCTGGCAGAGGCATTTGAATGCTCCGTGAACGAGCTGCCGTTATCCATCGTGCTGTCCTGGTTCGAACAAAAAGCAGTGGCCATTCTGCTCGCCCTGTTCAGCCTGGGTATTAAAAATATCTACATCGGTGCTAAACCACCGGAATTCATCACCCCGGGTGTACTGAAAGTACTGCAGGATAACTTTAACCTGAAGCTTATCAGTGACCCCAAAACAGATCTGGCAGAAATGATGAAGTAACAAATAACAACCGGAGAGTTGGATTCTTCCAACTCCCCCTTAATTACGTTTCTAAAATTGATATAATATAATCGGCTATCAAATCCACTTTTAATACCTGTCTGTGTCCAAAAAGGCTGTCCGGTAATTTTCCCAGCCTGCTGACAGAAATAATGTCCCCTTCTGTAACCGGTTTATCGTTCGTATCTATTAAATAAGCCGAACAGGGATTAACAATTAAGTCCTGTTCAGTGGCAAAGGTTGCGATATGTATTCCTTTTTTCTGCAGCCTGTTGGCCACTTCCTTTCTAAATTCTTTTATCTCTTCTCTAAATTCATTTTCCGAAACTATACGTTTTACCGCGGTACTTCCCCAAATCGAGCCGGTCTGCCCCAGGGCATCTAAAATAAAATCAGGTACATTATAAACAGAGCCGATTAATGGCGCATTTAGCGTTACTACCCCTTCTATCCTGTTACTATTTTCCGTATAATACCGGCTTACAAAATCATAAGCCACATAACCTCCCAAACTGTGACCTACAAGTATAAACCGGGCATCCGGATGGACAGCTGAAAAATCATCAATTAAGTCATTTAAATGTTTTACACTTATTTCAATGGGCTGACCGGTATCTTCGGGCCCATATTTATTTGGAAACCAGTTTCCCGCCCTTATTTCTCCCCCGGTATAACTATATAATAGAAACCGGTTATCGTTATAATGAAAACCATAAGAAGTAAGCCTTTTTCTAATATGTTCAAATCCCATATTGGTATAACGTGTCCCGTTGCACCTGGTCCCTAAACCGTTTAAAAATACTATATAGGTACTGCTGTCTTTAAGGCTCAACTTTTCATACCGCTGTGAAATGTTTTTGGTTTTAGAAATAGGGTTAATTGGGGAATTAAAAACCACTTTCCTTCCTAAAACAGCCAGCAGAACTATAACCGTAAAAAAAATAAATACATACAATAATTTTCTATGACCGCTCTTCATCCCATTTCACCATAGATTGTTTTTTTATTATGTTAACCTGTGATTTCTTTAAACATGCAGTAAAAAAGAGAACCAAATTATCCCTTGGTTCTCCCTTAAATAAAGAAAAACTTTAAACCCTATCCACCTTGTACCCCTTATTTTTCAACTCTTTCAACAGCATCTCCAGATGTTCATTATCCTGGGTTTCTATTACCAAGTCCACCCGGGCACAGCCCAATTCCGCCTCTAAACTAATACGGTTGTGATGAATTTCTACGATGTTTGCTCCCATATCCGATATTACTTTCAGCATCTCCTGCAGCCTGCCCGGTTTGTCCAAAACAATGGTGCTTAACTCTGTTTTGCGTCCCGCTTTGGCCAGACCCTTGTCCACAATGCGGGAAAGAACATTAACGTCAATGTTGCCGCCGCTTATTACCGCCACCACTTTTTTACCCGGCATTTTCACCTTTCCGCTGGCCACCGCCGCCATGGATGCGGCACCGGCACCCTCGGCCACCAGTTTAAACCTTTCCAGCAGCATTAGTATAGCATTGGCAATTTCATCTTCATCCACCGTCACAAAATCATCTACATACCGGCTGGCAATTTGATATGTTAATTTACCGGGAGTTTTTACCGCAATACCGTCAGCTATTGTGGCCGCACTGGTTAAACTGACCAGTTTTCCTTCTTCCACCGATTTCTTCATCGACGCTGCATTGCTGGCTTCTACCCCGATAATTTTTATATCCGGGTTTATGGCCTTGGCAGCCAGAGCTATTCCCGCTATCAGCCCGCCGCCACCTATGGGCACTATGATGGCATCAATATCCGGTATATCTTCCAGTATCTCCAGGGCAATAGTTCCCTGGCCGGCTATGGTGTGCGGATTATCAAAGGGGTGTATAAACACCGCCCCGGTCTGATTTTGTATTTCCACCGCCTTGGCATAGGTATCGTCATAAACATTGCCATGCAGTATTACTTCAGCCCCGTATCCTTTGGTGGCAGTTATTTTAGCCAGGGGAGCCGTTTCCGGCATTACAATGGTTGACTTAATACCAAAAGCAGATGCTGCCAGCGCCACTCCCTGGGCATGATTGCCCGCCGACGATGCTATTACACCCTTTGCTCTTTGTTCCGGAGTAAGATTATATATTTTGTTATAAGCACCGCGAATTTTAAAAGAACCCGTCTGCTGCAGGTTTTCCAATTTTAAATAAACTTCACAGCTGCATAATTCGTTAATGGGACTGTAAATAACATCCGTTTTTCTAACCACCCCTGCCAAAACCCGGCGAGCAGCTTTGATGTCTTCAAGCGATACGCTGTTCAAAGTTATCACCTCTAAGCTGAAAATTTTTATGCTTATGCTTACCGAAAATATGCCATTTAATGTACACCTGAGGTAAACCGCCGTGTTTCTTATCCCAAAAACATAATACATCAAAAAAGACTTGCACGCATTAGGTACAAGTCTTTTCAGAATTATTTAATTCTTCTTGTAATAACGTTATCAATAATGCCGTACCTTTTAGCTTGATCTGCACTCATAAAGAAATCCCGTTCGGTATCCCGGGCTATGGTACTAACTGGTTGACCGGTGTGATAGGCCAGCAGTTTATTTAAAGTTTCTTTCATTGTTAAAATTTCCCTGGCATGAATATCTATATCCGTAGCCTGGCCCTGTACCCCACCTAGGGGTTGGTGAATCATAATGCGGGCATAGGGTAAAGCAAACCGTTTTCCCTTTGCTCCTGCCGCCAGCAAAAAGGAACCCATACTGGCAGCCTGCCCCATACAAATAGTAGATACGTCCGGTCTAATATACTGCATGGTATCATAAATGGCCAACCCCGCCGTTACTACCCCGCCCGGCGAATTTATATACAGGTAGATATCCTTTCCCGGGTCTTCCGCCTCTAAAAACAGTAACTGGGCAATAATCAAGTTTGCCACACTGTCATCTATGGCACCACCGATAAAGATAATGCGATCCTTTAATAACCGTGAATAAATATCATATGACCGCTCACCCCGGTTTGTCTGCTCAACCACAATAGGTACCAATGCCGGCATAACTTATACCTCCTTTTCATGTATATATTAGATATACTACATTAGTTATAAAAACGTTACCCCATGTTCGGTACCACAGGATCACTGTTTTTTCACGGGTTTGCCTTTGTTTCTACAGCGTTTGCCACCGTGCATACCCACATGCCGAAAATTGCCGCCCTCTATCCTTATTGCCTTCCCTTGTACCAGCGCCTGGGCAACTTTATTACGAGCAGCAGCCAAAATGCGGTGAAAGGTGGGTCTTGATACCTGCATTCTTTCGGCGCAAACTTCCTGTTCCAGGCCTTCCAAATCCTTCAGGCGAATGGCTTCCAGCTCTTCCACCGTCAAAGCCATTTCTTCCAGGTTTAGCAAAGGCACACCGGCAGGTTTAAAATATGTAATTTCTGGAACGAACTCCACTCTCCTGCATTTAGGTGGTCGCGGCATGGCATCCCCTCCTAAAAATATTCTAGTTACAAAATGAACGTATGTCAATTATAATCAAGCCATAATTTGTTATTAATAACTCGGTTTGATATATATTATGTGGTTTTTTACAAATTTAAAAGGACGTATCATTAGCGATACGTCCTGCCTTTTTAAACAGCATCCAGCTCAAACTTTTTGTGAATAGCTTTTACTGCCTTAACTGCTTGATCAGCTTTTACCACACAGGATACCTTTATTTCCGACGTGGTAATCATTTCAATGTTAATTCCTTCTTCCGCCAAAGCTTCAAACATAGTAGCCGCTACGCCGGGATTGCTAACCATACCGGATCCGATGATAGAAACTTTGGAAACATCTTCATCATGGGCATAACGGCTGAACCCCACTTCCCGCTGAATTTCTTCCACCACCGCCAGCGCCTTGCGCAGGTCATCCCTGGTAATGGTAAAAGAAATATCGTTAACGTTGTTGCGCACCGCACTTTGGATAATCATGTCTACGTCAATATTTTTATTGGCCAATGCTCTAAAAACACTGTAAGCAATACCCGGTTTATCGGGAACATCATACAAACCTATTCTGGCCACATTGTCATCGTGGGTTACCCCACTGATAATTAAATCCTTTTCCATTTCACTAACCTCCTGAACAACGGTACCCATACTGTTAAAATCAAAACTGGAACGCACCACAATGGGCATGTTATATAATTTGGCCAGCTCCACCGAACGGGGATGCAGTACTTTAGCTCCTAAGCTGGCCAATTCCAGCATTTCATCGTGAGATACCGCCTTTAATTTTCTCGCCTCCGGTACCACCCGCGGATCTGCAGTGTATACCCCGTCCACATCGGTGTATATTTCGCACAAATCAGCTTTTAAAGCCACTGCCAGTGCCACAGCTGAAGTATCCGAACCGCCGCGTCCCAGGGTGGTGATTTCATTCTCATTAACACCCTGGAAACCGGCCACCACCACAACATTACCCTTATCTAACTCATTTTCTATGCGTTTTGTATCAATATCAATAATTTTAGCCTTGCTATAAACACGGTTGGTTTTTACTCCAGCCTGGCCGCCGGTAAGAGACACGGTATTACACCCCAAATCATTTATAGCCATGGCCAAAAGCGCAATGGACACCTGCTCACCGGTGGAAAGCAGCATATCAACTTCCCGCTCAGGAGGATTATTGGTAATCTCCTTCATGAGGTTGATTAAATCATCAGTGGTATCGCCCATGGCCGACACCACCACCACCATTTTGTTCCCCGCTTTATAACCTTCCGCCACCCTGCCGGCAACCCTTTTTATGCGTTCCGGGGTAGCCACTGAACTGCCGCCGTACTTCTGCACTATTAACATTACCGCTTATTCACTCCTGCCTAATTTATTCAAATTGAAATTTTAAACTGTAAAAAATTCTACATTCTTTCCACAGCCCTGGCACCCACCGGGCTGGGTTCCAGCACCATCACTTTAGCCATAATCCCGTTTTCCCTGAAGGTATCTCTCATTACTTTGGCAATCAAATCAAAATTTTCATCTGCAAAAGCAATTAATGTCGGGCCCGCCCCGGATAACACAACCCCCCTGGCGCCGGCCAATCTGGCGGCAGCCAGCACCTTCTTCATGCCGGGCACCAGTGAAGCCCGGTAACTTTGATGCAGCCGGTCCTCCATGGCATAATTTAACTTGCTTAAATCACCCTGGCACAGGGCCGTAACCAGCAAAGCCGTCCTGCCTACGTTAAACACTGCATCCTGCAGCGGCACCTGACCGGGCAGAACCTCGCGGGCCCGTTTAGTTGACAGCTGAAAATCCGGCACGGCCACCACCGTTTTTAATCCCGCCGGCGGGGCAATATACAGATACCGCACTTCCCCCTCAGCAGCGGTAGCAGCTATAATACCGCCCAGCAAAGCAGGAGCCACATTGTCCGGGTGCCCTTCCATTTCATTAGCCAGTGCCAGCAATTTATCTTTACTTAGTTTGCCGCCGGATAAAATGTTGGCTGCAACAATGCCGCCCACAATTGCCGCTGCACTGCTGCCCAACCCCCGGCAAACAGGTACTCGGTTAGTTAGCCTAATTTTTAACCCCGCGGGATTATAATTCACATGCTGGAATACCTTGTGCGCTGCTTTATAAACAATATTGCTTTCATCCCGGGGGATACTCGCTGCACCGTCACCATGTACTTCAATGGTCAACCCGGCAGAGGTCTCATCCATTTCCACCGTATTGTACAGTTTTAAAGCCATTCCCAAACAGTCAAATCCCGGGCCGAGATTGGCTGTTGTAGCAGGAACCTGAACACGAATCATTATCCTCTACCCCTCAACACGTATCACGTTAGGTATATCTTTAACACATGAAAGCTGCCTGATATCTGCCAGGGCATCCTGTAAATTTTCCTCTTTTGTTTCATGGGTAATCAGCACCAGTTCCGCTGTACTTCCTTCCTCATCCTTTTGAATCACCGATGCCAGGCTTACATTCTTATTGCCAAATACCAGGGCAATTGATGCCAGCACACCTGGTTTATCAGATACAAGGGCACGTACATAAAAGCGGCTCTTAGTTTCACCCATCGGTTTAATGGGTTTATTATCATAACAGGTGCACCCAATAATGCCCGGCACATTCCTCACCAAATCCCGGGCAGCATCCATTATATCCGCCACCACCGCACTGGCAGTGGGCAGCTCCCCTGCTCCCTGACCGTAAAACATGGTATCACCCACCGCATCTCCCCGGACAAATACCGCATTAAATGCATCATTCACCGATGCCAGCGGGTGTTCCCGGGGAATGAGAGTGGGGTGAACCCTTACCTCTATACCTTCCTCCGTCCATTTAGCAATTCCTAATAATTTAATAATATAACCCAGTTCACTGGCATAAGCAATATCTTCACTGGAAATCTTAGTAATTCCCTCTACATAAACATCATCCAAAGTTACCCTGGTATTGAAAGCTATGGATGCCAAAATGGCAATCTTACGGGCAGCATCATAACCTTCAACATCAGAACTGGGATCGGCTTCTGCATATCCTTTAGCCTGGGCCTCTTTTAATACGGTATCAAAATCCGAACCTTCCCTGGTCATTTTGGTCAGCATATAGTTAGTTGTTCCGTTAATTATACCAAAAACCTGTTCAATATTATTAGCAGCCAAACTTTGCTTCATTGTACGGATAATGGGAATACCACCGGCCACACTGGCTTCAAAGAAAAGATCACAGCTGCCTGCCTCTGCGGCAGCAAACAATTCCTTTCCATGCATGGCCACCATATCCTTGTTGGCAGTTACCACGCTTTTACCGTTATTTAAAGCTCGTAATACATAATCTAAAATTTTATTTACCCCGCCGAGAACTTCTACTACAATATCTATCTCCGGATCGTTAATTATCTCATTAATATCGGTTGTCAACATACCGGGATCTATTTTTACACCCCGGTCCTTGTTTAAATCCCTTACCAGTACCTTTTTTATTTCCAACTTTAACCCGATCCTGCGCTCTATGTTGACGGCATTTTCCGTTAATATGCGGTAAACGCCCCGCCCCACTGTACCCAATCCCAGTAAACCTATTTTTACCACCTGTTTTACCTTCATAATTTAACCTCCACAGTTTACAATAATAAATTAACTCTGACCTACCACATCAACCCGCTGTACACCGTCCAATTTTTGCAGCCGGGTTACCAATTCCTCCAAATCGCCCACCAGTTCGGTAGTTTCAATAGACACAGCCACATTGGCCACCCCCTCCTGGGGTACATTTTGGTTAATGGTCAGCACATTACCATGAACATGGGCAATATTATTCAATATATTCGACAGCACACCAGCACGGTGCTCCAACAACAACGACAGGGTAACTATTTTACCCCTACTCCATTGATAAAAGGGATATACCCCATCCTTATACTTATAAAAGGCGCTGCGGGAAAGACCTACTTTTTCCACCGCGTCGTTAACAGTTATAGCCTGTCCCTTACGCAGCAGTTCCTTGGCCTTAGCCGTTTTCAGTATCGCTTCAGGTAATATATCTTCACGCACCAAAAAATAACGTGGATCTTTACTGCGCAACAACATCACCCTCCTGTCCCCGTGTGAAGGATATAATTCCTTCACATGCAGACATTATAACACTTGAATATTTTGCTGACAATAATTAATTTTATTATGCCCCAAAATACAGTTAGAGTTAAGTTCGTATAATTGTGTAAAAAGGATTTGACTCTAAAAAATAAATGAGCAATTTACAAATTCCCCAGTTAGAAGGTAATTTGGAAAAAACTAAAAAATTATATAGGCGCTTGTTCCGGTATACAGTTTTCCAGCTAAAAATTTGCACATAAATTCGGACTTGATCTGGTGTTTAAAGCAATAAAATAATATTTGTTGTTTACATACACCAAATTCTATATAACAGGCTTAAATCCCTATTATTAATGTCATTTGTAACCACATGGTATTAGACTATTTCCCCATTAGCAGATATAATATCTACAATTGTAACAAGTTTATAAAATTCTATATTTTTAAAAGAACGCTTAGTTCTCAGACGAGAAGCGGGGGATCCAACTTTTGGGGTGAATCCATTTTTTATTGGTAGGGCTACCCTTCGGCCCGAACCCGTCAGCTAACCTCGTAGGCGTGGCAAGGGGAGTGTACTGGAATATAATAAAAAACACCAGTATTTCTATATATATTCCAGATTATGATAATTTATTCAAAACATATGCCTGCCCTGTGCAGGCCTTTTAAATTATGCCCATACCCCTTGGAATTTTTCAAGGAGTGTGGGTATTTATTTTTTTAAAGTAAACATTTTGCATATTTGCATAATATGCAGCTCATGTATTTCAGGGAGGTAAAGACAAATGATACAAATGTTCTTTGAAACTAAAAATATTAATCTTAACCAACCCTTCAGTTTTTCTAGTCAGGCTGCCGCAATGGTGTCAAGGGTGCAAAGCAGGCGTCAGCCCTTGTCCTTGGTACTATGAGGTTAAGTATGAAGTATTATTAAAATTAGGAGGTAATAATGAATATTTTAAAAAACAAATTGTTAAAAATTTCAAATGCCACTGAAGATAATTGGAATGACTGGCAGTGGCAAATTAGAAACAGGATTAAAACAGTCAACGAACTGAAAAAAATTATATCTCTTTCTGATCAAGAAACCAAAAGCATTGAAAAATGTTTAAAATACTTTCGAATGGCTATTACTCCATATTATGCTTCCCTCATGCACCCCACTAACAAGAACTGTCCTATTCGCAAGCAGGCCGTGCCCAGCGAAATGGAAACACAAATTAACCAATCTGATATGGAAGATCCACTTCATGAAGATGTCGACTCTCCCGTGCCAGGAATAACTCATCGCTACCCAGATCGAGCACTGCTATTAGTTACTGACCAATGTGCTATGTACTGCCGTCACTGCACCCGTCGGCGGATGGCCGGTTCCCATGATAAACCTATGCCAAAGTCACAGGTTGATAAAGCCATTAACTACATAAGAAAAACCACAGAAATTAGAGACGTAATTATTTCCGGTGGTGATCCACTTACTCTTTGCGACAGCAAATTGGAATATATTCTTAAACAGCTTCGCTCCATTGAGCATGTAGAAATTATCCGTATCGGTTCACGTATGCCGGTTGTACTACCCCAACGGATTACAAATGAACTGTGCAGTATGCTAAAAAAATACCAACCTTTATGGATAAACACTCACTTTAATCACCCTAAAGAAATCACACCAGAATCCACCACCGCCTGTACTAAATTAGCTGACGCCGGCATCCCTTTGGGTAACCAAAGCGTATTATTGAAAACAGTTAATGATTGTTCACATATCTATAAAAATCTTGTTCGGCAGCTGGTAAAAATTAGAGTACGTCCATATTATCTGTACCAATGTGATTTATCAAGGGGTATCAGCCACTTCCGCACCTCTGTTTCTAAAGGCATTGAAATTATTGAATCACTGCGGGGACACACTTCTGGTTTATGCATACCCCAATTTGTAGTGGATGCACCCGGTGGTGGCGGTAAAATTCCGATTAACCCCCAGTACATAATTTCGCAATCAGACAGTAAAGTAATTCTTCGCAATTATGAAGGTAAAATGTTTGTATATGAAGAAACAAATGATAAACCCAGCAGTTGTGATAGCTGCATGACCTGTATGAAAAAAAATAATGAAAAATCTGTTGGCCCAGCCAGTCTGCTTATACCAAGTAAACCTAAAAAATCTAAAAATCTAAAAAGCAAGTTGGATAGTGATGGAGTGATAGACGTTGTTAATAGATAAGCAATCTGCATTACAGCATAGTGAATCATCATTTAAAATTAAGGCCATGATTGATAAAATAAACCAGCGTATTTGGGTTTCAGATTACAGCTTTACAGATATACCAGCATTCTCTGAATTTCTATTTAAAAATGCAGCCAAATTTTCGGCACAGAAAATAATAATACCTGCTAGGGAGAAAGATCTAGAACCTTTAAAAGAACAGGGCTTTATACTGGAAGGCCGAGCAGAAGGCTTTTTAAACGGCAAAACCGCTTACTTTATGGCCGCCTACCCGGAGCCAAACCGCCAGTACAGTCCACACTTAAAAAAGAAAATGAGTGAGCTGCAAAAAATATTATCTCTGCCGGTTAAGCCCGCCGGTAAAATACCGGAGGGTTATACCTTTAGGGATGCCGGGCCGGGGGATGCCCCGGCGCTGGCCGAGCTGTTTGGAAAAATTTTTTCCACCTATCCCACACCGCTGGACAAAGAAAGTTATATATTGAAGTTAATGAAAAACAGTACCATTTTCCGGTTGGCAGTGCACAACAATGTAATTGCCGCTGCCGGCGCGGCAGAAATGGATATGGAAAACAGCAACGCCGAAATGACCAATTGCGCCACCCTCCCCGAACACCGGGGTAAAGGGTTAATGAGTATCATCATACAAGATTTGGAACACGCAGCGGCAAAAAGAGGTATCAAATGTTTATACAGCTTATCCCGCTCTTCAGAATTGGGCATTAATTTGATTTTTCACCGTATGGGCTACACTTACAGCGGCACATTAATAAATAACTGTCACATATGCAGTACCTGGGAGGACATGCATTTATGGGTAAAAGCCACGTTTATGGATAAGCCGCTGCCAAACTAGGCGCGGAATACCGGGGGAGACAGGATGCCGTACAGGAGGTGCGGCACCGGTATCTAATCCATGGATGGCAAATATGCCCCGTGAAGGGAGAGTAATAGCTTGCAAAAAACAGCCGTAGCTGCGGCCAAGTGCCCGGCCTATGACAAACTAAAAATAAATAACGCCCTGAACAAATTGATCAACAGTTTAGGAGGAATAGAAAAATTTGTGCAGCCTGGGCAGGTGGTGGCCGTTAAACCGAACCTGGTTGCTAAAAAGAAACCCGCCGAAGCTGCCACCACGCATCCGCTGGTGGTAGAGGCAGTGGTTAGACTAGTTCAGCAGGCAGGTGGAAAACCCTTTATTGTCGACTCCCCCGGCGGACCCTCCAGCAGGGGGGTGCTGCGCTCGGTTTACCGGGCCACAGGCATGACCGAAGTGGCTGAAAAAACCGGCTGCGATTTAAATTTTGATACCAGTGAAACAGTGCTCAACCACCCCCGGGGCAAAGCGGTGAAGCAGCTGACACTGCTTAAAGTGCTGACAAAGGCAGATGTTATCATTGCACTGCCTAAACTTAAAACCCACTGCATGACCAGGTATACCGGGGCGGTTAAGCTGATGTACGGGGCCGTTCCGGGGCTAAAAAAAGCCGAATATCACTTTAATATGCAAAAATTACGGGAATTTTCCCAGCTATTAATTGACATCAACACCCTGCTGCCCGCTTCCCTAAACATCATGGATGCAGTGGTGGGAATGGAAGGTGACGGACCCACAGCCGGTTCTCCCCGGGAAGCAGGCCTGCTGCTGGCCAGTACCAACCCCTACGCCCTTGATTATATATGTTCCGATTTGATTGGTATAAAACCGGATTCTTTGGTTTTCATTCAACTGGCCAAAGAACAGGGACTCTGCCCACCCCCGGCGGAAATTGAACTGTTAGCAGACCCTTTACCGGAGCTCAACCCGCCTTTCAAATTACCCAGCCACAAAAATGTTGATTTTAACCTGCCCGGGTTTCTAAAAAGATTTATCAGCAGGCTGCAGCCCAGGCCGGTTTTCAGCCCGGAACTCTGCATGGGCTGCGGAGAGTGTCACCGCTGCTGCCCGGCCGGTGCCATTACCATGGTAAATGGCCAGCCCCAGTTAACGCTGGATTCATGTATCCGCTGTTTCTGCTGCCAGGAGCTGTGCCCGCACAAAGCTGTGCAGATACACCAGCACTGGCTGGGGAAAAGATTACTGCGATAAATAAGATAACTTTTTCAGGGTAGACCCTCATGCCGGTAAAGACATAAAGAAACCTTGGCCGCTTTTTAGACCAAGGTTTCTCATACTATATAATGATACAAATTAACCCACCACTGCCGTCATTAACAATGCGCTGCAGAGTTTCCTGCAGTTTTGCCTGGGCATTTTCAGGCATGCGGTGTATTTTGTTTTGCACACCTTCGCGAACTAAATCATGCAAGCTCTTACCAAATATCTCCGATGACCAGATTTTTTTCGGATCTTCATCAAATTCATCCAGCATATAACGCACCAGCTCTTCACACTGTTTTTCAGTGCCAATGATAGGAGTTATCTCAGTAGTTATGTCCGCCCTGATAATGTGCAGTGAGGGAGCACTGGCTTTTAGCTTAACTCCAAAACGACTTCCCTGGCGAATCAGTTCCGGTTCCTCCAGGTTCATTTCATCCAACCGCGGTGTCACCACACCGTAACCGGTTTCTTTAACCTCGGCAAACGCTTCCGCCACTTTATCCCATTCATTTTTGGCCACTGCAAACTCCCGCATCAAACGGAAGATGTCTTCGTCGCCCTTAATTTCATGCCCGCATTCCTCGGTCAGCACTTTATAAAACAGATCCCGTTTGGCCAGCATTTCAATGGAAGCAGAACCAGTTCCCATATCCATACTTTTAAGATTAACCTGTTCCACAAAATCATACCCGGCTAAAGCTTCAACGGCAGTTTCAATGTCCCGCAGCCTGCGCACATGATGTACAGTGGTTTTTACCGCCTCTTCAAAATTATCTCTTAACCAGTGCTTGGAATCCAATTCTTCAACCCACGGCGGCAGCGAAATACTAACTTCATTGACGGGAAATTCAAAGAGAATCTGCTCTAATATATATAAAATGTCCTCCTGGCTTAATTCTGCCGCATTAACCGGCAGCACCGGCACATCATACTTTTCCTGCAGTTCCATGGCCATCGCTTCTACTTCCGGGGAGGTGGGACGAATACTGTTCATTAATATAACAAAGGGTTTACCCAGCTCCTTTAGTTCTTCCACCACCCTTTCTTCCGCTTCAATGTAATTTTCCCTGGGAATATCGGTTATAGAGCCATCTGTGGTAACCAGTACGCCGATGGTGGAATGTTCAGATATCACTTTTCGTGTTCCTATTTCTGCAGCTTCCTGAAAGGGAATGGGGTCCTCAAACCAGGGAGTTGTAACCATCCTTGGGCCGTCCTCTTCTTCATAACCAAGGGCCCCTTCCACCCGGTAGCCCACACAGTCCACCAGGCGCATCTTCACCTGCAGGCTGGGACTGATGACAATTTCCACCGCTTCATTGGGAACAAATTTGGGCTCAGTGGTCATTATGGTACGACCGGCTCCGCTTTGAGGGAGTTCATCTTTAGCCCGTTCCCTGTCGTGTACATTCTTAATATTAGGAATAACTGTTAAATCCATAAATCTCTTTATAAATGTGGACTTGCCGGTTCGCACACCACCGACTACGCCCAAATAGATATCTCCGCCGGTGCGTTCCGCAATATCGCGGAAAAGATCAATTTTTTCCATACGCACTCTCCCTCCTTTGAAATATATAAATTATTAACGTTCCTAATCTATATATAAAAAATGCATCCCTCCCCTGCCAAGCAAACAAGGTCAGGACAGCGATTATAATTACTGCCCCTAACCCAGGCACCGGGTAGTCCCGTTCATGTGTATTTTTTTCCAAAAGCATACAATAACAATATATATATATGAGCGAAAATTAGTATTATGACGGTACAACATAAAAACATGAAAAATTTACTAACGCACTGGTTAATTGTATGATGCATAGAACCTCAAAAATGATAAATTAATAAATTTTTTTGATAAAAATTACTTCCATTTTGTGGAACATTATATCTATATGCAACGTACACTAAAAAAAATGCCCCACTACCTTAAAAATCTACGGCAGCAAGGCACTGTTTTACCGACATCTTAAGTTGCAGAGGTGAGTATTTTGAAGCAGAAAAAACATTTTCGCCAAAAGCGTAAGCAATCCAAACTAAAAAAACGCCAGAAGTTTCTGCAAGGTGACTTAAATAAAACTATAGCGTCATTACTTAAGGATCACCCTTGTAAAAATGATCCCCTGCTTGCAGAACGCTGGCGCTTGTGGATGTATTTACGCCGCTTGTATCACAGCCTCGATGTGGCCTTTGAAAGAGAACTAAAAAGTTTTGTACTGACACCAGCCCAGTTTACCGCCCTTTTAACCATAATTACCATCAAAAAACTTTCTATGAGTGATTTGGCTGAACTATGCTTATGGAACCGGTCCACCGCCAGCCGCATCACCCATTCCCTGCAAAAGAAAAAATTAATCACCATATCCCCTGTGGACGGTAAGACATCAGCTTTAAAAGCCACCGCCAAGGGGCAAAAGTTAGCCGCCCTTTATATGGCCAAGGAAGCGGAATTATTTAAACACAGCCTGATGATCATTACCGGCGAGGCACTGGAAAATAATGATGTTTATGAATGGTTAAAAAACTCCGTTATACATTTAATTGGAAAAGAGGTTATCGAATATGTGGAAACCATTTACCGGCATATTAAATCGGCCAGTTCACCAGGGCAACCTCTTCAAGCTCCGGTTTGCTGTCCCGACCCATCAGATTCATAACTGCTTCCCGGGCTGAAAAGCCTTTAAACAGCACATTATACGTTTGCTCTGTAATGGGCATTTCCACTTCATGCACGGCGGCCAATTTTTTGGCCGCCTTGGTGGTACGCACTCCTTCCACCACCATGCGCACACTTTTTACCGCCTCTTCCAAAGACTTTCCTCTTCCTATCTCTATACCGGCCCTGCGGTTGCGGCTGTGCATACTGGTACAGGTAACAATCAAATCACCTACCCCGGTCAATCCGGCAAATGTAAGGGGTGATGCCCCCATAGCTTTACCCAGTCGTGTCATTTCAGCCAGTCCCCTGGTCATTAAAGCAGCTTTGGTATTATCTCCAAATCCCAAACCATCGGCAATACCCGTACCCAAAGCGATAATATTCTTTAACGAACCACCCAGTTCAACACCCACCACATCAGTATTTGTGTAAACCCGCATACTATCGGACATAAATAACCCCTGTACATATTCGGCACGCTTTATATCCCATGATGCCGCCACCAATGCGGTGGGAATATCCCTGCCCACTTCTTCTGCATGACTGGGTCCGGAAAGGGTCACATACCTGCTTTTCTCCCGGGAACCGGTTTCTTCCACAAATACCTCCGACATCCGTTTTAAACTGTTTTCTTCAATTCCCTTAGCTGCGTTTATCACTGTGGAATCTTTGGCTAAAAATGGTAAAGTGTTTTTTAAAACTTCCCGAAAAGTGTGGGAGGGCACACCATAAAGAACTACCCTGCTGCCGGAAACCGCCTCTTCCAGATCGGTAGTACACCTTACATTATCAGGTATGGTTACCCCAGGAAGGTATTTTTTATTTTCCCTGTTATTATTAATTTCATCAACTGCAAGGGTATTACGCCCCCACATTTTTACATAATGCCCATTTTTTGCCAGCTGTATTGAAAGGGCAGTTGCCCAGCTGCCCGCACCAACCACTGCAATAGTTTCTCCCATTGACATTTCCTCCCAGTAATTAAAACTTTTTCTGGCCAATTTTAAATTCAGTGCCGGTAATTAATCTTTTGATGTTGGACCGATGTTTATATATGGCAAAGGCTGCCACAGCAGCTGCAAATACTATATAGGGCCGCTCCATATGCAGCAGGTAAAAGGATACCGGTATGGATACAGCTGCCGTCATGGAAGCCACAGAAACGTACCGGGTTAAAATCACCGCACTGGCAAACAACACCAAACCAACCAAACCAGACAAAGGCGAAATAGTGAATATAATACCGGCCCCGGTGGCAATTATCTTGCCTCCCCTGAATTTAAGGAACAGCGGGTAGCTGTGTCCCAAAAGCGCTCCCACCGCAGCAGCCAGTTCAGCACCGGTACCGCCAAAATACCGGGCTATCAATACGGCTGCGGCACCTTTAGCCATATCAATCAAAAGGACTACCAAACCCGGAGCTGCTCCTAAAGTGCGCCAAACATTGGTGGCACCAATATTACCACTGCCATATTGTCTAATGTCTATCCCTTTCCAGCATCGGGCCAGCAGGTAACCGGTCGGTACGGAACCCAACAAATATCCAATTATTAAGGAAATAATAATATTATATTGAAACACGGGCTTTCTCCACCTAAAAAATTATTCCTTTTCACGCTTGCGTAAAATAAACCTGATCGGTGTCCCTTCAAAACCATATGCAGAACGGAAAAAGTTTTCTAAATAACGTTTATACGAAAAATGCATTAACCCGGGATCATTAACAAACAGTATAAATGTTGGCGGCGCCACACCTCCTTGAATAGCATAAAGTATCTTCAGTCTCTTACCCTTATCCGACGGGGGCGGGTTTTGCTGCACCGCTTCCCGTACCAGTTTGTTTAGGCTGCTGGTGGCCAGACGGAAGTTATGTTTTTCTGCCACAAAGTCCACCAGTTCCAATATTTTGTTTACCCTTTTCTTGGTCAGTGCTGATATATATATAGTAGGCGCATACTGGATGAAACCAAGTTCTTCCCGGATATCCTCGTTATACCGCAGCATAGTTTTATCATCTTTTTCGATTAAATCCCACTTATTAATCACTATAATAATTGCTTTGCCCTTTTCTTCGGCATAACCGGCAATGCGTTTATCCTGCTCGGTAACTCCTTCGGTGGCATCAATAACCATCAGCACCACATCCGACCGGTCCACCGCCCGCAGCGACCGGATAACACTGTATCGCTCGGCAGCCAGTTCAATTTTTTTTCTTCGCCGCATACCGGCAGTATCAATTAATATATAATGTTTGCCATCCCTCTCTATATGGGTATCTATGGCATCCCGGGTGGTACCCGGTATGTCACTGACAATAACCCTTTCTTCTCCCAGTATGGCATTGACCAGTGTAGATTTACCCACATTGGGCCTGCCAATGACCGCAATTTTAACGGTATCGGGATGATATTCATCTTCTTCAACCTTCGGCAGCAGTTCCACCACTTTATCCAGCAGATCCCCCGTGTTTAAGCCTTCTGCTGCAGATACCGGTATCGGTTCGCCCAGTCCCAGCTCATAAAAATCATAAAAAGGTATTTTACTGGCATCAAAGGTTTCTACTTTGTTGACCACCAGTATCACCGGCTTTTTACTGCGCCGCAAAACCGATGCCACTTCTTTGTCTGTAGGGTGCACCCCAGCCCGGCCATCAACTACAAATAATATTACATCAGCCTCATCAATAGCCAGCTCAGCCTGGTGTCTAATCTGAGCTGTAAATTGATCAATGTCTTTAAATTCTAACCCACCGGTATCTATCAATGTAAATTCAACATTGTTCCATTCGGCATCAAAGTACAACCTGTCCCTGGTTATTCCGGGTTCATCTTCCACAATAGCCACCCGACCCTGGACTATGCGGTTAAATAATGTAGATTTACCCACATTGGGACGTCCTACAATAGCCACAATGGGTTTGGGCATCAAAGTTCACGCCCTTTCTATTAAGTAAGTTTTTAATTAAAGTTTAAACGCATTTTTAAAAAATTAATCTTTCACCAGTGTTTCTACCAGCTCCAAGGGGTCATTAACAGGCTGTATCGGAACCCCCAATTTGTTAGAAAGTTCATCCAGCGTAATATCGTCTAAAAACACATCTCCTTCTTGATCTTTAAGCATTACCGCTGGGATAATTATTTTATCACCTAAATCCTTACCTGGCAATTGCTGTAACAGGTCGCTACCGGTTATCAGGCCGGCTACTGTTACTGATTCCCCGAAAAACCTGTTGGAAATTTTATAAAGGTTCACTTTCAGCCCCTTTATTTTATTCAATCTTTTTACCACCGGTTCAATAATTGTATATGCCAGGCTGCCGGTTACCAATGCCACTTTTTTAGGCGGGCTTATTTCTTGAGGTAATTTTTGTTCTGCTTCTGCCCACTGGTCCAGGAATATCCTGGTCAATCCAATACCGTTCTCTATTTGCGGGTAGTCGGCATAACGTTCATCAGGCGGTATGGGCCTGCCGGACATAATGTAAAATTCATCGGAAGCAAATACAAATGGATAATTAAACCTGGCTATAAAATTATCCTGCCAATTTTCAATTTGCTGTACAATTTTTCCGGCCTCTTTCGGTGTAAACCGCCTCAGTCCAGCTAATCCTTCCCGGTACTTGGTAAGCCCCACCGGTACCACCGCCAGTGAACGCACCTGGGGATATAAATCTACCAGGTCGTGAACTGTACGGCTTAATTCTTCCCCATCATTTATCTCCGGACACAGTACCACCTGGGTGTGCATTTCTATACCCGCTTCAGCCAAAGTTTCCAACTGGTACATAATGTTAGCCGCCCGGGGATTAGACATCATTTTCCGGCGCAGCTGGGGATTAGTGGTATGTACCGATATGTACAGCGGGCTTAAGCGCTGATTGATAATCCGCTGTAGTTCTTCCTCTCTTACGTTGGTAAGGGTAACAAAGTTGCCATGCAAAAATGAATGCCGGTAGTCGTCATCCTTTACATACAACGATTTACGCATACCGGGAGCCATTTGGTCTACAAAGCAAAAAAGGCATTTGTTTTGACACCGTTTAATACGTCCCAGGGTTTCGGTGCCAAAATCCAGCCCCAAGTCTTCATCAAAATCCTTTTCTATTTCCATTAACCACTCTTCACCGTCGGAATTAATTAATTTAACAACTAATTCTTCATCACTGGTGAGAAAGCGGTAATCAATAATATCTCGTACTAACTGGCCGTTTATTTCTATTATTTTATCTCCGGGTTCTATTCCTAATTCATCACCAATGCTGCCGGGAACAATGCCAGTAACTGTTAAACCGTTAATAGGCATATTGACCTCCAAATAACGTACTGCATAAATTATCTAATACCCGCAAATTTTAGTCAAGCCTAGTGCTCAACAATTATCATTACACCGTTTTCTAATTCATGCACCATACCATCGGCTATATTGGCCAGGGTGCCGGCCATTTTATCCCTTTGTTCGTCATCCTGGGCATAAAAAATGGGTACGCCACCGTTCACAGTTTCTTTGTCAGTGGCAACTGCCGCAAAGATCCTTTTTTTAGTCATTGAAAACCACACCCTACTTTTACATTTTACTAGTCTGCGGCGGCACGTCCTGCCTTGGTCGCCAGGGGTTTTCTAAACGCCGTTTCCAGCACCGGAGTACGTCTTACCGATTCTATCAAAGCCTGCATATCCTTTTCCACCGGCATCACGTACAGGGCAACTTTACCGGTATCCGGATCTTTACGCAGGATAGGTGTAAAATCAGGAATATCGATATCTTTCTTACTGCCCAATATTACACTAACGGTATGGGCTATTACGTTTCGCTGGCCCATATCGTGAATTGTAGCCCTGGCATTGTCATCCTTGGGGTGAATCATTACTGCCAAGCCGTCCTGCAGGATTTTTTTCCGCCTGTCTTTCAAACCGACGTTAAAAATGGCTATATCATCCACCCAAAGTGTGGCCCCTTCAAAACGCAGCTTGGCCGGCCTTACTTCACATATATCTCCCAAGGTTTTACCGCTCATAAATATCCGGCTTATTATCATCATAATTGTTCCCACCACTATACCCAGCAGCCAGCCAACGGGACTGTTCATGCCCAGCTGGGTGGCGAGGGCTGTTATAAAAGCGGTACTCATCACCAGGTAGTTCCGTCCCTCAAAGGTTCTGGCAATACCTTCAATATAGTCTTTACCCCGCTGAACCAGCTCTGACTCTTCCAGGCTTTCCAGCGTCCTGCGCTCCTGGTTGCGTATCTCGGAAAACTGCTGGGCTGCCAGGGCCAAAAAGGTAAATGCCGTATACTCCTTGTCCATCAGTGCGGGAACCGCCACTGCACCAAGGGCAGAGGCCACAAACCCCAGAGACAAATGTACTATATACCCATGGGGATAACCGGGATACTGGTGATAATCAACACGCAGCAGGACTATCCTGGTAAGGGTGCCGGTAAGGGTACCAACAATTATTACCAATAGATAGTCCTGCAGTTCCATAAGCTATTCCTCCTTGTATGGTATGACCAGCGGAGTTAATTCCAGCCGGTAATTTTTATTTGAAAAGTATTGATCTACCTGTCTTCAGTTTCTTTTTCCTCTTTTCTTTTGGCGGGGGATAATTCTTTCTCGCTTGATGTTTTTTTGCTACCCACCATTTTTCGTACTGGGGCCATGAAACTGGTCATTTCTTTACCCAAACCGCCCAGTTTTTCAGCGGCACCCTTCAAACTGCCGGTGCTCATTAAAAGAAAGGCCCCGCCTCCCACCAGTAGAGCACCAATTATCCAGGCCAAAGTTGTCCATCCTGTGCTGCCTGCATCACGGCTGACCTCCGTGCCGGGTCCACCGACAGCACCGCTCAGCCCCAATACCACAGGTACCGCATCAGCTAACAGAGCAATCCCATCTTCTGCCTTTTCCCGTTTGTTGGTGTGGGTGCCCACCTCAATGAGCATTGCAGTGGACAACAGGTCCTGGTTATAGTTACCCCTTCCTACAAAAATTTCTTTAACCAATTTAGGATGCTTCTGATTGGTATATGCCATCACCCTTTTAGCAAAGTCTTTATTGGATTGCATTTTAGGATTTTGCTTGCCCACCACCAGCCGCAGCTGGGTTACCTCTTTATTGCCAATTTGTCTTCTGTAGTAATTAGCATCCGGTATGCCGTCCCGGTGAATATCAAATATGGCAATGGGGTTTCTTTTCATCTGCTCGGTGGCAGTACGCCGGGAACGCATGTAGGCATTGTTGTCGTGGGGATCATGCTTGTTTTCACTGTATATTACCTTAACTCCTCTTTTTTCCAGTTCTTGAGCAAACCTTTTGCCCACATTTAATATTCCCCCTCTAAAGGGTTTAGACTCCGAACCATCTGTAGGTACGTAAGATTCATCTGTATGGGTTTGGTAAATGGCAACGGGCCGGTTTTGGAGCTTATTGGCGGTCACAGGTACCTCTTTAAGATTATTAAAATAATCCACCCAGGCCAGGTAATCCTTATCCATCCCCAGCATTTTGGCGGTGGCCCTGCCGCCGTCCACCTTACTTATTCTAAAACGCCGGCCGTCATTCTTAATTATTTCATCACCGCTATCAACAAACCGGCACATCTTAGAAACCAAGTTTCCCTTTTCATCATAAATTTCTACGGTATTACCCACAATGTGATTCACCTTGTCGCTGCTTATTACAGCAGAAGGACTCCATACAGGCCGGGTAGTTACAGCAAAATCCGTTACTGCCATGGCCAGCAGTACCACACCCAATGCCAGCATAGCCGCTGCCAGGTGAGTTCTAAATTTATTCTTCATTATTCTTTCCTCCTTTTTTCTGCCGTGTCTCTGGTTACGTTCAATCCACCGGCAAGTTCTGTAAAATCTATGCCTTTATCATGCTCATTTTCTTCTCCCCCGGTAAAGGGCATGGTATCATCAACTTCAATATCCGCCGCTTCCATGGCCGGGGCCGGTTTTGGCTCAGCTCCAGCCTTTTCATCGTGCCTATTAATTTCAGGCTTTTTTAAACCGGCCAAAAGTTCATCCGGCCGACCCTCGGTGGCCGGACCGCCCTGCAGTCGTTCCCTTAATTCGCCAAATATTTCAGCCAGTAAAACCGCCACAATACCGGACAATACAGTTACGTCAAATGCTCCAGCCCCACCTATGGCCACTGTACCGCCGGTGGCACCGCTGCGTACCAACCATACAAAATGAAACACGTCCACCAGCACTACACCCAAAGTGGCGGCAATAAATGCCGAACGGCGGGAACGGCCGGCCAGGTACCCGGTGATACCAGCAACCAGCGGGTATAAATAAAGGGAGTCAATTACACCAAATCGTCCCGCCGGCTCCGGCAAACCTCTCATCACCAGTGAACCAACATAGTAAACAACCAAACCGGTAACCACGGTGGCCACTATTGCCCGCACCCACTCCTTGCGAGTACCCGCCTTGGACAGCAGGTATATGGCCAGTGCCACCGGTATTATGCCGCCTCCCACGTTAATGGAGGCTCTGATGTTGCCCAAGGGCAGGGGAATGGTTATAAAGCTGCCTATAATGAGGGCTACAATAATACCCAAGGCTGCTTTATCGCTAAGCCTCATTCGATCCAGCACCCGGTGAGCCAATCCAAAATAAATTAAAAAGGAAACAACTATTAATGCAATTAGACCAAAGGGAAATTGTGTCATAAACCTGCCTCCTTAAGCAAAATTAACATTTTTACACTTGTATACTACCCAGAAACAAGATATCTTTATTCGTAAAGTTCACCCTCTGCCGGCCCAAATGCGCCCTGGAGCACGGGGGTTTTTATTTATCTGTTAATCTTTATTTTTTTTTGTGCCGGCTGTTTTTTCCGGTTTGCGGGCCGGTTGTTTAGCCGCTGCCACAATTGCCCGGTGAATAACAAAATACAGGCCATTTAACAAGCGCTGTACTGCCGGGTGTTTACTATATTCAATTACATACCCGGCTGCCCGCCGGTTAATTTTTTCCACTGCTGCAGCAAGCCTTTGCAGTGCTGATTTTACCTCCGGTGAAGATAATTTTTCTTTCACCCAGGCAGCAGCGGTTTCCAGTGTTTCTTCCAGGCTGCCGTTGTTAATCAATAGAAATACTCCTACCAACAATACCGTTATCACTATTAACCAGCCGGCAGCGGCCCAACCGTTTTTACCGTGCTGCTCCATCGGCCCCGCTGCAGTCGTTCTGCTCTTAGCTGTTAATCCCAATACAACCGGCACAGCATCTGCTAAAAGCGCAACACCTACTTTAGCTTCCTCCAGGGTATTGGTATAGGTGCCCGCTTCCAGTATTATAGCTGTGGAAAGCAGGTCTTGATTATAATTACCCCTGCCCAAATAAATATCTTTAATAATTCCGGGGTGCAGCTGATTGGCATAGGCCATTAACCGTTTGGCAAAATCTAAATTGGCAGAGATTTTGGGGTTTTGTTTACCTATCACCAGGCGCACTTTAGCCACCGGACGGCCGTCGATTATCGCCCTGTATTTACCAGCATTTGGAACACCATCGCGATGAATATCAAACAAAGCCACCGGGTTGTTCTTTATTAATCCCACAGCGGTACGCCTGGAACGAACGTAGGCGTTACTATCATGGGGATCGTGGGGAGTTTTATAATACAGTACATTAACTCCCTTGTTCCTCAATGAATCCGCAAACTGCTGCCCCACTTGGTAAATATCTCCTTCAGCCGGTTCCTGGGCTGCACCGCTGGTTGGCTTGTATGATTCATCCGTATGGGTATGGTAAATACCCACCGGTCTTTTGTACCAATTTTCTGCTGCAGCCTTAACAGACATATTTTTAAAATACTGCATCCACTGGAGGTAATTTTTATCATACCCCAACAATTTTACAGCAGCCGTATTTTCTCGAACTTTAATTACCCGGTAATGTCTGCCGTCAGGTAAAATAACCTCATCACCGAAATACACCCGGCGGGATACTTCTGTAATTACTCTTCCTTGGTCATCCCGCAGCACAAAACAGCACCCCACCAGATGAGTATTGTCTGCAGTGAAAATCCCGGTAACAGCGGAAGAATACCCTTCCCCTGCTAACCCAAATAAAAATGTTATGCAAACCAGTATTGCTGCTGCCACCGTGCAAAACCTTTTATTCATTCCGGCCTCCTGGTGTCTGACATCACTGGTATTTTGTCCTCTTTGAAAAACAATCATGTAAAAGAACAGCAGCGCCTAAGGCGCTTAAAAATCATTCGCAATTTTCAAACATCGCTTCCTAAACAAAAAACCCGGCATGTATGCCGGATTAGGTTTAAACCGCTCTATTTATTTACTACTATACGTAGATTTTCAATTTGTTTTGGTATTTCTTCTTCAACTACCTCGCGCAGCTTAGTAAATATATGATCAGGTACTTCACGCATAAAACTATTCATTTCACCAAGTTCCCGTTTTAGTTCCGCTTGACCTTGTTCTAATCTATCCAACCGGCCATCCATATCATCCAGCCGGCCGCCCATGGCACCCAACCGGCCATCCATATCATCCAGCCGGCCGCCCATGGCACCCAACCGGCCATCCATATCATCCAGCCGGCCGCCCACGGCATCCAACCGGCCATCTACACCATCCAGCCGGCTCTCCACTCCATCCAGCCGGCTGCCCATGGCATCCAACCGGCCATCCATATCATCCAGCCGGCTGCCCATGGCATCCAACCGGCCATCTACACCATCCAGCCGGCTCTCCACGTTACCCAACCGGCTGTCCACTCCATCCAGCCGGCTCTCCACGTTACCCAACCGGCTGTCCACTCCATCCAGCCGGCTCTCCACGTTACCCAACCGGCTGTCCACTCCATCCAGCCGGCCGCCCACGGCATCCAACCGGCCATCCATATCATCCAGCCGGCCGCCCATGGCATCCAACCGGCCATCCATATCATCCAGCCGGCTGCCCATGGCATCCAACCGGCCATCCATGTCATCCAGCCGGCCGCCCACGGCATCCAACCGGCCATCCATATCATCCAGCCGGCCGCCCATGGCATCCAACCGGCCATCCATATCATCCAGCCGGCTGCCCATGGCATCCAACCGGCCATCCATGTCATCCAGCCGGCCGCCCACGGCATCCAACCGGCCATCCATGTCATCCAGCCGGCCGCCCATGTCATCCAGCCGGCCGCCCATGGCATCCAACCGGCTGTCCACTCCATCCAGCCGGCTCTCCACGTTACCCAACCGGCTGTCCACTCCGCCCAGCCGGTTATCAATGCTGTCTAACTGTTGATTAACCTTATTTAGTTCCCCAAGTATTTGTTTTAAGAGTTTTTCTTCCATTATCAATAGCTCACCCCGTATTTATCCCATTCAATCCCCCCGTGGGAATTAGCCGGGTGATGGTTTATCATTTTTTACGGGTTTTTTAAGAAGTGGCTGTAAACATTGGTAAGTAAAGCGGCGATTTTGTTGATCGGACTGTTCTTTGGATGGATATGATCTAAACTTGAAGGCCTTGTACGTGAATTACATCTTAATTTGACTGCATCCGTAACAGTATTATACAACTTAAAGCTGCATATTGAAAGTATATTTACTGTATTTCAAAATTCATTGGAACTTTGCCCGGTGTCTTTACATACCCGGTTTTTGACTAACTTTAACAGTTATCTTTATACTAAAAAAATGGCACGCTGAACGTGCCATTTTTTTACCTTTTTATCTGTTCTTTTCCAGCATTTCGGTTAATTCCTTGGGCATTACTTCGGCTAAACTTACACCGCCACCGGTATCTGCTTCAACAACAGTTTCCTGCTGTTCCCGGGGTTCCGGTTTGCCTGCCTGCTTCTTGGGTTTAGAGCGTTCCTTTTTAGCCTCACGATTAACCTCCCGGATAGAAAGGCGAATACGTTTCTCTTCCCGGTCAACCGAAAGTACTTTAACGTTAATTTCATCCCCTTCAGACACAACATCTTCCGGTTTTTCCACATGTTCTTCAGCCAGGTGTGAAATGTGCACCAGACCTTCCACTCCAGGCTCTAGCTGTACAAAGGCACCAAATGGAGCAAGACGCACAACTTTAGCCGGCACAACACTGCCGATTTCATATTTCTCTTCCACATTATCCCAGGGGTTGGGTAACAGCTGCTTCAAGCCCAGGGAAACCTTTTGATTTTCTTTATCTATCTTTAACACCTTAACTTCTACTTCATCGCCTACATTAACCACCTCAGAGGGGTGCTTAATGCGGTACCAGGCCATTTCAGAAATATGCAGCAGGCCGTCAACACCGCCAATGTCAATAAAGGCACCAAAATCAGTTAAACGGCGAACTACACCCTTAACGGTTTGACCTTCTTCCAAAGTTTGGAACAATTCTTCACGAGCTTTTTCAGCTTCTTCTTCCAGTACCACTTTGCGGGATAAAATCACCTTTCTGCGGTTTTTGTTCATTTCAATAATTTTAGCCTTTATGGTTTGATTTAAATATTGGGATAAATCTTCCACATAACCAATCTCTACCAATGATGCGGGTAAAAATGCACGTATGCCCACATCTACCAAAAGACCGCCTTTAACCACTTCGCGCACTACACCTTCAATAACGGTGCCGTTGTTCATAGCTTCTTCCAAGCTGTCCCAGTTCTTTTCAATGTCAGCACGTACTTTAGATAACAGGGTTCTGCCTTCGTCGTCTTCAGCCTTTAACACCACTACATCTATTTCATCTCCAACCTTCACCACTTCTTGAGGGTTGGTGTTATAGCTGCTTAATTCCTTCAGGGGTATAACTCCCTCAGATTTAGCTCCAACGTCAACCAGAACCTCATCTTGATTTACTTGAACCACTGTACCTCTCACCGTTTCACCCTGGTGCAGGGTTTTTACCTCTACTGCTTCCCTCATGCCCTCTTCTTGCATTTCCATAGTTTCACCTAACTCCTTCATCCTACATTTTACCTCCTCAATAACCCAGCTGGGTGTAGATGCACCCGCCGTTAATCCAGCACGTTCAACCCCAGCAAACCAATCGGCCTTTAGTTCTGCGGCAGTTTCTACCTGGTAGGTGGGCGTACCTGCAGCGCTACAGAGCTTAGTTAATTTGCCAGTATTGGCGCTATTAACTCCGCCCACCACTATCATTACATCCACTTTTTGAGCCAATTCCAGGGCTGCTTTTTGGCGCTCTCCAGTGGCACGACAGATAGTATTGCCAGCCTCTACTTTAAAGCCCTTGTTTTGCAGGGCTTGAACTACCTCATTATAGATTTCCACCGGTTGTGTGGTCTGGGCAACCACAGCCACCCGGTTAAAACCGGAAATTTTTTCAGCCTCAGCAGCACTATCCACAACAATGGCGCTGCCCCCGGTCCAACCAACAATACCTTTTACCTCCGGGTGTTCTTTATCTCCCACCACCACCACTTGATATCCCTCAGCGGTATAATCCCGGGCCAACTCTTGTGCTTTACGAACAAAGGGACAGGTTGCGTCTATCACCGTGTGACCGTACTCATCAGCTGCTTTCAGCACTTCCGGGCCTACCCCGTGAGATCTTATAATCAAATTGCCGGGAGGAATATCTCGAAAGTTTGTTATCGCTTGAATCCCTTCACTGGCAAGTTTCTCCACCACCTGGCGGTTATGAATGATCGGCCCCAGCGTATAAATCGGGCCGGACTTTTCGTTGGCAGTCTGCCGGGCCATATCAATTGCCCGCTCAACTCCAAAGCAAAAACCCGCCTTTGGAGCCACAAGCACTTCCAAATACAATCACCTCTAAAAAGGTACTTTTAAAACAGAGCACCTGTACTCACTTATTTGATATCGCCTTTAACAGGTTTCATCAGGCGTGCAATTTCACTCATAATTTTACAGCTGTATCTCTCCAAGTCCCGGCGGCTTGGTTTATTTCCAGCATACCGGGGTAATAGAATGGGCTCGCCAACAGTCAGCTTTAGCTTTTCACAAATGCCCTTGGCCCCGCAGATGCCTATGGGCACAACGGGTACATTATTTTTAAAAGCCAGCATTGCGGCACCTAAATGGGGCTTTTGCAGTTCACCGCTGGAACTGCGCGTTCCTTCGGGAAAAATTCCAAGCACCTGGCCCTTATTTAATAATTCAGCAGCCTTACGCAGGGCGGCACGATCCATCCTGCTGCGCTGAACAGGAAAAGCTTTCAACGCTCGAATCACAGTACCAAAAACCGGTATTTTAAACAGTTCCGCCTTGGCCATATAGTGAACAGGACGGTTTAACGCACAACCCACAGCTACCGGATCCCAATAACTGGAATGGTTAGAAACCACTATTAAACCGCCTTGGCTGGGTATGTTGTCCAAACCCGTTACTTCCCAACGGCGCAGGATTAACAATACCACCCTCATAACAATCCTGGCCAGGTTATAAAACATTAATTAAACCTCCAAAAAGTTTTAACCACAGTTTACCCCAAAACTGTCATTTACAATCACTTACATTTTCAATATGCTGCACCATCTGCTCTACAACTTGATTGATTGTTAATCCAGTGGTATCTATAATTATTGCCTCTTCAGCCGGAACAAGGGGATCGGTCTCGCGATTTTGGTCTATATAATCCCGTTGGGAAATTTCAGCCATTAATGTTTCCAACGGAACATGATAACCTTTCTGCTTTAAATCCCGCTGGCGCCGCCGGGCCCGTTCTTCAATGGAGGCTGTTAAAAAAAACTTGGCTTGGGCGTCCGGCAGCACCCTGGTACCGATATCCCGGCCATCCATTACCACTCCACCGGAAGCAGCCATGCTCTGCTGCTGGCGCACCATGTTTTTCCTTACTTCCGGTATCCTGGCCACCAGGGAAACACGCTGGGATACTTCCGGCTGTCGTATTTTACCGGTTACATCCTCCCCATCTATGAAAACCCTATAATTCTGATTATCGGTAATTAATTTTATCATCACTTCGGATGAAAGCTCTGCCAGGGCAGCAGTGTCGTTAAAGTCGTAATTCAACTGCAGGGCCTTCCATGTTAACGCCCGGTACATGCTGCCCGTATCTATATACAGTAAGCCCAGCTTATCAGCTAAGAGCTTTGCCACTGTACTTTTGCCGGCACCAGCCGGGCCGTCAATGGCAACATTAAGCTTGCTCATACAATACCTCGCTAACTACAAGATGCTATAATATTCAAATACCTATAGTATTCAAATAAGTATTCAAATACCTTAAGTTGTTTCGACACACCGCAGCAAATTCCTCTTTTTCGCTGGTAAAATCTTTTGAACGTCCTGAAAAATGTTATATTACTAAGCCCAGCAGCTGCTCACTGAAAAACGTTCACTCCCGCAAGTGGCTGCCGGGGCTTTTCATTCCCTGCATAGGGGGTAATATAAAAAAGCCTGAAGAAAAAATGTCTTCAGGCGTATTATTCTACTATAATTGATTTTAATACGTTTTCAAACCCAGGAAATGATATATTGATAATTTCTGCATCCTGTACCACTGTTTTCCCAGAGGCCGCCAGGCCGGCCACTGCCATGGCCATACCGATGCGGTGGTCGCCATGACTTGTGCAAACCGTCCCGGTAAGGGGTTTGCCTCCTTCAATAATCATACCATCGGGCTGTTCCTCTATCTTCACACCAAATTTGGCCAGCTCACCGGCCACCGCTGCTATACGATCCGTTTCTTTCACCCGCAGTTCAGCGGCATCTCTGAAAATCGTCTTTCCCTGGGCCACCGCCGCTGCCACCGCCAGCACCGGTATTTCATCTATTAAACGGGGTATGATATCGCCATCTATAACTGTACCCTTCAGCATGCCGCCCCGCACCCGCACATCTCCCACAGGTTCCCCGCTTTCCAAACCACGGTTGGTAATGTCTATACGGGCTCCCATGTTTTGCAGCACTTCCAATATACCATTCCGGGTGGGGTTTAATCCCACGCCTTCAATGGTTACGTCGGAACCGGGCACAATGGCCGCCGCCACCAGGAAAAAGGCCGCTGAAGAAATATCACCGGGAACGGTAAGTTTCTGTCCCGTTAGTTCGGGCTGTCCCTGTACAGCAGCCGTACAGCCATCCACTTCCACCCGGGCACCAAAGAGCTGCAGCATGCGTTCAGTGTGATCCCTGGATTTAACCGGCTCTTCAACCACTGTTTTGCCACCGGCAAATAACCCGGCCATCAGTATTGATGATTTAAGTTGGGCACTGGCCACCGGAGTTTTATAATGAATAGCTTTAAGTTTACCGCCCCGAACCGCCAGGGGAAGCAGGGTACCCTGCTTCCGGCCGGCAAAACCAGCCCCCATTTGGGCCAGCGGGGTGGTAACTCGCCCCATGGGGCGGCGGCGCAGTGATTGATCCCCGGTAAGAACACTAAAAAAGGGCTGACCGGCCAAAATACCTAAAAGCAGGCGGGCAGTAGTGCCGGAATTACCGCAGTCCAACACGTCTTCCGGCTCTTTAAGCCCCTGCAGCCCCCCGCCCTGCACTGTAATCACACCGTTATTTTCGGAAATATCCACACCCATGGCTTTAAAACACTTTATGGTGGAAAGGCAGTCTTCCCCCATTAAATAATTTGATATTTCCGTTTTACCCCTGGCCAGCGCGCCAAGCATCACCGCCCGGTGAGAAATGGACTTATCACCGGGCACACTAATCCTTCCCCTTAAACTTCTGCATTGTTTTACAGTTAATTCCATTTTGCCCCCCGGTTCTATCAATTTACTGTTAACTAGCGGACATGGACTTGGTATCCCTCACCCGCTAACAACTTTTCCGCCTTTTTTTGTTCCTCCTCTGTGGCAAAAGCCAGGCGGATGGTACCCCCCTGCCCTTCTCGTACCCGTAGTATTTCCAGATCGGTAATGTTTACTCCATTCTCCCCCAGCAGTGAGGAAAAATGAGCGATGATTCCCGGTTGATCCGGAACGCTTAACAGCACCTCAAACAGCTGCGGCAGGTATCCCTTGCTGCGGGCAGGAAGCGATAAACGGGTTTCCCTGGCCTGCTCCAACCTCTGCTGCAGCCCAGCACCGTTATCATCCCGTATCAACTGTTCATACTCCTCCAGCACCGCCCGGAAACAGTTAATTACCTCCAGCACCCGGCGGCGATTGCATTGAAATATATCTCTCCACATCACCGGGCTGCTGGCGGCAATCCTGGTGGTATCACGAAAACCGCCGGCCGCCAGGGGGATTATATCTGTATATCCCGGCATATCCCTTAACGTGTTCACCAGCGCGGTGGCCACCAGGTGAGGAAGATGGCTGATTACCGCCACGTTATGATCATGAAGTTCCGGTGACATTTCCACCACCCGCGCTCCCATTGACTCCACTAAACAGCGCACGGCTTTTAACGCCGCCCCGTTGGTTTTTGTCGTCGGAGTTAACAGGTAATAGGCATTCTCAAATAAATAGGGGTCGGCTCCTCTCATCCCCATCACTTCAGACCCGGTCATGGGATGACCGCCCACAAAATACACTTCAGGGGGAAGAACTCTCTCTGCCAGTGCAGTTATTCTTTCCTTAGTGCTCCCTACATCCGTCACTATGGTGTTTTCTTTTAACTGCCCGGCCAGCTGACATATTAATTTTTCGGTGGTCAGTACAGGAGTGGCCAAAACCACCAAATCCGCCCCTGCTATTCCCCGGGAAAGAGAATTTTCCCCTTTGTGAATTGCTCCGGCCGATAGAGCCAATTCAATATTTTCAGGATTGGTGTCCACCCCGACAACTTCACTTACCAGCCGGCGGTGATTAAGGGCCAGGCCAAAGGAACCGCCAATTAACCCAACCCCTACAATAACAACCCGCTTAAAAAACATTTTAAATTTCCTCCATCTCCCTGCCCACGGCCCAGGCAATAACTCGCAGTTCCGCCATCAGCGCTTTAAAATTTTGCGGCGTCAATGACTGCTTACCATCACAAAGCGCCTCCGGCGGATTAGGGTGCACCTCAATCAACAAACCGTCAGCCCCGGCAGCCACCGCGGCCCTGGACATATCACCTACAAAACGCCAATTGCCGATGGCATGACTGGGATCAACAATTACCGGCAGGTGAGAAAGATACTTAATTACCGGTACCGCCGTTAAATCCAAAGTGTTGCGGGTATATGATTCAAAACTTTTAATTCCCCGCTCGCACAAAATAACATTGGAATTTCCCCCGGCCAAAATGTATTCAGCAGCCATCAACCATTCTTCCACCGTGGCAGAGGGAGCCCGCTTCAGCAATACAGGTTTGCCCACCTTGGCCACCTGACGCAGCAGGAAAAAATTTTGCATGTTGCGGGCACCAATTTGCAGTATGTCGGCATATTCACTTACCAACGGCAGGGTACTGGTATCCATAACCTCCGTTACCACCGGCAGGCCGGTGATTTCCCTGACCTCGGCCAGCAGTTTCAGTCCTTTTTCTTCTAAACCTTGAAATGAATACGGGGATGTGCGGGGCTTATAAGCACCGCCGCGCAGGATTGTGGCCCCACCCGCTTTCACCTGTTCCGCTGCTTCTAAAAGCTGTTCCCGGCTTTCCACCGCGCAGGGACCGGCCATCACTTGAATATGATCGCCGCCTATTTCAAGGTTACCCACCCTAACAACGGTATCTTCCTCTTTAAATACCCTGGAAGCCAGCTTAAAGGGATGCATGATGGGAACCACTTTTTCCACACCGGGCATTGCTTCCAGCGCAATATCATTTATCTGGGTACGATCCCCAACGGCACCAATGATGGTGCGCTCCACCCCTTTGGATAAATGCACTCGAAAACCCGCTTGTTCCAATTTATCAATCACCAGCTGAATATCTTCCTGGCCGGCGCAATGATTCATAATAACTATCACTGCAAGCCCCTCCTCTGAGCGTTATGGAATTTTACAAGTTATTATCACCCCATTAAACACAAAAAACGCCCTCAGAGGAGCGCAAAAGAACAAATAAGCATATTAATCCCTCCCCTACCATACTACCGTACTTCCCTGTTCAAAAACACCTTTTAAAAGGTAAACCATCCTACGCTACTATAATACCACAGCATTTATCAACGGGCAATAATAAATTAACAAAACATTCTCAGGCCCATAAATAAAGTATTTGTAACAGCAGATGTATTGTTATACAATGTAAACTAGAAAAATTTGTATAGGAGTTGGTCTTATTGAGTGTTATCGCCGGTAAAATAGAAAAGTTTTTATCCGGAGCATCATGGATACGCAAAATGTTTGAAGAAGGTGACCGTCTGCGTAAAATTCACGGGGCGGATAAAGTATATGACTTTACCCTGGGCAACCCGGTAAACGAACCGCCGGAGAAGTTTCACCGAGAACTAAAAAAACTGGCTGACAGCCCCATCCCCGGCATGCACAGGTACATGAGCAACGCCGGGTACCCGGAAACCCGCCAGGCAGTGGCCGAAATACTTTCTGAAAGCAGCGGTCTGAACGTTACCCTAAAACACGTGGTAATGACAGTGGGCGCCGGCGGTGGTTTAAATGTAGTGCTGAAATCCATTTTAAACCCCGGCGACGAAGTCATTGTTTTAGCCCCCTACTTCGTAGAGTACAAATTTTATATCGACAATCACAGCGGGGTAGCCAGGGAAGTAAGTACCGATGAAAACTTTCTTCCCGATATAGAAGCCATTTCCAGTGCCGTGAACCAAAAAACCAGGGCCATCATCATTAATTCACCCAATAACCCCACCGGTGTGGTATACCCGCCGGCCGTACTCTCTGAACTGGATAAACTGGTTTCTGAAAAATCCCGGCAGTACGGGCGCCCAATATATGTAATTTCCGATGAGCCCTATGCCAAAATTGCTTACGACGTTCAGGTACCCTGTGTATTTAAATACATTAACAATGCCGTTATCGTTACCTCCCACAGCAAAGACCTGGCCCTGCCCGGCGAACGAATCGGTTACGTGGCAGCAAACCCCAACATAGATAATGTGGATCTGTTAATTGAAGCGCTGGTATTCTGCAACCGCACCCTGGGTTTTGTAAATGCCCCGGCCCTGATGCAGCGTTTAGTTGCCAATTTGCAGAAAGAAAGCGTAAATATCGAAGAATACCGTGCAAAACGCGATTTACTGTACAACAATCTCACCCAGTTGGGATTTGAAATGGTTAAACCCCAGGGGGCTTTCTACCTGTTTCCCAAATCACCGCTGGATGATGATGTGGAGTTTGCCCGGCTGGCCTTAAAACACAACATTTTAGTAGTACCGGGCGCAGGATTCGGCAAGCGGGGATACTTCCGCCTGGCTTACTGCATCGATAAAAAGGTAATAGAAAACTCTTTACCCGCCTGGAAAGCACTGGCCAGTGAACTAAAATTAAAGAAATAACCGCCCCCAAAGTACAGCTACCGGCCGGTTATAAAACCTTACTTAATAAAGCCCATATTGTGGAGCAGTTTCATTCCCACAATATGGGCTGTTCCAGCTGAAGTACCTTCCCCAGTTCAACAGCCGCTCACTTAAAAGCACCCGCTCCTGCTGGTTTTCACTGCCCGGCGCGCCATTCGGGCACTGGAAACTACTCCAATCACCGAAGCAATCATCTGCAGCTTTCATCAAAGATACTAGGTATATTTTCTAATATTTAACAAAAAACATAGTATAATAATATAGTATAATATTGTAATGTCGTTTAAATCTCAGTAACAAGGAGTGGTAATAAATGCATGACAGGTTAGTTAAAGAAGTAATGGTTCCCATCAACGAATACTCCACTATTAACATGAACGCCACCATTGGAGAAGCAATTAAAATTTTAAAGAAAACCTTCAAAAAAGAAGCTAACGATATACTTACCGGTCACAGGTCAATCATTGTGCTGGACAACAAAAAAGATATAGTGGGAATTCTCACCCTTAGATCACTGCTTAAAGCCATAGAAATGGAAGCCAATAAAAATAGTCCTTTATCAACCATCGCTTCTTGGGCTTTATTTTTCACCAAAAACAAAATTGGACAGCATGTGCATATACAGGTTAAAGACATTATGAGAAGTGTTGATATCGCTTACGTGTACGAAAACGAAACCATCACTAAAGCAGTGCACATGATTTTAAGCAAGCAGGTTAACTCATTACCGGTACTGGAAAAACCAGAAGCATCGGAGTTAACCATGGGTGAATACCCCTTAAATTACAATAAAGTGGTGGGCATTATCAGAACAATTGACATATTTAACATCATCGGCGACATACTGGAACTGGATAATGACAAAATAATAACCTTTCCTTCCAAATCCGTTTAACAACCAAAGTAGGGCTCAATAATGAACCCTACTCCGGTCTAAAGCATGATCAATTGCTCTCACCATCTTTAGAAGCACCGCCAACTCCCGCGGCGTAATAGACTGCTGACCATCGGACAGCGCTTTCCCGGGGTTGGGGTGTACTTCAATCATCAGCCCGTCTGCTCCGGCAGCTGCTGCCGCTTTAGCTGCGGGAGCAACCAGTTCCCTTCGGCCGGTGGCATGGCTGGGATCAACTATCACCGGCAGGTGAGACAAGTTTTTCACCGCCCCCACCGCTGCCACATCCAGCGTGTTCCTGGTATAGGTTTCAAAGGTACGGATTCCCCGTTCACACAGTATAACCTGCTGGTTTCCTTCTGCTAAAATATATTCCGCCGCCAGCAGCCATTCTTCAATGGTGGCCGATAAACCGCGCTTCAACATCACCGGTTTATCCATCTGCCCCACTTCCCGCAGCAGGGTATAATTTTGCATGTTTCTGCTGCCGATCTGAATGATGTCCGCGTAACGATATACCAGTTCACCGTCGCGCACATCCATAAGTTCAGTAACCACGGGCAGACCGGTACAGCGGCCCGCTTCGTTCAGTATGCGCAGCCCTTCTTCCCCCAACCCCTGAAAGGAATAAGGGGAAGTACGGGGTTTAAAGGCACCACCGCGCAGTACATGTACACCCATATCTTTTAATACCGGGGCCAGCTCCAGCATCATTTCCCGGTTCTCCACCGCACAGGGGCCGGCAATAATCAAAGTGTTACCACCGCCCACGGCAGCGGTTCCTAAATGTATAACGGTATCCTCTTTTTTGTATTCGCGACTTGCCAGCTGAAATGACGGCAAAACAAAACACCTCCTAACCGGACAGGGCAGACTTAAAATCAGCCACCAATCCGGCCACCATACTAACCGCGTTATCAGAATTATTTTCAATTATCTTTACCAGCACACTGCCTGCGATAACAGCATCACAATGTCTTGCTATCTGAGCTGCCTGGGCAGGAGCAGACACACCAAAACCAATTCCCACCGGCAGTGAAGTAACTTGGCGTACCCTGCTAGTTAAATTCGCTATTTGATTATTAGTTTCCTCCCTAACACCGGTAACCCCGGTAACAGAAACACAGTAAATAAACCCTCTGGAAAAGCGGGCAATCTTTTTCAGCCTGGCTTCCGTAGTGGTTGGTGCCACCAGTTGAATTAAATACAAACCTTTCTCCAGCGCCCGGCTGAACAGAGGAGGGCATTCCTCAACCGGCAGATCAGGTACAATCACTCCATCCACCCCCGCCTCAACCGCATGCTGTACAAAATTATCCAAGCCGTACTGCAGGATGGGGTTATAGTAGGACATCAGTACCAGCGGTACCTGCTCCGTCTTACGAATTATTGTCACTGCCTCTAATATTTTAGCCAGTGTTGTACCCCGCTCCAGCGAGCGCTGAACAGCCTTTTGAATTACCGGCCCGTCTGCCAGGGGTTCAGAGTAAGGAACTCCCAGTTCAATGATATCCGCCCCGGCACCGGTCATGGCCCGCACCAGTTCCACCGTAGTGCCAAGATCTGGATCCCCCGCAGTAACAAAGGGAATAAAAGCCTTTTGCCCATTTTCTTTTAAATTTGCAAAACAGTTATCTATCCTATTCATTATACCTTCGCCCCCACCATTTTGGCCATTGTATTTACATCTTTATCTCCCCGCCCAGACAGGTTAACAATGATAATTGATTCCGGCGGAAGCTGCGGCGCCAGTTTTACCGCCTCTGCCAGGGCGTGAGCACTTTCCAGCGCCGGAATAATGCCATCGGTGCGGCACAGAAGCTGAAAGGCCTTTACCGCTTCCCCGTCTTCGGCAGAAGTATAAACGACCCGGTTAATATCTTTTAGATAGCTGTGTTCAGGTCCCACACCGGGGTAGTCTAACCCGGCAGATATGGAATGTACCGGCAGCACCTGACCGTGCTCATCCTGCAAAACATAGCTGTAGCTTCCCTGCAGCACGCCGGGTTTTCCCCGGGAAAGGGTGGCACAATGCCGCCCGCTTTCCAGGCCGTGCCCGGCAGCCTCCACACCAATCAGTTTAACTTCTTTATCCTGCAAAAAAGGATAAAATATACCCATGGCATTGCTGCCCCCGCCAACACAGGCAATTACATAATCCGGCAGTCTCCCGGTGTGCTCTAAAATTTGCTCCCTGGCTTCAATACCAATCACCGCTTGAAAATCACGCACCATTTCCGGGTAAGGGTGGGGACCGGCCACCGAGCCAATGCAGTAATAAGTATTTTCCACATTGGTTACCCAGTCACGAATGGCTTCATTCATGGCATCTTTTAATGTACGGCTGCCGCTTTTTACAGTAATCACTTCCGCCCCCAGCAGCCTCATCCGAAAAACATTCAGCGCCTGCCGGTGAACATCCTCTTCTCCCATATAAACGCTGCATTGAAATCCAAACAGTGCCGCCGCGGTGGCAGTGGCCACCCCGTGCTGGCCTGCCCCGGTTTCCGCAATCACTCTTGTTTTGCCCATCCGCCCGGCCAACAGCAGCTGGCCAATGGTATTATTTATTTTATGGGCCCCGGTGTGATTGAGGTCTTCCCGTTTAAGATAGATTTGCGCTCCACCGCAGTGCCTGGTTAAGCCGCAAGCAAAATACAGCGGTGATGGGCGGCCCACATATTGATGCAAATAGTACTTAAACCGGTGATTAAACTCCTTATCTTTTTTAGCCAATCGATAACTTTCGCTTAACTCTTCCAGGGCGGGCATTAATGTTTCCGGCACAAAACGCCCGCCGTAATCTCCAAAATATCCGCGCTCATCGGGTATGGACATCATTTATATTAACTCCTTTCTGCCGTGTCTTTTCATTCCCTGGTGGTGCCGCAGGGCGGCATGTATGCTCTTCTAATAAACAGGGCAATTTTCTGCAAATCTTTCCTGCTGCCGGTTTCTACACCGCTGGAAACATCCACAGCGTAGGGACGTACAGCTTTTATGGCCGCGGCCACGTTATCCGGGGTCAAGCCCCCGGCCAGTATAACCGGGCATTTTACCCGCACTTCTTTTAACCACTGCCAATTAAAGGTATGCCCGGTGCCCCCGGCGGCACCGGGAGTGTAGGCATCCAAAAGCACCGCTCGGGCCGGGTATTCGGCTGCCTGCCGCAATACTGTAATATCTTTAACCCGGAAAGCTTTTATCACCGGCAGCCCCAACTCACTGGCGTACCGCGGGGGCTCATCCCCGTGCAGCTGTACAAAATCCAAATTACAATAGGCAGCAATCCGGCGCACCTCATCAATAGAAGCGTTAACAAATACCCCCACCCTGCTGACAAAGGGAGGTAAATTTAGGCTAATCTCCCTGGCTTGATCCGGCGATACCTGCCGGAAACTGGGGGCAAACACAAAACCCAAAGCATGGGCACCGTACTTTACCGCCGCCAGAGCAGTGGTTAAGTCCTGAATACCGCATATCTTTACCCGTACCCTATGCTCATACACGGTAATCACCCCCGGCCAGCAATTGTGAAAGTTTAGCAGCCGGATCGGGAGCAGCCACCAGCGTTTCCCCCACCAACACTGAATGAACCCGGTGGTGGGCCAGTTCAGCCATTTGGTCAGCGTTTTTAATGCCGCTTTCACTGACCACTGTAATTTCCGGCTCGGTGATTTGACGGCGTAATTTAAAGGTGGTGGCAATGTCCGTTTCAAAGGTGTGCAGGTCGCGGTTATTTATTCCAATAAGTTTAGCACCGGCAGCCAGTGCCCGCTGCAGCTCAGTTTCATCATGCACTTCCACCAGTGCTGCCATACCAAGACTTTCTGCTAAAAGACACAGTTCCGGCAGCCTGTCATCGTCCAGCACCGCCGCAATCAGCAGCACCGCATCAGCCCCCAGTGCCCTGGCCTGGTATACCTGGTATGGAGCAATGATAAAATCCTTCCTGAGCAGCGGCAGTTGAGTATTCCTGCGTATATCAGCCAGGTGCTGCCGGTGTCCGCCAAAAAATTTGCTGTCGGTGAGCACAGATATGGCCGCCGCTCCAGCCCCGGCGTAGCTGCGGGCCAGGGCAAGATGGTCGAAATGGGGACACAGTAAACCTTTGGATGGGGAACGCCGCTTAACCTCTGCTATCACATTTACTCTCCCCGGTGTTCTCAGCGCCCGGGTAAAGTCCCGGGGAACGGGTGCCAAAAGGGCCAGCTCTTTTATTTTATCTAAGGGCACCTGCTGCATTTCATGTTTAAGCTCCTGTTCTTTATGCTGCAGTATGCGCTGCAGTATCAAAAGCTGACCACTCCTCTGCCGGGCAGTGCAGCGGTAAACCTAACCAACTCTTCCAGCTTAGCAGCAGCAGCCCCGCTGTCAATGGACCACTGGGCCAGTTTAATACCGGCGGCTATATCCGCCGCCTTCCCGGCACATATCAAGCCCAGGGCCGCGTTTAATACCACGGCGTCCCGGCGTGGGCCGCCGGCCCCCTTTAATATTTCCCTGGTAATGGCAGCATTTTCTTCCGCAGTGCCCCCTGCCAGTGCTTCCACCGGAGCCGGTGCAAAACCGTAATCTGTGGGATTTATGGTATAACCGGTTATCCGTCCCTCCCATACCGCACACACAACTGTGGGACCGGCCAGTGATACTTCATCCAGCCCCCCAGCACCATGCAGTACAAAGACCCGTTTACTGCCCAACCGGGCCAACACCCGGGCCAACTTATCCACCAAACCGGCGTCATATACCCCCAGCACCTGGGCCTGGGCTCCGGCGGGATTAGTCAACGGCCCCAAAATGTTAAAAACTGTGCGGATACCAATTTCTTTTCGCGGGGCAGCGGCATGCTTCATAGCCCTGTGCAGCTGCGGTGCAAACAAAAAACATATGCCGCACTCATCCAGGCACCGGCCTGCCTGTTCAGCTGTTAGGTTTATCCTCACCCCCAGCGCTTCCAGCAGATCGGCACTGCCGCAGCAGCTGCTGACAGAACGGTTGCCGTGCTTGGCTACTTTGGCCCCGGCACCGGCCAGTACAAAGGCCGCAGTGGTGGATATGTTAAAGGTGCGCGCACCGTCGCCGCCGGTGCCGCAGGTGTCCACCAGCAAAGGATGCTTACTCTTTACCGGGACAGCTTTCTGCCGCATCACCCGGGCAAACCCGGTAATTTCATCCACATGTTCGCCTTTTAAGCGCAGCGCGGTGAGCAGGGCAGCTATCTGAGCTGCGCTGGCTCGCCCTTCCATAATTTCAGTCATCACATTCACCGCTTCATTTTCGGTAAGATGTTCACCGGCTACCAGTTTTTTAATTGCCTGTGATATCATACTCTTCTCTCCTCTCCTCATCTATTCTCAGCTTCACTAACGCTAACTGATCAACTGCAGATAATTTTTTAAAATATGATGCCCATACCCGGTGAGCACTGATTCGGGGTGAAACTGCACACCGTAAACATGATAACGGCGGTGAGCCACCCCCATAATTTCCCCCTCTTCTGTCCAGGCAGTAACCTCCAGGCAGTCCGGCAGTTTTTCCGGTGACAAAACCAGGGAGTGGTAGCGTCCCCCGGTAAAAGGTACCGGCAGGTTTTTAAACAAACCGAAACCCCTGTGCATAATGGGCGAACTTTTGCCGTGCACCGGTTTGCCTGCCCGCACCACCCCGGCACCAAAGGCCTGCCCGATTACTTGATGGCCCAGGCACACCCCCAGGATAGGAATCTGCCCGGCTAAATGCTGCACCAGTTCTAAACAAATGCCGGCTTCTTCCGGCCTACCCGGTCCGGGAGACAATATAATACCGGCGGGTCTTAACTTTTTTACCCCATTGACAGTAATTTGGTCATTACGATACACCTCAACCCTTTGACCCAGTTCTCCCAAATACTGCACCAGGTTGTAAACAAAGGAATCATAATTGTCAATTACCAGCAGCAAGGGGAATCATCCCTCCTCTACCATCAATTATCCCCAGCGAGCGGGCCATGGCCGCTGCCTTATTCAATGTTTCCCGGTACTCGCTATCCGGGTCGGATTCCGCCACTATACCGGCCCCAGCCTGGAAATAAGCCCTTCCCCGGTAAAAAACTATCGTGCGAATGGCTATGGCAGTATCCAAAACACCGTTAAATCCAAAATAACCAATGGCCCCGGCATAAAGGCCGCGCCTTGTGGGTTCCAGCTGGTCAATAATTTCCATTGCCCTTATCTTCGGCGCCCCGCTAACAGTGCCGGCGGGAAAACAGGATTTTAAAGCCTCCACCGGAGTGTTTTGTTCATTTAACTTTCCCTTTACATTGGATACCAGGTGCATCACATGGGAATACTTCTCCACCTGCATAAACGCATTCACCTTTACACTGCCCGGCTGGCACACCCGCCCCAGGTCATTGCGTCCCAGATCCACCAGCATTACATGCTCGGCTCGTTCCTTTTCATCGCTCAACAAATCCGCGGCCAGGGCTTTATCTTCCTTTTCATCCATTCCCCTGGGGCGCGTGCCGGCGATGGGCCGGGTCTGCACCACGTTATTTTCCACCCTCACCAGCATTTCCGGGGAGGCACCGGCAATAGAAATGTCTTCTAAATCCAGGTAATACATATACGGTGAAGGATTCAAACCACGCATACGGCGGTATACATCAAAAGGAGAACCGGAGTAATGGCAGGCAAAACGCTGGGAAAGTACCACTTGAAAAATGTCACCGGCGGCAATATATTCCTTGGCCCGGCGCACGGCAGCGGTAAATTGCTCCTTTGTACAGTTAGACGTCAATTGACCTGCCGCCGGCTGCGCCGGTAATTTCAATGAATAACTCTGCCGGAGCAATTTTTCAATCTGCTCCAACACCCTTACAGCTCTCCGGTAATCCTCCCGGGCATCAGCACTTACCCTGCTGTTTACCACCGCGGTTAATACATGGCGAAGATGATCAAAAATTATTATCGTTTCACAAAATACAAGCAGTACATCCGGCAGCTGCAAATCATTTTCTGCCCGCCGGGGCAGGTTCTCCAGCGTGGCTGCCACATCATAGCCCAAATAACCCACCGCACCGCCGTAAAACCGCGGCAAACCCGGTAAGCTGGGGCAGCGGTATTGGGCCAACACTTCCTCCAACAAATTCAATGGTTTACCTGTCAGCGTTTTAACTGCACCGTCAAAGGTAAACTTTGTGCTTAAACCATTGCTGCGAAATACAGCAAATGGATTCAGCCCGATAAAGGAGTACCTGGCTGTTTGCTCATTTCCTTCTACGCTTTCTAACAGGTAAACCGGTTTAAGCACTCTCATCTTTTGGTATACCGTTACCGGTGTTTCGGTATCCGCCAGCAGCTGCCGGCAGACCGGAATTAGGTTATAATGCCTGCTTAAATTAACAAATTCTCTCTCATCAATCTCATTAATTTGCAGCTCAATCACCTCCTTGCATGATTTAAAATGAAAAACAAAAAAACCAGCACTCAAGTAGAGTACCGGTCTTCCGCCAAAAGACACACCTCTCCCTCTACCTCAGCTCAACTAAACTCAACTAATCTCCACTCATCTCAACTAAAAAATCCCTTATTCAGTTCTTACTAAATTATAATTATATAATTAACACAAAAGTTATTACCAGTCAATTAAAAAAACATTCAGCAGTACATTTATTGTCACAAATTTTATGTCATTCCATATGTTGGATAAAAAACAGGGGTGATCTCGTTGTTAAAATGGCTGCCAAAAATCACTAAAAGGAAAACCCCTTTAGCTAAATGCAGGCCCCCTCACATGCAGGAAGACGAAATTGAACTGCAGTTGGAGGACATTAAGATAAAGTTAACCAGAAAGCTCAATATACCGGTGCCGCATGAAGTTACAATTGTCATTCCCAGGGTAGAGCTGCGCCACCGGAAATATAAAAACGGAAAACTGGTGGAGGAAAAAGAACGCATTTATAACAGTATTACCGTGGTACACGCCCCAAGACACCGGTTGGAAAAACCGCCCGGCCTTGGCAGCCCGGCAGCGGAAAAAGTTAACCAAAAGTAAATGCATCAAGCCCGCAGCATTTATTTTCCCGCCCAATCCGGCCTTAAGCTAACCGCTTCTCTTAAATAAACATGTTTCACTTCCTCTTGGGCCACAGCGGTGTTTACATGCATCATTACCCTGATACAGCGGGGCAAACTGCCCGGTACATCCAATTCTTGGGCACAAATCATAGGCACGTTGTCCCAACCCATTTCCCGGGCCGCCCGGGCCGGAAACTGGGCATTTAAATCTTTGGTTACCGTAAAAAACACACTACAAATGTCTTCCAGCTTCAAATGGTTCTCCCGCACTATGGCATTAAGGAGTTCCCGAATAGCCTCTGTCATATCCTGGGAGGTGTTTTTTTCTACGGTAATGGCACCACGAATACCTCTAACCTTTACCTTTCCCACACTACCACCCTCTCATACGCCCTGAAAATAAGCCTTTTAGCTGTAAGAAACAGCCCTGTGCCCCAAACCAATGGCCACTTCATCCATGTGCAGCAGGCCAACCCCAAAAAATACCGCTACAATTACATGATCCCCCTGCCGGGCAATACCAATTTTGCCTCCTACATTAAGTCCCACCGCCTTGGGCATAACCATTGACAGGGCTTCCCTGGTGGCCCCGGCCACAGCCCCTTCATCGGCATGAATTTCCCTGATTACCCCTTCCCGCTTGGCTGCCACCACAGCCCTCTCGATAATTTTACTTACCGATGAAACAAAATCCCCGCCATAATCCACCGCGGCAGTATGAATATTTTCCTTTAAGTATTTATTTTTATATTCCCTTTCCTGTTCTCTGCTTTCACTAAGGGCCATTTCTATGGCCACCTTGGCAACTTTACGACTTCCCCGCAACGGAGCCTTTGACATACCCTTCACACCTCTCCTAACTAAAATGCACTCCATAAACGGAGTGCTGCTAAACTGAGGTTATTATATTACAGCAGCTGTTAAAAATCAATTACTGCCGCGGTTAGTCAAACCATTTTTGTGCAATCCACCTGATGGCCGGCTGCAGATCAATTTTTTGAGCAATAGATACCAAGTAAGGAATCTTTTGGTATTCATCCAGGGCAATTACACCGGGCAGCATGGGATTTAAGCGAAAGTACTGGTCAACCAGGAACTGGGAAGTAAAAAGGGCATCGGCCTCAACATCGCCATCGAACAAAATATTGAACAGCGGAAGAGGCGGACGGAGATTAAACATCCACTCCAGGGCACCCCACCTGCGGGTGTCGGCATTAATTTTATGGGGGGTATACCCGGTACCCATGGAAAACAAATAAATGTTTTCCAGTTTTTGTTTACCGGCATTTTTGCATATGGCCATGGCAATGGCCGCCGTACTGGGATTATTGGCTATTACACCTCCATCAATATGATTATGGTGGGATGGAAAGTAAATTGGTGCCGCACTGCTGGCCAGGGCGACATCTATTACATACTCGTCCTTTGTATACGAATAGGGAAAGTTATTGTATAGAACAGGCCTCCACCTGATAAAATTACCACCGTCTACCCGAAAGGAAGGCACAAGAACACGACGCTTTAAATCCTTTAGGCGCAGTCCGGGAGGAAAAATAACACTGAGCACCCTTTTAAGGTGTTCATTGTTATATTTGGGTTTAAACAAAAATATATGCTTTGGGGTAAAGATATACCTTGCCGTCTCTTCAGAATACAGGTCAATAAGTTCATCAACGGATAAGCCATAGGCCAGAGCCAGGGCAATAAATGATCCGCTGGAAGTACCGGCAAAAAAATTTGTTTTTTTTATTAGTTCAGGAAACCGTTTATTTAATCGCTTTAACAGGTTGACTGTCAGCGCCCCGCGCACTCCGCCCCCATCAAAGGTCATTATCCTGTACTTTGCCATGCTATTTCACTCCGGTTTTAAAATGCAATTTTTTTAGTCTATGCATAACCAAGCAGTTGTGCAACCATCATATCGCCGGAATCACTACCGCACTTTCCCCGAAAACCAACCTTAAATTTATTAACGTCACCGGTGGTTCACCCGTATCATGTACTGATGATAATAATTAAGAGGTGATTATTAATGAACTACAAATTTAGAGAAGGGGAAACCGGGGAACAGAATAATATTATCCAAGATCCCAAATTGTTTTTAACAATGCTGGTTCTTTTTTCCCGGCCCGGTATGGAACAGCAGCTGGAACAGGCTATAACCATGCTCGAAGGTATATCCAATACCATACGTACGCTGCGCCAGGGAGCCGACGCCCTGTTTACCAGCCTTAAAGAAGCCCAACAGCAAATGCTTACCCTGCCGAAGAAATAGCCCAAATAATAACCGGCAGCAGCACGGTTTAATTTAAAAAATTTTAAAACCCACCGTTCTTCCTGTTCCCGGGAAATTACGGCGGGTTTTAAAAAGTTACCCTTTATTTATAAGCTGTATTTTATTTTTGCTCGTATGAACCGTAACCGCAGCCGTATCCAGGTGTGCCTAACAGCAGCAAAATCAGAATCAGGAACACAATAAAGGTCGGGTCGTAACCATATCCACCGTAGTAACCCATTATCTCGACCTCCTTTTTTGATTTTAATCAATGACATCATATGTTGGGCAAGTAAAAAGTGTTACAACAATTATTTCGTTGATTATACCCCGGCTGCTTTATTGATTATCAAGAATAGATATCAATAATCACTCATAATATTTTCTAAATATAAAATATATTTCGACATATTTCCTGAAGGTATCTACCCGGTGATTATCAAATTACAGGCCCATGGCCAATAGTTTATCCATGGGGGTAGAAAAAATGAAAGATACAGGCAAAACCCAAGAACAAATCATCAGTCAGTTATATAATACACTGATGAGCGTCAGGGAAGGGTTAATATATTTTGATACAAAAATGAAAGTTTTGTGGGCCAACAGGGCAGCAGGGGAATCCATTGGTCTTACTCCCGAACAATTAGTAGGACATCACTGCTACCGGTTATGGCAAAAGCAGGTCAACCCCTGCCCAAACTGCTCAACCTTTAAAGCATTAAAGACCGGTCAACCGCAAACGGGTGAAATAATTACCCCTGACGGCAGGGCGTGGTTCACCCGGAGTTACCCCGTCAAAGACAGCAAAGGCAGTGTAAGGGGCATCTTTAAGATCACAATGGAAATAACCCAGCACAAAAAAATAGAAGAAGCACTAAAAAAAGCTAAAGAAGAGCTGGAAATAAAAGCAGCTGAACGTACAGCGGAATTAAAAAAGGCCAACAGGAAATTACTGCTTGAGCTTGAGGAACGTAAGCGAACGGAGGAAGAACTGCGGGCCGCCCAGCGGCAGCTTTTAGACATCATTGAATTTCTTCCCGACGCCACTTTCGTCGTGGACAGCAGCAGAAAGATTATTGCCTGGAACAGGGCTATTGAAGAACTGACAGGAGTACATAAAAATGAAATTATCGGTAAGACCGATTACTCCCAGGCTCTACCTTTCTACAATCCACCAGGGCCAACCTTAATTGATTTAATATTTTCCAATGACAAAGAAGTAGAATTGAAATACGATTATGTAACCAAAAAAGGAAATACATTGTTTGCAGAAACTTATCTGCCCTTACCTGAAAAAAAGGAAGTATTTTTATGGGTGGCAGCATCACCCCTTTTGGACAGCAGCGGGAAGCTGGTTGGGGCTATAGAAACAATGCGGGACATTACCGAGCGCAAAAAAATAGAAAACCAGCTGCAGCACCTGGCCATGTACGATTTTTTAACCGACATCCCCAACAGGTATTCACTGGAGAAGCATTTAAAACGGGCAGTGGCAAAGGCAAAACGGGGGGAAAAAAGTGCCCTTCTCTTCATAGATTTGGACAATTTCAAGCTGGTTAATGATGCCCTGGGGCACGCTGCCGGCGACAGGGTGTTAATTACACTGACCAACCTTTTAAAGAAGAGCCTGCGAAAAAAAGATCTTTTCTTCCGTTTTGGCGGCGATGAATTCGTTGTACTGCTTGAGAATACTTCCGCCGAGGAGGCCAAGATAGTGGCTGAAAAACTGCGCCGGGTGCTGGATGACGGCCAGTTATGCCTGTCGATATATAGGACTAGTTTTAACCTCACTATCAGCATCGGTATTGTTATGATCGACGGAAATTTTGACCCGCAAAAAATTCTCTCCCTGGCAGATAACGCCCTTTATTCAGCCAAAGAAGAGGGACGAAACAAGATTATATTTATGCAGCCCGGCAAGTTTATCGGCGCTAAACAATGCACAGCTAATAAATTAATTGATTTGATTAAAAAAGCTCTGCATGAAAACAGGTTTACGCTTTTTTTCCAACCCGTTGTTAAAATAGACAGCGGAAAAATAATTCACCACGAAGTATTATTAAGACTGCCCGGTGACGACGGGAAGCTGATTGCCCCGGGCCGCTTTATTCCCGCGGCTGAACGCTCCGGCCTGATTACGGAAATAGATCGCTGGGTGATAAAGAGGTCAATAAAAATGTTCCGCCAAAACAAGAACTTAAATCTTTTTATTAACCTTTCCGGCACCAGCATAGGAGACGATTCGCTGCTGGAATTTATCAAAAATAATATCTGCAGCAGTGGTATAGACCCCTCCCGGGTTGGTTTTGAAATCACAGAAACCGCCGCTGTAAAGAATTTATCGCTGACAGAGCGATGGATTCAAAAAATTAAAGATTTAGGTTGTAATTTTGCCCTGGATGATTTTGGGAAAGGATTTTCGTCGTTTTCTTATCTCCGCCTGCTGCCGGTGGATTACCTTAAGCTTGATGGTTCTTTTGTCCGCAACATTGATAAAGACCTCACCCACCGGGCGCTGGTTCAGGCCATGAACGCCATAGCTCAAACCCTGGACAAGAAGACAATAGCTGAATTTGTTGAAACCGAAGATATATTGAAAATATTACTGGAAATGGGAATAGATTACGGGCAGGGCTATTATCTAGGCAGGCCTGTTCCTCACCCTACTCACCTACCCTGAAAAATGGTATCCCGTGTTTTAAAAACAAAACCTACCGTAATTTTACCCGCAGGGCAGTACGGTAGGTTTTTAAAATCAACCAATATTTCGGGCTATAATGGCGGCACCCAACGCGCCAATTATTTGGGGCACCGGGGGTACCATCACCTCTACTCCTAATTCCCGGGCCAGCATTTCTCTTAATAACCTGTTTTGAGCCACGCCACCGGTAAAGGTAACATTGACATTTTCTTGTATCGAACCAGCCATGGTGGATACGCGTTTGGCAATGGATTTTAATAAACCAGCTACGATACTCTCCTTTGCCGTTCCCGCCGCCAGCAGGCTGATAACTTCCGATTCGGCAAAAACGGTGCACATGCTGTTGATGTTAACCGGCTCTGCCGGCGGTAACCGGTCCAGCTGATCCAGTTCCAGCCCCAAACCGTTTACCGTTACCTGCAAAAACCTGCCGGTGCCGGCGGCACACTTGTCGTTCATTAAAAAGTTAATTACCTTACCCTGTTTATTTACCAGTATCACTTTGCTGTCCTGGCCGCCGATATCTATTACCATTTTGTTTTCCGGAAAATAGTAATTGGCTCCCATGGCATGGCAGGATATTTCAGTAACAGCCTTATCCAAGAAATCTAAAGCCACCCGGCCGTAACCCGTACCCACCACCCTGTGAATGTCTGCAGCGGTAATTCCGGCAGCATCCACCGCCCTTTGTAAAACCTCTTCTCCCGCTTTTTGGGGACTCCAACCGGTGGGAATCATTGCCCAGCCTAAAATCTTTTTATCTTTTAGTAAAACCGCCTTAGCTGCGGTAGAACCCACATCAATACCTGCTGTAATCATCTGGTTACTTAATCATCTCCAAAAAGGCTTCTATTCTGGTCTGCAGCTGACCTGCATCCTCATCGCTGTAGTCACTCTCAATGCGCATAACCGGAATACCGGCCTCCTGCAGCGCCTTTTCCACCAGGTGGTATTCAACACTGTAGGATTGGCAGAACTGCAGTGAGTAATATACCACACCGTCGGCCTTATATTCTTTCACCTGGCGCAGAATGTCATCAATGCGGCCGGTGTTCGGTGTATAACAGGCACAGTTAATATTCAATGCCCGCCGGCTTATTGCTTCCACCTGCTCATTTAAGCCGGTTTTTGTTTCATCTACCAGGGTTTCAAAACTCCTGGTGCCGGTACATGATTCTTCACATACCACCACCGCACCGCTGCTCTCTATAATGTGGTGCATCTTCCAACTGGGCAGCGGCATTGGGGTGCCGGTAATCAAAATCCGCGGCGCACCCTTGGGCGCTGCACCTTCACCTTTAGCCACTCTATCTTCTAATTCATCGCAGAGGGCACTTGTTTTTTCAATAAACCGCTCTGGGTCGTCAAAAAAGCTCAACTGGGTAATCAGCATGGCATCCTTGCCGCTGATCGGCACCGGGTCATGCTTGCGGGTGTCATATAACCGCTGCAGCACTTTCCGGCGCCTGTTGGCCAGTTTTATTGCTTCGCTGAGACTTTCCGGAGTAATGGTAACACCGGTTTCTGCCTCTACCTTTTCTTTAAATTTGTATACCTCTTTTAACCACAGCTCTTTATCTGCCTCACCTTTTTTCTGCGGCAGTTCCATCACATAGGTGGGATGATACTGGGCTAAAATTTCCCAGGCTTTTTTCTTGCCGTCACAGGTGGTTTCACCCACCACAAAATCTGACACTTCAAAATAAGGGCACAGGCCGCCCAGTTTAAAACCAAGGGATGATTTAATTAACGGGCATAGTGACCGGGGTAAAACCTTTTCCCCAATGGGTACGGAATACTGGGCCCCGGCACACAAACCTATACAGGCACCGCCGGCGGCCAAAACAAACTCCTCCGGTACAAACACACAAAATGAAGAAACCACTTTTTTACCTTCAGCCTTTTTGTCCAGCAGTTCTTTTACCCTCAAACCATGTACCTCTGACATAACAAAGTCAAAGTATTCCATTCCCGCAGGACGTTTTTGCTGACTAACAAACAATTCGCCGTAAATATCCGGTACCGCTGCCAAAAATTCATCGTGTTTTTCCAAATCCATACCCAGGTCTTGCCACATTTTTCGATAATCCGCCAACGCAAAACCCCTCCTAAAATTTTTAACTCCCGTACAATGTTCTATACAAACGAATAATTACCTGTTATGCAAATTATAAAATAATATTATAACAAATCACAAAACCATCCTTAATGCCCCCTGGTTATAAATATATAAGGGGCTGTTAAACAGCCCCTTATATATTAGTTTCGTTTTAATTTAACGGTACTTACAGTTGTCAGCTGACCTTTAATTCTTAATTGTTTATCCACCACCGGTTCAACCACCTCCCCGGTGGTATTTAACACCCTTACTATTACTTCACGATTGTAAAAGCTGCCGTCAATTTCCACCACATCACCGTCATGCACCGGTATTGTCACATACCGGTGGTTAAATTGGCCTGCTTTGTCACCGTTCACCAATACGCTCAAACGGGGCAGCGCGCTGTAATTTTCCAAGTACAGCGTTATGTGCGGTTCGCTCCAGCGAACGGAAGTGGAATTTACGGTGGCGGCGGTATCAGCCCCCACCATGGCCGTTACCGTTCTAAAGGGATCATTCACCACCAGTGCCTGTACCACCACCAGCAGCACTGCGGTGAGGATAACCAACCTCATAATAAATTTTTCAGCTTTTTCCATTATTCCCGTTGTTGACCTGCCGCGCCGCATATAACAACTCTCCTTTTAAGCGGTTTGTTGTTATATATGCACAGCCTTGTCAAACTATTCCTTAACGGTTGTACTTGCGCTCCAGGTATTCGCGGTAGTCCTTCATTTCTTCGGAAAAACGGAACAACAGGCGCTCTATTTCATAGTTAGAAAGCTGTACCTGGGCCGGTTCCAATATTTCTACTTTGCGAAAATCTTCCCGTACTACAAAGCGCAGCAAATCCTGCAGCGTATCTGCGGCCACCATTATTTCCACCGGTGCATAGGCAATTTCAGTATGGTTGATGTCATCATAAACTGTATACACCTCAATACTCATGTCTATATCTTCAATGGAAATGCCCTGTATCGGCACGTTGCGAAACATGGCCACCTGTTGGTCTCTAACTTCTTCGGCCGCTTTTTCGGTATTTCTGCCTCCAAAAAATAATCTGCCCGGTTTGCCAATCCCTTTAAAATCAAGCCGTATTTTCGCCCGTACCCCGCCTTTCAAATTTTCTTCACCGTTTCCGTTGTTATTCAAAAAACGTCCCCCCTAAGGTTCGTCTAATTTCAACAATCAGGTATATAGTAATTCTGTTCGGTGAAGAAAAATCCTGCTGTCATTTACCATTCAATATCCTTGGCCCCGCACACCGGGCAGGTATCAAAGTAGTGCTCCGGGTCTTCATAGGCTTCTTGGGCATCATCAAGACTGGCCCCCTGGCATTCCATAGTGGTCAAACTGCCGTCTTTTTTAAAATTTGCCACCAAACCGTAAGGGGGAGCATTGGCAGTATCTGAAGCCGGTGGAAATAAAGAAGATGCCAAACTATTATCATTACCACAGCGCCGGCAACGAGGCATAAGCAATCCTCCCTTAAGTAATCGGTGTGATATTAGATAATATGGCATCTTTTGTAATACGATATACATTTATCAGCCGAAAGATTATCCCCTTTTATTACGGGCGTTTTTTCTCCCTTTCGGCTTGGATCTTTTAATACCTGCAGCTTTAAACAGTTCCCTCAGCTGGGCATTGTTTAATTCCCGCACTTCACCGCTGGACATGTTGCGCAGTTCCAGCGGGCCTATGCGGGTGCGTACCAGTCTTTTTACCGGGTGACCGATATATTCACACATGCGGCGCACCTGGCGGTTTTTACCCTCTCTGATGGTAATTTCCAGCAGCGCATTGCCATCTTTTATGTGCGTTAAGTATACCCTGGCCGGAGCTGTCACCCCGTCTTCCAGCTTTACCCCGTTGGCCAGCCTTTCTAAATTGTCCAACGTGGGCACCCCTTCCACCCTGACTTTATAAGTTTTGGCAATTTGATGCTTGGGATGGGTAAGGGCTTGGGTCAGCTCCCCGTCGTTGGTCAACAGCAGCAAACCCTCGGAATCATAGTCCAGCCGCCCCACAGGGTAAACCCGTTCTTTTACGTCTTTAAGCAGGTCCATTACCGTTTTCCGTCCTCTTTCATCGCTGACGGTGCTCACGTAACCCCTGGGTTTGTTCATCATCAGGTAGACATATTTTTCCTTTTGTTTTATCCAGCGGCCATCCACCTGTACCTTATCTTTATCGGGATCTATTTTGGTGCCCAGCTCCCGCACCACTTTACCATTAACTTTCACTCTTCCTTCTAATATCAGTTCTTCGCATTTCCGCCGGGAGGCCACCCCGGCATGAGCCAAAAATTTTTGTAACCGTTCCATATTATCCCCCATTACAATCTATCCTAAGAACATATACTGCCCGGTATTAATACCGGGCATACTGACTTCTACATCAAACTATAAATTCCTTCAAGTAGTAAACATAACATGGGCAATAAACAGTGAGGCCACCAGTGTGGTTATGTCCGCACAAAGACCTGTGGCCACGGCATAGCGGTACCTGCGCACTCCCACAGAGCCAAAATACAGTGTTAACACATAAAAGGTGGTGTCGCTGGTGCCCTGCATAGTGGATACCAGCTTGCCGATAAAACTATCCGGCCCGTGGGTTTTAATTAAGTCTGTGGCAATACCCAGTGCCGCCCCACCGGACAGCGGCCGCATTATGGCATGGGGCAGCACTTCTGCCGGAAAACCCACATTATCTAACAGCGGCGAAAAATAATCTGCCATCAGCTGCATTGCTCCCGAAGCGCGAAAAACACTCACCGCCACCAGCATGGCCACCAGGTAGGGAATAGTTTTTATGGCTGTGGAAAAGCCCTCCTCGGCCCCTTCCACAAAAGTTTCAAAAACCGGCACCCTTTTGATAAATGCGATCAGCGGTATCACCAGTAAAACAACGGGGATGGCCCAGCGTGATATTTGGTTGATTAATTCAAACATATTAACTCCTCCGCCAGTTATATATTCTTCTAAACGTACGGTCAGCAATTATGGCCACCGTCATTCCGCAGGCGGTGGCAAAAATGGTGGTGCCAACTATGGCGGTGGGATCCTGGGAACCATACATCAGCCTGATACCAATTATTGTAGTGGGTATTAAAGTTAAGCAGGATGTATTTAACGCTAAAAATGTACACATGGCTTCAGATGCTGTTCGGGAGTTGCCGTTAAGTTTTTGCAATTCCTGCATGGCTATTAAGCCCATGGGTGTGGCGGCATTAGAAAGCCCCAGCACATTGGCCGACAGGTTCATTACAATGGCGCCCAGCGCCGGGTGATTTCTGGGGATGCTGGGAAACAGAAAAGCAGTAACCGGCTGTACCAGCCTGGCCAGTGCCTTGACTAAACCGGCGGCTTCTGCCAGCTTCATAATTCCCAACCAAAAGGTCATAATGGCAATGAGGCTCAAACTAACTTCAACCGCTGTATCCGCTCCCTCGAAGGCGGCTTTTGTTATCACTTCTATGTTTCCCTGGGCTCCGGCCACAACTATGCTCATTACAATCATGCCCAACCATATGTAATTAACCAAAAAAACACCCCCACTGCTCGCCAGTCTTGTCCTTTTTAAAAGACTATGACTGCGGGGTATTAATTAGAACAAAAAATGTACAAGGCAGGTATTACATTTAAAAAGACGATCCCTCCCGGATCGTCCATACTTTATTCAGCAGCGGGTAAAAATATAGAAAACCTGGTTCCTTCCCCCGGTTTGCTGTACACATCAACATAACCGTTGTGCTTGGCTATTATGGAATAGGATACAGATATACCAAGGCCGGTGCCATCCTCTTTGGTGGTGAAGAAGGGAGTACCCAGTTTTTCCAGCTGTTCTTCATCCATCCCCGTACCGTTATCTTCTATATCTATCCGCACCTGCTTTAAATCAGGTAAGTAAACCGTTCTAAATACCAACCGGCCCCCGTTCTCCATGGCGTGGATGGCGTTTTGGCCCAGGTTTAAAAGTACCTGTTTTATTTGATTACTGTCCACACTACAACGGGGCAGCTCATCATCCAGTTGATTAACAATACTGATATTGTGTATTTTGGCATGCCCATCAAGCAGTAAACTTATATCTTTTATAATATTGTTCAATGAAAGCACTGCTAATTTGGGAGACCTTGGGCTGGCCAGCTGTAGGTAACTGTACAATATCTGTCTGACCCGCTCCAGTTCGGATGAAATAATATCCAGGTACTGTGCTTCCTTCTTTTGTTCCTTTGTTAATTTGGCCCGTATTAGTTCTGTAAACCCGCTAATGGTGGTGATGGGGTTTTTAATTTCATGCACCAAACCGGCCGCAATCTGACCCACTTCAGCCAGCTTTTGCTGGTGAAAAAGCATTTTCTGCTGGCGCTTTAACTCGGTAATGTCATCCAGCACTTCTATGGCCCCTAAAAACTGCCCGTCTTTAGAGTGCAAAAGCTCCGAACTGCTTAGAAATACTCTTTTCTCCCCGTTAATTTCCACATTAACTTCCCGCAGCCTGTATCCTTTGCCATACTGCAGCGATTTAGTGATCAGCCTGTCTTCCTCCGGCCAGTGGGGAATAACCTCTTCAATATTTTTACCAATGGATTTTTGAGCATCAATCTGCAGTACCTCTTCAGCCCGCCTGTTAACTATAGTTAATTTCCTTTCATGGTCAACAGCTAAAATAATTGAGCTGGTAGAATCTATAAAAGCATTGGTAAAAAGCTGCAGTCTTTCTACCTCCTGCTCTAAAGAAAGGTCCCTGAAAATTATAAGCACGCCGTTTAATTGATCTTCAGTGTAATTAAGCGGGTAAATATCTGCAGTTATATCAATGAAACAACCATTTTTCTGACAAAGTTTTTTCTTTATACCAATGATCCGGCAGTTATTTTTTAATATTTGGGTGACGTGGGAACCCGTATCATCTTTGGGAAAAAGTAATTTTGCAATTTCCAAACCACTTTTACCCTGCAGTTCGGCCAGACAATAGCCCGTTATATCCGCTGCCGCTTTATTTATAAATTGTAACTTTCCATGCTCGTCGTATATAAATATACCCACCGGCATATTGTCAAACATATTTGATATAAACTGCAGGCTCTCCCGCCTCTGCCGGTCTTTAATTTTTTTATTTTCAATCAATTTAACTTCATTAGTAATTGCCTGGGCTATGGATATTATTAAGCTAAAACCGAATACAGGCATGATATAGCTTGGAGTAGCAAGCAATACTACCCCTATTAAATCCTGATGCAGGTTAAAAATCGGTGCACCAAAGCAGGTATACTGTTTAAACTGCTCTATGTAATGCTCATGGCCAATAAAATATGTTGGTTTTTTTGTATGTAATGTTGTACCAAGGGATGTGTTGCCGGTAATATCTTCTGTAAAACAAGCCCCGGGAACAATATAGCTATCCGGGCTGCTTAATGTTTTTTTATCACACCTAACTTCCAGCAAGTACCCTTTGCTGTCGGCAATGACTAAATGATATACGGGAAACGTATTTATTGCTGTTTGTTCAACGATATCTAAAAAAGGCTTGGCCGCCCGCAGCATATCTTTATTTTTATTAATCGCCTCCTCAAGCTCCTGCCTGGTATATAACCGCTTTCTAGTTATCTTTTTACAATTTACATTCATTTCTTTACAGCGCTGCCAGGATTGTAAAACTTCCGGCCTTAGAAAAAATTTATCTATCGCCAGTCCGGCTATAAACCTATCCTTTTGAGCAGCAATTTGTTCTTGAACATTTTCATCTTCAAGGTTGACATAATAACTACCAGACATAAGAACGCCCTCCTAAAATATTTAACAATTAGCCAATTGCCAAAATTAATAATTTTTATTCCCTGTGAAATATTACAACTCCTTTTTATCCCCAAACTAAATTCCCAGGATTTTGTATACAAAAATTTTATTCAAATTTTCTGATTTCATGGGCAAAATTCCTTTTAAATAGTCGCATAATGCCTTAAAATAGTAATTAAAAGCCCGGGAAATGAAATAATTGGAAAAAATTTTACATCCCCCGGGCAGGTAAAAACCCATAAAGTGCATTTTAAAGCACAAAGGAAGGACTATCAGTCGACAGTATATAAAAAAAAGGTATGATAACAATGGATAAAATGCCCTTATTGGCAATAATATTTTACTCTGTACCAGAAAGTTATTTAATTTTCATATATGGTTTGGTAATTATTGGGGAAAAAGTTGATTTTAAAAGAGTAACCACAGCGGTATTGACTTCCGTTGTAGCTTCTTATTTTGTTCGATTGCTGCCATTTCCCTTCGGAATACATACTTTAATTGGAGTTATTGTAGTATTTATCATATTTTCTTTAGTACTTAAAGTTTCGTATAAGTATAGCCTTGTTGTAACAATTGTTAGTTTAGGTACACTAATATCATTAGAAAATATTTCTCTATATTTTATTGAGTATAAATTAAATATAGGTAACTTAACTGAACTCTGGAGTGATACAGTACTTAGAATATTAACTGGTTGGCCCCATCTTATAATATGGGCTTTAATAATTCTTTTCTTATACAAGAAAAAAATATATTTTAAATTATAGGTATATATTATGAAAGTTAGTGATAGCAGTTATGGGTAAAAAAAATATTTTAGAATTTATAATTATTTTTATCTTACTAGAAACTTTTTTTATAACTTTAGCATCTAGAAGTTTAAACTATTATCAACAGCAAGTCTCTCTTATAAACCTCTTATTCGCCATCATTTCTGCTTTAAATTTCTTTTTTACCATTATTGCAATTCGACACTTTATAAGTAATTGTCATGATATATTATTAACATCCCAAAAAGATAATACTAATTTAATAAATGAGAACATAAATTTAATGCGTGCTGAAAGGCATGAATTTATTAATCACCTACAGGCCATATACGGGTTAATTGCAAACGGTGAAAACGAAGAGGCAAAAAGATATTTAGAAGATATATCTACAGCAAGCAGACTAAACAGTCTGTTGTTAAAGATATCTAACCCTACACTCCGTGTAATACTTCAAAACAAAATTTCAATTGCTCAAAAAAAAGGAATTGACATACAAATAAATGTTGAAGGCAACCTAGAAAATTTCATCTTAAAACCTTCTGCAATTACTGCCGTGTTTGGCAACTTAATAGATAACGCTATCGACGCAGTAAAAACAATAGATGATAATTCTAAAAAATCTATTAGTCTAGATATTGGAGAAACAGAAAATCATTATTATTTTTGGATTGCAAATACCGGACCGCCTATATCAGAAGATATTCAAAAAAAAATGTATGAACCTGGTTTTTCAACCAAACACAAAAGTAGGGGCTATGGATTATCAATTGTTAAAAAAACTGTGGAAAGTTATGATGGACAAATAGTTTATGATAGTGACTCTGCCGGATTTTCTGTAATTATACCCAAAAGACCAAAAAAGGTGAGTTGCTATGATACATAAATACTCTGTACAATTGGCAAAATATTTAAGTTATGAGCTAAACCTTGATAGAAGCAGACAAGCGGTGATAGCATACGGTTTAGAGGTTTTAATTGGTGGGACAATTAAAATATTAGTTTTCATTTCTATACCATGGTTGTTTGGCATATTTCCTCAGTTTATAGCCGCATTTTTAAGCTCTGCTTTTTTAAGACTTCCCTCAGGTGGAGTACATTGTTCAGCCTATTACAGATGCTTAATATCTTCTTTACTATTATTCCTATTTATTGCAGCAATATCAAAGTATCTTGTAACTTTTAAATTACCTGTTCACTTTTTCTTATGGTTTTCACTTTTAACTGCACTTATTACATTTATTAAGTTAGCACCAGTTGATGTTAAGGAAAAGCCCATTCGCTGTGATACAAGAAGAAAAATCTTAAAAATAATTTCTTGCTTAATGCCGTTTATTTATCTTGTTGTATTCAATATTTTTAACCTTTCAAGTGATATTATATTAGCCAGCAGTATGTCTATTCTTTTTCATACCTTCACACTAACTAACTTAGGACACAAATTCTTTCGTTTAGTAGATAAAATATTATGAAAGGAGGCTGGTTATGAAAAAATACTTTTTAAAAATTATTGTTGGACTAGCTAGCATGGTAGCATATATAGGTATTTATCCAAGCAGTTGGGTTAGTTTATATCAACCCGAAATTCCAGAAGATTTAATCAAATAGCACCGTTAAAAGGGACAAAGGATATCTAAACCTTTGTCCCGCACTTATCTGGGAGGGGAAATCATTGAAAATCATATTAGCTGACGATAACCCCAGGGAAATGGCATACATAAAAAACTTATTAAATAACGAAAAAGATATTAAAATAATCGGCGAGGCCGTTAACGGCCGGGATGCCCTGGAAAAGATTAATAAATACAATCCAGACGCCGCTTTTTTAGATATTACCATGCCCGGCATTACCGGTTTAGACGTAGCGAAAAAAGTTGGTAATAAATTAGTGATCGTTTTTATAACCGCCCATAACAATTATGCCGTTGATGCCTTTGATATCGGGTCAGTGGACTATCTTTTAAAACCCATTGAAGAAAAGCGGTTTAAAATAACCCTGCAGCGTATAAGAAAGTGGTTGGCTAATAATAATCATGTGCAGAGATTACCCATTAAAATTAAGGGTGAAACAATACTCCTTAAAAGCAGTGAAATCATCTTCCTGGAAAAGGAGCCCCTCAGTAAAAAAGTGATTATTCATACCAAAGAAAAAAAATACAAAATTAACGGCACTTTAAGTGACTATGCAGTGAAGTTGAAAGATGCGGGATTTGTTCGTTCACATAAAAGTTTTATTATCAACACTAAAAAAGTAACTAAAATGATTCCCTGGGGAGACAAATCATATTTAGCGGTGATGAACGGTACCAAAGAAGAGGTTTTAATCAGCCGCAACTATGCCCCGGTTGTAAAATCAATGATTACCAATTAACCTTTAACAACAAAACTGCCTTATTTTAAGCAAAAAAATAAGGGGATGCCCCCTTATTTTCATATTACGGGTGTATCTGTCCCCTGTTCTTTATTTTTATCCCTATTACATATTGCCTGTAATTTATCGATCAGATTGGGCATCATATCAATTAAACGGTCATACATAGCGTTGCCATCTACCGGCAGCAATCTTATTTGACCGTTACCCACCACCAGGAAGCCCATTGGCTGAACTGATACACCGGCTCCGCTTCCTCCACCAAAGGACGGCGGCGGGGATTCCTGCCCCCTGCCTCCTTCACCGGCTTGGTAGTCGCCACCACCGGCTGCAAATCCACAGGCCACCCGGGAAATAGGTATTATCACACTGCCGTCAGGGGTTTCTACCGGGTCACCCACTACAGTGTTTACATCTACCATTTCTTTGATGCTCTCCATGGCATTTTTCATTAAGCCTTCAATTGGATGTTCGCTCAATTACTTCACCCCCTGTTCCACTTATAAAAACCTATCTTTTAGCTAACAGTATTTTTGTACCAGTAACCATAATATAGCCGATACGTACTTCAAATATGCAGTCAATATCCATAATTAATTCATTGTTGTTAAAATTAGGGTGAATTTCCAGCTGCGGATGCCTGGGAGGGGGATTAATAATTTTAAACAGTCTGCTCAATAATACCGTTTTTCCGGCCCAGGCCAAGCCGGTTGTTACACCGGTGACGGCCGCATCTCCCATACCGAATTTTGTGTACCACTTTAAATACCGGCAGTGCACATGACTCAATAAGTATTTAATTATTGGCCAGTAACGATGATACGATTTTTTTTGCCTATTAATTTTATGCTGTATTTTCTTCCAATTAAAAGGTATTTTTAAATTTTTATCTGCATCAGCCACGTCATCTTTTTCATGGGGAATACTCAACAAAGTAGTAACAATTTTTCGCACTGCCGCACCGGAATTTTGGGTGCTGCTGCGAATTTTCAATTCCAAACCGGACATTTTTGTCTGCAGATCTATAACCGGGGTTTCTAATTTAAAGGGCGGCAGTTTCCACAGCCGCATTTCCACAGTTATTAAATTGTCAAGGTTTTTTTGCCGGTAACGAATTCTAATGCGCAGGGGTATAAGGGTAAAGGTGCCCAGCAGTAATATGATTAATAAAACAATTATTAATAATAACTGCATTGGCCGCCCTCCCCAAAATAAGCTATTAACTTATTTTTTCTTATTTACCAATGCTTATACATGGTGAATATTAAAAATCGAGGTGCAAGCACCTCGATTTTTAAGTCTGCCCTGAAAAATGCTGCGGTTTTAATCACCGGCTGCATTATTCCTGCTTAGGCTCCAACAGCACCGAAACAGAAACCCGGCTTATTTCGGTATTGTCTTCGGGATCAATTAAAAAGGCTTCTATAAATCCCTGCTGTTGTTCTGCAGGGGGTGAAAAGGATACTGTTGTTTCAAAGCTTGATTTTGTTACTTCCACCGGCTTTTCTGCCAGCACCTGCCCGGAGGAGTTTTTAACCCGTACACCAACATTACCGTACTTTAGGGCTACCACCCCGGTTACTGTTACCGGGCTGGTAACTGCTTCCGCGGCAGCCGGTTGGGTTATTCTAATGGCCGGGCCCTCGATTATTTCTTTCCTTTTATCCTTGTTTTCTACTTCATTATTTTCTATTTTATTTATCTTTATATTTACTTCATTTTTTCTTTCAACCGGCCCTTCTTCTATCACTTGTTCTTGATTTAGCTGTGCCATTGTGCCCACGCCTGACAATTGAAAGCCCATGGCGTTGGGACTGTTTTCCAAATCAAACTTTGCCACTATGGGTTCTGCCCCGTTATCCGGCCTCTGCCGGTGGGAATATTTTAATTTTACGTTTAACCAGGAATGATTCCGGTCCGGCACCCGGTGTTCAATTTTGTCTATTTCCACAGTGGTTTTTTGATTATTTGCCCCCGGAAAAATAATTACATATCCACTGCCATTAACACTGGCCCAGGTTATATAGTCCTGATCAGACATTGCCCGGGCCATTTTTTTCACCACCGGTGGTGCTTCGTCTAATTTAATGGTTTCAAAGGGAATGCTGGACACTTCCGGTACTATCAAAGTTTCCGGTTTTTGTTCCGGTTTTTTTCCCCCGGTACAAGCACTAACCAGCAGCGCCGGTATCACCAGTAACTGCAGCAAATATTTCACTTTTGAACCCAAAAAAATCCCCCCAGTAATCCTGCTGTTACCTATTTTTCAACCGGGGGGATATATTTATACACAGTACGCCGCACAGTTACAAAGTTTCCAACTGCTCCGCCTCTTGTATAAAACTGTCTAAATCCGGCAGTTCCGATATATCTTTTAATCCGAAGTGTGCTAAAAAGACACTGGTGGTGCCGTACAGCACCGGCTTTCCCGGTGCCTCCCGGCGGCCTTTTTCCTCTACTAACCCCCGCTCCAGCAGTGTGTTTAGACTGCTGTCTGACTTTACACCGCGAATCATTTCCAATTCCGCCCTGGTAACCGGCTGGCGGTAGGCAATGATGGCCAGCGTCTCCAGGGCCGCCCGGGACAGCGTTGTGCTGGACTGCTTTTTGTACAGTCTTTCCACATAGGAGGCAAATTCAGGTTTTGTGGTCAGCTGCCAACCACCGGCCATTTCCACCACCTGCAGCCCCCGGCTGCTGCGCCGGTATTCCTGCTGCAGTTCTGAAAGCAGCTGTAAAGCATCCTCTTCCTCCAGCTCGGCAATGCGGCAGATGCTGGCCAGTGAAATCGGTTCGGGGGTTACAAAAAGCAGTACTTCTATGACACTTTTAGCATGATCACGAAACAGTACCGTCATGTTCGGAGTTATCTCCTTTTGCCGGCAGTATAATTATCTCTGCAAAATGCCCGTTTTGTATCAGTTCTACCTGTCTCAAGCGTAAAAGTTCTAAAATAGCCAAAAAGGTAACTACTATTTCCCCGCGACTGGCGTTTTTAGAAAAAGCAGATGTAAAGGGCATTCCTTTGGGATACAATACTAATTTCCTGGTAACCTGGGCCATTTTATCCTGCACCCTTATTTCCGCCGCCCTTACTTTGGGCGGTTCAACCTTTACCGCCCGTTTCAGCACCTGCCGCAGGGCATCCAACAATTTGGGCATATCAACACCGGCTAACGGCTCGGGGCAGGGCAGCAGGGATTGGTACATTTCTATACTGTTGGGTCTGGTATACACTCTGCCGTGTACCTGCTGGCGTTCTTTTAAAAACACTGCCGCTTCTTTAAATCGCTTGTATTCCAGCAGGCGCTGTACCAGTTCTTCCCGGGGATCCGGGCCCTCTTCTTCCTGCCCTTCGTTATCCGGTTTGGGTTTAGGCAGTAAAGTGCGGGCTTTAATGGCCAGCAGTGTAGAGGCCATCACCAGGAATTCGCTGGTCACTTCTAAATCCAGTTCTTTCATGGTATCCAGGTACTCCAGGTATTGGGCGGTAATGGAGGCAATGGGAATATTTTCAATTTCCAGCTGGTTTTTTTCAATTAGGTGCAGTAACAAATCCAGCGGTCCTTCAAAGGCCGGTAACCGCACGGTATAAGCCATGCCAAATTGACCTCCAAATTAGTTGATCCTACCCTAAAAAAGTTATCCTGCTGAGCCGGCGGCTTTTCATCCTCTGCTGATGCTGTTTGCAGCACAAAGAGTGCTTAAATACCTACCGCTTCCCGTACCTGTTCCATTGTTTTTTCCGCTGCCTCCCGGGCCGCTTTGGCACCTTCGGCCAAGACGTCCTCCAAGTAGCTCCGGTTATTTAAAATTTTGTTTCGTCTTTCTCTCAAGGGAGCCTGCTGCTCCTCCAGGGCCTGGGCCAGTCGTTTTTTACACTGCACGCAGCCAATTGCACCTTTGCGGCACTGCTCCCTGATGTCTTCGTGCTCTGCAGCAGCATAGATACCATGGTACTTGTCCACCACACAGACATCGGGGTTGCCCGGGTCGGTTTTGCGAATCCGGTTTGGATCGGTAACCATGGCGTTAACCTGCTTTTTAATTTCTTCCTGCTCCGCAGCCAGTGAGATTACGTTTAGATAACTCTTGCTCATTTTCCGCCCGTCTACCCCGGGAAGCAGTTTCACTTTGGACAGCAAAGCCTGGGGTTCAGGGAATACCTGCCGGTCATACATATAGTTAAAACGGCGGGCTATTTCCCGGCACAGTTCTAAATGGGGCAGCTGGTCTTCGCCCACCGGCACTGCATCGGCCCGGTACACCAAAATGTCTGCGGCCTGGAGCAGTGGATAACCTAAAAATCCATAGGTGTTGATGTCTTTGCCCATTTTACCCAACTGCTGTACCTGGTCTTTGTAAGTGGGCACCCGTTCCAACCAGGACAGCGGTGTAATCATAGAAAACATCAGATGCAGTTCCGCATGCTGGGGAACATGGGACTGCACAAAAATAGTGCTTTTTTCCGGATCCAGCCCGGCTGCCAGCCAATCCACCAGCATTTCTTTGATGTTGTCTTTAATGGATTCAGTTTCTTGGAATGAGGTGGTTAAAGCATGCCAGTCCACAATGGTGTAATAACAATCGTACTCTTCCTGCAGGCGCACCCAGTTTTCCAGCACACTCAAGTGTCCAATATGCAGTCTGCCGGTGGGACGCATGCCGCTTAAAATTACGTCTTTAGCCATATCCGGTCTCCTTTCTAATATAAAAATATGCTGTTGCTGAAATACACGATGTCATTCATCAAACTTAAAATGGGACTGATAATTGTCCACAATATGGGGCTTAATATTCCGGTAAATAACAACAGCAGTAATATAATTGTACCGTACTGTTCCATATAATCCAACCAACGCTGTTCACCGGGCAGTATGCCGGCTAAAATTTTACTGCCGTCCAGCGGGGGCACCGGCAGCAGATTAAAAACTGCCAGCACCACATTAATAGTAATAATGTTCTTCATGATTTCTATCAGCGGTACAGAATTAAAGGTAGCCGCCAAGCCAAACAGCAGCGAAGCAGTGATGGCTATTATCATATTGGTGGCCGGGCCAGCTATGGATACCAGCATTAAACTGCGTCTCATGCTGCCCGTTAATCTATAGGGCGTTACAGGCACCGGTTTAGCCCAGCCGAAACCGGCAAAAAACAGCATTAACAGCCCAATGGGATCCACATGGGAAATGGGGTTAATGGTTAACCGACCCATGTACCGGGCGGTGGGATCTCCCAGTTTATCCGCCGCCCAAGCATGGGCATATTCATGGAATGTCAGGCCGATAACTACGGCCGGCAGCATTATACCAATTTCGTAAGGGGTGGGAAAATTAAACACAGGATTGTTCCCCTTTCTGCAATTTATACATACATTGTTCCGCCAGTTTCAGTTCATCTTCCCTGGTTTTAACCAAACCATCCAACCTGGCCTGCCATACCGCGTCCAGCGCTTTGCGAAACAGCGGTCCCGGTTTAAAGCCCATGGCCTTAAGGTCTTTGCCGTTGATAGTGGGTTTATTGCTGCGTACCGCTTCCATCACCTTGCGGAAGCGCTGAATGGCCACTCTATCCTCCATCAGGGCTAAAAACATGGGGTATGCTTCCCGGGGCAGTACCTGCAGTATACGGGCCAGCTGAGAAATTTTCATGTTTTCCGGCGACGAAAGATCTCTCAAAGCATTCCGCCAGTGCTTTATGGTGTCCTGCACCTTTTCTGTCTGCCGCCGCCCCAGCGTATATCTTTCACAAACCCTGGTGGCTGTTTGCACATCATTCCAATGCAGTATGGCTATAAAATAAACGAGCCATTTTTCAGCCGGTTCATCCCAGCCCCAGTTGCGCAGCACCATCAATGCCTGGGGTATCTCTTCCAACACCGGCTGTACCTCCCAGTAGGTCACTTCAGGGAAAATCTGTTCCCAAAGTCCCAGCTCCCACAGGCGGTGCAGCACGTCAGCCGGTTCCGGTTCATTTAAAATTATTTTCATTTCGTACCAAATCCGTTCATTAGACACCCTGGTAATCAACTGCTCGTGCACCGCTTCCTCCAGCAGGCGCAGCGTTTGGGGGTCCATGTGCATTTGGTAGCGCTGTTCAAAACGCACGGCCCTTAAAAGCCGGGTGGGATCTTCTACAAAACTCAAATTGTGCAGCACCCTGACGATACCGGCATACAAATCTTCCCGGCCGCCAAAAAAGTCCACCAGTTCACCAAAGGTGCCCGGGTTTAACGAAATGGCCATGGCGTTGATGGTAAAGTCCCGCCGGTACAAATCATGCTTGAGGGATGATGTCTCCACAGTGGGCAGTGCCGCCGGGTATTCGTAAAATTCCACCCGGGCGGTGGCCAAATCTATCCAGGAACCGTTCTTTAAGGAAACCTCGGCGGTGCCGAACTTTTCATAGGTCCGCACTTTGCCGCCCAGTTTTTCCCCCAGCGCCCTGGCCAGAGTAATGGCATCACCCTCCACTATTAAATCAACATCCAGGTTTTCTACGTTTAATATAATATCCCTCACTATGCCGCCGCCGGCATAAACTTTATAACCATACTGCTGGGCCAATTCACCAACCAGGTACAGTATTTCCATAATATTTTCAGGCAGAACCCTTTTCATCATGTTTTTATAACGCACATGGTTGGAAGAACCCTTATTAAACATGGTGTAATAGCGGCCCTGGAAATCTCCGTGTAAGGTGCGCAGCACATCACTGCGTGACACTATACCTACCACCCTGCCGTTTTCAACCACCGGCAGGCGGCCGATGTCAAACTCAATCATCATATCCTGCACCTGGGATAGAGGTGCATCAGGAGTGGTGGTATGAACATTTACATTCATATAGGCTTTAACCGGTGCATGGCCCAAGCCGTGGTGCATGGCTTTTTCCACATCCCTGCGGGATATAACTCCCACCAATTCCAACCCCCGTACCACCGGCAGCCCGGTATGGCCATAACGCAGCATAACCTGGTTGGCTTCTTCAATTTTAGTTTCAGGATATACCGTTTTAACCGGGCTGGACATAATGTCCCGGGCGGTCATCATGGGGCGTACTTTCTGTTTGATTATCTCCAGCAGTTCTGCCTTTAAATCATTTATCGCCAAACCCTTTATGCTGGCCGAAGCAGCAGCAACGTGGCCACCGCCGCCAAAGCTGGCCATTATTTCACGGCAGTTTACTTCCGGCACCGAAGCCCGGGACACCACGTGTATCCGGTCTTCCATTTCCACCGCCACAAAAACGGCATCTGCCTGGTCTATTTCCGACAGCTTATGGGTTAACAGCGCCAGCCCGTCGATAAATTCCCCGGTATCGGCACTGGCTATCAGCACTTTTACACCATTAATATTATGCCGCTGGGAAGATACCAGCAGCTTTTTCAACAGTGACTGCTGTTCTTGGGTAAGGGGGCGCCCTAAAAACTCTGACACCACGCTTAAGTTAGCACCTTTGTCCAGCAGGTAGGCCACAGCTTCCACATCCCGGGGAGTGGTGCTGGCAAAGACCATACAGCCGGTATCATCATAAATGCCCAGAGCTAAGATGGTGGCTTCTAAAGGGGTAATGGGTATATTTTTCCCCCTTATCCGTTCCACCAACAGCGTTGTCGCTGCTCCCAGGGGTTCAAGCACAAAGGTTTTATGATTTAAATTACACTCTGTGGCCGGGTGGTGATCATATACATGTACCTCCACCTTAGGATCTTCCATCAGCTTGGCCAGCTTACCTATGCGCTTGGGATTGTGGTTGTCAACAACAATCAGCCGGCGGACTTTCTTTAAATCTACCAGTTTGAGCGGCTTTATTTTCAGCATATCCTTGTGTAAAGCTAAAAACTCTTCTACATTGCGGGAAATTTTCCCCGGAAATACTATATCTGCACCGGGATACAACTTTTGAGCCGCCACCATAGCCGCCAGGCCGTCAAAATCTGTATTTGTGTGGGTGGTAATTATATCCATATAAAAACCTACCTCTCCCATTTTGCAATACATTACATTATAGCATAATAAAGGTAAGAAAAAAAGCACCCGTACAGGGTGCTGCAGGAAAGCTCGTTATCTTGCACTGGCAATATTTAATACTTTTTTCCTCAATCTATCGGGCAGCAAATCATTGCGCAGAAGGTCAGCATAGGTTTCCCGCCTGATTATCAAGTCTACCCTGCCGTTATTAACCAGTACCATGGCCGGCCGGGGCAAACGATTGTAATTGCTGGACATAGAGTAAGTGTACGCCCCGGTGGCGGCAACTGCCAAAATGTCCCCCGGTTGAACCCTGGGCAGGGGCAAATCCCAGTTCAACATATCCCCGGATTCACAGCACCTCCCGGCAACAGAAACAATCTCCGCTGGCTTTTCATTCATGCGGTTTGCCGTATAGGCTTCATATTTAGCCCGGTATAACGCCGGGCGGGGATTATCACCCATACTGCCGTCAACGGCAACATACTTGCGCACACCGGGAATGTCCTTCACAGAACCAACCCGGTACAGTGTAATACCGGCAGGCCCGGCAATGGATCGTCCCGGTTCCACCATTACCTTGGGCATTGGCAGGTTGAATTTTTCCGCCTGTTTTTTTACTGTATTCATTACAATATCAGCATATTCCTTTATTGACTGGGGCTTATCACCATGATAATAATAAATGCCTAAACCGCCACCCAGGTCTAACTGGGATGCTTTAAAGCCGGTTTCCTTTTGTACCTCACTGATAAATTCCATCATCACTGCAGCGGCATGGGCATAGGATTCCAGTTCAAAAATTTGCGAGCCGATATGACAGTGGAAACCCCGAAGTTCAATATTTTCCAGTTCCAGGGCCCGTTTCACCCCTTCCATTGCCTGGCCGTTTTCCACCACCAATCCAAATTTAGAATCAATATGCCCGGTCTTAATATACTCATGGGTGTGTGCTTCCACACCGGGGGTTAACCGCAGCAGTATTTTAACTTTTGCGCGCAGTTCACCGGCTATTTTATTCAGCAGTTCCAGCTCGTAAATGCTGTCAACTATTATACGGGCCACTTTATGTTCTAAAGCCATCTGAATTTCTTCAGCTGTTTTATTATTACCGTGGAAATATACCCGGTTCATTGGAAAATTAGCTTTAATTGCGGTATACAGCTCACCACCGGAGACAACATCTAAACTTAAACCTTCTTCATCAATCATCCGGCAAACTGCCAGGGTCAGCAGTGATTTACCGGCATAAATAACTTCCGCCCCGTACTGCTGGGTAAAGGCATGGTAGAAATTTTTACAATTTTGGCGAAAGTGCTCTTCATCCAGCACATATAAGGGTGTGCCATAATCTTGGGCCAGTTCTACGGTATCACAGCCGCCGATTTCTAAATGCCCTTTATCGTTAACTTTCATAGTACCATAAAGCTTCATCAGTTAGACCCCCTCAAAGAAATATTACGCTCACAAGGTACTAAGTTGTGCATTGGAAGCAGACATATAACCCATGAAAATATTGGCATAAATACAAAAACGACCCAAGGGCAGGTATCCATTGGACCGTTACTGATCTAAGAATACCTCTCCTACCAATGTGATAGCGCTCCACACAGCAGTTAAAACTGTGTGACAGTCCGGCACCTGTTCGAATACCGGCCCAGCCCAGCAGATACGGTATACTGCAGGACTTCGGCGGACGGCCCTTTCTTCCCGCATCATCAAACCGCTTCTCCTCGAGAGTACTATTGCCTGCCCGCACCTCTACCCCACCCGTGGTAAAGAGAGATGAGGTACCTGTTATTTAATTTTTATTGGACCTAATTATATTTGATTTGCCGCCCTATTTCAACCGCATAAGCTATTAAATATTGTATACTTGAAGCACCAGGTAAAAATACCTAATTTGTCGTCTGCATTGCAGAATTAACATCTACTTTATGGTATTTTAAATTATGTATTCCCTTAACATCATCTTCGTACTTCCCGGGTTCTCCCCCCGGGCTTTTTTAAAGAAAAACCCCGGCCACCTTTTTGACAGCGGTGTGCCGGGGTTTTTATTCCCTGATAGTGCCGTAAAGCGGCATGAATGTCTATACTAACTAATCTGAACTTGTTCCCTGGCCAGTGCATTACTCCACCTGCCGCACCTGTCTCCCCAGCGGGCTATCACTGTGCCCTCTTCGCTGATTTCAATTACCTCACACATGTTAGGACACCCGCTGCATTCAAAGCTGCCGGTGCTGAAATTCATATCGGCTACTCTAAAACCTTTAAACCTGGTAGCATTACCTTTGGCCGCCGCTTCTTTGGCCAGCAGTGCAGCACCCAAAGCGCCCATCACATTATAATAGCGGGGAATGTTAATTTTTAATCCCAGCTCCTTTTCAAAGGCTTTCCTCATGCCAATGTTGGCCGCCACTCCGCCCTGGAATACCACCGGTTCCAGTATTTCCTTGCCTTTACCTACATTGTTCAAATAGTTTCTCACCAGTGCCTCGCACAATCCCGCCAGTATATCGGGAAGTTCAAAACCCATCTGCTGCTTGTGAATCATATCCGATTCGGCAAATACCGCGCAGCGACCGGCTATGCGCACCGGGGTACGGGCTTTTAAAGCCAAAGCACCAAATTCCTCTATGGGGATATTTAAGCGGCCGGCCTGCTGATCCAAAAACGAGCCGGTGCCGGCGGCACATACGGTGTTCATGGCAAAGTCTGCCACCACTCCTTTGCGCAGGATAATTATTTTAGAATCCTGGCCCCCTATTTCCAATACCGTCTGCACACCGGGCACCTGCTGCAGTGCCGCCACTGCATGGGCGGTTATTTCGTTCTTTACCACATCGGCCCCCACCATTACAGCACTTAAATGCCTGGCGCTGCCGGTGGTACCCACACCTTTTATAACGGTGCTGGCCGGCAGACTTTCAGCCAGCTTCTTCAGTCCCAGCTGCAGGGTTTTTACCGGTTGCCCCTGGGTACGCAGGTAAATGCTTTCCAGCACATGATTATCTTCATTCATAAAAACTATGTTCGTACTTACCGATCCCACATCAATTCCCAAATAACCTGTCACCTTTTGAAAACGCCTCCTAAATTTTATGTATTTATACCGCACAGCAGTTTATTTGATATGTAATCCCGGCAGCAGTCCGCCGGAAGCTCAATTTTCACTTTGCATTCTTCATTGTGTACCCCCGGTTCTGCCTTCGTTCCAGCAGATCTACAAAGGCTTCCAACCTGGTGACCATTCCCGCTTCCCCGGTATGCTCATCCATAATCAGCGTCATCACCGGTATGTCGTTGGCCGCCGATACCTTTGGCAGGATGCTTTCCGCCACTATTTCCGGCATACAGGTGAAGGGAAACACTTGAATCACCCCTGCGTAGCCCTGCCGGGCATACACGGGAATACTGCCCACCGTTTCCAAACCATGGCCGCCCACAAAATGATTTAAATAGGGGGCCGCGCTGCGGCAGTACTCTTTGGTACTGCGTATACCCTTTAAAAGTCCCATAAACAGGTGGTCATTAATCCATTCACTTAAGTAAATGGAACGATCCACTTCCACCGCCAGGCGTCCCAAGTGACGTTCAATATTAAGGTTGGCAAAGGGTTCCAGCAGGGTAAATATTTCACCGGTTAAAGCGACCTTAATTACCGGGCGGCGGGAATCTACGGCCACGTCATTCATTATTTCTTTACCCCGCACTTCCGCCAGTTTTAATTCCTGCATATTACCGGCCCGGTCTATTTCTTTCAATGCCTCAGCCAGTGCCCGGTCGGTTTCTCCCGTTACCAACTCCCGGGGGCGAATTTTAAAAGACATTAATTCAACTTCATCCACCGCCCGGCTTTTTAAATACCCGTATTTAATGGCCTGAATAACTTTCCACCAAGACTTTTTACCGGTGATTTGTCTAACCCGGGATGTCAGCTCGGTAATGTGCTTTTCCGGCGGTTCCAATACCACCAGGTTATACTTATAACCCAGATCCTGTAATATAGAGTGCTCAATTTGGGCGTAATAACCAAAGCGGCAGGGGCCGCACCCACCGGCCATCATTATGGTATCCGCACCCAACTCACTGGCCTCTATTAAATTGCCCAGATTAAGTTTCAGCGGCATACAGGCAAACTCGGGACTGTATTTTGCTCCCAATGTAAGGGTGCGCTTGCTGGATGCAGGCGGCAAAATAACTTCGATATCCAGAAACTCCAGCATCCCTTTAACGCAGATATACAGGTTGCCCATATGGGGAAAAGTAACTTTCATTATTTACCTCCAGTAATGTTATTTTAAGCACTGCCTAACCCGGCTGCCTGTTGGGACTTTTTCCAGCGCACCATATCCAAAAAGGCTTCTATTCTGGTTACCACCCCTGCTTCACCGGTATGCTCATCCAAAGTAAGGTTTAAAAACGGCGTCTGCCCGGCTTTTCTGCTGCTGCGTGCTATCAATTCACCGGTCATGGAATCAGGGCCGCAGGCAAAGGCAACAATGTTAATGATGCCATCAATATTATTGTCCTTTACAAAACTATAGCCAGCACCAACCATACGCTGACCCAGAGTCCAGAAAAGTTTTTTGGGCAGGTTTGCTGCTTCCCGGCGCACCACTTCTTCTGGCAGCTGATCGGCAGTCACCACCCGGGCACCCATACTGTTTAAGCGCTTAATGATATTCATGCTTATGTACGGGTCGTAAATGTTGTAGGGATGTCCTATAACAGCTATTTTTAAATCATGGCTGTTTAATTTGCTCTGTTTCTGTTTGCCTTCCATAACTGCAAAGGCTTCCTCCGGCAGGCAGCCTTCCAAAAGCAGCTGATTGTACCTTTTTAGGGCTTTTTCTCCCCGGCGGTAAGCCTGCCATATTTTAACCCGGTTGCCGGTAAATAATTTTCCCACCTGTGTATAGGCTTTACTTAATTCCCGGTGTTTTAACCTCATATTTATGGTTACATCAATAATTTCGGGCAGACCCGTCAAGCTGTGTTTAACCATATCGGGAAATCCTAAAAATTTGGGGCATATGTATTCCCCTTTGGCAACACTGACCAGGCGGGGAATAAAAATATAATCAACTTTTTTAGCCGCCAGATTCAAAACGTGGCCAAAGGCCAGCTTTACCGGCAGGCAGGCTTCGTCCACACAATGGCTCAGCCCGTCGTTTAAAATGGCTTTGTTGGTTTTATCCGAAATTATCACTTCACAGCCCAGTGTTTTGAAAAATTCCTTCCACAGGGGATAATAGTAGTAATATAGCAATGCTCTGGGTATACCAACCCCGGCAGGCATGCATATCCCTCCAAACACAGTTTTTTGTTAGTATGAACATTTTGGCGCAATAATATGCCCGCAACAGATATAAAAAAGTAGAATAAATCCCCGTTTGGTTTGATTAAACGGGGATTTATTCTACCCTGATTCCTTCGCCGGCCAAACTTAGCGCTCGGCCTGTCCGTTCCGGCAGGGTTCCCGGCATATTCGCCCTCCATGGCTCACAAAACGGCACGGAAAATGTTATCTTTATTTGCGTTTCTTACGCTCCTCAGGCTTTCTTGCCGGTTCCGGAGCAGCCTGATTTGTTCCCTGGCGTATTGCTTCTTTAGGCTTTAAGATACTGGGCCTGGTATTTTGCATGGACACAGGTGTGCGTACAAAAATTGTTTTTAGGTATTGGAAATTCAGCGGTATTACCGGCCACAGGTAGGGTACGCCGAAAGATTTGGTGTTGGCCAGGTATGCAAACACAGCCAGGGTAGCAATTATTAAGCCCGGCAGACGGAATATCGCCACCGCCAGCAGTAAAAACAAACGCACCAGGCGGTTGGCCCAGGATAATTCGAAACTGGGGGTTAAGAACACCCCTACCATTGACACCGCTGTATACATAATCACCTCGGCAGTAAATAAACCGACCTGGGTGGCCATATCTCCAATCAGCAGCGCGGCAATGATACCCAATGACGTGGCCAGCGGGGTGGGCGTGTGAATGGCCGCCATTCTTATCCAGTCCACCGCTACCTCAGCAATTAAAAACTGTCCTATTAACGGTATTTTCCCCGGCTCGTTCGGCCCGATAAACCTTAAATCCGGGGGCAGCAGTTCCGGCTGAAGGGCAAATAACAGCCACACAGGCAGTAAAAATATTGAAGTGAAAATACCAAGATACCTGGCCCACCGGACATAGACACCCACCGCTGGATTCTGCCTGAATTCTTCAGCATGCTGCATGTGATCCCACAGGGTAACCGGTGCGATGATTACACTGGGAGATGTATCCACCATCACCAGCACCCGTCCTTCTAACAGGTGTGCTGCAGCTACATCGGGACGCTCGGTGTAGCGTACTTTGGGAAAGGGATTCCAGTAGCTGCCCGGGGTAATTAATTCTTCCACAGCCTTTTCCGCCATGGGCAGTCCATCAATATTAATTGATTTTATCCGTTCTTTGATCCGCTCCACCGTTTCCTCATTGGCCACATCTTCTATGTAGGCAATGATAATATCCGTTTTAGAACGAATACTGCTCTGCATCACTTCAAAACGCAGCCTGGGATCTCGAATACGGCGGCGGAGCAGGGCGGTATTGAGCAGCACTGTTTCCACAAAGCCGTCCCGGGAACCGCGAACCACCTTTTCCAAGTCCGGCTCCTGGGGCTGCCGCCCGGGGTAATTACGAACATCAATTACCAGGGCCTGATCTTCACCATCTATCACCAGCGCCAGCGGCCCAGACATAACATTGTTAATAATGGTGGTAAGTTTGCTTTCTTTCTGTACCTGAATGTGGTTGATGTGCTCGTTAAGCAGCTTTTCCAGGGTATGCACCGAAATATCCTGCCGGTCCAATTCATCAAGGTTATGTAAAATCATGGTCATAATATCTTCTTTAACCATGCCGTTAACATAGTACAGTGCTATTTTTTTCTTTCCGGCAATGGTCATTTTGCGGCATATTAAATCGTAACTTTTTCCCACACCCAGGGCTTCATTCAGTGTATCAATGTTTTTATCTATATGTTTTGTCAGTTTTGCCTCATCGGGTATTGTCACTTTTCCCAAAATATCCACTCCTGTTCAATACTTCTTGTAAGGCTTTAGTAGTAATTGGGGCACCGCAGTTGGCATCATCTTCCCCGCACATTTTGCCTATATCCCCAATACCCACAACTACCGGCAGTTTTATTTCCCGCAGTATTTCAACGGTGTCCCCGTGCAGGCCGGTACTGCCATCAACACAGCAAAAACCATTTTTATCCACCGGCCCGTTAACCAGTACTCCCTGGTTGGTGACAGATTGATCAATTAAAACCCCTTTCACTCCACCGGTATTTGAAGCCACTGCCAGAACACCCAGCACTTCTATATCGGGATGCTGGACAATATAGCGCATGGCGCTTTCACCTGGCCCCTCTCCCTGAAACCCCCTGTCATCCACCATTACCACCACCGGGTCATGGGGAGCCTTGATGATTTGATCCACCAGCTGTTCTCCCGTTAACCGGGTGGGATTTCCCCACGAGCAGGATATGCAGCGGGCACCAATATTTTTAGCAGCCACTTCCACTGCTTCTTTGGCAATCCGGTCCCCGTCGGTAACAAGAATAACCTTTTTTTTATCCGCCAATCCCATACCCCCAAATATTTATAAATAAGTTATCTTCATATTGGCACTGTATCTAACCAGCTTTCCATTTTCCACTTTGGCTTTTAAACTGGTAATTTCCACCCCGGTAATATTATCAAAACTTTTACCGGCTTCAGTTATGGCGTTTTGCACTGCCAAACGCCAGCTGTCCGGTGATTCGCCGGTAAGTTCAATTATGTATGCCTGCTTCACTGCCTTAACTGCCTCCTTTGTTTTGGCTTATCAATTCATAGCTATTATTTGTTCTGCGGTGGTTTTTATACAGGGTATGTGGGGTTAAGTATCCTCCAGCATCATTAGCGGCACACATAAAAAACGGGATGAATAATTACATCATCCCGCTTTAACTGTCGTTAGACGCCAGTTGTTTTAGTTTTTTTAAGGCCTGTCTTTCCAGTCGCGATACCTGCACCTGGGATATATTCAATCTTTGAGCCACTTCTGATTGGGTTAGGTCTTCAAAAAAGCGCCACAGGATAATTTTTCGATCCCGCTCGGGAAGTTTTATCAGCAGTTCCTTTATTGCCAGTGTATCCAGCCAGGGATTTTCCCCATCCTCTTCACTGCTCAGCTGGTCTAATATAAATATCGGGTCGCCGTCATCCTGGTGCAGTGTTTCATATATTGAAGTGGGAGTTTGGGCTGCTTCCATGGCTGTAACCACTTCTTCCCTTCTGCAGCCCAGCTCGTCGGCAATTTCCCCCACCGATGGTTCCCGCCCCAACTTGGCGGTAAGCTGTTCCTTCACCATTTGAATACGGTACGCTGCTTCTTTTAATGACCTGCTCACCTTTACGGGACTGTCATCCCGCAAAAAACGCCTGATTTCCCCCACAATCATCGGTACAGCATAGGTGGAAAATTTTACATCATAACTTAAATCAAACTTATCTATTGCTTTCATTAAACCAATGGTACCGATTTGAAAGAGATCCTCCATTTCATAACCACGGTTTTGAAAGCGCTGCACCAAGTTAAAAACAAGTTTTAGGTTGCAGTTTACCAATCTGTCCCGGGCTTCGGTATCTCCCGATTGAGCTCTCTTTATTAATGCCCGCATTTCTTCATCTTTGAGCAGGGGAAAACGGGGTAGGTTCATTTCCAGCAGTCTTCCGCTCATTTAATACCCGCCTTAATGCTCCGGATTTGCAGCAGCAGAGTTTACTTTTTTAAACATTACCACTGTGGTGCCTTTGCCCGGGGCTGAATCCACCTGAAACTCATCCATAAAGGACTGCATAAATACAAAGCCAAGCCCCATTCTTTCGGGATCGGTGGAATATGTAGGTTCCATGGCCCGGGCTATATCTTCTATGCCCTTTCCCTTGTCTTCTACCCGTATTTCCATACCTGCATCGGTCAGTGAAACCGTTAATTCAATAATTTGCTGATGGTCATTCTCATAGCCATGCACAATGGCATTTGTTATCGCCTCGGACAGGGCAACTTTTATTTCTTCCAGATCGTTCAGCGTATAATCCAGTTGAGAGGCAAAGGCAGCTACCGTTACCCGGGCAAAGGCTACATTTTCAGCTATACTTTTAAATTGTAACTTGAATTGATTAATTAGTTTCAAGGCTTCTGTTTTCCTCCTTAGTCAATTTTAGCCAGTGCCTCTGTTTCATCGCTGTACTCAGTGATAATACTCAGCAGCCCGGATAGTTCTAATATCCGTTTTACCTGGGGCTGGGGATTAACCAGCGCCATTTTCCCGCCGTATTGAGAGATACGTTTATACCGCCCTAACATTACTCCCAAACCGGTGCTGTCAATATATGTAACGCTGCTGAGGTTAAAGATGATATGTCTGGCCTCTGAAGAATCAAGGGCATCATCCAATTCCCTTCTTATTTTATCGGCAGCACCCAGGTCAAATTCCCCGGCTAATCTTACCACCAGGGTATTGGCATCTACTTCAAAATTCCACTGCATAAGCATCCCCCAATTTTTACCATTAATATTTTATAATGTTTTCTATTAATGAGCGGTTTTTCCTGCCCTGGATCGCTACAATAAATGTCGAAATACAAAAAAATGGCAGGCTTACCTAAGTCCTGCACAAGCCCGCCACTGCGTTTTAAAGCCACCTGCTTTTTTACTGCCTGATGGTGCCGTACCCGGCACGGGTATCTACCCTGAAAAGGTTATCTTACTAAGCCCCGGCATCATTTATTCATACTATATACCTTATTCATCACTTTGCCCATCAACCGGAAAGGTGATGCTTTGGCCACACCGGCTGCGGCAACCAGGTTTACCTTTTTTAATTCTTTTCCGTCCTTTACCACTGTATACTCACCCACAACCTGCCCCTTTTCAACCGGCGCCACCAATCTAGGGGTTAATTTAATCTTTCCTTTGATGTCCTTATCCCCGCCCCGGGGAACCACCACGGAAACCTGTTCAGCTGTTACCACATCAATACTGTCTACCATGCCCTTTTCCACCGCTGCGGTTTTTATTTTTTCCGCTTTTTTAGCCAGTACCACTGCCTGGTAGCGGGCAAATCCAAAGTTAAACAGCTTAATGGTTTCTTGGAAGTGGGTTTTCGGCTGCGGGCAGCCCAGTACAACTGAAATCAGCCTGAGGTTATCCCTTTCCGCCGAGGCAGCCAAGCAGTATTTGGCTTCACTGGTCCAGCCGGTTTTTCCCGCATCACAGCCCCGGTACCACTTGAGAAGTTTGTTGGTATTCCATAATTTAAATTCACCATCTCGCAGATCGTATTCATAAATACCGGAAACTTTTCTAAACAGCGGATATTTAAGGGCTTCTCTCAGAATTACCGCCATGTCTGCCGCACTGGTGTAATGGTTTTCAGCCGGTAAACCGGTGGGATTGGTAAAATGGGTGTTGTTAAGCCCCAATTCTTCAGCCTTATCATTCATCATTTGCACAAAGGCTTCTTCACTGCCGGCAATGTGCTCCGCCACCGCCACACTGGCATCATTTGCCGACCCCGTGGCAATGGCAATCATCATTTCTTGGAAAGTAAACTCTTCACCCGGTTCCAAATATATTTGCGAACCGCCCATGCCCGCAGCGTGTTCGCTTGCCGTTATCACATCATTTAATTTCACTTCACCCTTTGCTTCGGCTTCACAGGCCAGCAGCATGGTCATAAGTTTGGTTACGCTGGCCATGGGCAGTCTTTTGTCCGCATTCTTACTGAACATTACCTGCCCGGAATGATAGTCCAGTAATATAGCTGCTTCAGCGCTGGTTTCCAGGGCAGGTTTCTTATCTTCCGCCAACTTTTCGGGCCCGGCCCAGGCAGCGGAAATTAATAAGCCAAACAGCAGCGTTAAGGTTACAAGCATTGATGTTGCTTTTTTTAACATTAATTTTACCCCCTTGGAAATATACATTTCTATTGACAATATTATGGTACAGGGGGACAAACTTAATGTTTAGTACATTTTGGATATTAAACAGTTATTACTGCCCGGTTACCAACCCGTGGATAATATTCCTGGGCTCGGGCTGCCGGGCACCTATGGTATAGGTTTTTAACAGCATCTCTTTGGCCTGGGGCATCCTGCTTGAATCATTGGTGTACAGAGTGGCCAGCGGTTCCCCGGTTTGCACTTTATCACCGATTTTTTTATGTAATATCAAACCGGCGGCATGATCAATTTTATCTTCTTTGGCAGCCCGGCCTGCTCCCAACTGCATGGCCACTTTACCCACTTCATCGGCAGCAATGGCCTGTACATAACCGTCATCCCCGGCCAATACCTGCTCTTGATATTTGGCCTGGGGAAGTTTACCCGGGTCGTCCACAACACCGGCATCACCGTTCTGGGCAGTGATAAATTCTCTCATTTTTTCCAATGCCGCACCGCTGTCCACCAGCTGCTGCAGGTGTTTTTTCCCTTCTTCCACATTGGGAACCACCCCGGCCATGGCAATCATTTGAGCACCCAGCTCCAAGCACAGGGTATACAAATCCCGGGGGCCCCTGCCCTTCAGCGTGTCAATGGCTTCAGCCACTTCCACGGCATTGCCCACCGCAAAACCCAGGGGCTGATCCATATCGGTGACCAAAGCCACGGTATTCCGGCCCACACTATTCCCGATTTCCACCATGGTGCGGGCCAGTTTAAAGGCATCGTCAATATTGCGCATGAAAGCACCACTGCCCACTTTGACATCCAAAACAATGGATTCCGCCCCTGCCGCTATTTTTTTGCTCATAATGCTGGAACTGATCAGAGAAATATCGTCCACCGTGGCGGTAACATCCCGCAGGGCATAAAACTTTTTATCAGCTGGAGCCAGTTCCCCGGTTTGGGCCACTACGGCCACTTTCACTTTCTCTAACTGTTGGAAGAACTGCTGTTGAGTTAATGATACATTAAAGCCCCGGATGGATTCCAGTTTATCGATGGTTCCCCCGGTATGGCCCAATCCCCGCCCGGACATCTTGGCCACCGGTACCCCCGCCGCAGCAACCATGGGAGCCAGCACCAGCGTTGTTTTATCCCCCACACCCCCGGTGCTGTGCTTGTCCACTTTGGGGCCGGGTACTTTACTTAAATCTAACTTCTCCCCGGAGTTCACCATAGACATGGTTAAATCTACCGTTTCCCTGGCGGAAAGTTTTTGAAAATAAACGGCCATTAACCAGGCAGCAATTTGATAATCCGGAATTATACCCCTGGTATAACCCTGAACAATAAAGTCAATTTCTTCAGCGGACAATTCCTCACCCTGCCGTTTTTTCATTATCAGGTCGTACATGCGCATTTATTTTCCCCCCTTTAATACTTTACCGGCAAAACCGGTGCCCACTGTAAAGGGAACGTTAAAAATTTCTGCTATGGTTGCCGCCACATCGGAAAAGGTGCTGCGCACTCCCAGGTTAACCCCACCCCGTACCCGGGGACCATAAACCAAGAGCGGTACATATTCCCGGGAATGGTCCGTACTCTCGGTGGTGGGGTCGCACCCGTGATCTGCAGTTATTATGAGAATATCGTCGTCATTTAATGCATTTATAATTTCCGGCAGCTGGGCATCAAATTCTTCCAATGCTTTGGCATAACCCTGGGGGTCGTTGCGGTGGCCGTACATTTGGTCGTATTCCACCAGGTTGGTAAAGATTAATCCCCTGTTGTCACCGCGCATGTACTCTATGGTTTTGTGCACCCCGTCCATATTGCTTTTGGTGCGCACGTAATCAGTTATTCCCCGTCCGGCAAATATATCCACTATTTTTCCCACTGCCATAACATCAATATTGTTTTCTGTAAGCACATCCAGTATTGTTGTTTTTACAGGCGGTAAGGAATAATCATGGCGGTTGGCAGTGCGTTTAAAACTGCCGGGTTGACCCAGGAATGGACGGGCAATTACCCTACCCACCGCCAGGTCACCGGTGAGCATTTCCCGGGCAATTTTACAAAAATGGTACAACTGATCCAGCGGGATTATTTCTTCATGGGCCGCAATTTGAAACACACTGTCCGCGGAAGTGTAAACAATTGGTTTACCCGTTTCCATATGCTGCCGGCCCAATTCTTCAATAATTTTAGTTCCGGACGCAGGTTTGTTGCCCAGTATTTCCCTGCCGATGCGTTTTTGGTATTGTTCAATAAAGGAAGCGGGAAAACCATTGGGAAAAACCGGAAAAGGCTCGTCCAATATGACCCCGGATAATTCCCAGTGCCCGGTGGTGGTATCTTTTCCCGGTGATTTCTCACCCATCTTGCCATAGGCCCCGGCAGGGCTGGCGGCCGGCGGAACTCCGTCAATTTCGGCAATGTTGCCCAGGCCTAAATTGGCCATGTTGGGTAAATTAAGCCCGCCCACTGCTTTGGCCGTGTTGGCCAGGGTGTTGCTGCCGCTGTCGCCGTATTCTGCAGCATCTGGCAGTTCGCCAATACCCACACTATCCAGTACAATTAATATAACGCGGTTGATGTTGTATTGAGTCATTTATAATACACTCCTTAAATCTATAATAGTCTACATCCCCTGATGGTGCCGCAAGGGAGCATGAATGCCTGCCTTGAAAGGCGTATCCCGCTGTACTGCCGGGTACTCACGCCCTGGGATGTGTTTGGGAATATACTTCTTTTAACCTGCTCTTGGTTAGGTGCGTATAAATCTGTGTGGTGGTTATATCAGAGTGTCCCAGCATTTCCTGTACCGAGCGCAAATCGGCACCGTTTTCCAGCAGGTGCGTGGCAAATGAGTGCCGCAGGGTATGCGGTGTAATTGATTTACCTATGCCGCCCTTACGGGCATATTTTTTTATGATTTTCCAAAAACCCTGGCGGGTTAATCTTTTCCCGTGATGATTAACAAACAGTGCTTTTTCTTCTTTTTTATTCTTGGTTAGTTTTATCCTTCCCCTAGTCAAGTATACTTCCACATACTTTGCGGCCACCGAACCCAGGGGAACGATCCTTTCCTTTGACCCTTTGCCGAAACAGCGTACAAATCCCATTTCTAAGTTAACATCTTCTAGGTTTAATGACACCAGCTCCGATACTCTTATCCCGGTAGCATAAAGCAGTTCTAACATTGCTTTATCCCGCTGTCCCGCCGGTTGATCCAGCTGCGGTTGTTCCAGCAGCGTTTCCACTTCTTGGAATGTTAATACCTGGGGCAGTCGCTGGCTCAGCCGGGGTGATTCTAAATTTGCAGCGGGGTCTTCACTAATTAAATCTTCACTGAGCATAAAGCGGTACAGCGCCTTTAACGCCGCCAACCGGCGGGAAATGGTGGCCGGTGCCCGGCCCTGCTTTTGCAGATGCATTAAATAACCAATAATGCTGCTTTTAGAGGTGTTCTCCAGCCCGGTCACGCCCTGCTGACGTAGATAGGCGGTATACTGCTCTAAATCCATTTGGTACGATAACAATGTATTTTTAGACAGCCCTCTTTCCACCGATAAATAATGTATAAAAGAGTTAATTATTTTCTCCACCCGGCAACCCCCTTAAAAAAAGAAATAGTCCTGTTGACAGACTATTTCCACATAAAATGCTTAAAATCCTCTGTTATCTTTTTACTGGCCGCGGTGATATGCTTTTAATTTCTCTAACAGTTTATCCAGGGTATTTTTATGTTCCTCCCGGTCTGTGATAACCTCCTGTTCCACTTTTATGGAACTGCCACCGGGATACCGGTTGTTTAACTCTTTAGAAATGCCGGCAGATTTAATGGTATTTATCAGTTGAGCAACTAAAACAATCAGTATTGCCAATGCAAACAGCATGCGCAGTACCTGTATTACTCTGTATCTTAATTTTTTGGCCACTATAATAATCATGATACCCCTCCATTATCTACCCTGTTAATACCGCAGCAGAAGTTTTTATTAACCAGGGCGTGAAATATGCCTCTACAAATCCCGCTCCCACCGCCGCCGCGGCAGCAATGAGCATTAACAAATTATACCCTAGAAAACTAGGCCAAACAGCCAGCTGCGTATTAAAGTACCTCTTTACCAGCAGCACCGAAAACGACAGTGATGCCACCGCGGCCATAAGTAAAGCAGGTATATAAAATAGATTTTGAGGCAAAATGGATACCACTGCCAGCAGCGTGCCCTGCCAGGCCTTTTGTTTGGTTAAAAAACCAACGGCAAACCCCAGTACAAACCCCCTGAAAAAAAGCAGTGCCAATACCATGGGAATACCTAACACCGTTAAACCCATCAGGTACACAGCCAGCACAACAATTAAATTGTTCATTATACTGGATTTAACCGCCCGCTGGGAATCTATATTGATGGTGGCTGCTTGTTCAATAAAAGTATCTAAATATGAACCCAGTTTGTTCACTTGATCATTATCAAGATAATCAACAGCTAATATACCCAATGTGCAGCCAAAGCCAAAAAACAGCAGCACTATCAGCAGGTATAACCAGTGGGCACGAAGTGAGGCCAGCCACATTTTCTGAATATTGGACATAACAACGCCCCCTGTGCATAATAACCTGTCCATACATGTTATGCACGGGGGCGTGGTTATAGAACCTCAAGCTTGTCCCATAATTATGAGCTTTACCAGGTACTCTGCCGCCAGTATGTCTTCCAGTGAGTTGGCGGTGGCAGCCACCACTGTGATGCCGGTATTTAAATCTCTGGCCGCGGCCAGTGCCCTCCGGGCCCCTTCCCTGGCGGGGGTAACTCCTTTTTTTTGCATGGTTCTGGCCACCGTGGCGGTTAACACCGCCGGAGCACCGGCGGTAACAGCAGCGTCGTAGGCCACCCCACCGGTTCCGGTGGCAGCCACCAAAACCCGTCCTTTTAAATCCGCCAGCTTGGCCGTTTCGGCCCCCAGGTTTGGCAGTACAGCCCCTACCCGGGCCCCGGATTTTTTTATGCCGCTAACCACCTTTGACACGGTGTTTAACCTTTCAGAATCACTGCCCACTCTGGGTTCGGCCACTAAAACTATATCGGTACCGGCCTCAACGGCCCGCCTACCGGCAATTTCCCCTATATTTTGAGGATTTATCTGCACCGGGCAGCGGGCATTATCCGGCGCCGCACCGTATACCGCCAGCGCACCGGCATCCAGTGCTGCTTCACAGGTGGTAGACATGTCGATAACATCTACAATCACCACCACCTGGCCGTTTTGGGCAGCAGCCGCTGCACCGCTGGCGTTAACAGTTAAGTTAACCGTCGCTGCCATTTGATTTCAACAACCTTTCTGGTCATAACTTTTGCTGCTTGTTCATATACTGGAACATATCCAGTGAAAGGAGCTTTAAGTTATGAATTTAACTGAAGTATATGTTTACCGTAACGGCCTCTTTATCATTGGCAAAGTAAGGGATGTGCGTAAGCTGCTGGCTGAATATGCCGGCAGTTATGATACAGTTTACGAACTAATAAAAACCCGGCTGAATTGAGGTTGTTCATTTATTTAAAAACCGGGCCGCCACAACTCCCGCTGCCCCTGCCGCCAGGAAAAATTCCCGGTCCTGTTCTATGGTGCGGCCCATGGTGGTCACATTTATCCCGGCCTCCCTTAATGCTTCGATGGCGGGGGTGGCATCCACTTCTATTATGTCATGCTTTTCACTGATACCGCTGGTCTTTAACTGCTGCTCAACCAGAGCTTTTTTTTCACCTTCCAACCGGGGCAGGGCCACAGTACACCTGGCCAGGGCCACATCACCCAAAGCGGTGCCTGTGTGATGGCTGAGCCCTCTGTGGCGTTCCCGCCGGTCGGCAAAGCTGATGCGGGGTACAGCCACCGCCCGTCCCCCCAGGGTGTGAACGGCATTTACCACCTGGCCTTGTTCCAGGCCGGTGTAGCCGTATTTAGAACCTGTACCCACAATACCCGGTCCCATGGCCACCACTGCCACGTCAGCCTTGGCCACCGCCTTGGCGGCCAGAAGGGCACTGTATATGTTTACAGCTTCTAAATCTCCACCAAAGGCATGACCGCAGGTTATGGTATGATGAATGATCTTTTTTTCTTTCAGCAGCTTTACCATGCTGCTCAAAGCAATGGGCAGGGCCGCCCCGTCAGTCATAATATAGGCCACCCGCCAGCGCCCCCGTCCTAACCTGTGCAGGGCCGCGGCAGCGGCGGGGAGCATGCTGTGCAGTGTGGCCGCCACCACCGGCATTCCCTCCAGTGAAGTGATTTGTTTCATCACTTGAGAATAAGGGCTGTCATCCTCTTCCACCGACAGCACTTTAACCTGGCAGGGGGTATACCTGAGTTTCATAATATGCCCCGCCTCCGGCGGGTCTGTACTTTGCTGGTTCAAATTGGCCATTACAAAATGGCTGCCGCCGGTACCCAGTTTTTTATGCACGGCGGTGGTATTGAGCACCACCGTATCCCCAACCTGAACCGTTCCGGTGAGGTGATCATAATTAACCGCCCTTTGATGCCGGCCGTCTACATTAACCAGTATTTCAGTGATTTCCGGCCTTTGAGCCAGTATTTTCACCACCTCACCCTGCCTAATGCGAATCAAAACAACCCCTCCAAGGTTTATTTATTTGCAGCCTTTACTATTTCTGTAACATATTCGGCCATTTTGCACAGGTCTTCCACTTTAATACTTTCTTCGGTGGTGTGAACCTTATTCATGGCTATACCCAGGTTGGCACAGGCAAAACCTTTACCGTTGAAGATATTGGCATCACTGCCGCCCCCGGTACCGGTCAACACCGGTTTCAGCCCCAGGGTTTCGGCTGCTTCCACCGCCAGCTGCACCACCCGGTCATCGGCACTTAAATTAATTGTATGGTATTGTTTTTCCACATCTATTTTGATTTCTGCTCCCGCTGCCTCTGCTTCCTGCTGCAGCACCTGGCACATGTGTTTTGTCTGCGCCTCTAATTTTTCCAGGCTCAAGCTGCGGGCTTCCCCTTCCAAATAAATGTTATCCGGCACGATATTGGTGGCTTTTCCTCCCCGGATAATGCCGATGTTGGCGGTGGTTTCTTCATCAATTCGGCCCAGTTTCATTTTGGCAATGGCCCGGGAGGCCACCTGAATAGCGTTAATACCGTCTTCCGGGCACTGACCGGCGTGGGCAGCTTTACCCTTGATGGTGGCTACAATGGAGTTTTGAGCCGGCGCAGTAATTATTATCGTGCCCGGTTCACCGTCACTGTCCAGCACGTAGCCCATTTTGGCCTTTATTTTACTGTAATCAAGGGCTTTGGAGCCTTTAAGGCCTCCTTCTTCCCAAATGGTAAAAATCACCTCTAAACCGCCATGCTCTATATTATTTTCTTTAATGGTTCTCACTGCTTCCAATATGGCGGCAATTCCGGCTTTATCATCGGCTCCCAGTACCGTTTCACCCTGGGAAGTAATAACCCCGTCTTTTATCACCGGATTAATATTCCGCCCGGGCTCCACTGTATCCATATGGGCACATAAAAACAGCACCGGTCCCTTACCGCTACCGGGCAGCGCAGCAATTAAGTTACCGGCAGAGGCCCCCACCTGGCCGCCGGCATTATCCTCATATACCTCAAACCCCAGATCAGTTAACTTCCTTTTCAGCACCCGGGCTATTTCCCTTTCATGCCCCGATGGACTGTCAATTTTCACCAGTTCTAAGAATTCTTCCACTACTCGTTCCCGGTTAATCAAAAAATATCACCCCTGTAAAAGTTTACTAATCAATAATAACATAACCATATTTACTTCCGGGTATTAAAAGCTGATTTTATAACAGTGTATAGGAAAATGTTAGCATTTATTAAACTGCAATTCAATTATTTTTACACCAGTGGAACTTTTTATATTTAAATCCAGGTAAATAGTAATATATTATTTCCGTTTTTTTGTGATACTATAAAAAACTATTTATTAAAGGGGTGATATTACCATGGCCAGGCAAAAAATATTATCCACGGCAGCAAAACATCTGCTGGCCAGGGAAATGGGTGTAGAACACAAAATAATGGGGGCCACTTCAGACTACGGCAATTTAACTTCCCGGGAATGTGGGTATTTTGTAAAGCTGGCCGTTCAAAAGGCTGAAGAAAACATGATTTAATTATAAAAATAGCGTAAAACACACTCCTATAAAAAAACCGGCCCCATTTGCAAGAGCGTTCACTCCTGTAAATGGATGCCGGTGTTTTTATTCTCTGATAATGCCGCTTTGTGCCGTTTATCCCAGTTCCTCTGCCAGCTGGGCACCCCGCTCCAATGCTTCCCGGTTGGCGGGAATCATGTTGTGCCTTCTGGGGGGAAGCACTTTTTTCAGCGATTCCACCACCGATTCAATGGTTACAATGCCGGTGAGCTTAATTAGAGCCCCTAAAATAACGCTGTTGGCCACCCTGGGATTCCCTATTTCTTCAGCTATTTGGTTGGCCGGTATTTTTAATACCGTAACGTCATCCCGCTTAACGTCCTGCTCCACCAGCGATGAATTGATGAGAATTCTCCCGCCGGGCACCACTGCCTTTTCAAATTTTTCTAAAGCGGGCCGGGTCATCACTATTAATGTGGTCGGTTCGGTAACCAGCGGGGAGCTGATGGGCTCATCAGATATGGTAACACCGCAGTTAGCCGTGCCGCCGCGCATTTCCGGGCCATAGGAAGGAATCCAGGCCACATGTTTATCTTCAATCATTCCGGCATTGGCCAGCAGCTGCCCGGTGGACAGCACGCCCTGGCCGCCAAAACCGGCAATTAAAATTTCTTCTAACATTTTATTTCACCTCCGCCGGCTCTTTATATATGCCCAATGGATAATAGGGGATCATGTTTTCTTCCAGCCACTTTAGTGCTTCGTTGGGCGGCATTCCCCAGTTGGTGGGACAGGTAGACAGTACCTCCACCAAGGCAAAGCCCTGGCCGCTGATCTGTACTTCAAAGGCTTTTTTAATGGCCTTTTTGGCTTTATTTACATGGGTTGGATTGTGCACCGACACCCTGGCCACATAGGCCGCACCATCCAGTGTACTTAACATTTCCGCCACTTTAACAGGAAAACCGGCCTGTTCTTTATCCCGGCCCTTGGGAGTGGTGGTGGTTTTTTGTCCCAGCAGTGTGGTGGGAGCCATTTGACCGCCGGTCATACCGTAAACAGCGTTGTTGACAAAAATAGTGGTAAATTTTTCCGATCTGGCAGCAGCATGTATTATTTCTGCCGTACCGATGGATGCCAAATCACCGTCCCCCTGGTAAGTGAAAACCACGCGATCCGGCAGTGAACGTTTGATACCTGTGGCCACCGCCGGGGCACGGCCGTGGGAAGCCTGAAACATGTCCACATTAAAGTAGTTATATGCAAACACTGAGCACCCAACGGGGCAGACACCCACCGTGTTGTCAGCCACACCCAGCTCATCAATTACTTCAGCCACCAGGCGATGAATGATGCCGTGGGTACAACCGGGACAGTAGTGGAAGGGTTTATCAGTTAAAGCCTTGGGCCTGGTAAATACTTTTTTCATCATTACTCCCGGTCACCTCCATCCACCAGTTTTTCTATTTCGGCCAGCACGTCAGACACCAACGGCACCACACCGCCGGTCCGGCCGTAAAAATATACCGGGCACGTACCGTTTACCGCCAAACGCACATCTTCTACCATTTGACCCATGCTCATTTCCACCGTTAAGAAACACTTGGCAGTCTCTGCAGCCCGGGCTATTACACTCCCAGGGAAGGGCCAAAGTGTAATGGGGCGAATTAAACCCGCTTTAATTCCTTTCGCCCTGGCCTTGTCAACTGCGGATTTGCAAATTCTGGCCGCAGTACCGTAGGCGGTAAGTACAATTTCCGCCCCTTCCAGCTGGTACTCTTCCCACATTTGTTCTTTGGCCGCAATTTGAGCATATTTAGCAAACAATTTTTTATTGATGTTTTCACAATCTTCCGGGTCAATGTACAGGGAGTTAATTATATTGGGTTTACCCCGTCCCCTCATGCCGGTGGCCGCCCAGGGTTTAGCGGCTTGTTTAACTTCTTGTATTTCACCCAGTTCCACCGGTTCCATCATTTGCCCCAGTATACCGTCTCCAAGCAGCATCACCGGGGTTCTGTACTGGTCGCCTAAATCAAAGGCTTTGGCCATTAGGTCAATTATTTCCTGTACCGATTCCGGTGCCAGCGTAATGAGCTTGTAATCACCGTGGCCACCGCCTTTGGTGCTCTGGAAGTAATCACTTTGGGCCGGGGCAATGTTGCCCAATCCCGGGCCCCCACGCATTATGTTAACTATAACGCAGGGCAGTTCAGCACCCACCAGGTATGAAATACCCTCCTGCATTAATGAAAGACCGGGACTGGAACTGGAAGTCATCACTCTCATGCCTGCGCCGGCGGCACCATATACCATATTAATTGCCGAAACTTCACTTTCAGCCTGCAAAAACACCCCGCCTATCTCAGGCATTCGCTTGGCCAAATAGTGGGGCAGCTCACTCTGGGGTGTAATGGGGTAGCCGAAGAAATGCCGGCAGCCGGCCCTGATGGCCCCCTCGCCTATGGCTTCGTTACCCTTCATCAGTATTTTACTCACGCTTCTGCCACCTCTCTTTCCACCTCTATAACTACGTCAGGACACATTCTGGCACACATGGCGCAACCTTTGCATTTTTCCTGCTCTACCACCGTTGCGGGGTGAAAACCCATGGCGTTGATGTGTTCCGCCAGCACAATAATTTTTTCGGGGCACACTGCTATACATAACTCGCAGCCCTTACAGCGTTCTTCTCGAAATGTAACCCGCGCCAACTGTACAACCTCCTTTGGATTATGTTAACTAACTGGTTGATTTTAAAAATTTGCTATTTATATAAAGACAACCGGTTGATTGCCTTTATTCTCTTTTCCAAGGGGGCAGCATATAAAAATCCAGCGGTAATATTTTATGTAAACCTTCTTTCCGCAGCCGGGGCACTATTTCCCTGCGGGCGGCGGTAAAGGCCACCGGCAGACCTAACTTGTCTGCTGCCTGCCGCACCACTTTTTCACCGTTCAATACCACCTGGGCGTCGGTTTCCGCACCCAAATTGGTGTTGTTCACCAGAGCAGTGGCTTTAAGATGGGCACTTTTTTCAATACTATGAAGCATTTTATGTATATCCTCCACCGTTCCGGTTAGGGGGCGGCAGGCATTAACCACAAAGTAAAAATTAAACCGTCCGGTAGGCAGGTAAGGTTTAAACCGACCCAGCGCAACGGCTCCCACATCATCACCGCCCACATCGCAGACGCAGTAACCGTCTTCAACCTGCAGAGCACCGCGAATGGCCGGTGACAGGGCAGGCACATCGGCATTGGCCAGCTCTGCTGTTGGACAGACCACATTTAACCCGGCTCCCGCCAGGCAGTCCCTGGCCAGCCTGGTGCGAAAGTAAGGGTTAATAATGTCTAAATCCACCAGGGAAACTTTCTGCTGCTGCCGAAGCAGGTTTAAGGCAAAATTTATAGCAATTTCCGTTTTGCCGCTGCCTAAATTGCCGGTAAAAATAGTTACCGGGCGTGGTACAAGTTCCATTTACAACACCTACTATCCTGAAAAATGTTATCCTGCTAAGCCGGTAGCTTTTGTAATGTTCGCTGAAATTCCTTCGCCGGCCAAACTTAGCGCTGGGTCTGCCGCTTCCGGCAGGGCCCCCGGCATATTCGTCGTCCGTGACTCAGATACCGGTGCCGCACTTCCTGTGCGGCCCCCTGCCTTCACCGTCATCCCTCGCTTAGTTTGGCAGCGGCTCATCCATAAACGTTCACTTGTACAAAAGACCACCTGCTTTTCATCCTCTGTTGGTGCCATTTATGGCATGAATGTCTACCCTGAAAAATGTTATTTTAAAACTAAAGTTCGACGTGAATTCAGAAAATACCTTTAAATTATTTTGGTTAAAAAATGTCCGAATACTGACACCCAGTATTCGGACACTATTCCCGTCCCAGCTTATCTAAGTAATTTAGTATTTTATTACCGGCAATGACTTTAGTCAAGGAATATTTTTCAGTAAACAGGTGAAAGAAAATCAAAAAGCCGAGATAAATTAATTTTGCGGCACTGTCAAATGACCAGGCAGCAGTAACGCCAATGGTTAATCCCAAAGCATTGGATCCGGTATCGCCCATCATGGTTTTGGCTTTTAAATCCCAGGGCAGATAAATTAACAAACTGCCCGTTATCAACGCCAGGGGCAGTATATCATAACTCCCCCATGACAGTATTATAATCACCACCGCCAATAATAAAAAGCCCTTTCCCGCCCTGCCCGGGCGCAAATCCAGCAGGTTGACGGCATTAATAGAAAGAGCAATAATTAAAGTGCTTACTATTATGTTAATAATTGAAACGTCCAAACCAAATTTTCCCCGGTAGTCAATTAAAGTAATCAATAAGGCCAGCACACCACCCCCAAGGGCTTTCAGCCCACCGGTGGTTAATTCTCCTTTTAACAGGGCCTTAAAATGGCCCTTTAAACCGGATGCCTGACGGTTACCCAGCGTGTCATCCACAAAGCCCAAGAAGGTAATAACAGATAGGCCCAGTATAAATATTGTTCCCCTATTTCCCAGCAGACCGGGTAACAGCAGGTAATCCACCGTTAGGGCAATTAAAGCTGTCAAAAGAAAGATAAAACCCACTCCCACCGGAATGGGGTCACCTTTAAAGTTAGGCCGGACAAATTCAGAACGGTACACCATTTTTACCACCGGTGAGGTTACTATACCGGCAGCGGCAATGCCCAATATAAGGTTCAGTAAAAACAGCACTGCCGGGCTTAAATTATCAGTGGCAAACAATAATCAAGCACCTACCCTTAGTCTTTAAACTGAAATTCAAATACCGCCGGCACCGGTTTAACGACTGGGCAGTTTGCCGTACCGCAGCATACAAAAGGCCAGCTCTTTGGCCACATGTATAAACTGCCTGCCCCGGTGCTTAAACCCGGCCCAGTCCCGGCCGGTTTCGGCATGGGTCATTTGCACCGGAACCTCCATTATTTTATAACCCAACCGGGCTACCTTTATGGTTAAACCAACTTCTACCCCGTAACCGGAGGCAAAGGGCATAATATCCTCCGCCACTTTACGGGTCATAGCCCTTTGACCGGATAGCGGGGCTTCCACCTCTATACCGGCAAAATACCGGATGCCGGCCCGGGCCAACCCCTTTACCAATCCAAAACCGGCCTTTTTGTTGGAGCGGGGAAACTTAGCCACCGTCATATCGACATTCCCTTCCAGAACAGGCAGCAGCAGTTCCCTGCCCTGGCGGGCAGTATCACCTAAATCGCCGTCCATCAGCAGCAGTACTTCTCCCACTGCTTCCTGCACACCCCGGGTTAACGCGCCGCCTTTGCCCAAATTTGAAGCTAATTTTATTACCCGGGCTCCCGCTTGTTCGGCTTTCAAAGCGGTATCATCCTGTGAAGCATCGTCCACCACTATTACCTCGGTAACTTCCGGAATATTCTTGGCCGCGCTGACGGTGTGATATATGTACTTTGATTCATTATAAGCAGGTATAACCACCGACACCGGGGGATAATTACTCATTGTTTACCGCCTCCGGATTATCCAGGGTAGGCAGCAGGCGCTTTGCGGTGGGCTTTTCCCCATAATGCCCGGGTTTGCCGCTCATGGCGTAAACCAAAGCCAGCTGACCCGCTGCTGTTTCTATGTTATCCACCGTACTAATATTAAATCTCTGATAATCTTTCATATATGAGTATGTAACCCCGGACTCTTCAACCCCAAAGACCGGTATTCCATGGGCTAGAAAATAATCAATTATCACATTATCTATCACTTTTGTTTTAATTAGTGACTTACTGGTGCTTCCACCCACCACAATCACCGCGTTCAGCGGCACCCCATACTCGCCAACGCTCTTAATCAGCTCTGCCTGGGCTAAAGTGTTTAACACCACCTGTTTTTCACCGGTGGAAATTCCTTCAGCCAATATCCTGGATAATTCTTTAATCACATCATTTTCCTTACCATCCTGCAGACCTAAAGCGGCCGCAAGTTCATCTTTCCGGTTCCCCAAACTTAAGCCGTTCAATATCGTTGTAATAGAAGAAACTTTAGCCCCGGCCTTTTCCAGCGTATTGAGCAGCTCATCTCTTAACCCGTAGTTGTTGGTTTCAATAATGGCTACGTTTTGACCGGCCAGTTTACCGGAAACAAGAGCCGGCAGTACCTGTTTTTCAAACTGCTGCTGGATGGTTCTGTCTACTTCCATTTCGTTCAGCTTAGCCTGTACTGCCTTGTTTTCTAAACGGATTTCCTGCAATTGCTGTTCCAACCGGTCGGTAATTTCTTTTTGCTGCTGTACAATGGCATCGTTACCTAAGAGTGCACTTCCAATAATAATTCCAATTCCCAGGGCTAAAAACACTGCCACCAGGGTAACAATGTGATAGCGGAAGTCTAATATCACTTTTTTACCTGGTTTCTAAAACCTATCAAAAGCTAACAAAAGTTAAGCAATGATAGAGTTTTTCACCCGTTCCGAATAAAACGGGCGGCAGCGTCACAGGCTTCAACTGCTAGGTCATACCCTTTCGGATATGCAAAGGGTGAGCCATTCCAAAGAATGTCCCGCCGTTGAACGCGAGGTTCAGCCGTACTACCCTGAGAGAGGTGTTACCTCTACCTGAAATAGTTTTCCGTCTCTGCGCCCGACTTTCACTGCGTGTCTTTGCGACACTTCATCGACGAAAAATCTAAAA
>NZ_JAFBCW010000010.1 GCF_016907915.1 Desulforadius tongensis
CGATGAACTTCGTTCCACAACATGAACCGCCGTATACCGAACGGTACGTACGGTGGTGTGAGAGGACGGGAGTTAATCACTCCCTCCTACTCGATCACCGGTTAACTAATTAGTTTCTTTTTCCTTAACATCCCGGTTGTGATGGGCCATTCTGCTGGCCGCTGCCGCCACAATGCCGCAGACCAGGTCGTCCAAAAAGGTGTTCACCCTTCCCGGTGTGGTGTCAAGGTTTTTAATAATTCCCGGCTTAACCTTATCCAAGTAACCGAAATTGGTTGAACCAATGGTGCCGTACAGCGTTCCCATACCCAGGGCTAAAATTTCGTCAATACCGTATAAGCCGTCATCCTTACGCAGTATAGAAAGTAAAGGTTCCTCCAGCATTCCTTTTTCTGCCAGCTCATCCAGCGCAATACCGGTTAAAATGGTATGCTGAATTTCTCTTTTATCCAGCACCGCTAAAATACTTTCTTCGCACTCCTTCATGGTCAGGTCGGGAATATAGGGCTTCTGCAAATCGTACAGTATCGGCACCATGTCTTTTATTTCCACGCCCCGGTCTTTCAATTTTTTGATCACCTGCTGTTTCATTTCCATCCCCCGCTTGTCCGTATTAGTTGTACTGCATAATTATATTATACTGCATATTGTTACAATTTTCTTTGGAATATTTTTTTTCCGTCTTCATATAATCGCCATAAATGTCTGAAAATTGAACAGGTATAGGATGTTTTAATTATGCATTTTTTCAAAAAAATATTCTTCTTAAGCAGGAATTTAGAAAAAGGTGCAGAAGTATATAATGTCAACGTCAAATTATTAAACACCTGGTTGTCAAGTGTTAATGAAAAATTTTCATCGACACGAACTTCGATGTTCATTAAAAAATTAGAGGTGGTGCAGTTTGGAAGCGCAGCATGACTTTAACCTGCGCGTGAGAGATATAACCATTATTCCGGTAAAAAAAGCTGTCAATGATAAAAGGTTGAGGATATTAAAAAACAGTGCTTTGGGAGTAAATGAAAATGACCCGCTGCTGGATGTGCTGTCCAACGAGCAGTATAACGGGCAGCCGCTGCTGGTGGTGGCGGCAAACGGGGAAGCCAAGGGTTTGATTACCCCGGAAATATTAATTAAAGACTTATGTAAATTCTACAGCCGGTTGTTAAAATACTTGGAATCTAAGCTGCTGGAAGGCGGGCGGGGAAAAGCATCCGGGCCTTGTTCTGCTTTAAACAAACTGGTGGGCCGTTCACCAAAGATAAAGGAAGTAATTAAAGTGGGGAAAAAGGCAGCCCGTACCGATGCTCCCATTTTAGTGAGGGGGGAAAGCGGCACCGGGAAAGAGTCTTTTGCCCGGGCCATTCACCTGGACAGTCCCCGGAAAAATGCCCCTTTTATTACCATTAACTGCGGCGCCATACCCGCTAACTTGTTTGAAAGTGAATTATTTGGTTACGCTGCCGAGGCTTTTATCGGTGCGGGGTCTAAAAGCAAGCCGGGGATGTTTGAACTGGCTGACGGCGGCACCATTTTTTTGGATGAAGTGGGAGAGCTGCCTTTGGAAATACAGGTTAAACTGCTGCAGCTGCTGGAACATAAAACCTTTGTTAGAGTTGGATCCACCAAGCCCACAGAAGTGGATGTAAGGGTGATAGCGGCCACCCACCGGGATTTGGAAAACATGATTAAAAATGAACAATTCCGGGAGGATTTATATTACCGCCTGAGCGTGATAACGGTGGATATGCCCCCGCTTAGAGAGCGAAAGGAAGACATTCCCGAGCTGGTACACCTGTTTTTGCAGGAGTTCAGCCAAACCTACGGTAAGGTTATCAGCAGGGTAGAACCGGAGGTGACCGGTGCGTTTTTGGATTACTCCTGGCCGGGTAACGTGCGGGAGTTGAAAAACGTGGTGGAAAGACTGGTGGTTTTGGCGGAAAATGATGTAATTAATGCAGATTGCCTGCCGGAAAACCTGCGCCGTCATACGTACATATCAGTTTCCACACCGGATGGAGGCAGCTTAATGAACGTGGCGGTGGAAGCAGAACGGCAGTTGATTTCTAAAACCCTGGAAAAGGCTAAGGGTAACAGGTCGGAAGCGGCGAGAATGCTGGGAATACCCCGCAGCACACTGTATTATAAACTGCGGCAGCTGGGTATACCGGCTAAAAGTCAGAGGGGTAAACATTCTAAAACAGGGGGTGAAAAAAAGAAATAGAGCCAAAAATAAAAATATTATTTAGTTATTTAACTGCTGTTATATTGAAATAATGGGGAGGCAAAGATATGAAAAAAAAGGGTTTGCTGTTAACGATAATGGTTCTTTTGACGCTGGCGCTGTTAGCTGCCGGCTGCGGTGGTGAAAAAGACAGCAAGGATACCGCTGCTTCCGGTTCCGGCGGCGGGGATACTATCAAAATAGGTTTTTTGGGTGCCACAACCGGTGACCAGGCGGATTTCGGTAGTAAAACCCTGGCCGGTATGAAGATGGCTGCCGAAGACCTGAACAAAGAAGGCGGCGTGCTGGGCAAGAAAATTGAAATTGTGGAAGAGGATCACGGCAGTAAACTTAGTGAAGGCGTTAACGTTGTTCAAAAGCTGATCAACCGTGACAAGGTGGTAGCCATTGTTGGTGACCCCACCACCGGTATTACAAAAGCGGTGGCGCCTATTGCTGAAAGCAGCCATGTGGTACTGCTTTCTGCCGGTGCTGTGGGTGCCAATGTTGTTAACACCGAAGACGGTAAGCTGCGGGAATATGTGTACCGCAACACATTGCTGGATGCCGTTGCCGCTCCGGCGGTAGTAAAGTATTTAGCTGAAGAACTGGGCTGGAAAAAGGTGGCGATTGTTACTACCAAAGACCTGGATTACAGCGTTGGTTTGACTAAAATCTTTAAAAAAGCATTGGCAGACAACGGTATTGAAGTTGTAACCGAAGAAACCATCATGGATAAAGACCGCAACTTTGCCGCCACAGTAACGGCTATTAAGCCCCACCAGCCTGACGGTATCGTGTTTACCGGTTATTATACTGCCGGTGGACTGTTTATGAAAGAAGTTAAAAAACAGGGTCTGGATATTAATATGGTTGGCGGCGACGGGCTGTTGGGCTCTACCCTGTGGGAAATGGGTGGCGAAGCTGTTAACGGCAGCATGGTATACTGCGGATTTGAAGCTGACCCCTCTATGGCCCAGGGGAAAACCAAAGACTTTATTGAGCGCTACAGTGAAGCTAACAACGGTGAAATGCCGAACATGTTTGTAGCCCAGGGTTACGATGCTGTAATGATGCTGGCCGATGCCATTAAAGCGGCCAACAGTGATGATCCGGTTAAATTTAAGGAAGAAATTAAAAAGCTGAAAAATTGGCAGGGTGTTTCCGGCACCATTACCATCAGAGAAAACCACGAGCCGCTGAAGAGTCCCGTTTACCTGCTGGAAGTTGTAGAGGGTGAAAACGGGCAGCAGTTTAAGGTTAAAGCTGCTATTCCGGTGGAAGGATAAACTTTCTTAAACCTAATGTGTAAATATGGGCCAATGGCCATTGTGTTTTCGCAATGGCCGTTGCCCTGTTTATACTACCTGAATGGAGGAAACGTTGCATGTTTGAACAGCAAATAATAAACGGTTTAACCCTGGGGGCGGTTTATGCATTAATTGCTTTGGGATACACCATGGTATATGGAATTATTCAACTTATCAACTTTGCCCACGGAGAAATATACATGATTGGGGCTTTTGTGGGAGTTATGATGGTTACTATTTTGGGCCAGGGTTTTTTTGTGTCCATTATAGCGGCCATGATGGTTTGTATGATTTTAGGTGTGCTGCTGGAGCGGGTGGCATACCGGCCGCTGCGAAAGTCAACCCGCTTGGCGGCATTAATTTCGGCCATCGGTGCTTCTATTTTTTTACAAAATGCCATGATGCTGTGGAAAGGTCCGCAACCCGTGGGGTTTCCCCAAGTAATTAATGATGCCATTTATCATATTGGTTCCGTAGAAGTTACTAAGGTGCAGTTAATTATCCTGGCTACCTCGGCGGTATTGATGGCCATATTAAACTACATCGTTAAATATGTGAAAATTGGTAAAGCCATGCGTGCTGCCTCCCAGGATTACGATACGGCATCACTGATGGGTATTAACATTAACCGGGTGATTTCTTTTACCTTTGCCATCGGTTCTGCACTGGCTGCTGCCGGCGGGGTGCTGGTGGGCATATATTTCAACACTGTAGAACCGTTAATGGGTGTTATGGCCGGGTTAAAGGCCTTTTGCGCCGCTGTGCTGGGCGGAATCGGCAGTATTCCCGGTGCGGTGCTGGGAGGCATCTTCCTTGGTGTGGCTGAAACGATAGGTATTGCCGCCGGTTTCAGTACTTATAAAGATGCCATAGCTTTTTCACTGCTGATTATTGTACTTTTGTTTAAGCCTACCGGATTATTAGGCAAGCCAATTCAAAGGAAAGTGTAGGTGACACGGGCATGAGTGCCTTTTTAGAATCAATATTGGATCCTTATTATATACAAGTTTTAACCCTGTTGGGTGTCTATATAATTGCGGCGCTGGGCCTTAACCTGATTACGGGGGTCACGGGAATGTTTTCATTTGGCCATGCGGCGTATTTTGCTGTGGGTGCTTATGGAGCAGCTATATTAACTGTAAAATACCAGTTTCCCTTTTACGGGGCCCTGTTGGCCGGGGGAATAATGGCGGCGCTGGCGGCAGTAATCATTGGTTTTCCCGCGCTGCGCCTTACCGGTGACTATCTTGGTATCGTTACCCTGGGGTTTGGTGAAATTATTAGGGTTGTTTTTTTAAACCTGGATATTACCGGGGGGGCACTGGGTTTGGCCGGTATAGCTAAGGAATCAAGTATTGTGCTGGTTTATACCCTGGTGCTGGTGACAATATATGTAATGTATGCGCTGCAAAACTCCCGTTTTGGCCGGGCGCTGGTGGCCATCCGGGAAGACGATATTGCAGCAGAGGCCATGGGTATTAACATATCTGCCTATAAAATTAAAGCCTTTGCCATCGGCTGTTTTTTTGCCGGTGTTGCGGGGGCCTTATATGCCCACCTGCTGCTGTTTTTAAATCCCACTGATTTTGGATTTGCTAAATCATTTGAGTTTTTATGTTTTGTGGTATTGGGCGGGCTGGGCAGTATTCCCGGTGTTATTTTGGGCACCTCCGTGTTAACGCTGGCACCGGAATTTTTACGTTCACTGTCTGATTACCGGATGCTTATTTACGGTGCCTTGATGGTATTAATGATGATATTCCGCCCCAACGGTTTGCTGGGCGGCGTGGATCTGCAGCGGTTAGTTTTTAAGAACAAGTATAAAAGCCAAGCGGGCCGGAGCACTGCTGCCGGGGGCTAAAGATTGTAAGCGGAGGGAGTGATGGATATGTCGGCGTTGCTGGAATTGCAGAATGTAACTATCCGCTTCGGGGGCCTGACGGCAGTGGATGGAGTGGACATGAAAATTGACCGGGGGACAATCAGAGCGTTAATCGGACCTAACGGAGCGGGCAAGAGTACCATATTTAATATTGTAACCGGGATTTATTCACCCACCGCCGGTAGGGTGCTGTTTAACGGGCAGGAAATTACCGGTTTGCCGCCCCATGTAATTACTAAAAAGGGTATTGCCCGTACCTTTCAAAATATAAGGCTTTTTGGCAAAATGACGGTATTGGATAACGTAAAAATCGGCCAGCACTGCCGCAGCAGTTGTGATTTTTTAAGTGCCGTAACAGGATTTTTCAACCCGAAAGTAAAAAAAGAAGAAAAGGAAATTGAAGAACGGTCGTTAGAAGCTTTAGAATTAATGGAATTGGCCGATAAAAGATATGAGTACGCGCAGAGCCTGTCATACGGTGAGCAGCGGCGTTTGGAAATTGCCCGGGCTTTAGCCACTAAGCCTTCACTGCTGCTGCTGGACGAGCCGGCAGCGGGCATGAACCCCCAGGAAAAACAAACATTAATGAAGATGATTAGAAAAATTCAAGACATGGGGTTAACCATATTTTTGGTGGAACACGATATGAAGTTTGTGATGAACCTGTCGGACCGCATTGCCGTTCTGGATTACGGGCGGAAAATTGCCGCCGGTTCGCCGGAAGAGGTGCAGAAGAACCCGGATGTTATTGCCGCCTACTTGGGAAAGGATGTGGATTAAATGCTGTTAGAAGTAAATAACTTGCATGTTTCCTATGGTGCCATCCGGGCGTTGGCAGGAATTTCCTTTACCTTGAATAAGGGGGAAATAGTGGCTTTAATTGGTGCAAACGGTGCCGGCAAAAGCACCACGCTGTGCACCATATCCGGGTTAATAAAACCTGCCCAGGGTTCAATAATGTTTAAAAATATGGATTTGGTAAAAATGCCCCCGCACAAAATTGTTAATTTGGGAATATCCCAGGTGCCGGAGGGCAGGCGGGTTTTTCCCGACATGACGGTGCTGGAAAACCTGGAGATGGGTGCCTATACCCGGAAGAATAGGTCGGAAATAAAGGAGAGCTTAAAAAATGTTTTTCAGCGCTTTCCCCGGTTGGAAGAGCGCAAGCACCAGCTGGCGGGCACTCTTTCCGGCGGGGAACAGCAGATGCTGGCCATGGGCCGGGCGCTGATGTCCAAGCCCGAGGTTATGCTTTTGGATGAACCCTCCATGGGACTGGCGCCCATGCTGGTTAAAGAAATATTTGAAATTATTAAAGATATTAACCGGTCAGGGACCACCATCCTGCTGGTGGAACAAAACGCCCACATGGCACTGTCCATTGCCCACCGGGCTTATGTTTTGGAAACGGGAGAGATTGCCCTTTCCGGCCGGGCGGAAGAACTGGCTAATAATGAACAGGTGCGCAAAGCATACCTGGGCGAAGATTAAAAAAGTAGGAGCAATCCTACTTTTTAGTCTATATATAACATATAACCAAACATTTTCATTGCTGGTGGTAAATGGCACGAGGGAGGATTAAAATGAATCAGTATGGCCTGTTGACCGTGGAAGAAATGCTGGATGGAAACTTTGTGGAAGTGGCCCCGAATATAACAGTAAGTGAAGGCCGTATTGCGGCTGCCAAGAACCAATCCGCTTTGATGGTGGTAAAAAATAACCAGCTGGTTGGTATTGTACTGTACAACAAGCTGTTTAAAACGGAGTTTGACCCCGATACAAGCATCAGTGAAGTGATGCGCACCGATTTTACCATTTTAGAACACGATTCACTGGCAGACGACATTATGACCTATTTGCCGGAACTGAGGTATCACCCGCTGGTGGTAATGGGTGAAAATAATACAATTTTGGGTTTACTGGTGTTTGACGGGTTGTTTGCCCGGTTGGCCTGGCAGTTAAAAGTAACCCAGGCCAGGCTTGAGGCGGTATTAAACACCGTTGATGAAGCGGTGTGTATAATAGATGAAAATGACACGGTGGTGAACTGGAATCCCCGGGCAGAAACCCTGTATAACATCAAGGCGGGAAATATTTTAAATCACAATATAGAAGAATATTTTTCTAACTTGATGGTTACCAAAGTGATTAAAGAGCACCAGGGTGTACGTTCTGTTTATCACCAGCCCTGCAGGGATACCCATGTTTTAATCAGTGCCAGTCCGGTAAAAATTGGCGGTCAAGTGGTGGGCGGCGTTTCCGTAGAGCGGGATATTACCGAGGTAGTACAGTTAAATAAAGAATTAAACCATGCCAGCAGCCAGGTGAAGGAACTGCGCAGCGAGATCAACCGCATTACCGGCGGCCGCAATCCCTTTGCCCGCATTAAAGGGCACCACCATAAGCTGTCTGAATTGATTAACATGGCCAAAAAGGTGGCCAGGACCAGCGCGGCGGTTTTAATCAGGGGCGAAAGCGGAACAGGTAAGGAGTTGTTTGCCCGGGCCATTCACGATGCCAGCGACCGGGCGGATAAACCCTTTGTAGTGGTAAACTGTGCTGCCATACCGCCAACGCTATTTGAGAGTGAAGTGTTTGGTTACGAAGGCGGAGCCTTTACCGGGGCAGACCGCCGGGGTAAAGCGGGATATTTTGAAAATGCCAACGGCGGCACGCTCTTTCTGGATGAAGTGGCAGAACTGCCGCCGGATTTGCAGGTAAAACTGCTGCGGGTGCTGCAGGACAAAAAATTCTACCGGGTGGGCGGTTCCACTCCCATAGAAGTGGATGTGCGCATTATTGCCGCCACCCACCGCAACCTGGAGGAAATGCTCAGCAAAGAACTGTTTAGAGAAGACCTCTACTACCGGTTAAATGTGGTTACGCTGGAAGTGCCGCCGTTAAGAGAGAGAAGGGACGATATTCCCGAGCTGGTGTATCAGTTTACCCAGGAATACAGCCAGCTGTACGGCAAGCATATCTCCAGGTTGGAACCGGAAGTGATGGCGCTGTTACTGGCCTATCCATGGCCGGGCAACGTGCGGGAGATGAAAAACGTTATCGAGCGTATGGTAATACTGGCGGAAGATGATGTAATTACCGAAGAGTGTGTGCCGGCAGCACTGAAACAGCAGGGTAAACACCAACTGCCCTATCAATCGGGTTTGGTATCGGTGACAGAACAAACAGAGAGGGAACTGATCCTGCGTACGCTGGAGCAGACCAACGGCAATCGTTCCCAGGCGGCCAGAATGCTGGGCATTCCCCGCAGCACGCTGTATTATAAAATGCATCAACTGGGCCTGATATAAAGCGGTGATGAATCACCGCTTCAGACTGTCGACAAAGTCGACAGTCTAATTTTTTTCGCCCTACAGAACGCCAATTTTTAGTAAAATAAATGTAGATTAAAATAAAAATTTTTTAGCTTTTAATTATTGCAGTATTAAACTGTATAATAATATTATAGAATATAAATACAATAATTAACGTTTGTATAATTTCTTGACATACCGGCCAGCTAACTGGAAAATTTGTTGGATTGAAAAAGGAGATTATAAATGACTGCCAAACCGGATACCAGGCTCGATAAAGTATCACTTTTAGAAATATTGGTCACCTTTTTGCGCATTGGTGCTGCCTCCTTCAGCCTGGCAGCACTGGGAGAGGCCAAAAAATTGCTGGTGCAGCAGAAAAAATGGTTTAGCGATGAAGACTACCTGCAGGGGGTGGCATTGTCACAGCTGATACCCGGTGCCCCTGCCTTTAGCTTAATGACCTACCTGGGTTACCGCCTGCGCGGTTTTTGGGGGGCCATGATTTCCGCCTGTTCCTATATGCTGCCGGCCTTTTTACTGATGGTGCTGCTTACACACTTGTACCAGATTTATGGTGATTTAGACCTGCTGTCCAACCTGTTTACAGGCTTGGGTGCCCTGGTGGTGGGCCTGGTGGTCAACACCGTGCTGGGCCTTTGGCAGTCCGGGGTAAAAAGCAGGCAGAACCTGCTGCTGGCTGTTATGGGTTTTGCGTTAATTTACTTTGCTAAACTGAACATATACTGGATACTGCTTTCGGCCACGCTGTTAAGTATAACCTTTATCATTTTAGCCCGGTACAGCAGCTGGTGGAAGAACTGCATGGCGGCAGAAAGGGGGATAAAGCAACAGCAGCGGTTTACACCTCAGCCAATCAACTGGCAGAAGCAGTTCATTACAGTGGGCTGGGTGACGGCATTAACAGCCGGTGCCCTGGTGCTGTTTTGTCAAAATGAAGTATATATGAATTTAGGTAAATCCTTCAGCAGCATAGGCGGTCTGGTCTTCGGCAGCGGCTATGCCATGCTGCCGTTTTTCCAGGAAGCCTCGGTGGACCGGTTTGCCTGGATTACCAGCCGGGAATTCACGGTTGCTTTAGCACTGGCCCTGGTAACGCCGGGCCCTATTACCAAAATAGTTACCTTTGTAGGGTACAAAGCCGCCGGCCTGCCGGGAGCCCTGGTGGCCACCACAGCCATGTACCTGCCGTCGTTCTGTGTGCTGAACTTAACCACAGACCTGTACAGAAGGGCTGGCCAGGTTACAGCGGTAAGAATGCTTATTAAAGGGGTGGTGGCTGCTTTTATAGGCACACTGTGGGCGGTGGTAATCAGATTAACCACTGACATTCTGGTGGATATACCAACAGTGATATTTGCATTGGCCGCTTTTGCAGTGCAGCGTTATACCAGGATAGATACATTATGGATAATAATAGCTGGGGCAGTGCTTTCGTTAATAGTGTTCAATGTTTTATAAGGTTTAGAATCAGTAATGGTGAACCGTACCCATTAAGTAACGGCGGTTTTAACTGAATGCTAGGTATATCGATTAGTGTATAGGATTGGCATGTGATATGCTTATAGCCATAAATAAAATAATTTTATTTTAAAAAATATATAGTCAGCGGCCGTAAAATGCGGGTTAAAAAGCTGGCTAAAAAGATCAATACCCTTCCTGGGGAAGGAAAAGGGATGACCCGAAAGGCGAAGCGGCTCTTTAACCGGCTGGATGAGAAACTTATCCTGTACAACGGGTTAACCAGGTATAAATTAGGAAGTTTTTTATTCTATCTGGCACGACTTAAAGCAGCTGGCTTTGCTGAGTAAGTGACCCCGTTTAACTGGAGTGCGGACAAACCGGTAGGGCGGTTCTAACAGAGCGCGGGAAGTGAAGGTCAACCTTCCGCGCAGCGGTAAACCCATGCCCGCTGCGTCCAGTTCTCCCGTCCGGGTGGGACTCCCGGACCCAAGGTCTCCCTGTTGCAATACCTGCTTATGAGAGCAGGTAAATCCAAACAGAAAGGAGCGAAAGCCTGGTCATGGGGAAGCCGCTTGACTGTTTTAAAAACAGTTAAGTTTTTTGAACCAGGTAAACTACCGTGACAGCATTACGTAGAAAGAAGACAGTTATCATAGTTTTAATGGTGCTTGCATTAGCTGCTGCCGTATTTAACGTAAAAATTCTTTACCTTTTTCAAGAAGGTAATCCCTTACCCGTACTATGGGGAATCATAAAACTGGAATTTACCGATGCTGATATAGTTCCATTTGCAGAAGATAAACTTATTCAGGAAGTTGGCCCTGAAACTCCACTCACTAACTATCTAGCTGAACGCGGCTGGACTTTTAAAGATAGGCTGGGGGCAGGAATTTTCTACAAAAAAGATAATGCTGACCTTTCCGTAGAAGCCCGTATGTTTACTCGTTATTATGTAGTATACGAGCTTGAACATCCTTTGTAGAAGAAGGTGATGCTGTAAAAGATGCCTGCTTTTCCGGGCAATGTAATTGTAGACCGGGAACACATGGACGGATTCCATGTGGAGGGGATACCCTTTCGGGTATACTTGATGCTGAGTTAGAGAACATTTCGACAGTAGGAAACACAGCATAAAGGGTAGTGACGATTTATATTTATGGGAGGTACTTTTTGTATCTCCCTTTATTCTTTATAGTTTTTATTACCTCATTTGCCTACTAAAATTTTACTCTAAGCAGCGGAGTTTATTTTAAATTTTTTTCAAACAAAATAAAACTTAGTCCGTATATATATTACGAAAGGGTGAATGGGGTTTGGATATAGAAAATATGATTGATATTTATAAAGATGATCTTTATAAACTATGTCTTAAGTTAACCAATAACAAAATAGATGCTGATGACCTTTTTCAAGATACTTGGTTAAAGATATATAATAATTTTTATAAACTAGACGAACAAAAATCTATAAAAAATTGGATATACACTGTTTGTATCAATACTTATAAAGATGTTTATTCAAAAAAGAAAAGATGGTTAAATATAATAACTGATTTTTTTAATTTTAAAAGTAAAGACGAAATTATGGAACAGCAAAGCGTAGACATAGATGAAACTCAAACAATAATATGAACCGTAACGCAGGCAGCGGTTTAGTGAATTTATTTTATAAGATATATTGACATTGACCTTAGGGCAGGCTTTAAACTAAAAATACACCGGTGTAAAGGAGAAAAACATGTATACCATCGGCCAGTTTTCAAAAATATGCAAAGTGACAGTAAAGGCGCTGCGCCATTATGAAAAAATCGGGTTAATTACCCCGGATAAAGTGGAAGAGAGTAACAAATATCGCTATTACAGTAAGGAACAGGTATCCTTAATCAAAAAAATCTCTTTTTTAAAGGAATTAGGTGTTCCTCTAAAATTAGTTAAACAAATAATTGATAAAGAAACTATTCCGGATGAGATAAAAGTTCTTTTAGAGGAGCATCGAAAGATTCTGCTGGAACAACTGGATCTTTGTAACAGTAGGTTGGTTAAACTGGCCTGGTGGGAAAAAACACTGGAGGGAAAAGAACTGACCGAAGCTAAAAATTACGATATTCGTATTAGAGGAGTAGCGGAAACCCCTGTTCGTTCATTAAGGAAACATATAAAGGCAAAAGAGATAGCACCCATGATAAGATCGCTCCTGGAGGAAATAAATTCTCTAGGTGGAGTGCATGCCGGGCCTCCGATAATGCTTTTCTTTGATGAAGATTTCAACCCCGAAAATATGGACATGGAAGCAGCTTTGCCGGTATTGGATGTAAACTTGTCTAACAAAACCCTGCCTGCCGTTTTAGCAGCAACCTGCATATACGTAGGGCCTTATGATGGCCTTGAAGACGCATACGAGGCTGTGTTTGCATGGATTAACCAAAACGGATACCGGGCTGAATATCCTACCAGAGAAATATCTTATAATGATCCCCAAACCACACCACCTGAACAGCTGGTTACTGAAATAATTGTACCGGTGACCAAGGTTTAAAGCGGCAACATAATACTTCTTTATAAAAGGTCAATCACAGAAAAAATGTGATTGACCTTTGTCAATTATATAACTGGTTAATCTTTACTTTTACAAGTGAATTTTATATAATCATCGTTAACCAGTAATGTAAATATGGTTAACGAAAGAGGTGTGAAGCTTGCCGGGCTATTTTATTACCGGTACGGATACCGGTGTGGGGAAGACCTTTGTAACGGCATTAATGGCTAACTTGCTGCAAAGGCAGGGACGGAAAGCAGCTGTATACAAGCCAATTGAAACCGGGGGGAAATTTGAAAGACAGCGATATGTATCCAACGATATGGAATTTGTCAAAAATTTAGCCAAACTGCCGCAGCCGGTGACAGAAATGAATACTTACTGTTTACGTGAAGCTGTTTCTCCCAGTTTGGCGGCGGAACTGGAAAACAAAACTATAAATTTAGATTTGATACTAACTCACTTTAATAAACTGCAGGCCAATTATGACTGGGTTTTAGTTGAAGGGGCAGGGGGTATTTGCGTCCCCGTTTCCGGTACTGAAATTTTAATATCTGATCTAATAAAATTATTAAATTTACCGGTAATTGTGGTTGCCAGGCCAAATTTGGGGACCATTAACCATACAGTGCTGACCGTTAAATATGCCCAGAGTATGGGGCTGGTGGTTAAAGGTGTTATTATAAACTATACGCAGAGAAAAGCAGCAACTGTTGTTGAAAAAACAAACCCGCGATATATTGCAGATATTACCGGCGTACCCGTTTTAGGTATCATTCCCTATATGGATGCTGATGAACGGGTTGGTAAATTCTCTGCTCCGGAACAATATTTGAACTGTGAAAAAATCTTTAAGGTGTCAAAATGACTGATTTCTACGGTGAGATGCAAAAAGAATTAGATATTTTAAAAGCCAGCTCTTTGTTTCGCCAAACCATAACCGTTGAAACACCTCCCGAACCGTGGATAGCAGTTGGCAGCCAAACCATGCTGAACCTTGCCGGAAATAACTATCTTGGGCTGGCAAATCACCCGGTCTTAAAAGAGGCAGCGGTACATGCTTTGCAAAAATATGGAACGGGAACAGCCGGTTCCAGGCTGGTGGTGGGAACTTCAGCTTTGCATGAAGAAGTTGAAGAAGCGCTGGCCCGGTTTCAGGGCCGGGAAAGTGCTCTTTTGTTCAGTTCGGGCTATTGTGCCAATTTAGGAGTTATCCAAGCTTTGGTAGGTAGAAACGATTATGTTTTCAGTGACAAGTTGAACCATGCCAGTATTGTTGATGGCATTATACTCAGCAGGGCAAAGCTAAAAAGATACCGGCACAAGGATTTGGATCATTTAGAAAAACTGCTTAAAAATACAACCGCACCCGGGCGAAAACTGATTATCACCGATAGTATTTTCAGTATGGACGGTGATCGGGCACCAATAAAGGAACTGGTGGAATTAAAGCAGCGATACGGTGCAATGCTGATGCTGGACGAAGCCCATGGAGAGGGGGTTTTTGGTCCAAAGGGCCGGGGGTTGGCTGCCCATGAAATGGCAGCTGAGCACATTGACATACATTTGGGAACGCTGAGCAAAGCATTTGGCTGTTTGGGAGCCTATGTGGCTGGCAGTAAAACACTTGTGGATTACTTGCGCAATAAATGCCGTTCTTTTATATATACCACATCTTTACCCCCGGCGGTGTTGGGAAGTATTCTGGGTGCTCTTAAAGTAATTGCCGGTACAGCAGGGGATAGATTGAGAAGGGATTTACGTAATAAATCCAAATGGATGATTAATGAACTGAATAAATTGGGATTTTCTACTTTGGATAGCGACAGTCAAATTATTCCCATTTTGATTCCGGGAAATGATAACGTAATTAATTTTAGTAAAAAGTTAAGGCAGAGGGGGATTTTAGCCCTGCCCATTAGGGTTCCCACTGTACCCAAAAATAGCGAGCGAATCAGGGTTTCTTTAATGGCAACCCACAGCATGCAGGACTTGACTTATGCTGTTGAGCAGTTTGCAAACATTAAAAGAGAGGAAAGGGTTTAATGGTGACAGAGCTTGTTTTTTTACCGGGCTGGGCTCACAGGCCGTCTGTTTGGGTTAAGCAGCAGGTGTTTGCTGAAAGATACCGCTGTCACTTTATCGACCTGGAAGATTACTGGCATAAGCAAAAAATATATAACATTACTCCGGGCCGGTCATTACTTGCTGAAGCTCTAGCAGCGCTGTTAGATGATTTGCAAAATCCGGTTTTGATAGGATGGTCAATGGGGTCTTTGTTGGCCTTGGAAATATCCCTTAAAATGAGGCAGAAGCTTAAAGGATTGATTTTGGTGGGAGCTACTGCCCGCTTTACCACTGATGTTGATTATGCCGGAGGACTGCCGCCGGTTATTGTAAAAAGAATGCAAAGACAGCTGGAAGCGGATATGAATAAAACTTTAACTAAATTTTACAGCCTGATCTTTACTGACGTTGAAAAAGAAGCTGGATTCAGCAGGCAGTTAGCAGATATTTACAATCGAAATAATGCCGATTTTAGCACTGATTTTTTACAGGCGGGGCTGGAATATTTGTTGAAGACGGATTTGCGGGAAGATTTGGCAAAAAGCAGCTGTGGTTGGCCTGCAATACTGCTTGTTCATGGTGGTGATGACAGTATTTGTCCTTTTAAGGGAGGGATAACTTTAGCCAAATTGTTAACTAAAGCAGCAGATGAGGTTAACCTGATTGAACTGCCCAAAGCAGGACATGCCTGTTTTTTTACCAGTGCTGAAGTTTTTAATGAAACAGTTGAAAAATATCTTGTAAAACTGGGTGATTAGATAATGAGTGGTGTTATCAACAAAAAACTGGTTCAGAAGCGTTTTTCCCAGGCGGTTGGCAGCTATGATCAATATGCCTGTATACAAAAAATTATGGCCGGGGAATTACTGCGGCTGCTGGAAGCAGTGAATTTTGCCGGTAAGGTTGAAAAGATTCTGGAAATCGGCTGTGGTACGGGATACTTTACCCAGCTGATTATGCATTCCTTAATGGCAAACAAAAGATTTTCTTCATCAGAAATATTAATTACAGATATTTCTTCAGACATGCTGGAAGTTTGCAAAAACAAAATTAGCAGGCAGTTTGGCTTAAACAATAACCTTTATTTTGTACAAATGGACGGAGAGAAAATAAGTCTTGATAAGCCAGTGGACTTAATTGTTTCTAATGCCGCCTTTCAGTGGTTTCAAGATTTAAACAGTGCTTTGGGTTTGCTGGGGAAAAATTTAAATAAAAATGGCTGGCTGTTTTTTAGTACCTTTGGAGAAAGCACTTTTCAGGAATTGCGTCAAATTTTCAGCTCGGTATTAGGTGATAAGCGGCGGCCGGGGCAGCAGTTTATCTCTGCCCGGGCCTTGGATGAACTGATGGTAAATAACGATTTTAAAGAAGTTAAAGTAATTAAGGATTATTACCGCCAGTACTTTCCTCGAGCAAGGGATTTTTTTGCAGCGATAAAAAAAGTAGGGGCATCAAATGCCTGTACACCCCAAACCGGGTCAAAAGGTTATTTAGGCAAAAAACATTATCGAGATATACTGAATTACTATCAAAAAAATTACAGCACAGTTGAAGGTGTGTACTGCACCTATGAAATTTTGTACTGTTATGGGAGGAAGGCATAAATTGTACTCAAAGAAAACGCTGGAACATTGGGATAAAGAGTATGTTTGGCATCCATTTACTCAAATGCAGCAGTATAGGGAAGAAGAAATATTAATGATAGCCAGAGGGGAAGGCAGCTATTTATATGATTTGGAAGGGAATAAATATCTTGATGCTGTTTCTTCTATTTGGGTTACAGTTCATGGACATGCTCGACCGGAAATTAATAATGCCATTAAGAAACAGTTGGATTTGGTGGCGCACTCCACTCTTCTTGGCCAGGCAAACTTGCCTTCAACTTTGCTGGCCCAAAAACTGGTAGATATAACACCGGAGGGTTTAAATAAAGTATTTTATTCAGATAACGGTGCCACTTCCACAGAAGTAGCCCTTAAACTGGCCTTTCAATACTGGCAGCAAAAAGGTGCGGAATATAAAAGAAAAACTAAATTTATTTCTTTGAAAAAAGGTTATCATGGCGATACCATCGGCTCTGTATCTGTGGGAGGCGTAGATTTGTTTCATGCCATTTTCCGCCCCCTTCTTTTTCAGGGCTATAAGGCAGATGCTCCCTATTGTTATCGCTGTCCCCTTGGTTTGGAAAAAGAGAACTGCGGTTTAGCCTGTACCGGGCAGGTAGAAAAAATAATGAAGAATAATCATGATGAAATAGCGGCGATGATAATGGAACCTGAAATGATTGCTGCCGGGGGCATGCTGGCTGTTCCCAGGGGCTATCTGGCAAAAATTCGTCAGCTGTGCAGTGATTATAATATTTTATTGATTTTAGACGAAGTAGCTGTGGGGTTTGGGCGAACGGGAAAAATGTTTGCTTGTGAACATGAAAATGTATCCCCGGATATTATCTGCCTATCCAAAGGCATTACCGGGGGATATTTGCCTTTGGCTGCCACATTAACCACCGATGAGATTTATAACGCTTTTTTAGGCCTGCCTGAGGAACATAAAAAGTTTACCCACGGCCATTCTTATACCGGTAATCAGCTGGGGTGTGCCGCCGCGCTGGCCAATTTAGATATTTTTGAAAGGGAAAAAACAATAGACAAGCTGCAGCCTAAAATAAGTTTCCTTAATGAACAGTTGAAAAGATTTTGGGAATTGGACAATGTGGGGGATATTAGACAAAAGGGTTTTATGGTCGGCATTGAACTGGTTAAAGATTGTAGAACTAAAGAACCTTATCCCTGCAGCAGTCAGATCGGTCACCGGGTTATTATAGAAGCGCGCAAACGGGGGCTTTTATTACGACCGATAGTGGACGTGATAGAAATTGTACCCCCGTTAACCGTATCTGAAGAGCAGTTAGAATTCATTTGTGAAAATACACTTGCTGCCATTAAAGCAGTTATCGGAAAGGAATAGATTGACCATCGGGAACCCGGTGGAAAAAATAATACCCCGCCATTGTGGCGGGGACTGTTTTCAGCTTGCGTTTTGTTCCAGCGCTTTACGGTATTTTACCAAATCTTCGATTGTGAGTACCGGTATGCTGTGCTTTTCGGCAAAGGCCACTATTTCCGGCAGGCGTGCCATTGTCCCATCGGGATTGGTAAGTTCACACAGCACACCATAGGGTTTCAGCCCCGCCAGGCGCATCAGATCAACGGTTGCTTCGGTATGCCCCTGACGTTCCAGCACACCACCGGGACGGGCTCTTAAGGGAAACACGTGACCGGGGCGGTGGAGATCCTGGGGTTTGGCGTCATCTGCAATAGCTGTTCTTACCGTTGTAACTCGATCGGCGGCAGACACGCCGGTGGTAACTCCCTTTGCTGCTTCGATGGATACGGTAAAGGCGGTTTTGAAGCGGCTGGAGTTGTTTTCCACCATCATCGGCAGCGCCAGCGAACGCACCTTTTCACTGGTCAGACAAAGACAGACAATGCCGCTGCATTCACGGATCAACATGGCCATTTGGGCCTCGGTAATGGATTCAGCGGCAAAAATCAGGTCACCTTCGTTTTCCCGCTGTTCATCATCGGTGACCAGTACGCCCTGGCCGCTGCGCAGCGCATGCAGCGCGTTCTCTACCCGTTCAAACGAGTTACCAAATCGAGTTAGCAGATTCTGATTCATGGTAATCCTCCTTTAATATTTTATAGACTTACCAGAATCAGGGCGCAGAGACAGACAGCTGCCTAAACACACACGGGCAGTCTCGCGCCAGGCGGGATGCCTGTGACTGGTTGCTGCTGGCTGCCTTATCCTCTTTCATCCGGACTTTTACCGTCGGCTCTGGCTTTTCACCAGATCTGCTGACCTCCCTCCGGAACGAAAGGAGCGCTCGCGGGCTCCCCAGCGTAAGCTGGGATACCGCCGGTGGGGACTTTCACCCCGCCCTGAGAATAAGTTATTTAATAATATACAAGTTTTCGAATTGTTGTCAATGGCTGCGGGCTTTCTTTAGGTATTTTTTTCATAAAAAGCTTTAGAACTGTTTTAAATTTCTCATATTACATATTAAAATTCTTAAATAATTGTTAAAAATCCTGCCAAAATCATTAAAATTTTCCGTCGACATCCAGGGGGGTGCTTATCTATGTAGTAAATTATACCGCTTACCACTATCCGGTTACGCACCTCTATCACCTTTCAATATTTGGACGTAACCTTGTGTTCCGTCCATGCGAATATAGTCGCCGTCTTTAATAATCTCGGTTGCTTTATCGATGCCTACAACTGCAGGAATCCCATATTCGCGCGCAACCACTGCCCCGTGAGTCATCATACCGCCGACCTCCATAATCAGACCTTTTGCTGAATTAAAGAGAGGAGTCCATCCCGGATCGGTAAAGGGGGCAACCAATATTTCACCTGGGTTGAGTTTGGCTTCCTCCGGTCTCAGAACCACTCGTGCAACTCCTTCTACAACCCCCGCGGAAACCGGCGTACCGGTCAATGCGCCTTCTGGGGATTCAATATCACGTCGTCTTCCCGTAATCACTTCTCCTTCGCTTGTCATGACGCGAGGAGGAGTGAGTTTTTGGTATTGTTCGTATTTTATTTTTCGTGATTGAACAAGTTCGCGGATGCTGCCGGAAAAACGATTCTCTTCCAATGCTAGAAGTTCTTCCAGTGATAGATAGAATACATCCTGCTCATGTTCCAAGATACCTTTACCAACAAGGGCCCGTCCTTCATCCAAAATGGCTTGCTTGTAAATATCAAAATGCTGAACAATAATGTACTTTGGATGCTCTCGCATTGCCATTCCATTACGAAATACAGTAATAAGGCGGGACATTAGTTTCTTTTTGAGATATCCGCCGCGGATCTTTCCGATACGTGAGAGAATCTCCTTAGCCGCTTGTTCGGCTTCCCTCTCTCCCCGTCTGAACTTCTCCCGATGTTCACCGGGAGCAACACTTCGGATATGGCTCATAATGGACGGTACAAGCAGGGTCGGTGCTTCTCGCCATCGTGGATTGGTTACATCAATTTCACCGGGACAGCGCATCCCGTATTTATCCATAAATTGAACCAGCTTCCTCCCAAATGCATCTCCTCCCCGAATCCGACCAAGCCCTTCATAAAAGGTCTCATCCTTCGCTCTTTGCAGGTAGTCGATCACTTGAGGATACGGCCTTGCTGCATCAGCCAAATCTCCAATCATCAATCCCAGTTCGGTTGTAACATTTCCGGGTAACGATTTCTTTAATTTATTTAACAGGTGAACGCTTTGCTGATCCCCCAACCACTTTTGACTCAGACGTTCGATCAGCTTCCATGCCACAACTCCCGAAAGCGGATAAGGCAGGGCATTCGAGGATAGCAGCAGATTCCCGAGGCTCTCTTGGATTCGTTTGATTCTCTCTGCTCCAAAAACCCCATTCACAAAGCTGTCACATTCTTTAATTGATCGCAGCATGAAATCATTGACGTATTTTATTCCCTGAGAAGGATCCCTGAAAAACAAGTTTTTGATGATGTTTTTGGCAATCGGAAGAACCGTTCGAACCACTTTTCTTTTTACCTGTTTGTTTGGCTTACATTGAATGTCACCGCGTTCGATCAATTCGGATATGGCACTGGCGATTAACTCATCAATACCGCTCAAAACGCGAGGCAAAATCTTTCGAACCGGCTTCAGGCAAAGAAGTTCAGTAATGTCAATAAATAACCTTCCGCCGGCTTCAAGAAATGCATGGCTCTCGGAACGGACCGAACCTTTTTTTCCGAAAGGCATCATGGTGCGCCAAAAGGAAATGGCCAGCGGTTTCATTGCCGCTGTCATCATCTGCTGGTGGCCAAACGAAAAAAACACGTGTAATTTGTCATCCGTGATATGCGGCACTGGATAGAGAGAGGTGATAGGTCGGCTCTGTACGATGTAAAATTTCCCGTCCACCAAACACCATTCAATGTCTTGTTCCGATCTGTAATGTTCCTCAATCTTCTGACCTATTTTCGCCAATTGGAGGATTTTCCGGTCAGACAGCGCCTGGGCTTCTTGTTTTTCGGCAGGGATGTTCTTTGTAATTGTTCCACCTTCCGGCACGGGATAGATCGCGATTTTCTTTCTGGCTATCTGTTTTTTGATGATTTCACCGGACCGAACTTGATATAAATCGGGTGATACAAGCCCAGATACAAGCGCTTCGCCCAAACCAAAACTGGCATTAATGGAAATGATTTTTCGATTACCCGAAATGGGGTCCGCCGTAAACATGATCCCCGACACTTCCGGAAAAACCATTTCTTGGACGACAACCGAAAGAAATACGGAACGATGGTCGAACCCGTTTTTCGCCCGGTATGAGATGGCACGGTCCGTAAACAGAGAAGTCCAGCACCTTTGTATGGCATGGAGCAGTTGCTCCTGCCCTCGTACATTCAAATACGTTTCTTGCTGCCCCGCAAAAGAGGCAGTTGGCAAGTCTTCCGCCGTTGCACTGGAACGAACTGCATACGATTTTCCATCTCCGGTACGTTCCCATGCCTGCAGAATCGCAGATTGAATATCATCGGGCATGGAAATGGATTGCAGGTGTTTCCGAATACGTTGTCCCAATTCACGAATTTCTTCTAAAGAGTCCGGACTTACCCTATCGAGCCGGTTGAAAAGTTCCTCCATCTCTTGACTTGTTTCGATAAATTTACGATAGGCCAAGGTCGTCACGCAAAAACCTTGAGGAACCGGAATTCCTGTTTTTGTCATTTCACCCAGATTTGCTCCCTTTCCGCCCACAAACGGCAAGTGTGTCTTGTCGATCTCTTTGAAATACAACACGTATTTCTCCATTTCATCATCCCTTTCTCTTCGTTTATCTCCTGCGTTTATTTGGCAACCAGAGAGGCTTTATCCGGTCATGTCTACACTTTAAAGAATTTATGGAACCAGGGGAACGTTTATATTATTTATGGTTACTGATCGGCGGGGCAGTCTGCCATTTGCATAAAACCACTCCAATCAGTTTTAAGAAAACCAAGGAAACCAAAAATGTATTTCTGTTTCTAATATAAATCACATTAATATGTTTATAAACAGATTTTTTTCGAGACGCATCGCTGCTTCTTAACATGTAGAAGCCATTTGCAAAATTAGTTTAAACTTAATGGCAGCATAATTGTTAATTTACAATAAAAATTGCCCCCCCTCAATTTCCAGGGAGAAATTAATACGGGGCCGGTGTGGATAAAGAGCCATATGCAGGTGTACAGCCTTCTTGGCCGGGCCGGGTACCCTTATGTCAGGTGCCCGATAAAATCAGGGAGAGATCTAGAGAGTAAAGCAAGAACGCTTGTTATTTTTATAAATCAGCTGAGGGAAAAATCGGTGACCAGTTCGGAAACCCGGAAGTTACAACCGGTGGACGCGCGTTGAAATTCTACAGTACATTAAGGCTGGATGTTAAAAAGGGGCAGAAAATTAAGGGTAAGAATGCAGAAATCATCGGAAGCCGGGTAAAAATCAAAGTTACAAAAAATAAGGTTGCTCCACCGTTTAGGCAAACTGAGGTTGATTTGTATTACGGTGAAGGAATATCACGCGAAACCTGTTTGCTGGACTTGGGAGAGAAGTACAAGGTTATCGAAGGAAATTGAAAAAATTAGTACCAGCCTTTGTTGAAGCAGGTTTTGGAAGAGGGTGGAGATTCAAGGACTGTCCCTGGTTTGTGGTTATTTTACCTAATAGCTGCCAGCGGAAACGAATGATTTTTAAGAAGGAATATATCGATTTTTGACGAATACTACAAGCTAAGTTTTTTAACAGCCGGATTATATACCAGGTTTTCTGCAAGCATAAATAGAAAGGGTTGTTCGTTTCATGGTCAGCTTTTTGGAAAAGTTAGTTTCTGCAAGTAATGAAGTCCTGTCTTATGTACTAATTGTATTACTGATTGGTTTGGGAATTTATTTTACTTTTAAAACTAATTTTGTGCAGTTTAGGCTGATAGGTGAAATGCTTAGGTTATTGGGAAATGGTGTGGGAGCCTCTTCCCAAAAACTAAAAGGGGTTTCCTCTTTCCAGGCTTTTTGCATCAGTACCGCCTCAAGGGTTGGAACCGGTAACCTGGCGGGTGTAGCCATTGCCATTACAGTGGGTGGCCCCGGGGCGATATTTTGGATGTGGCTGATTGCCGTCATTGGTGCAGCCTCCGGTTTTGTTGAAAGTACGCTGGCCCAGATTTATAAAGTGAAGGGTGACAAGGGGTACAGGGGCGGCCCTGCCTACTACATGGAAAGGGCTCTTAACCAGAGATGGATGGGTGTTCTTTTTGCCATTTTAATTACTTTGTGTTTTGGACTGGTGTTTAACTCTGTACAGGCCAATACCATTGCACTGGCCTTTGAAACAGCGTACGGGGTAGATAGGTTTAACATGGGATTGGTTTTGGCGGTTATTACGGCCTTCATTATCTTCGGAGGAATAAAAAGAATTGCCAAAGTTTCCCAGTGGATGGTGCCGATTATGGCGGGCGGGTATATATTAATTGCTGTATTTGTTATTTTAAAGAATTTTTCTGCCGTTCCGACGGTACTTATGACTATTGTCAGCAGTGCCTTCGGATTTAAAGAAGCTGTTGGCGGCGGAATCGGTGCGGCTTTGATGATGGGAATGAAAAGAGGGCTTTTCTCCAACGAGGCCGGGATGGGAAGTGTACCCAATGCTGCTGCGGCGGCTGAAGTAAGCCACCCGGTAAAACAGGGCCTTATCCAATCACTGGGTGTATTTGCAGATACACTTTTGGTTTGCAGTGCCACTGCCTTTATAATTTTATTATCTGATGCTTATACCACAGAGGGACTGACGGGGATTGAACTTACCCAAGCGGCCCTTAGTTCTCATATTGGCTCCTGGGCCACCAATGCGGTTGCCGTTATGGTTTTCCTTTTTGCACTTAGTTCGGTGATTGGAAACTATTATTACGGGGAAACCAATATTGAATTTATAAAATCAAGTAAGGTTTGGCTGTTTGTTTACCGGCTGGCGGTAGTGGGAATGGTTCTTTTTGGAGCGATGGCAGAGATTAAAATTGTATGGGATATGGCGGACTTATTTATGAGTTTAATGGCGCTGACCAATTTGGTTGCCATTGCTCTGCTGGGTAAAATTGCCCATGCTGCTTTAAAAGATTACATTGGACAAAAAAAGGCAGGAAAAGACCCTGTATTCCATGTGAGTAATATTGAGGGATTAAAAAATGTTGAATGCTGGGGAAAAGAGAGCACAAAAACACTATAGAAGTGTGCTAAGTGTCAAATCCCTTGCCCAATACTGGGGCAAGGGATTTTTGGCTGCTGGGCTGCTGCAGCATGCTGTTACTGCTTCTCCACCGGTATAATTATTTCCGAAACCAGCTTCTCTGCCGGTGTGGTCCGGGGGTCGTTGAGGCTTATTTGCCTGGTGGGGTATTTTTCCCGGTACCCGTTCCGGTTAATCCATGAGAATATGGCCTCGTATGCTTCGTCAAGCCGGTCATAGGGTCCCACGTGTATGCAGGTTGCTGCTAGCACTGCGGGAAGGGTTTTGCCGGCCAGGCTGCTGTTTCCCACCGGCCATGCTATTTCCAAATCCGTTTTGTCGGGGTTGAACTCTTCATCGTAAAAAAGCAGTATCGGTGGGCCGGCGGGTACCCCGCCCAAAGAATGTATTTCCTCCTGTACGGATCTAATTACCGGTCCGGTCTTTTGGATGGCAATTTTCTTTCTCAAAGAGCGGACGAAGATTTCCGGTATATCTCTTATACGGATGTCGTAATGTTTAGTTTCGGTCATTTTTTTTACCTCCAGTGATTTTTGCCACCGGGCCAATTTAACCAGCCTGCTGTTGTAAAGATCTAACTGCTGGATGAGATACTGGCGGTGTTCTTCTAAAATAACCCGAATTTCTTCCGGCTGTGTTATTTTGTCATTAATTTCAGCAATGATTTTTAATGGAATTCCCAGTTCCTTAAGAAAACAGATGTTTTTAACTACCGGTATTTGATCACTGGTGTAGTAGCGGTACTGGTTATTTTCATCCACCTTGGCCGGGACAAGCAGGCCGATATTTTCATAGTGGCGCAAAGCTCTTGTGGTAACTTTGCAGATTTTTGAAAATTGGCCGATGGTATACATATTTATTCTCTCCTTTGCACCGGTGCAGTTTTAGTTTAAAGGTTAACGCTGTGTTAAAGTCAATATCTTTTTTAAAAAATTTTTAAACTGCCGTGATTTTTCAGAATAGTGTCAAAAGTGTCAGTGTTGTGTCAGTGTGTACAGAAAGCAGACGTTTGTATACTGTATAAGAACAAAAGCGTGCTTATATATAAGTTATTTGCAGGTTATATCATATCTTTTTGCGTATATTTTCTTTGTTTTTTACTGGATTTTAAGTTTATACAAATATTTAAGCGGTGCCGGCGCCGGCACCGCTGTTTTTTGGTACGGTTATTGCATAAAACATGTGCTGAGGGGAGGTATCAGGTAGATGCGGGTAAATGAACATCCCATTCTCAATTTCACAAAGGGTAAAAAAGTGAAGTTTTATTACAATGGTCAGCAGTTAGAAGGTTATGAAGGGGAGACCATTGCTGCTGCGCTGCACGCCAATGGCGTGCGGGTGATGAGAGAAAGCATCCGTTTACACCGTCCCAGGGGACTTTTTTGCAACATCGGCAACTGTTCATCCTGCTTGATGATTGTAAACGGCAAACCCAACGTAAGGGTATGCGTAGAAAAATTACAGGAAGGTATGGTTGTAGAAACCCAGAGAGGGAAGGGTGAATTAAAGTGAGACATACCGAAATTTGTATTGTCGGCGGCGGGCCGGCGGGATTAACAGCGGCACTCAGGGCGGCTGCGCTGGGAGCGGCGGTGCTCCTGATAGACCGCAATGATTATCTCGGCGGCCAGTTAATTAAGCAGACTCACCGCTTTTTTGGTTCCAAGCAGCAAAGGGCATCGGAACGGGGGATCAACATTGCCCGGGAGCTGGCATATGCGGTGCAGGAGGAAGAAAAAATTACGGTGCTCACCGAAGCCACCGCGCTGGGATATTACAAAGACGGTGTTGTACTGGTGGAGCAAAATGAAAAAATCATTAAGATCAAGCCTAAAAAACTAATAGTGGCCACAGGCGGGGCGGAAAAGACCCTGCTTTTCCCCAACAATGACCTGCCCGGGGTTTACGGGGCCGGGGCAGTACAAACCCTGGTCAATGTGTATGGTGTTAAACCGGGCAAAAGGGTATTAATGGTTGGTGCCGGCAACATCGGTGTGATTGTAAGTTACCAGCTGCTGCAGGCCGGGGTGGAAGTGGCCGGTATTGTGGAAGCGGCTCCAAGGATTGGTGCTTACTGGGTGCATGCTTCCAAGGTGGTGAGGGCCGGGGTGCCCATTTACACCAGCCACACCATTAAGCGGGCCTGGGGTGAAAGTGAAGTTGAAGGGGCCACCATTGTCCAGCTGGACGAAAATTGGCAGCCCATTGAAGGAACAGAAAAGGATTTTGACGTGGACGTTATTTGTCTTTCGGTGGGTTTAAGCCCCCTGACCGAACTGTTATGGCAGGCCGGGTGTAAAATGGAGTTTGTTCCCGAATTGGGCGGCCGCGTGCCGGTTAGAAACGAAAACCTGGAGACGTCGGTACCGGGTATTTATGTGGCCGGGGACGTCAGCGGTATTGAAGAGGCATCGGCAGCCATGATGGAGGGGGCGCTGGCCGGTTTAAACGCTGCCCGGGCTCTGGGTTATAACGCCCCGGATCTGCTGCAGCGGAAAGCTGAAATATTAAAAGAACTGGAAGGCCTGCGATCCGGGCCGGTGGGAGAAAAGATAAGAACCGGTCTGGCAAAGGTTACCTGTTAGGTTCAAGGAAGGGAGGAGCTTTTAAATGCTAGCGCAAAACGGTGTGCCCGCGCCGGAAGACCTGGCCGAAGTTATGCCCAGTGAAGAAAGGCTGGCCCGGGGGCCGGTGGCCATGGCCGAGTGCTTTCAAAATATACCCTGTGATCCCTGCTATCACAGCTGCAGGCGGCAGGCTATTAAACCCTTTAGCGATATCAACGACCGGCCGCAAATAGACCATGAGCTGTGCAATGGCTGCGGAATGTGCCTCAGCCGCTGCCCCGGTTTAGCTATATTTGTAATTGACCAAACGTACGGTGAAAAAGAAGCCCTGGTGAAAATTCCTTATGAGTACCTGCCCCTGCCCGGTGAAGGCGATGTGGTGGAAGCGGTAAACCGGGCAGGTGAAACGGTGGGGGAAGCCAGGGTGGCCAAGGTACAGAGCGGGGCTAAACTGGATGGCACCGCCATTGTCTGGCTGGTGGTACCAAGGGAGCTGTCTATGGAAGTGCGTCACTTTAAGATAAAGGGGGGGCGGTAAATGGCAGGCTGCAGCTGTAAAGATAAAGATGTAAATATTGTTTGCCGTTGTGAAGACATAACCATTGAAGAAGTCCGTGCCTATATAGATAAAGGAATCACGGATTTAGAGCAGTTAAAACGGCTGCTGCGCGTGGGAATGGGTCCCTGTCAGGGGCGCACCTGTACACCGGTGATAGTGCGGGAAATAGCGGCAGCCACCGGAAAACCGGTGGGGGAGGTTCCGCTAACCGCATTCCGGCCGCCAACCGCACCGGTTAAACTGGGAGTACTGGCAAGGGGTGAAGAAGATGATTAAAACCGCAGATGCAGTGGTAATTGGCGGCGGTATTGTGGGCTGTTCCACCGCTTATAACCTGGCCAAAAAGGGTTTGAAAAAGGTGGTGCTGGTGGAGGAAAAATACCTGGCCAGCGGGGCCACCGGGCGCTGCGGTGCCGGTGTGCGGATGCAGTGGGGTACGGAACCAAACTGCGTGCTTTCCCGGGACAGCATCAAAATGTTTGAAACACTGGAAGAGGATTTAGGTTATAAAGAGAGCATAGAATTTAAACAAAGCGGCTACCTGCTGCTGGCCTATAACGAAAAAATGGTGGAGCAGTTTCACAAAAACCTTGGTTTGCAGCACCGGTTGGGTATTCCCTCCCGCTGGGTAACCCCGGAGGAGTGCAAAGAGTTGATACCTCACTTAAGTTTGCAGGGGCTGCGTGGGGGAACCTTCTGTCCCAAAGACGGTCACTGCAATCCCTTTAAAGCCACCGATGCCTATGCCCAGGCTGCCAAGCGCCTGGGGGTGGAAATAATGACCTATACCAAGGTAACCGGCCTGATTAAAGAGGGAGACAGGATTAAAGGGGTGGAAACCACCGCCGGTACCATTGAAACACCGCTGGTAATCAGCTGTGCCGGGGCATACACCAGGGAACTGGGACGCATGGTGGGGGTTGAGCTGCCCATTTACCCGGAGCGGCACCAGATACTGGTGACCGAGCCGGTTGCTCCCATGCAGGGTCCCATGGCCATGTCCTTTTACCACGGCATTTACTGCCAGCAGGTACCCCACGGCGGCTTTGTAATGGGATTGGGTGATCCCAATGAAATTAAAGATTACGATCAAGATTCCAGTTGGCAGTTCCTGCACGAAATGGCGGCAAAAGTTACATTTATACTGCCGGTGTTGAAGGAACTGCGGGTAGTTCGCCAGTGGGCCGGCCTTTATGACCTGACTCCGGATAAAACTCAAATTTTAGGTGCCATACCGGAAGTGCCGGGCTTCTTTGTGGCGGCAGGGTTTTCCGGCCACGGCTTTATGATCGCCCCTGTGGTAGGCAAACTGATGGCTGAAGTGATGCTGGGTGAAGAACCGGAGTATCCCATTGATATGTATGGGGTTAAGCGTTTTGAAAGCGGCAATCTTTACGAGGAACCGGCGGTTGTTTAAGTGAAGACAAATATTATTTTATTAAAAGTGACTTCCCTCCGGAAGGAGGCGAAGTCACTTATAGCGTTGCCCTAAAACTTATAACATCAGTTTCTAAAAAACAACAAAATAATCTTTGTTTATTTTTGGAGGTGAGCAGAAATTGAAAAAGTTGGTTAAAAATGAAAAGCTGTGCACGGCATGTGGAGCCTGCCAGCGGATTTGTTCCCAAACTTACTTTAAAGAAGATAACAAAGAAAAATCTGCCATTGGAATCAAAGCAGAAGACAGCGGCACCACCATAATTGCCTGCAGCCAGTGCGGCGAATGTATAGACCTCTGCCCGGCAGAAGCCATTTACCGGGATCAAAAGGGGGTTGTGAGAATTAAGAACAGTATTTGCGTTGGCTGTTTTTCATGCGTTGGGTTTTGTCCCGAAGGGGCCATGTTTTACCATGGAGATTATACAGAACCATTTAAATGTACTGCCTGCGGGCTGTGTGTAAAAGAATGCCCCTCCGGTGCAATTACCATCCAAGGATAACAGGACAAAAAAATGATTGGGGAGGCGGAGCAATTGACTGTAAGTAAATTAAAGGAAAGTCACAAACTGCTGGCCGAATACAAATATGTACCGGCAAAAGTTGATAAGGGATATACCAATAAATCGTTATATGTAAACTTGTCCGGCAATAAAATTAAAGCAAAAGAAGTAACCGCGATGATGAAGGAAAAATTCATCGGCGGCAGGGGATTTGGCCTTTGGTACCTGTGGAATGCGGTGACACCGCAGACCAAATGGAACGATCCGGAAAATGAAATTATCATTTCCCCCGGTCCGGTGGCCGGTATTACCCAGTATCCCGGGGCGGGCAAGTCGCTGGTGGTAACTTTATCTCCCAACACCCAAACGGTGGTTGACAGCAATGTGGGCGGTTATTTCGGGCCGCTGTTGAAGTTTTCCGGTTGGGATGCCCTGGAGGTACAGGGTAAGGCGGAGAATGACGTTGTTATTTTCATTGATGGCAGCGAAGGGGTAGTAAGGGTGGAAGAAGCACCGGAAGAGGCTGTAGACAGTCACCTGTTGGCCGAACAGTTAACAGAGCTTTATGCAGATTGTGAAGAAGACAAAAGGAATATTTCCGTTGTATCTGCCGGCACAGCGGCCGACAATACCATGCTGGGCATGCTGAACTTTTCATTTTATGATCCGAGAAGAAAAACGGTGCGGTTGAAGCAGGCCGGCCGGGGCGGCATTGGAACGGTACTGAGAGATAAAAAGATAAAAGGTATTGTAGTTAAATTTAAAGGCCTGAAGGGTAATTTAAACAACCCGGCTGATTTTGCCAAGATAGTTAACACCGGGGTTAAACTGCATAAAGAAATCAACCGGCTGGACGACTACCAAAATAGAATGCGGCACAACGGTACCACCTTCCTGGCCGGGATAATGAATGACTATGATTTGCTGCCCACCTGCAACTTTAAATTTGGTTCCCACCCGGAGGGTGAAAAAATTGCCGCTCCAAACTGGGTGAAAATGTTTGATGCGGGTAAGGCTGACGGGTGCTGGTACGGATGTACACTGGCCTGTTCCAAGGTGGTATGCGGCTTTGAATTAAAGACCGGCCCTTACAAAGGTCAAAAAGTGGTTGTTGACGGGCCGGAGTATGAAACCATTGCCGGTGTTGGCTCCAACTGCGGCATATTCGACCGGGATTATATTTTGGAGTGCAATTTCTACTGTGATACCTACGGTATAGATACCATATCCTTTGGTACTACCACCGCATTTATTATGGAATGCTACGAAAACGGCATCATCAACAAGGAGATAACCGGCGGCTTAGAACTGAACTTTGGCAGCAAAGAAGCAGCTATGGAACTGCTGCACCAGATGGCCAGGGGAGAAGGCTTTGGGAAAATTGCCGGTTTGGGTATTAAAAGACTGAAAGAGATATTTGTAAGGGAATACGGTGCCGATGCCGGTTTCCTCAACGATATCGGCATGGAAGCCAAGGGATTGGAATATGCAGAGTATGTAAGTAAGGAATCGCTGGTGCAGCAGGCCGGCTTTGGCCTGGCGAACAAAGGACCCCAGCATGACGAAGCCTGGTTGATTTTTATGGATATGGTGAACAACCAGCTGCCCACCTTTGAAGATAAGGCTGAAGCTTTACACTACTTCCCCATGTTTAGAACCTGGCTGGGCTTGGTGGGCCTGTGTAAACTGCCCTGGAACGACATTGTACCGGAAAGTAATAAAGACACCGAAGAACCGGCCAAAATAATTGAACACGTGCAGAACTATGTGGACTTGTTTAATGCGGTAACCGGCCAAAATATTGATATAGATGGTATGATCAGGCAGTCAGAGGGAGTTTATCAATTCCAGAGGGTATTTAACTTGAGAATGGGCTTTGGCACCAGGGAGTATGATAAAGTACCCTATCGATCCATGGGACCGGTTACGGTGGAGGAGTACCAATCCCGGCAGGAAAGATATGATGGCCAGTTAAAAGAGCTGCTGGGCATAGACCCCGAAGGAAAGAGCACTGAAGAAAAGATAAAATTATTAAGAAAGTACCGGGAAGAACAGTATGAAAAAATAACCGATGCCGTTTACGAGAGAAGGGGCTGGACCAAAAACGGTGTTCCCAAACTGGAAACGCTGCAAAAATTTGGCATGGACTTCCCGGAACTGGTGGAGCTGGTAAAGCAGCATCAATAATCAGCACTTGGGAGTGGGCAGATGATTAAAGTTAACGGCAGGGAATTTCCGTGGGAAGAAGGGCTAACGGTTAAGAAACTTTTACAGAAAAAAAATTATACCTTCCCGTCTATAGTGGTAAAAATTAATGACCGAACCATAGCGGAAGATGAATATGCAGATGCATTAATAGAAGACGGGGATGATGTCAAGGTCATTCACCTGATTACAGGTGGTTAAAATATTACAGGCGCGCAGTGTTTATTAAAGAACGTTACCATAGCCGCTGGCTCAGCGGGATAACTTTTTTCAGGATAGTGACAATTTTAAGCAGGAGAATTTTATTAATTGTAGAATAATCTATACAATTTTTATGGCCCAAGATAGCACGGTGTTCAGTTAATTGAATAGATTAGAATAATATTAAAATATAAGCCCGGTTGAAATTTAGGCAACCGGGCTTCAAGCTAAAGGAAATTGTCAAAATTATGCCACTATTAAGAAAGGTGGGACAACAGCGGTGCAAACAGAGGTGGTACCGAAGATTAAAGAAACGGTGGTGAAGGTTAACGAAGCCTGGTGCAAAAAGTGCGGCATTTGCGCTGCTTTCTGCCGGAAGGGGGTTTTAGTACAAAATAAAGATAAAAAAATTTACGTACAAAATCCAGAAAATTGTGTAGGTTGTGGATTTTGTGTCAATTTGTGTCCGGACTATGCCATTACCCTGGAGGTGGTGGAACAATGATGCCGGCCAGGTTAATGCAGGGGAACGAAGCCTGTGCGGAAGGTGCGCTGGCAGCGGGTTTGAGTTTTTATGCCGGCTATCCCATTACGCCATCCACAGAAATTACGGAAATATTGTCCCGTAAACTGCCGGCCCGCGGCGGCCGGTTTATACAAATGGAAGATGAAATAGCCAGTATGGCTGCGGTAATCGGCGCTTCACTAACCGGGGCCAAAGCGTTAACCGCCACCAGCGGGCCCGGTTTTTCCTTAAAGCAGGAAAACATTGGCTTTGCCGCCCTGGCAGAGGTGCCCTGTGTGATAATTAACGTGCAGAGGCTGGGCCCCAGCACCGGCGTGGCCACCGCCCCCGCCCAGGGGGATGTGATGCAGGCTAAGTGGGGTACCCATGGCGATCACCCGGTTATTGTTTTGTCGCCGGCATCGGTGAAAGAGTGTTTTATGTTAACGGTGCGCTCCTTTAACCTGGCGGAACGATTCAGGGTACCGGTGATAATGCTGCTGGATGAAGTGGTGGGGCACATGCGGGAACGGGTGGAACTGCCGGCGGTGGGGGAGTTAAATATTATCAACCGCAGAAAACCGGAGGTTGAACCGCACCGGTATGTGCCGTACCGTGCCGGTGATGATAAGGTCCCCCCCATGGCCTGTTTCGGGGAAGGATACCGCTATCATGTTACCGGGTTAATTCACGATGAAAACGGCTTTGCCACCGAGAAACCGGATGCAGTTCAATCACATTTAAAGCGGCTGCAGGATAAAATATTACTGCATCATTCAGAAATAGTAGACAGCGAGCAGGTAAATACCGGGGAAGCGGAAGTGGTATTAATAGCTTACGGAAGTACCGCCCGGTCGGCAGCCAGGGCCGTGCGCCTGGCCGGGGAAGAAGGATTGAAGGTGGGGTTGTTCCGTCCCATCAGTATCTGGCCTTTCCCGGAACAGCAGCTTAAAGAACTGGCCCGGAAGAAGGTTAAGTTTATTGTTGCCGAGATGAACTTCGGTCAACTGGCACTGGACATTGAACGGCTGGTTGGCGGGCTGTGCCCGGTGCACCGGCTTAACCAGGTAAACGGTGAACTGATAAAACCGGGTACCATTCTGGAAAAAATTAGGGAGGTGTACTGATATGCTGCCGGAGGTTGAGCAGTACTTTCGCATTGAGAAACTGCCCCACATGTGGTGTCCCGGCTGCGGCAACGGCATTGTACTGCATTCACTGGTCAATGCCATATCCGGCTTGGGTTTAAACCAGGATAAAACGGTAATAGTATCCGGTATTGGGTGTGCCTCCCGGGCGGCCGGCTACTTAGATTTCGATACGCTGCACACCACCCACGGCCGGGCACTGGCCTTTGCCACCGGTATAAAATTTTCCCGGCCGGAGCTGAACGTGTTCGTGTTAATGGGTGACGGGGACTGCACTGCCATCGGGGGAAACCATTTAATTCACGCTGCCCGTCGCAACATAAACCTCACGGCCATAGTATTTAATAACCATATTTACGGCATGACCGGGGGACAGTATTCACCGATGACCCCAAGCAAAAAAAGAGCCACCACTGCCGTCTTTGGCAGCGTGGAAAGAGCCTTTAACCTGCCGGAGCTGGTTAAAGGAGCAGGGGCCACCTATGTGGCCAGGGCTACAACCTATCACACCGCTTTACTGACCAATTTAATAATGGAAGCACACAAAAATAAGGGATTTTCCCTAGTTGAAGTTATTACCGCCTGTCCCACCGCTTACGGCCGTTATAACAAACTTGGTTCACCGGCAGAGATGCTGAAAGCGCAGAGGGAAAATGCCGTTAATATAAAAGACCTTCGCGGCAGTAATGGTGAGGTGCCGGAGGGCAAAGTGGTGATTGGAGAGCTCTACCGGGCTGAGGCACCGGAATATATAGAAGAGTACCTTGCTGCAGTGAAAGCACTGCAGGAGAAAGGTGGGAAATAGCATGGCACAGAGCTGGGAAGTACGGTTAAGCGGTTCCGGCGGTCAGGGACTGATATTGGCAGGAATAATCCTGGCCGAAGCGGGAATTTTGGATGGGCAGAACGTGGTGCAGACCCAATCCTACGGGCCTGCCGCCCGCGGCGGTGCAAGCAAGGCGGAGGTTATTATCAGCCCGGGGGATATTGATTATCCCAAGGTGCTGGCCTGCGACGTGCTGCTGGCGCTAAACCAGGAATCTTGCATTAAATATTCCGGGGATTTAAAAAATAACAGTGTCACCATTGTTGATTCGTCACTGGTGAAACACATTCCGCCGGTGGCGGGAAAAATTTATCCCCTGCCCATTACCAAAACAGCCCGCGAAGAAGTGGGCCGCGAACTGGTAGCCAACGTGGTAGCCCTTGGAGCGCTGGTGGGATTAACCGGTGTAGTTTCCCGGGAAGCGATAACCAATGCGCTGATGGCCCGTGTGCCCAGGGGAACGGAAGAACTGAATGCCAAGGCGCTGGAAGTAGGATTTAAAATGGCCGCAGAAGCCCGAAACAGCCAAAAGAATGTTCAGCAGGTTAGTTAGTAGAGCTTTGTTCAGGTGCGCGAAAAGCGCACATTTTTTTTGTCGTAACGCAGCTGCTGGGCATGTTATTATAATGGTGATGGGGGGGAGAAATGTGCTGGTAAAGAAAGATAACCAGCAGCAGAAAAAGTACCGGCTGCAGCAGGAACTGGAAAAATTATTCATTGAGGAATGGGGTGGGCCGCGCAGCGAACTGGCCCTGGTTTACCTGCGCCAAAATGTTATTCCCCGGCTGGTATCCTGTATAATCACCAATCACCATTATTTAGAGAATAATACCTTCTTGGATATATTAGCCAATAAGTTAAATACAGAATTTGCTTACCCACCGGCCTTTGCCGAAGGACTGTCCGCAGATGTGGTAAATACAGCCATAAAGGTGCTGGGCAGGCATGAAACGCCCCAAAACCACCCCTGGCACCCCTGGGAAGTAATACTGCGCATGCTGACCATAGGCAAAAGCATCAATGACATTGTTGAAAAAACCTGTTTTTCAGAATCATACATTGAAGTTTTCCGCAAAAAATATCTGAATTTCTCCAAAGCAGCCCAGGGGGAGGGGGAATGGTCTGATGATTTTGCCCGCCTGCCGGAACTGGGCGGTTACGGCAGCCAGCTGATAAGATTTATGGAAGACTTTAGAAGGCGATTTAAAGTATTTAAAAACTATTACGCCCGGCTGCAGGCGGAGCAGGTTATATTTGACCTGGAACTGCCGGTTGATGCCGGCAGGCTGCTGCGTTTATTGGAAGGCATGTATCATTTGGAAGGGCGGTTTACCCGCGGTGAAATGATACGGCTGCTGACAGAGAAAACGGGCCGGGCGGTTAATCAATGCAGCGGCATGCTGGCTGACCGGGATAAAGGTGAAGTGACAGAACTAATAGATAAACTGATAGAAAATCACTGGTTGGTATCTTCCGGCGGCAGTGACACGAAGCTGTTTTTAGCACCCAAAGGGGCCCGGCTGGTGGTACCTGTTTTGGCTCCCCGGTTGGCCGGAGAAATAATGGAAATATTACGTTCAAATAAAAGCAGCCGCATCTCATGCGCCGCAGAACTGCTGATGGGAAAAAATCCTGAAGTGGTGGTTCATGTCATTAAGCAGCTGGTGCAGCAGCAGGATCCGGTGGTTCCGGTTTTATTTAAAGCCCTGTTTCACAAGGTGAGCAAGCCGGTGCTGTTAGAAATCATCGCCGGGTGCGGTGAGCTGGGTGGAAACACTGCCGCTGAATTGTTAACCGGGGCATTACAGCACCGGGACAGCATGGTGCGGGTAAAAGCCTGCCAATCCATTGGTAAGCTGGGGGATAGATCCTTCTATTTTCATTTAATCGGTGCCCTGCAGGACAAGGTGCCGCTGGTGAGGGAAAACGCCGTTAAGGCCCTGGGTATGCTGGGAATGCAGCCGGCTGTTAGTCACCTGGAAAAGGTGATGAATAATCCCGAAGAGTCACCCTCTGTACGGCACGGGGCCAGGGAAGCCATAAGCCAATTAAAAGCGGCGCCGGAAAAAAATAGGCAGGGTGATCCGCTGACCTAACCCTGCCTGTAAAGGCTTCACCTTAACCAACAATAATCCGTTCTTTAACGTAATGGATTTTTGATTTTCTGCCCGGTCTGTGGGGTAAAAGCAGCAGTGATAATAAACCGATTCTCCCGATAAACATTAGTAATATGAGAATGATTTTGCTGGCCGTGCTCAGCTGCGGAGTAATGCCCAGGGACAAACCGGTGGTTCCGAAGGCCGAGCATACTTCAAAAAGCACCTGGGTGGCAGAAAACGGCTCAATTTCCAGTATTGCCACCGTTGAGAAAAATACCAGTATAATGGCCAGCGTGAAAACTGCGTAAGAGCGGTGTATATCTTCCGCATACAGCTCCCGCTTAAATACCTGCACGTTTTCTTTATCCCGCCAGAATGTAAAAATACTCATTAAAACTACTGCAAATGTGGTGGTACGGATACCGCCCCCGCAGCTGCTGGGAGAGGCGCCGATAAACATCAGCAGGCAGAAGAACATTAACGTGGCATTGTGAAACTGGGTAATATCATAGGTTGAAAATCCGCCGTTGCGGGTGGTTAAGGATTGGAAAAGGGCCACCGCTATTTTTTGATGCCACGGTAAACTGTTTAAGGAACTTCCCGCTTCGCCAATAAGAACTACCAAAAAACCCACCACCAGTAAAGCAAAGAACGTCAGCGTGGTAACCTTGGTAAATAGAGAAAACCGGCGGCGGTATAATATTTTACACCGTATCTCCAGTAAGACCGGAAAACCGATGGCTCCCAGGATTAACAGTACAGCGATAACTGTGTGTAAAAAGTAATCCTGGGGAAAACCCTGCAGGCTGTCGCCGAACAGATCAAAGCCGGCGTTGGTAAAAGCTGACAGAGCGTGAAATACCCCCAGTTTTAAAGCGGTTTTAAATTCATAGGCATAGTGAAAATAAAAATGGCCGGTAAGTATTACTGCGGCTATTAATTCCAAAAATACAGCCAGTTTAAGTATAAAGAGCATCAGCACCACCAAACCTTCCAGTGAGGTTTGGTTTTGATCTACTTTAATTAACATGCGTCCGCGCAGGTTTATCTGCCGGCCAAACACCACGTACATTAATGTACCCAGTGTCATAATACCGATACCGCCGAACTGCAGCCAGATCATTAGAATGGCCAAACCAACATTGCTGAACGTTTCGTTGGTGGCGGTAACGGTTAACCCGGTAACACTGATGGCGCTGGTGGCGGTAAACAGCGCGTCGATGAAAGATAATTCCACGCCGGGTTGAAGGGAAATGGGCAGGCTCAGTAACAGGGTGCCCAGCAGGGCAAAGGATAAATAACCGATAACAATTAATTGTACAGGAGTGATTTTGCTCTTTTTGACATTAAATCCCTTGGGCCTGGTTTTGCTTTCTGCTATCATAATGGTAATCTTCTCCTTGGAATATTATACAAAGATTATTTTACCTTTACTTTTTCCGCTATACAAGTGCCTTATGAAATTAAAGCTTTGCAGCAGATTTTGCAGTGCAACCGGAGGCGAATTACTTGACGAATATTTTGGAAAAATGCAATAATATAGTTAAAAAATAATATACTTAAAAATATGAATATGGGTGGTGCAAGAATGGAAATCAGAGATTTAGCAATAATTGGCGGGGGGCCGGCAGGACTGACTGCAGGGCTGTATGCCGCCCGGGCAGCATTAAATACAGTGTTATTCGAAAGGGGCATGCCTGGCGGTCAGGCTGCTTCCACCGAGCGTATTGAAAACTATCCCGGCTTTCCAGAGGGTATAGATGGACCTGAATTAGCCATTAAAATGTCAGAACAAGCCCAGCGCTTTGGCTGTGAAATAATTTACTCTGATGTAGACAAGTTGGAACGGCAGGAAAAGGGATTTAAAATTACATATGGGGAAAATGAGCTGCTGGCCAAAGCTGTAATTTTGGCCACCGGGGCAAAACCCAAATTCCTGGGGGTAAAGGGAGAAAAAGAATTTCACGGCCGGGGTGTATCCTACTGCGCCACATGTGACGGTGCATTTTTCCGGGACGGTACACTGGCTGTAATAGGCGGTGGCGATGCCGCGGTTGAAGAAGCAATCTTTTTAACCAAGTTTGCCGCCAAAGTATATATTGTGCACCGGCGGGGTGAACTGCGGGCCGCTAAAATACTGCAGCAGCGGGCCTTTGATAACCCTAAAATTGAACTGGTTTGGCATTCGGTGCTGGAAGAAGTTAAAGGCGGTCAAAAAGTAGAGAGCGTGCTGTTAAAAGATGTTCGTACCGGTGAAAAGAAAGAAATCGCCGTGGACGGGGTATTTATATACGTGGGCACCGAGGCCAACTCCAACCTGTTGAAAGATCTGGTGGAATTAGATGCAAACGGCTATGTTAAAGCCCAGGAAGACACCGCTACCGGTGTGCCGGGGTTATATGTAGCGGGTGATTTGCGTAAAAAACCACTGCGCCAGGTTGTTACCGCCGTGGCAGACGGTGCGGTGGCGGTGGCCCAGGTGGAAAAGTACCTCTCTTCCCTGGAATAAAAAATGCTGTATCAGGAAAGATACAGCGATAAAGGGAGAGGAGATTAGAAACGGTAATTCCGGTGTTAGATTTAGTATAACCAATATAGGCAATGTTTATAAAAAGGGCTGAGCAGCCCTTTTTTTTACTTTTTACGGCCTTGTCAACGAACATTTGTTTTGTATAATATATACTACAAACAAATGTTCCGGAGGTGTTTGGTATGAGTGTTCACTGGCAGCGGATATTGAAAATATCAGTACACGGCGGTTTTATGGATGGACAGGAAATTGAATTCAGCCCCCATTTAAATTGTTTGATTGGCGGCCGGGGTTCCGGCAAAAGCACGGTGGTGGAATTACTGCGTTACGCCCTGGATTGTGTACCCGGTGACCAAGTTTTTAAAAAACGCAGCCAGCGGCATGTTCAGGCTGTGCTCGGCGGCGGTACTGTTACCGTTACGGTACAGTCTGCCGGGGGAAGCATTTATAAAATAAAGCGGCAGATGGGATACAGGCCCCAGGTGCTGGATGAAAAGGGCCGGCCGCTGGGGCTGGAGCTGCACCACAGCCTGCAGTTTCCCTTAATGGTATTTGGTCAAAGCGAACTGGAACAGGTGGCAGATGATGCTGCGGCCAGGTTGGCGGTGCTGGACGGCATGATTCCGGAGCGGCAGAGGTATACCGGTGCCACCAATCAGCTGCGGCGGCAGCTGGAAACCATTCGGCCGGAGGTGGCGGCGCTGGAGGAAAAAATAAAGCAGCTGGAGCAAAAAACCAAGCTGATACCCGGCTTGAAAGAACGGCTTAAAGAGCTGGAAGAGTATGATTTAGACGGCCTAATGGCCAGGCGGCAGCAGCGGGAACAGGAACGGTTTTGGCTGAGGGAACTGTACCGGGAGACGCAGAGAAAACAGCGTTATTATAGACAAAAAGCTGCTGAATTAACCTTTACCATGCCGGAACGGTTTGAGAGTTGGGCCAATGCTCACCTGATAGAACAGGCCCTTTCGGCCTTTGCCGGGATGCTGGAAAGAGAGAAAAAGAAATTTTCCACCCTGGCGGTGGAGTGGGAAAAACTGCACTATCAACTGGAACCGCTGCAAAACGAACTTGCTGACCGGCACCGGGAAGCAGAGGAGCAGGACCGCCCGCTGGTGGGCAAATTGTATGGACAAAATTTGGCCAAAGCGATGGATGAGCGCAGTGAGTGCACCGGTATGCTGCTGGAACTGGAACAGTTGGAAAGACAGTTAAAGGAAAAGCAGCAAAAATTAAACCACCTCAACGGGGAAAGAAAAAAATGGCTGGCAGAGCTGGAGGAACTGGAGAGGGAGCTTTTTGTACTGCGCAGTGAAGCAGCCCGGCAGGCCGGTGAGCAGATGGGTGAAAAGTTAAGAGTTACCGTGTCCCGCCAGGGGGACTGCCGGCATTACCGCCGCTTTCTGGCGGATATACTGGCCGCTAGCGGCCTGCATTATAATCGGCTGGTGGAGCTCATCGTCACCCAAGTACCACCGGGCCTCTTGGCCCAAATAATTAGAAACAGGGAATCACACCTGCTGGTAACCCTTGCTGGGTTGGATGAAGACCGGGCCGACAAAGTAATGAATTCTTTAAGCAGCCGCTTAACGCCGGAACTTTTATTAGAACTGGAGGAAATGCCGGTGGCCGATTGGGTGGAGGTGGAACTGCTGGACGGCCATACCTGGAAGCCCAGTGATATACTTTCCAAAGGACAGCGCTGCACCGCCATCCTGCCCCTTTTACTGCTGGACAGCTCGCAGCCCTTAATTATAGACCAGCCCGAGGACCATTTAGATAATGCCTATATATACAGTACGGTGGTGCCGGCGTTGAAAAAAATTAAAACCGGCCGGCAGATAATACTGGCCACCCACAACGCCAACATTCCGGTGCTGGGCCGGGCGGAAAAAAATATCGTATTGGATTCCAACGGCCGGAGGGGATGGGTGGCCTGCAGCGGCGGTTTGGAAAAACAGCAGGTACTGGAACTGTTGGAACTGCTTTTAGAAGGGGGAGCCGGTGCGCTGCAGAGCCGGTTAGAAACATACCGTCAAAGGGGTGAAGCCGGTGGGGGAAGAAAAACGAGCCCGGTATGTGATTTTTAATGAGCAGTATATTAACAGACTGGCTGCTGCCGCCGGCAGTGCCCGGGCGGAAGAAAGATTAAAAGCGGTGCTGGCACTGCAAAAACTGCCGGGGGGCATATCTATGCCGCTGTTAAATAAAATGATTAACGACAGCAGCCCCTGGGTGCGGCACCACGCCCGCCGGGCGCAGCGCCTGGTGCAAAAGAAAACAAACCCCGGGGTGGTTAAATATTCCCGGCAGCAAAATACCAGTGCGGTAATCAAAGAAGAGCCCGGCCGAATAAAAATACTGCTGGAAAAACAGCCTTTCATCTTCCCCCACCTGCTGATTGACAGCGGTAAAGGTATGGTACGGGTAAATGATAAACCGGTTCGGCTTACGGCAGCGGAGTTTAGGCTGCTGCTGACCTTGGCTGAAAATCAGGGCTGCTATGTGTCCAAAGACAGGCTTTACGCCCTGGCGGTGGACGACGGGGCGGCAGTGGGTAACGACACCGCGTTAAAGACCCATATTAAAAGAATACGCCAAAAACTGGGTGACGACGGGCGGAATCAAAAATATATACAGTGTTTTAAAAGATACGGTTACCGCCTGCGTGAAGATATAGATGTAAAGATCAGCTCCCGGGACTGAAATTTTCCCGGGAGCTGATTTTTAGGTATACGACCTAAAAGTTACCGTAAAGTCACCGCCGCGGCACCGTAACTTCACCCTCTGGTTTTATAGTGAGCTAAATATATAAAGCCGAGGGAGGTTTTTTAATGAGCAGTAAAAGCAAATTACCCCCATTGTTAATGTTCATTCCCAGGTATATCGACGGCAGCGGTGATATTACCGAACTTGTTACCACGGAAGGAGCAGCACTGCGGGATTATCGCGGCATACGCAGCGTGCGTGCTGCCCTGTGCAGGCAGCATGCCGTTGATTACACGGCGCTGCGCAGCATTTGCCGGGAAATGTGCGGGCCGGGGGTTACCCCGCTGCTGCTGGCCCCGGGTTACACTTTGGTGCCGGTAAAAACCAGGGAGGCAATGTTTTCCGGTGACCCCTGCTATGGCTATGTAAACTTGGCCCTTGTAACCGCTGTGCAGCCGTTAAACGAGGGAAAATATAGGGCAGAGATAAAAACCGCCGTTAAAAATATCGGCGTAAAAACATTGACATCGGCCGGTACGGTAAAACAAAACCTGCGCCGGGCAGAACTGCTGCAGAGGTGCCATTGGCCCGGCGATATATCTCACCGCCTGCAGCGGCAGGAACTGTTAAAGTTAATACTAAAAACAATAAACTTAAATTGAGAAATATTAAAGCATATTACTTAAATTAGTGATATATTTATTAGTAACATTAATAGTAAAATATGTTTATCCAGGGGAGGGGAGTAAAGTGAAAAAGCAGCTGCTTAAGTTGTTTTTAGAAAAGTTTACCGGTGGCGGATTTAAAGTGGTGTTTTGGGATGGGGAAGAAGTTCAATACGGGACGGGCCCCCCGCGGGTGAAGATAATTTTCAACCAGCCTCTGCCGTTAACCTTTAACCTGGAAGATCCAATACTGGCCTTTGGTGAAGCATACATGGATGGAATTATAGATTTTGAAGGGGACTTTGAAGAAATAATACGGATTGTAGAAATGAACAAACAGAATATTACAGGAGATGGTTTTACCGGTAAAATAACCTCTGCTTTAAAAACCCTTAACAGCACGGCGGTGAAACTGAAGCAAAAGGAAAATATCCAGCATCATTATGACCTGGGGAATGACTTTTTTTCGCTGTGGCTGGATGAAACAATGAGTTATTCATGCGCTTACTTTAAAAGCCCGGAGGATTCTTTGTACCAGGCACAGCTGCAAAAGATAGATCATATTCTTAAAAAACTGCAGCTCAAACCCGGGGAGAGGCTTTTAGATATCGGCAGCGGCTGGGGATGGCTTATAATCAGGGCGGCCCAGCAGTACAATGTCAGGGCGTTAGGTATTACTTTAAGCGAGGAACAATTTAAAAGCACCCGGGAGCGCATCAAAGAACTGGGCTTATCGGGTCAGGTTGAAGTAAAGATGCTGGATTACCTGGATTTAGATGAAAATGAGTACCGGTTTGACAAAATAGTAAGTGTAGGGATGTTTGAACATGTCGGTAAAGAAAATTTACCCCGGTATATGGAAAAGATAAATCAACTGCTGGTTCCCGGCGGCCTGTCAATACTGCATACCATAACAGGAGTGACGGAAAACCCCGTTAACTCATGGATAAAAAAATACATTTTCCCCGGCGGCTATATCCCTTCCCTAAGGGAAATTATATGGCTTTTACCGGATTATAACTTTCACCTTTTGCACCTTGAAAGCCTGCGCCTGCATTACGCCATGACGCTGGACAGGTGGTACAAAAACTTCTGCCGGCACATTGATCGAATTGAAAAAATGTTTGACCGGCGGTTTGTGCGCATGTGGGGGCTGTACCTGCGGGGCTGTGCTGCTTCCTTTAGGGTTTCCGGTTTAAATATTTACCAGCTGCTGTTTTCAAAGGGACTTAACAACAACCTGCCGTTAACGCTGGAGTATGTATATAAATAATTTTGAGCTGGTGCGGTTATGACCGATTTGAATAAAGCGGGATAACTTTTCAAGTTAATTCCCGCTTTATTTTTTTAACGTACTTTTCTATCTAAAAAGAGGTATTTATTTAAAAATATAGAATAGTACAAAAAATCATACAAAGGGGTATTTGTATGAAATTGTTTGAGTACATGGGTAAAAAATTGTTTAAAAAGTTCGACATTGCTGTGCCCAAGGGGGAGGTTTTTTTCAGCGGTGAAGGTATCGAGCAGTTTACCGCCCGGTTGGGTGATGTGGTGGTTAAATCCCAGGTGCTGTCCGGCGGCCGGGGCAAAGCCGGGGGGATTAAATTTGCTTCCACCCCCGGGGAAGCCAGGGAAGCGGCAGAGGAACTGCTGCGGTCAGAGGTGAAAGGTTGCCCGGTGAAAGCGGTGCTGGTGGAAGAAAAATTACCAATTGACCGGGAGCTTTATTTAGCTGTCACTGTGGACGGGGCGTTAAAGCGCCCGGTGGTGATAGCGTCAGCTGACGGTGGGGTGGACATTGAAGCGCTGCCGGAGGATAAAATTGTAAAAATACCGGTGGATGTGCATATTGGGGTCCAGCCCCATTTGGGCCGGGAAACAGCCCGGCAGCTGTCATTAGCGGGTGATTACCTTAAACAATTTACTGATGTATTAGTTAAATTATATCGGTTGTTCCGCAGTTATGATTGTGAACTGGTGGAAATTAACCCGCTGGCAATCAGTAATGGAAAATTTATAGCTGTAGATGCCAAAGTAACGGTGGATGATGAGGCGGCATTCCGTTATCCCGCTGATTTACCCGCTGTTGATGAGCGCACCGAGCGGGAAAAAAGGGCCCATGAACTGGGTATTTCCTACGTGGAGCTGTGCGGGGATATAGCGGTGATGGCCAACGGTGCCGGGATTACCATGGCCACGCTGGATATTATCAATCATTACGGCGGTACTCCCAGAAACTTTATGGATGCCGGCGGCGGTGCCGGTACCGAGGCCACCGCCCGGGCGCTGGAAATACTGCTGTCCACCCGGCCCAAGGTGATACTGGCCAATATTTTTGGCGGTATTACCCGCTGTGATGAAGTGGCCAATGCCTTTGTGCAGGTAAAAGAAAAGCTGGGCATTTCGGTGCCGCTGGTTATTCGCCTGATGGGCACCAATGAAAAAGAAGGGGTGCGGATACTGCAGCGGCAGAATATTGAGAGTTTTCGCACCGTACAGGAAGCGGTGGCCAAAGCGGTGGAATTGGCAGCCGGCAGGGAAGGGAGCGGTATTTAGTCGTGGCGGTAATTATAAACGAGAATACCAGGGTGCTGGTACAGGGGATTACCGGCCGTCAGGGGAGTTTTCACACTAAACAAATGCTGGATTACGGTACCAGAGTGGTGGCCGGGGTTACACCGGGCAGGGGTGGGCAGAGAGTGCACGGTGTACCGGTATATGACACCGTGGCCGAAGCAGTGAGCAATCACGATATTAATGCTTCAATTATGTTTATCCCGGCAGCGGGGGTAAAAGATGCTGCCCTGGAGGCAATGGTGGCCGGCATTAAAACGGTGGTAATCATCACCGAGCATGTACCGCTGCACGATGAACTGGACATCATGGCCTATGCAGAAAAAACATCCACCACCATTATCGGTCCCAATACCTTCGGTATTATATCCCCGGGGCGGAGCAAAATGGGAATTATGCCCAATGGAATATACAAACCGGGCCCGGTTGGCCTGGTGGCCCGCAGCGGGACCCTAAGTTATGAAATTGCCTTTAACTTAACCGGTGCCGGGTTGGGACAGTCTACAGTAATAGGATTGGGCGGCGACCGGGTGGTGGGGATGTCATTTACCGCTGTGCTGCCCATGTTTGAAGAGGACCCGGATACAAAGGCAGTGGTGCTGGTGGGAGAAATCGGCGGCAGTGCCGAGGAAGAGGCCGCCAAATTTATCGCCGGCATGACCAAACCGGTGGTGGCATTTATTGCCGGCAGCAGCGCTCCCCCGGGGAAGCGGATGGGCCATGCCGGGGCCATTATAGAGAGGGGCAGGGGAACCTTTGAAAGTAAGATAGAAGCCCTAACCTCTGCCGGGGCGAAAGTAGCTTCACTGCCCTGGGAAGTGCCGGATTTGGTGAAAGGTGTACTGAGCAGGGGAAATTAAAGGTGCAGATTGCTATATAAAATAAATGCGTATAAATGTGCAGCCCGAAACCGGGCTGTTATTTTTGTAAACACAAGTGTTTACCGGCTTCAACAAAATTAAGTATTATTTATTAAAAAAATCATGTAAATATTACAAAAAAATTTTAACAAAAAAGAAGGAAAACTAAAAAATTTGTTGAAACTAATATAAAGTAAAATATAACTTTCACAAAGCGATGCGGGTGCTTAAAAATTTTGTGTAAAACTTACTAAAAAATTTTAATAAAAAAGAAGGAAATTTACAAACTTTGTTGAAGTATTAAAATAAAGTTTAAAGTTATAAAATTCAACAATGTTTGTTAAATCACTTAGCAAGTTATATTCCTGGTGAATTATGGAGGTTAATGTTAATGGAAAAAGGGACATGGACGGTAAAAAAAGGCCTGGCTGAAATGCTTAAAGGCGGAGTAATCATGGATGTAACCACCCCTGAACAGGCTAAAATAGCTGAAGAGGCTGGAGCCTGTGCGGTTATGGCCCTGGAAAGGGTTCCTGCCGATATCAGGGCTGCCGGTGGTGTGGCCAGAATGGCTGATCCCACCGTGATTGAAAGAATTATGGACGCAGTAACCATACCGGTAATGGCAAAGGCAAGAATTGGGCACTTTGTAGAAGCACAGGTTTTACAGGCTCTGGGTGTAGATTATATAGATGAAAGTGAAGTATTAACACCCGCCGATGAAGAATTTCATATTAACAAGCATGAGTTTAAAGTGCCCTTTGTATGCGGGGCCAGAAACCTGGGTGAGGCTCTGCGCAGAATTGGCGAAGGTGCAGCCATGATCCGTACCAAAGGTGAACCGGGTACCGGCAACGTGGTGGAAGCGGTTCGTCACATGCGCAAAGTAATGGGTGAAATTCGCTATATTCAAAACCTGCCGGAAGAAGAATTGATGACTGCAGCTAAAAAAATGGCCGCACCCTATGACCTGGTGGTTAAAGTGGCGGAACTGGGCCGTCTTCCGGTGGTTAATTTCGCTGCCGGCGGTATAGCCACCCCGGCTGATGCGGCATTAATGATGCAGCTGGGTTGTGACGGTATATTTGTGGGTTCCGGTATCTTTAAATCAAAGGATCCGGTGGCCAGGGCCAAGGCGATAGTTGCTGCCACCACCCACTACAATGACCCCAAAATACTGGCTGAAATATCCAGGGACCTGGGTGAGGCTATGCCCGGTATAGAAATAAGCGCCATCGCACCGGAAGAACGCATGCAGGAGCGCGGCTGGTAGCAGGAAAGATAATTTTTCAGGGTAGGGATGCAGATGCTGGTAGGAGTTTTGGCATTACAAGGAGCATTTATAGAACATGAAAAATCGCTGCGCGCCTGTGGGGCAGAAACCCGCCAGGTGCGCCTGCCGGGGCAGTTAAAGGATTTGGATGCCCTGGTGATACCGGGCGGTGAAAGCACCACCATGGGGAAGCTGCTGATTGATTACCAACTGCTGGAGCCCATAAAAGAACTGGCTCAAAACGGCATGCCTATATTTGGCACCTGTGCCGGGTTAATAATGCTGTCCAAAGATGTTGTTGGCTCTAAACAGCCAACGCTGGGGCTGATGGATACTTCGGTACAGCGCAATGCCTTTGGACGGCAGGTGGACAGCTTTGAAACCGCTGTAAGCATCCCGGTGCTGGGCGGTAAAAGTTACCCGGCGGTGTTTATCAGGGCGCCGTATATTCAATCAGTGGGTCCCGGGGTGGAAGTGCTGGCTGCCTATGATGAAAAAATAGTACTGGCCAGGCAGGGCAGCCTGCTGGCAGCGGCCTTTCATCCGGAATTAACCGATGACCTGCGCTTGCACCAGTATTTTTTAAGCCTAGTATCTACTAAAAAATTTTAGTATTACTAAATAGATTTTAATAAGTAATGAAGGAACTTTGTATAAGGGGGAATGGGGGTCCATTGGAAGTATTAAAAGATAACGATATTCCACCAATTATTAAGTCGCTTATTCCGATGGTTGAGGGATTGGGCAAAACACTGGGCAGTCACTGTGAGGTAGTTTTGCATGATCTTTCTAAAGCAGAGTGTTCCATTGTTGCCATTGCCAATGGCCATGTTACGGGAAGAAATGTGGGTTCTCCGGTGACAGATTTTCTTATAGAAATGGTTAACTCCGAAAACTTGGGAGATAAAGAAATGGAGTTAAACTATATTACCCGCACCAAAGACGGGAGAAAACTTAAGTCGTCCACATTCCTGATCCGGGATGAAAACAAACAGGTGATAGGTGCCCTGTGCATCAATATGGATGTAACCTATATTGATATGGCCCGTAAGTTCATAGAGGAAATTACCATGGTGGAAAAGGAAGATACTCCGGAGAATTTTCCGGAAGATGTAAGGGACTTTTTAAGCATTATGATTGAAAAGGGCATGAAGTTAGTGGACAAACCTGTTTCCCTGATGACTAAAGATGATAAGCTAAAAATAGTTAAGTACCTGCATAAAAACAAGGTATTTAACATTAAAGGAGCCGTGGATGCCGTGGCCAAGGAGCTGAACGTATCCCGGTATACAATATACAACTATATTGATGAAGTTAATGCCTAAAGTTTAAGTGTTTAATTTACACTTAAAAACAATAAATAATAATTAACATCATGGAGGGATGTAAATGTCTAAAATTCGTCGTGTACCAGAACCTTTCAAAATTAAAATGGTAGAGCCGCTGAAAGTGGTAAGCCGTGAAGAGCGGGAAGAGGCTTTGAAGCGTGCCGGCTACAACCTCTTTGCTCTGAGGGCAGATGAAGTATACATCGACCTGCTCACCGACAGCGGTACCGGTGCCATGAGTGACAACCAGTGGGCCGGTTTGATGCTGGGTGATGAAGCTTATTCCGGCAGCAGAAACTTCTACAACCTGGCCAAAGCTGTAAAAGATATTTTTGGCTATGAATACACCATTCCCACCCACCAGGGTAGAGGTGCTGAACAAGTATTGTTCCCCATTTTAATTAAGAAACCCGGTCAATATGTAATAAGCAACATGCACTTTGATACCACCAAAGCTCACGTGGAAATTTCCGGCGGCCGGGCAGTAAACATGGTGCATGAAAAAGCCTTTGATACCACTACTTACGATCCCTTTAAAGGTGACTTTGACCTGGAAAAAACCGAAGCCTTCATTAAAGAACAGGGTGCAGAAAACATTGCCTTTATTTTAATCACCATTACTTGCAACAGTGCCGGTGGACAGCCTGTATCCATGGCTAACATTAAGGCTGTAAGCGAACTGGGTAAAAAGTATGGTATTAGAGTATTCATCGACGCAGCAAGATATGCTGAGAACGCTTACTTCATTAAGACCAGGGAAGAAGGCTATGCCGACAAGTCCATCAAGGAAATTATCAAAGAAATGTTCAGCTATGCTGAAGGTTTCACCATGAGCGCCAAGAAAGACGCCATTGTAAACATCGGTGGTATTCTCGGTATCAAGGAAGACAAAGATCTTTACACCCAGGCTTCATCCAGAACCGTACCGATGGAAGGTTTCGTGACCTATGGTGGTCTGGCCGGCAGAGATATGGAAGCTCTGGCCAGAGGTTTATATGAAGGTATTGACTTCAACTACCTGGATTACAGAATCAACCAGGTTGCTTACCTGGGCGAAAGATTGAGAGAAGCAGGCATTCCCATTCAGTACCCCACCGGTGGTCACGCTGTATTTGTGGATGCCAAGAAAATCTGCCCGCACATTCCGTTCCATCAGTTCCCGGCTCAAGCATTGGGTAATGAGCTTTACCTGGAGTCCGGCGTACGGGGCGTTGAAGTTGGATCCTTCCTGCTGGGTAGAGATCCCGAAACCGGTGAACCGCTGGAATCTCCGCTGGAGCTGCTGCGTTTAACAATTCCTCGTCGTGTTTACACCTATGATCACATGGACGTTGTAGCAGAAGGATTAATTGCTGTTAAAGAAAGAGCTCATACCCTGAAAGGGCTGGAGTTCACCTACGAACCCAAGATCTTACGTCACTTCACTGCTAGACTGAAACCTGTTGAATAATTAGTTAATTAACCTTAATAGATTCCGGTGCAGCAGTTTGCTGCGGCAAACTGCTGCACTAAAAATGTTAACGGTTACCCACCAAATTGATTACCCAAAAAAAGCATGAGGGGGAGAACAAGTGTCAAAACGTGAAACTTGGTCAGGGAAGTACGGGTTTATTCTAGCCTGTATCGGTGCAGCTATGGGTTTGGGCAGTATTTGGATGTTTCCCTGGCGATTGGGTCAATACGGCGGTGCGGCGTTTCTAGTACCATATTTTATATTTATCTTTGGTTTGGCCGTTATTGGTTTGATGGGTGAGTTTGCCTTTGGTCGCAGTCAGCAAAGTGGTGCCATTGGGGCTTTTGAAAAGGTGTTGAAGGAGAAAAACAAAAATTACGGTTCACTGTTGGGAACGATACCGGTATTGGGTGTTACAGGGGTGTTTACATTTTACCTCATTGTGGTGGGGTGGATTATAAAATATTTTACCCTGTCATTAACCGGTTCCTTTAGTAAAATTAACATACCGGAGTATTTTGCCGGGTTTGCCGGTCAGCCGGAAAGTATTTTATGGCACTTTATAGCGCTGGTAGTAACGCTGGCCATTGTAAGAATGGGAATTAAAGATGGAATAGAAACAGCTAACAAATATATGATGCCGGCCTTATTTGGTATTCTGGTTATTTTAATGGTCAGATCTGTAACTCTGCCCGGCGCTATGGAAGGAATTAAGTTCCTGCTGGTGCCGGACTGGTCTCACTTGCTTAAGCCCGAAACATGGGTAATGGCGTTGGGAATGGCTTTCTTCACTGTATGCCTGGGTGGTGCAGCCATGGTGGTTTACGGAAGTTACTTGAAGCCTGATGAAGATATTCCTTCATCGGCAATAAACACTGCCATTTTTACAACCATTGCTTCTCTCCTGGCTGCCTTTGTAACAATACCTGCGGCCTTTGCCTTTGGTTTAAGTCCCCAGGCAGGCCCGCCGCTGCTCTTTATTACAGTGCCCAATATTTTCACTCAAATGAACGGTGGTTATTTCTTCGGGGTTTTATTCTTCCTCAGCGTAATATTTGCTGCCATTTCTTCGGCCATTAACTTGATGGAAGTACCGGTTGAAGCGCTGATGGAGCGCTTCGGTATGAGCAGAACAAAGAGTGTGCTGACAGTGGCTATACTGGGCTTCCTGGTTGGTATACCGATGGATATAAACATGAATTTGTTCGGCATGTTTGCTGACTTTGTAACGGTATACCTGGTGCCCGCCGGAGCGGTGCTGGCAGCGATAGTTTTCTTCTGGGTTTACGGTTCTTCCAGGGCCAGAGAAGAAATCAACAATGGTGCAGCAAAACCATTGGGTAACTGGTTTGAACCCTTTGCCAAGTATGTATTTACCGGTGTGGCCATCGGCGTACTGGTAATGGGGGTTATTTTGGGCGGATTTTAATGATAGTCAAGCCAATTTTGACATAAATACTTAGACAGAGGTGGTATTATGACAGAAAAGACAGTAATAAAAACAGACAAAAGTCCTGCAGCTATCGGTCCTTATTCCCAAGCTATTAAGTTTGGCAACCTGGTAATGACCAGCGGTCAGATTCCTCTTACACCCCAGGGCGAACTGGTTAGTGATGATGTAAAGGAACAAACACGTCAAAGCTTGGAAAATGTTAAAGCTATACTGGAAGAAGCAGGTACCAGTATGGATAATGTGGTTAAAACCACTGTTTTCATCAGCGACATGAATGATTTTCCCAAAGTAAACGAGGTTTACAGCAGTTTCTTTAAGGAACCTTATCCGGCACGCAGTTGTGTGCAGGTAGCCAGACTGCCTAAGGATGTAAAGGTTGAGATTGAAGTTATTGCTTTGGTTAAGTAACTTTAACTGCATATTTAAACTGCATGTATGGGTTGGCGGTGACACTAATGTAAGGCTATCATCAGGTTTGAGATGATAGCCTTATTTTTAGGCTGCACGGGAAAATGTTATCCTGCTGAAATATTTCTTTACATTTTCTATGGCCACTGATTGTACTGGCGGCGCAGGTGCAGCAGATCCACCCCCCACAGAACAGCGATAAACCCAAGAACATTCAACCCCAAACTGTGGAGTGGACTCCAGTTAAGGTATTGAAAGTAGCCTAAATTGACAGCCAGCAGCTCCAGAGCTAAAAATACTGCTGCCAGTCCTACCGTAACAACCGGTTTCAATACGCCGTCGGTGGGAACAAAGCGGGCCAGTAACAGCCCGTTGGCAAAATTGCTAATGATATAAAATAACGGTACACCTCTAAAATCATATAATGTATTTTTAAAACGAAAGGCACCCAGCTCCACCAGGTTGACATCTAAAATTAACGTTACTGCCACTGCTGCCAATCCCGCTGGCCACAGCTTATTGATACTCGGACGGTGCACCAGCAGCAGTGCCAAGCCCCAGGATAGCAGCATTAATAGTACCCACAGCATGGGGTATAACACCTCTTAATTTTTAATGCCTCGGACCGGTAACTGCAGACTTAAATTTATCAAAGCCGATGCGCTCAATGGTGCTGCCGATGCGCTCGTTGGTTTTGGCATTGGCTTTGTACCACTCAATGCTGCGGTCCAATAACTGTATTCCTTCTTCTTCTGTTACGTTTTCAGCCAGTATCTCGGCAAACCGCGGGTTAATACCTCCGCTGCCGCCCACATATACCGTCCAGCCCTTTGCTGTGCCCATAAAGCCGAAATCGTTAATTAAGGTATCCATGCACTTTCTCGGGCAGCCGCTGACACTGATTTTGAATTTGTTCGGCAGACTCATACCGTGATATTTCTGGTCCAGCTTGCCGCCCAGCCCCACTGAGTCCTGTAATCCCCGTTTGCAGAAGGTGGTACCGGGGCAAAATTTAATTCTTCGTACACACAGCCCGATGGCTGCCCCCGGGTCCATGCCTAAATCCGCCCATGCCGAATCAATCTCATTTTCTTTCAATCCCACCAGCGCGATCCGCTGGGCAGAAGTTATCTTCACTGCCGGCAGATTGTATTTCTTGGCCACGGTGGCTATTTTAATCAGTAAATCCGGATCCGTGATTATACCGCCGGGAATGTGGGGAGCTATGGCGTAAGTGCCGTCCCGCTGCAGTATGGCGCCTTTTTCCAGCAGATCCCGGTTTCCCGGCGGTTTGTTTTGAAACCTGTGGTCCAATTTATTGGGTATATCCTTACCTCCCCCAGACTGAACCTGATCTAAAGATTCTGATATTTCCATGTCAGACAGTTTTTTTAGCACGGGATGTTTAGATTTACTGCTTTTCATGGTATACCTCCTGTGAATTAATCTATTTATCCTTTAATGTTCCACATAACTGATTTAAAATTACACTTTATTTATAAAAATTAAAAAAGTTTAGAGTATGTTTAAAGGGTTTAGAATAATAATGTCAAATGATATATTGTGAACAAAAGCAGCAAAGGGGATGAAGAACATGAAAATAACTTTCTTGGGTCATGCCGGGTTTCTTTTAGAACACCAGGAGGTAAAGGTGGCCATAGACCCCTTTATTACCGGTAATCCGGCGGCCAAAGCTAAAGTTGAAGATATTCAGGCCCACTATATACTGGTTACCCACGGTCACAGCGATCACCTGGGCGATGCGGTGCAGATTGCCAGGCAGTCCAATGGCACGGTGGTAGGTGTTTTTGAAGTGGCCAACTATTGTACCCGCCACGGGGCTCAGGCTCATCCCATGCACATTGGCGGCAGTTATGACTTTGGTAAGCTGAAGGTTAAATTAACCCAGGCGCTGCACGGCAGTTCTGCCGGTGGAGAAGAAGGTCCGGCGGAATACCTGGGCAATCCCTGCGGCTTCATAATTGAGCTGGGGGGTATTAAAGTATATCATGCCGGTGATACCGGGTTATTCGGCGACATGGAGTTGATAGGCCGGCGTACATCCGTTGATGTGGCGATGCTGCCCATTGGAGATAACTTTACCATGGGTGTTGATGACGCGGTGGAAGCGGTAAACATGATTAAACCGAAAACGGTAATTCCCATGCATTACAACACCTGGCCCCTGATTAAACAGGATCCCCAGCTGTTCAAGAAGAAAGTGGAAGATATTTCCCCGGCGCGGGTGGTAATTTTAAATCCCGGCGACAGTTATAACGCTGTATGATTTTTGTAAATATTTTGTAAATATATAGATGCATTTTTAAGTGGGGGGAGTAAAAATGGCATTAGAAATAGACCAGAATTTTGCCCGTCAAATGGTAAGGATGATTGGAGAACAGTTAAGTGAGGATGTAACTATTTTTGGCCATGGCGGGGTTGTAATTGCCAGCACTGTACCGGGAAGAGAAGGTTCCGTTCACAGTATTGCTAAACGCATTTTAGACGGCGAAATGAATTATTACGGGGTAACCAAGGAAGAAGAAGAAAAATTAGCCAACGTAAGAGCGGGGTTTAATACGGTTATTAAGTATAAAAATGAAAGGATTGGCGTTATCGGCATAACCGGTGATCCGGAAGCAGTTAAACCGGTGGCTTCTTTCGCGGCCCAGGTTATTGAGCTGCGTTTGCAGCGGGATGAAAGTATAGCTGTGGCCAGAAGCGTAGTGCAGGAATTAAAAAAGGAATTGGACTCCCTAACGGGTTTAATACAAGAAATTACCGCTGCTTCTGAGGAACAAGCCGGCACCAGCAGCTTAATGGTTCAAACGGCAAAGGAATCGGAGAAAAAAGTGGCTAATACCGAGGAAATACTGGGTTTAATTCAAGAAATTGCCGATATGACAAAATTATTAGGGTTAAATGCTGCTATTGAGGCGGCCAGGGCCGGTGAACGGGGTAAGGGTTTTAATGTGGTGGCTAATGAAGTGAGAAAATTGGCAGAAAACAGCTCTCAATCAGCCAAGCAGATCGGCACTGTGATTAAAGAAATTCAGCAGGCCAACGAGGAAACAGTGGAGTATTCCCGCCGTTTTGCCGCAAGCAGCGAGCAGCTGTCCCAGGCCCTAAACAAAATGGTATCGGATGTAGAAAACTTAAATACAATAGCTGATCAGCTGACCGTTATATATAAATAAGCAGCAGTTTAAGGTGAGAGAAAACGGTAAAGAAAAATAATTACCTTTAATCGGACAGAGAAAAAAGGAATATTTAAATATTTGTAGAATAGGCCTTTTATAACTTGATATAAAATCTCCGAGCCATAAAACCTAAAGCTGAAATGCCATGGGTTTATGGCCGATAGGGTTAACCGGGAAACGGGTTAGCCTCCCCCTTTGGAAAGGAGAGTATTTTACGGCTTAAGCGGTATGCTGGGGCTGGTTAGTGCTGCCTTTCTTAGGGGCATTTGCCGGCCCTTTTTATTTAAATAAATGTTCCATCCTCTTTAAGTTAAATCGCGCCTGTTAATATATTGGCCTGCCGGGGTTTTACCCCGGTTTTTTTCTGTCTAATGGTAAATACTTAGACAATTAAAAAATGAAAGGTTACAAAAGTTATAAAAGTTGCTTATAACTTCCGGTTGCACTCGCTAACTAACCTGCGATAGAATTGACCTGTTGATGTTAAATGAAAAGGGGGGACGGTTATGGTCCAATACAGGAATACTGGGTTAAAACATAAATTACCGGTTATTGTTGTCTTGGTGATGGTGGTACTATTTGCTGCCGGGTATGCGGTGGCCGGTGAAATGCTGTTCCCGCAGCCGGTTCAAAATGCCGGGCCGCCGGAAAAAAAGACTGAAGAATATAAAAAGGATCTTGAACCGCAGGTTGTGGAGCTGCCAAAGGAGCAGGTTACCTTTTTGGTACTGGGTATGGATGCCCGGCCCGGTGAAATAAAAACCCGTACCGACACAATGCTGTTTGTGAGTGTAAACAAAAAAACCAGCCGCATAGCCGTGATGTCTATACCCCGGGATACCAGGGTGCAAATTCCCGGAGCGGGCTATGATAAGATAAACAATGCCCATGTATACGGTGGACCGGAGCTGGCTAGAAAAACAGTGTCCCAACTGCTCGGGGTGTCAATTGATCACTATGTAGTGGTAAACTTTGCAGGTTTTAAAGAGGTGGTGGATGCCGTTGGCGGTGTAGATATGTATGTGGAGCAAAATATGAATTATTACGATCAAGCCGATGGTACTCACATCAACCTGAAAAAAGGCCAGCAGCATTTAGATGGGGAAAAAGCGCTGCAGTATGTACGCTTTCGCAGCTATCCCAGGGGCGATATTGACCGTGTTGAGCATCAGCAAAAATTTTTTAAAGCCCTGGTTGTTAAAACACTGCAGCCCGGTACGGTAACCAAACTGCCTGAACTGGTGAGCAGTATCAGAAAAGCGGTGAATACCGATTTAAGCCTTAAAGACATGCTTACCTTGGCTTATGCAGCGCGGAACTTCAGCAGCGCTGAAATTATTAGTCAAACCTTACCCGGCCGGTTTATGAATTATTCCGGTATCAGCTACTGGTATGTACAGCAGGAAAAAGCTGCCGCAGCAGTGCTGGCGCTGCTGGACGGTAAAAAAACACCTGTGTTTCAGGGCAGCCCCTGATGCCGTGTGCGGCACCACCAGAAAATGAGAAGCAGGCAAGTGAGCGTTTACGGATGAGCGGCAACCGGTAACAAAATAACATTTTGCTGATGTTTAACAAACTATGGACAAAATGGTTAATTACTGATATAACTAGTTATGAATTACAATTATAAACCAGTCCAGGTGCCTTTTATATGAGGTGAAAAGGGAACGCGGGTGAGAATCCCGGACGGTCCGGCCACTGTATTCGGGAAGCGGCTCCCCAACGGCCACTGGGTAAAAACCCGGGAAGGCGGGAGTATGCTGTGAACCGTAAGTCAGGAGACCTGCCTGGGCAAGTTTTAGCATGGCCTTCCGGGAGAGGTTGATGCTTAGGTGGACAGAAATTATCAGGCATGTTGACCAGTGACATGCCTGGTTTTGTCATGCTTAAATTGTTCACTTGATCATACCCTGACCCTTTACAGGTCAGGGTTTTTAAAATCTGCCAGAAAAAACAATAGGTAAGGGAAAACTATGACCGGTAATTCATTAATTGTTTTAGTTAAAAATAAACATTTTAAAGCCAGAATAAGCGGCTTTATCATGGCTGGGATTCTGCTGCTGGCGGCACTGATTTCCGTAAATCTTGGCTGGGCAAATATTAGCACTGCAGATGTTTTTTCTGTTATTGCCGGCAGGCTTACCGGCAGCAGTGACCTGTACAGCCATCTCGATGCCGCCAAAGCAGCAATTATCTGGGATATCAGGATACCCAGGATACTTTGTGCCGCCTTTGTGGGCTGCGGCCTGGCCGTTTCCGGGGCGGTTTTTCAAGCTATTTTAATGAATCCCCTGGCGGATTCCTATACCATGGGAGTGTCCACCGGTGCCGCCTTTGGGGCCAGCGCGGCCATATTTCTAAATGTTTTTTTTCTCACTAATCTGCCGGTGGTGCTGTTTGCCTTTGCCGGGGCACTGCTTACTTTGGCGGTGGTTATTTCCATTTCCCGCATGGGGGGATATGTTTCTTCTGCCAATTTGGTTATTTCGGGTATTATTGTCAGCTGTATTTTGTCCGCCGCCATCAGCCTGCTGAAAAGCATGTCCGGGGAACAGGTGTCGGCCATTGTTTCCTGGTTAATCGGCAGTTTGGCTGCCAGAAGCTGGCAGCACGTTATTTTCGGCTTTCCGGTGGTAATTATTTGTACCTTTTTCTGCTGCTATTATGCTGAAGATTTAAACATTCTTTCCCTGGGTGACCGGGAGGCCCGCAACCTGGGGATAGACGGCAGTAAACTGAGAATTATTTTTCTGTTTTGCGGTGCGCTGATTACCGCGGTTTGTGTTTCCACCAGCGGCATTATTGGTTTTGTGGGCTTGGTGGTGCCGCACCTGCTGCGGTCACTGGTGGGTTCGGACAACAGGTTGTTGATCCCCCTGTGTGCTTTAACCGGGGCGGTTCTTCTGCTGTTGGCAGATACCTTTGCCAGGTCATTTATGAATGTAGAAATACCGGTGGGTGTGCTGACCACCCTGCTGGGCGGTCCCTTTTTCTTTTATATTTTTAGGAAGAGAAATAAAATCATTCAGTAGGTGCTGGTAAACATGATTTTATTAAAAAATGTCGGTTTTCAGTACGGAAACAGGAAAATATTAAAAAATATTAGTCTTTCGGTGCAGAAAGGGAGTTTTTATGGTGTTATTGGTCCCAATGGAGCGGGTAAAACCACCCTGATGAACATCATAACCGGGCTGCGCAGTGATTTTACCGGGCGGGTATACATTAAAAATAAAAGCATAACCGAATATAAAATTAAAGAGCTGGCCAGGCAGATTTCCGTGGTTCCCCAGCAGATGGATATCCGCTTTCCTTATACCTGTTTGGAAATTGTAATGATGGGGAGAACACCTTACAAAAGCAGGTTAAGGGCGCTTTCCCGCCGGGATATGGGTATTGTGCGCCGCTGTATGGAAATGACGGATACCATTCGGTTTGCTGACTGCTTAATTACCGAATTAAGCGGTGGGGAGAAACAGAGGGTTATCCTGGCCAAGGCTTTGGCTCAACAGCCGGAGGTGCTGTTTTTAGACGAAGCTTTTTCCCATATGGATATTTATTACAGTGTTAAATGTTTAAATGTTTTAAAACAGTTAGTTGATGAGGATGGTTTAACGGTGGTATGTATTATGCATGATTTGAATTTAGTTAGTTCCTTTTGCTCGGAAGTGGTGATGCTGCAGAATGGCGAGGTGGTAAGACAGGGCCGTACTGAAACGGTGATGAAACCGGAGTTGATTCACGGTACTTTTAAGATAAAGGTGGCCAAAGCGGGAAACAGCGGGTTGGCAGTACTTCCGGAGCTGTAAAAAAGAGGAGGAATTTATGGTGAAGAAGAGGATTTTTTTACTGCTGGTAAACGTGTTTTTAATGTTAGTTATACTGGTGGGCTGCGGTAAAACCGGTACGGTAAGTACGGAAAAAGAAAACGGTGCTATCAAAATAGTGGATGACCTGGGCAGGACAATAATACTGAAAGAACCGGCCAAAAGGATTATTTCCTTGTACTCCGCCCATACAGAAAACCTCTTTGCCCTGGGGCTGGATGAAGAGATAATCGGGGTGAGCACCAGGGAGTCATATCCCCCGGAGGCGTTAAACAAGCCTCAATTTGATTACCGCTCTGACCCGGAAAAAGTGCTGGCCCAGCAGCCGGATTTAGTTTTAATCAGACCCTTTATTAAAAGGAGCAGCCCGGATTTTGTACAGGCTTTGGAAAATGCCGGGGTAAAAGTGGTTTGTCTTTACCCGGAAAAATTTTACCAATTTGATGACTACATAAAAAGACTGGCTGTATTAACCGGTAGAGAAAAGGAAGCGGCAGTTAAATTAGAACAATTTCATCAAAAGTTAAATGAAATAGAAAATTTAACCAGGGATATTGCCCCAAAGAAGAAAGTGTTCTTTGAATCAACGGCCAGGGAATATCGCACCATCACGCCGGACAGCATACCGGCGGTAATTCTGCAGTTGGCCGGGGGGATCAATGTGGCGGAAGATGCCCGGCCCATTAGGAAGGGCAGCAGCATAGCTCCTTACGGGGCGGAAAGACTGCTGGATAAAGCCGATGAAATTGATGTGTATATTGTCCAGCGGGGAGTTATGAACCACGCTACCCCGGAGAGTGTTAAACAGAGACCGGGATTTAAAAATATCAAAGCGGTAAGGGAAGGTCGGATTTTTACCATAGACGAAAAGCTGGTATCCAGCCCCACCTTTCGCTTGACAGAGGGCGCTGCCAAACTGGCGGCAGTGCTTTACCCTGAAAAAGAGGCCGGAAGGTTGACCCCTTAACCTTCCGGCCTCTTTGTATAGAGGAAAACAATGTAGGATGCTGCGAATTCACCCTACAGCTTATTCCGCTGGTCTTTGATCTAAAATTAACGCTTCACTTACCAAATGGTGGATATGAATTACTTTAGCATCCAGCTCGTAGTACTTAATTATATCAGTTAACTGGTCAAAACAGTTGTGGCACGGGCAGGCCACCAATTTTGCCCCGGTGGCTTTAATTTGCTCTGCTTTCAGCTTACCCTTGGCCATCCGGTAGGGATAAATATCTTTGCCCATGGCCAGCAGCCCACCACCGCCGCCGCAGCAGTAGTTGTACTTGCCGTGGGGGTTCATCTCGATGAAGTTTGTTACAGTATGCTTCAGTATAAACCTGGGCTCTTCAACCAGACCTTCCTTGCGCACAGAGTTACAGGGATCATGTAATGTAATCGGCTCTGTATGTACTGTCGGGTCAATTTTTAACTTGCCTTCTTTAATCCACTGCACCATTTTTTCCAGTATGCTGTAAACAGGGTAGAAGGGATCCTTTGTCCATACCTTGGGTCCCCATTTTTGTGCCCTGGTAGCGTGGCCGCACTCCGTTACTACAACTTCTTTTACTTTCAATCGTTTTACTTCTTCAGCAATTCTTTCAATTAGTATCCTGGATTCCTCATCGTTACCGTTAAACAACCCGTAGTGAGTTGCGTCCCACCATTTGCTGCTGCATGTCCAATTGGCCCCTACATACCACATAATTTTGGCAATGCTCTGTACGTCCTGGGGATAGTATTTAATTTCCCTGGGGTCCCAAAGGAACAGGAAATCGGCACCTTCTTTATCTATAGGTATTTTGGCATTGGGATCGCCGACTTCTGCCTGCAGCTCCTCTTCCATCCATTCCAACGTGTCCAGGTATTCTTCCTTGGTTACCTCCATTTGGTTGCCGGTGTTGATTTGGGCATCAACAACATCCTGTAAAAATCCCGGGGCTTTAAGCCCAAAGTTGCCTCTAATGGTGCGTACCGCTGTTGCCACATCTACACCCATGGGACACTCCATGGTACAGCGCCCGCACATGGTACAGGCCCAAATGAAGGTAGAGTTCAGCACTTGTTCTCTCATACCCAATGCAACTTGTCTTAAAAATTTGCGCGGGTCAGCATGGTCATGTACATCACTGAATGGACAACCGGCTGTACACATTCCGCAAGTTAAACAGTTGCTGAAATCTGCGGGATTCTTATCGGTGCACATTTTGGATATAACTTCATCTTTAAAACCCGGTTCTAACATTTTGGCTTCTAAAACGCTCAAAGGACTCCCCCCTACAATGTGTTAGTACTTCCCACAACTACAAATGTGCATTGGGATAATATAAAAAAAGAACAAAGAAATAAAATACGCCCACAATAAGTATAAAACCAGTAGTTAATTTTTGTCAAAAACACCAAAAACAAATATGAGGCTAAAATAAACTGTATAAACTGTTTTATGGCGATTACAAAGCATATGCGTATATATCTAATCTTAGATAAACAAAATTAATGCAAATGATTTATGGATATATATAAACAATATGGCTTTTACCTTATTATTTACAAGGGATAGCGGAAACTTTTTCAGCTTATACTTTAAAAAAGGACTGCAAATTTAAAAATTTTAAAACATATACTGTAGAGAACAGAAAGGGGTGAGCGGTATTGAGCCCAAGCATTTCTATAGGCGCTTTAAAACATATAGATTTGATTAAATCTCATTTGAACCGCAATTTTCGCAGCTTGGAAAATAAAGGTTTGAAATTGGAAATAAAAGAGCTGCCCATGGGTAAATACACTTTTTTATCCTGTGATGTGGGAAACTGCAGTCAAAACGCCGGGAACCAGGGTTATCAAATTTTTAAGAACTATGTGGCCAATGTGGTTTCTGATGTTATTTTAAACAAATGGGAAAATTATATTATTTATGATATTATTCGTGAAAATTATTATTACTTTAATGAAGATGAAAAAAATAAAATATTTCAGTATGCCCGGCAGCGGGTAAATGAAAAGGATATTAATGCCGGTTTCAACAGCCATCTGCTGTATAAACGCCGCAATCAAGTATATCAACAGCTGAAAGATTATTTATCCCAGAACAATGAACTGGTGATAGAAGGATTCATTCAATTCAGGTTAAAAGATTATATATCTTTTTTAAGAGAAGTAATAGATTCTGCTGTGGATGAATTTTTAATGGAAAGGGAATATGAGGAATTTATTCAAATACTGAGGTACTTTGTAGAGATACAGGAACCGAAGGTAGATTTGGCCCATGTACTGGTAAAACCCGATGGTGCTTATAAACTTTATAATGAAAATAAAGAAAGAATTAACAATGATTATCTGGAGGATTTTATTTTCACAATAAATAAAGAAATTAATTACGAAGATTTACTGGTCAGTGCATTAATTTCTATTTCTCCACGGAAAATAGTATTTCACGGTGATGAAAAATATACCCCTAAAAATACTTTAAAAACCATTAAAGATGTTTTTGTGGGCCGGGTTGAGGTATGCAAAGGCTGCCATTGGTGCCGCTCGCGTACAAAATAAAGTTTAAGCCGGCGATGCAAGTTGACAGGGGAACAGTGGTTCAATATAATATATTGGAAAAATAAAAATCTATTTAAAAACTATGAAAAGGACGAGTAAACTGCATCATCCTCCCAGAGAGAAGATGCCCTGGCTGAAAGCATCTTCGGTGCCGGTGCAGTTGAAAACCACCTTTGAGTTGCTGATTGAAAGCCTGGCATGGTGAGTAGATTGAGCCGGGGGCAGCCGTTACCTGCCGTTAAAGTTGGGCAGAAGGATGTTTTTTCTTTTCTGTCAAACAGGGTGGAACCGCGGCAGCAAAACCGTCCCTGATTTTTCAGGGATGGTTTTTATTTTTAAAATTTACGTTGCTGGTGGCAACTTAGAAAGGAGATCCATGAATGATTACTGTAACTCTTAAAGACGGTTCCCAGCGTTCCTACCAGCGGGGAACCACTGTAGCCGGGGTGGCTAAAGATATCAGTGCCGGTTTGGCCCGGGCGGCACTGGCCGGTAAAGTAAATGGTAAACTGGTGGATTTAAGCTGCCCCATCAATGAAGACGTAAACTTGGAAATCCTTACTTTTAACGATGAAGAGGGCCGGGAGGTATACCGCCACAGTACTGCCCACGTACTGGCCCAGGCGGTACAAAGACTTTTCCCCGGCACCAAGCTGGCCATTGGCCCGGCCATTAAAGACGGTTTTTACTACGACTTTGATTCGGAGCACAAATTTACGCCGGAGGATTTGGAAAAAATTGAGGCCGAAATGAACAAGATTATTAAAGAAGATTTACCCTTTACCAGGTTTGAACTGTCCAGGGAAGAGGCGATAAAAAAATTTAAAGAACAGGGTGAAAAATACAAAGTAGAACTGATTAAAGATTTGCCGGAAGATGCCGTAATTTCCTGCTACAGTCAGGGTGATTGGGTGGACCTTTGTGCCGGGCCTCATGTTCCTTCTACCGGCAGGCTGAAATCGGTAAAACTCACCGGGCTGGCCGGTGCCTACTGGCGGGGCGATGAAAAGAATAAAATGCTGCAGCGTATATACGGAACTTCATTTCCCAAGAAATCCATGCTGGATGAATACCTGCAGCGGCTGGAAGAGGCAAAACGCCGTGACCACCGCAAACTGGGGAAGGAATTGGACCTGTTCAGCATTCAGGAGGAAGGCCCCGGCTTCCCGTTCTTCCACCCCAAGGGAATGATTATTAGAAACGAATTGGAAAACTTCTGGCGGGTGGAGCATAAAAAGCACGGCTATCAAGAAGTACGTACTCCCATTATTCTGAACCGGGCGCTGTGGGAACAATCCGGTCACTGGGAGCATTACCAGGAGAACATGTACTTTACCCGCATTGATGATGCCGATTACGCTATTAAACCGATGAACTGCCCGGGCAGTATGCTGGTATACAAGACTAAAATACACAGTTACCGGGAACTGCCCATTCGGATGGGTGAACTGGGATTGGTGCACAGGCACGAGCTTTCCGGCGCGCTGCACGGGTTGATGAGGGTGCGCTGTTTTACCCAGGATGATGCGCATATTTTTATGCTGCCGTCCCAGGTAAAACAGGAAATTATGGGTGTAATTGATTTGTTTGACTATTTTTATGGAGTATTTAATTTACCCTATCATGTGGAGCTTTCTACCAAGCCTGAAAAAGCCATGGGTTCCGATGAAATTTGGGAACTGGCAACCAATGCCCTGAAAGAAGCATTGGAGGAAAGGGGAATAGAGTATAAAATAAATGAAGGTGACGGTGCCTTTTACGGTCCCAAAATTGACTTTCACCTGGAGGACAGTATTGGCAGAACCTGGCAGTGCGGCACCATTCAACTGGATTTCCTAATGCCCGAAAAGTTTGATCTCACCTATGTGGGAGAAGATGGTCAAAAGCACCGGCCGGTAATGATTCACCGGGTGGTATTCGGCAGTATAGAAAGATTTATCGCCATTTTGACGGAACATTATGCCGGGGCCTTTCCCACCTGGCTGGCACCGGTGCAGGTACGGGTGATCCCCATCACCGACCGGCATATTGAATATGCCCGGCAGCTGGCAGAGCGCCTGGAAAACAAGAATATCAGGGTGGAAGTAGATGCCAGAAATGAAAAAATGAATTATAAAATCCGGGAGGCGCAAAATCAAAAAATTCCGTATATGCTGGTGGTGGGAGATAAGGAAATAGAGCAGAACAGTGTGGCGGTACGCCAGCGCGGAAAGGGAGATATTGGCGCCATGCCCGTTGATCAGTTTGAGGAAAAAATAATGGCCGAGATTATTTCTAAGGCCTAAAATGTTGACGCCCCTGGTGCTGTGTGTTATAATTCATTTGTTAAATGTTAATAATTAATTATTAAGCAGAAGCCATCCGCTTCTCACCTTACAACGCCTGGGGGCAGTTAGTAAGGTTTGACTAAGGGCAGTTAAAACAGTTGAACTGTTTTGGATGATATAATGGGTGGCTTTGTGCCGCCCATTTTAATTTTTTTCTGTTTAAAAATTTAGGAGGTGACTTTGGTATTAAAGAACTGCGCACTAATGAAGCGATCAGGGCTAAGGAAGTAAGATTGGTGGACAATGAGGGGAATCAGCTGGGCATAGTACCCACCAAAGAAGCCCTGCGCATAGCCGAGGATCGTCAACTGGACCTGGTTGAAGTGGCTCCTCAGGCCAAGCCGCCCGTATGCCGGCTGATGGATTACGGTAAGTACAAGTACGAGCAGAGCAAGAAAGAAAAAGAAGCCAGAAAAAGGCAGCACATTATCAATGTTAAAGAAGTGAAGCTGCGCCCGAACATTGAGGAACATGATTATCAAGTGAAAATGAAAAATGCCCGGCGGTTTCTTAAAGGTGGCGACAAGGTAAAAGCGACAATTATGTTTAGAGGCCGGGAAATAGTGTATGCTCCCAAGGGACAAGAGTTATTAAAACGCATGGCCAATGAGCTTTCAGAGCTCTGTACTATAGAAAGACCCCCCAAGGTTGAGGGTCGCAACATGGTAATGATTTTAGCACCTAAAATGGATAAACAGAACTAGGGAGGAGTGTATTTGTTATGCCGAAGATTAAAACCCACCGTGGTGCTGCCAAGCGGTTTAAACGCACTGGCAAAGGTAAAATAAAACGTTATCATGCTTATAAGAGTCATATTTTAGGTAAAAAATCTGCCAAGCGTAAGCGCAACCTGCGTAAGAGTGCTCTTGTACATGAAGCAGATGCACCAAGGATTGCCAAATTAATTCCGTAATTAAATTACAATGAGGATAGGAGGAGTTAGTTATGCCACGGGCTAAAAGCAGTGTAGTTTCCCGTAGAAGACATAAAAAAATACTTAAACTGGCTAAGGGTTACCGCGGTGCCAAGAGTAAATTGTTCCGCGTTGCCAACCAGCAGGTATTAAAGTCATTAGCATATGCTTACCGCGACCGTAAGGCGCGCAAGCGTGAGTTCCGTAAGCTTTGGATTGCCCGTATTAACGCGGCAGCGCGCATGAACGGCATTAATTACAGCAAATTAATGAATGGCCTGAAGAAGGCCGGGGTGGAAGTAAACCGCAAAATGCTGGCTGACCTGGCAGTTAACGATGCCGAGGCTTTCAATAAGCTGGTTGAAGTGGCCAAGGGTCAATTAAATTAATAGTTTTTAAGTGCAGTATTTTTCCTAATAATTGTTTACACTAAAGCATGGGGCAGTAACCCATGCTTTTTCGCTAGGGGGGAGCGGCTTTGAAAACCTTTGCTGTTATTGGTTTAGGACGTTTTGGCAGCAGCGTGGCTACTACTTTGTACCGCTTGGGTCATGAAGTTTTGGCTGTGGATTCCGACGCCAAAAAAGTAGAAGATATCATAGAAAATGTTACCCACGCGGTGCAGGCTGATGCCAAGGATGAGCATACGCTGCGGGAACTGGGGATTAGGAACTTTGATGTGGTTGTGGTGGCCATTGGGCAGGATATGCAGACTAATATTTTAGTTACCGTGATGCTGAAAGATATGGGCGTGAAAAAAGTGGTGAGCAAAGCGCGCACAGAGCTGCACGGCAAGGTGCTGCAGCGTATAGGTGCGGATAGGGTGGTATTCCCGGAAAGGGACATGGGTGAAAGGGTGGCCAGGGCGCTGGTATCCAAAAACATTATGGAGCAGATTAATCTTTCGCCTGACTACAGCATTGCGGAGTTAATGGCACCCCAGAGTTATGTGGGAAAAACCCTGCAGGAGTTGGCCTTCCGCAAGGAATTGGGTGTGACCATTTTGGCCATCCGGCGGGATAACGATATTATTATTTCTCCCGGTGCTAAAACGGAAATTAAACCCAATGATGTATTGGTGGCCATTGGCCGTTACGAAAAATTAGAAGAAATTGGAGATAAAGAATTATAAACAGGTGTATAATTAGCTATGGAATTGCAAAAAAACAACCCTAGGGTAAAGTACCTGCGCAAATTGTCCCGCAGGCAGTTCCGCCAAAAGGAAAATAAATTTATTATTGAGGGAATCCGGTTTGTAGAAGAACTGCTGGACTCCGGTTGGCCGGTGGAGGCGCTGTTTTATTCTCCCAAATTACATGCTAATGCCAGGGGCGGTGCTCTTATAGCGCGGGCAGAAAGAGAAAAAATAGCCGCCTGGCAGGTGGCTGATAAACTGCTCGCTGAGCTGGCGGATACCGAAAACCCCCAGGGGGTGCTGGCGCTGGTAAATATGCCCCGGTACCGGCTGGAGGATGTTGTGCCCCAAACCCAACCGGCCCTGGTGGTGCTGGTTGATGGAGTGCAGGACCCGGGCAACCTGGGTACCATCATCCGCACTGCCGATGCAGCGGCGGCAACCGGGGTTATTTTACTTAAAGGTACGGTGGACCTGTACAATCCCAAAACCCTGCGCTCCACCATGGGTTCGCTGTTTCACCTGCCGGTGCTGGCGGCGGAGAATGCCGTGGATACCGTTAATTGGCTGCGGAGTAAAGGATTAAAGCTGGTGGTGGGGCAGCCCCAGGGCGGGGCAGCGATAGATAAAGTTGATTTAACCGCCGGCATTGTACTGGTGGTGGGCAGTGAAGCCAGGGGGCCATCTCCGGGAACAATTTCCCTGGCGGATACGATAACAACCATACCCATGCCCGGCAGAGCGGAATCATTAAATGCAGCGGTGGCCTGTGCCATAATGTTATATGAAACTGTCAGGCAGCGGGAAGAAGGTAAGTAAGGCAGATGATACGGTAATTATTGTAAAAGGGCTTGTGTTTATCAAGCCCTTTTATAGTTTGCCCGGTATTAAAAACTTGTCATAATTTTATTTTTATGTTATATAGTTAAATAGGAATAATTACTATTTACAAGGAGGTGCGATAATGCCGGATAAAAAAACGCACTGGATTGTCCTTTGGGCCGTGGTTATTTTAATGCTGGCCCTTGCCGGCTGCACATCTAAAAGTGTTGGTGAAACGGGATCCCGGGGGGAAGATAAAATAAAGGTTTACACCACAATTTATCCCCTTTATGACTTTACCCGGGCCGTTGGGGGTGATAAAGTTGAGGTGGTGAACTTGATTCCCGCCGGGCAGGAACCGCACCACTGGGAACCCACTCCGGCGGTAATGAAAGATTTAGCTAAAGCCGACCTGCTTATTTACAACGGGGCGGGGATGGAAGCCTGGCTGGATAAAATAATTGATGCCTATCCCAACTTAAGAACGGTGGACAGCAGTAAAGGTATAGAATTAATTGCCGGTGACCACCATCATTCCTATGATCCCCATATCTGGCTGGACCCGTTAAATGCCAAACAGCAGGTTAGGAATATACTTGCTGCTCTGGTGGAAGCAGACCCCGGCAGCAGGGATTATTATCAAAAGAATGCCCAAAGTTATTTGGCGGAACTTGATAAGCTGGATCAGGAATACCGGCAGGCCCTGCGGGACGTAAGGGTAAGGAAGTTTATTGTGTCACATGCATCCTTCGGGTACCTGGCCAAGCGATACGGTTTGGAGCAGGTGGCTGTTCGCGGCATGTTTGCGGAGGCGGAACCGGGCCCGAAAACGATGAAAGAAATTGTTGATATAACAAGGAAACTGGGCATTAAACATGTGTTTTACGAGTCGCTGGTGTCCCCGAAGGTTTCCGAAGTAATTGCCCGGGAGGCGGGTGTTGATACCCTCTGCCTTAATCCCCTGGGAGCGTTGACGGAGGAAGAGATGTCAGCCGGCAAAAATTACTTGAGTATTATGAGGGAAAATCTGAATAATTTAAGATTGGCCCTGAGGTAAAGGTTGTTAATTTTGGCACAAATTATCGGCAAACTTCCTTGTGTTTGCGTGTGGCTCTATGGTATAATTGTTTACGGAAGATTCACAAAAAAGAGGAAAGGGTTGTGTGCAAATGTTTTTAACTGCTGACTTCCTGTGGAGGATGTTTGAAACAACCGGATCCGTTAGAGCCTACATGTTATACAAGAAGTTGGTTGTGCATTAAGGTACTTTTGCTGAGCATATAATTAATTTGCTGATTACTGTATACGGAAAGCATCCGGATACATAGGTTGCCGGTGGTTATGCTGGTGTACCGGCAGCGGGTTAACTGCGGACTATAAATCCCGTCCCTGGTTGGGGGCGGATTTTTTTGTATTGGTAGGTGAAACTTTCTGCCGGGATAAACAGTGTAAACTTTTCTAATAGGCAATAATATTGTAAAATGGTTTAGTGTGGAAATGATTGTTGAATTTTTGTAGGAGGTAGGGGCATGGAAGAAAAATTGAGAAACCTTGCCACCGAGGCTAAAGAGGCGGTGGAAAAGGCTGCTACATTAAACGAACTGAGCAACCTGCGGGTAAAGTATTTAGGTAAAAAAGGGCACCTAACCTCAATTTTACGGGGGATGGGCTCTTTATCAGCCGAAGAACGTCCCAGGGTGGGAGCGCTGGCCAATGAGATACGCTCTCAGCTGGAGGTGCTCATTGCTGGTCGTACCCATGAGCTGAAGGAAGCGGAAAGGGAAGAACGGATGGCCCGGGAAACCATTGACGTTACCCTACCCGGTAAACCGTTTTTAATAGGCAAAAAGCACCCGTTAACCAAGGTGCAGGAGGAAATAGAGTCTATTTTTTTAGGTATGGGCTTTAACATTGCTGAAGGGCCGGAAGTGGAGCTGGATTATTACAATTTTGAAGCGCTGAACCTTCCTAAGGATCACCCGGCCCGGGATATGCAGGACACTTTTTTTATCAATCCCGAAGTGCTGCTGCGCACCCATACTTCTCCGGTGCAGGTACGCACCATGGAAAAAACGGTGCCCAACCTGCCGGTAAAAATCATCTGCCCCGGTAAGGTGTACCGCCGGGATGATGATGCCACCCATTCTCCCATGTTTACCCAGGTGGAAGGTCTGGCAGTGGACAAGCGCATTACTTTCAGTGACTTGAAGGGGGTGCTGGCGGTATTTGCCCGGCAGATGTTTGGTGCTGATACCAAAACCAGGTTTCGCCCCAGTTATTTCCCCTTTACCGAACCCAGTGCCGAGGTGGACATTTCCTGTGTAATGTGTAAAGGCGCGGGCTGCCGGGTGTGCAGTTACACCGGTTGGCTGGAAATTCTGGGCTGCGGCATGGTGCACCCCAGGGTGCTGGAAATGTCCGGCTATAACCCGGAAGAAGTGACAGGTTTTGCCTTTGGTATGGGAGTTGAGCGGATTGCCATGCTCAAATACGGTATTGATGACCTGAGGCTGTTTTATGACAATGACCTGCGCTTTTTGGCCCAGTTTTAATAAATACCGTTTCAGGAGGTAATAAGTAAATGAGGGTTTCATATAAATGGCTGCAGGAATATGTGGATGTTAACATTTCACCGCAGGAGCTGGCCGATCGCCTGACCATGGCCGGGGTGGCGGTGGAGAACGTACATTACCTGGGGGAAGGGATAACTAACGTTGTTACCGGCCAAATATTGAAGATTGATCCCCACCCCAATGCCGATAAGCTGGTGATTTGCCAGGTAACCACCGGTGAAGAAGATCGTCTGCAAATTGTTACCGGGGCCACCAACGTGCGGGAAGGGCATAAGATTCCGGTGGCTAAGGTGGGTGCCAAACTGCCCAGCGGCCTGGTAATTAAAAAGGCTAAGCTGCGGGGGGAGGTATCCCAGGGGATGCTCTGTTCCGGTCAGGAATTGGGAATAGATAACGGCCTGCTGCCCCCGGAACAGCAGAACGGAATTATGATTCTGCCGCAGGATACCCCGTTAAACTTGGATATTGTTGAATATTTAGGTCTTGATGATTACATATTGGAATTGGATTTAACCCCCAACCGCGGGGACTGCCTGTCTATGATTGGTGTGGCCAGAGAAGTGGCTGCCCTGCTGGGTGTGGAAATGAAAATGCCGGCAGCACCCCTGGAAGAAGGGGAAGAACGGGTTGAGGAATTGGCGGCAATTGACATTCAGGCTGCTGACCTCTGCCGCCGTTATGTGGGCAGGGTGATAAAGGGGGTTCAAATTGGCCCGTCTCCCTCCTGGATGCAGCAGCGATTGCGGGCTGCCGGCATTCGTCCCATCAATAACATTGTGGATGTTACCAACTATGTGATGCTGGAGTTGGGACAGCCGCTGCATGCCTTTGATTATGACAAGCTGGCCGGCCATCGCATTATTGTACGCCGGGCTAAGGAAAATGAATCCATTAAGACTTTGGACCAACAGGAGCGCCCGTTAAATGAAAACATGCTGGCCATTTGCGATGCCGGGGGGCCGGTGGCGGTGGCCGGTGTGATGGGTGGTTTGGACAGTGAAGTGACCGCTGAGACAGTTAATGTACTGATAGAATCTGCCTATTTTGATCCCGTTAGTGTGCGCCGCACATCCAAGGCGCTGGGGCTGCGCTCGGAATCTTCTGCCCGGTTTGAAAAGGGAATTGATATTGGCGGCTGTGTGCGGGCGGCAGACAGGGCAGCATATTTGATGCAGCAGCTGGCCGGCGGTACGGTGGCCAGGGGGGTTATTGACAGCTATCCTGAGCCGGTGGTGGAAAAGACGGTAAAACTGCGCCCGGCCCGGGTGGAGCATGTGCTGGGCATACCGGTGGAAGAACAAAAGATAGTGGATATTCTCACTGCGCTGCAGTTTAAAGTACAGCGGGAGGGAGAAAACCTGCTGGTGACGGTTCCCACCTTCCGGCCCGATGTCAGTATTGAAGTTGACTTGATAGAAGAAGTAGCCCGGGTATATGGTTACAATCAGGTTCCGGATACCCTTATTTATGGTCCCGCTACCCAGGGCAAACGCAGCGAAAATCAGCAGTTGGTTTATGATATTAGAAACATTTTGGTGGGCTGCGGCCTGACCGAAGTGATTACCTATGGCTTTGTCAGCCCTAAAGTGGCTGATTTGATGAACCTGCCCCAGGACAGTAAGTTTAGAAATGTGCTGGTGCTGCAGAATCCCTTGAGTGAAGAGCAGTCTGTAATGCGTACCGTTTTGGTGCCCAACCTGCTGGAAGTGCTGAAGCGAAACCACAACCGCCAAATTCAAAACGGTGCTATTTTTGAGATCGGACGGGTATTTTATCCCCGGGAAGGGCAGAATTTACCGGAGGAGCGGCTGGTGCTGGCCATGGTATTCTCCGGTTACACAGAAAAATCCTGGAACAGTGAAGCGGAGCCCATGGATTTCTTCTTTGCTAAGGGCGTGGTAGAAAAACTGTTTGCCGGCATTGGGCTGGTGGAGGCTCGGTTTGTGCGTCATACAGATCCCAGTTTCCATCCCGGTCGTACCGCTGCCATTGAAGTAAAGGGTAAAACCATCGGTGTGTTAGGGGAGCTGCACCCCAATGTGCTGGAAAACTACGGACTTCCCCACAGAGCGGTGGCCTGTAAAATAGATCTGTTGGATTTAATAGAAACGGAACTGCAAAAGCCCCGGTACCAGCCGCTGCCCAAGTTTCCAGCGGTGGAGCGTGACCTGGCGGTGGTGGTGAAACAAGAAGTACAAACCCGGGACATGATTGACGTTATAAATAAGGCCGCGGGCAAAATTTTAAAGAGTGTCAGTGTTTTTGACGTTTACCGGGGTGCCCAGGTACAGGAAGGATATAAGAGCCAGGCCTTCTCACTGCTGTTCCAGGCGCCGGACCGTACGCTGACGGACGAAGAAGTGGCCAAGCAAACTGAAAAAATATTCCGGGCCTTAAACAAAGAATTTGCGGCGGAACTGAGGAAATAACCTAAATTTCATCAGTTTTAGGCAGGAATTTACTGTATTATACCGAACTAATACTGAAAATCCGTGGGGAGGGGCTTTAATGGCCAGTGAGGAAACCCGGGTTGAAGTGGAAATATGCGGGGAGTACTACATCCTGAAAGGTAAGGAATCTCCCGAGTATATGCAGATGGTGGCCCAGTATGTAAACCGCAAGATCAAGCAGGTGTCCAGCCGCAATCCCAGACTGTCCGCTGCCAAAGCGGCGGTTTTGGCGGCCATCAACATTGCCGATGAGTTGAGCAAGCTGCAGGAAGACTACGATGATTTGGTGAAGATGATGGATAAGGAAGTGCTGGATTGCGACAAGGATGAATAGTTCAAGGTATAATAACACTCATGAAGCCGGCCGGGGGCGTACTTCATGAGTGTTTCTTTTGGCTAGATCGGTATCCTTCGGGGTACAATTTGATAATAAAGGGTGTATTTCCTGCCATAGCAGTTGAATATGCGGTGAGGAGAGATTTGATGTGAAGAATGTGCAGGTAGCGTGGGTGTTTTACGAAATGGCAGACCTTTTGGAGATTAAAGGGGCTGACTTTTTTAAAATTAGAGCTTACCGCAATGCAGCCAAAGCCATATCCCGGCTGGAAAAACCGGTGGAAGAGCTGGTGCGGCAGGGTTTGCTGAACAAGATTCCCGGTATTGGCAAAGCAATCAGTGCCAAAACGGAGGAAATACTGGAAACAGGTACCTGTAGAGCTTATCAGCAGCTGTTAGAGCAGGTTCCCAGGGGGCTGCTGGAGGTGCGTTTGCTGCCCGGTATCGGTCCTAAAAAGGCCCGCACCCTGTTTCAAGAGTTGGGGATTACTTCGCTGGAGGAGCTGGAAAAAGCAGCCAGAGAGAGGCGGGTTCGAAAACTCCCCGGTATGAGTGCCAAAACCGAATTTGAAATCCTGCGCAGCATCCAGGGTTTAAAGACCGGCCGGAAGGAAATCGTTTTGGGGCTGGCCAGGGATTTGGGCAGTGAACTGGTGGAGTATTTATCAACCCTGCCGGCAGTAAAAAAAGTGGAACTGGGGGGCAGTACCAGGCGCTGGAAAGAAACGGTGTCTGATTTGGATATTATAGCGGCCGCGGAAGATGCGGGGGAAGTACTGTCTGCCCTGGCCAGCCATCCCAGGGTAACGGAAGTGCTGCGGCGGGAGGAAAACCGGATTCAGGTGTTAACCTGGTGGGGGGTGGAGGTGGACTTAACGGTGGTGCCGCCGGAGCAGTTTATCACTGCCTGGCACCGCAGCACCGGCAGCAGAAAGCATTACCAGCATCTCACCAGGTTGGCTGAAAGTAAGGGTTTTAAATTGGATCACCGTGCTTTAATAACTCCCGGCGGCCGGCGGCTTGACGTGCACAGCGAGGCCGATATTTACACTCACCTGGGGTTGGAATATATCCCGCCGGAACTGCGGGAGGATAACGGTGAAATAGAAGCGGCAGAAACAGGAAGTCTGCCCCGGCTGGTGGAATTGGAAGATATAAAGGGGGATCTGCACACCCACACCACCTGGAGTGATGCCGCCGCGTCGCTGGAGGAAATGGCTGCGGGAGCGAAAAAGAAGGGTTACAGCTATATGGCGGTAACTGATCACTCGGGATCATTAAAAATAGCCAACGGCCTCAGTGCGGAGCGGCTGCTGAAGCAGGTTAAAGAAATAGAGAAATTAAATGAACAGCAGCGGGATTTCACCGTGTTAACCGGGGTGGAGTGTGACATACTGGCCGACGGCCGGTTGGATCATCCCGATGACCTGCTGGCCCAGCTGGATGTGGTGGTGGCCTCGGTGCACACCGGCTTTAAGCAGGATAAAGAAACCATGACCAACCGCATCATAGCGGCCATTGAGAATGAACACGTGGATATAATCGGCCATGTCAGCGGCAGGCTTTTGGGGCGCCGGGGCGGGTATGAGCTGGATATGGAAAGAGTGCTGGAGGCGGCGGCAAAATATGATACCGTAATGGAGATTAATTCTTCCCCCGACAGGCTGGATTTAAGTGAAGAAAACGCCAGGCTGGCCAAAGAGCTGGGCGTGAAGGTGGCTATTAACACCGACGCCCACGATCTTAAACGGTTAAATGAAATGGAATACGGTGTGGCGGTGGCCAGGAGAGCCTGGCTTACTCCGGATGATGTGGTAAATACTATGGATGTGGAGGATTTGATGAAGAAATTAAAATGATGGGTAGCAAGTCAGACTTTTTAAAACTGCAGCCCCTGGCCAGAGAATTTTATAACCGGGACACAGTTCAGGTGGCCCGGGAACTGCTGGGCTGCCTGCTGGTACACCACAGCCCGGAGGGGGCTGCCGGCGGGATAATAGTGGAAACCGAAGCCTATACCCAGCATGGTGACCCGGCCTGCCATGCCAGCCGGGGGATGACCCCGCGCAACAGGGTAATGTTCGGCCCTCCCGGCCATGCCTATGTGTACTTTACCTATGGCATACACTACTGCTTTAACGCCGTTACCAATGCCGAAGGCGTGGGGGATGCGGTGCTGATCAGGGCGCTGCAGCCGGAAATAGGTATTCCGCTGATGCAGAAGAGGCGGGGCAGGGAAAGATTAAAGGATTTATGCTCCGGCCCGGCCAAGCTGGTACAGGCCTTGGGAATGTCCGGGGAACATAACGGTGCCGATTTGACAGCCGGCCCGGTGCGCCTGTATCCCGGTTGGGATAGAGTGCCGGAGATAGTTACCACCACCCGCATAGGCATCAGAGAAGGGGCGGAACTGCCGCTGCGTTTTTACATTAAAGACAACCCGTATATATCTAAGAAATAAGGAGGCTGTTATTGATGAAACTAAAAGATTTATACAACCTGGCCATTGAAATGGGTATAAAAAACGATCCCCGGGGAGAGGAGGAAGTTAAAAAAATACTGGGGAAAAACAAAAAGCGCTACGACGAACTAAAAGAAGATGAAAAGAAAGAATTCGATACCGATAAACTGTTCAACCCCTACAGCGATACCAGGGTGCTGTGCGGGGATATGGAAAAAGATATTAAGCGGGTGCTGGTGGGCATAGACATGGAAGTGGGCGAAGTGCTGCTGGCCGACCGTTTGACAGAGAAAGGCCAAAGTATTGACCTAATTATAGCTCACCACCCGGAGGGTAAAGCCATGTCTGCCCTGTACGAAGTAATGCACCTGCAGGAGGACATTTTAGCCCGGTATGGTGTGCCCATCAATGTGGCGGAAGGAATTATGGCCTCCCGCATCGGTGAAGTGCGCCGGGGCTTAATGCCGTTAAACCACAACCGGGCGGTGGATGCGGCAAAACTGCTGGGCTACTCCTTTATGTGCATGCACACCGCAGCGGACAACTGCGTGGTTGATTACCTGCAAAAGAAAATTGACGATCAAAAGCCGGAAACACTGGACGATATTATAAAACTGCTGAAAGAAGAACCGGAATATGCCGAGGCAGTTAAATATAACGCCGGCCCCACCATTGTGGTTGGTTCTAAAGAACGCCGGGCCGGAAAGGTATTGGTGGATATGACCGGCGGCACCAGCGGTTCAGAGGATGCATACAATAAACTGCAGCAGGCCGGTGTGGGTACGCTGGTGGTAATGCATATCGGTGAAAAGCACCGCAAAGAGGCAGAAAAGAACCATATTAATGTAATTATCGCCGGCCACATGGCCAGCGATTCCCTGGGAATGAACCTGATCCTGGATAAATTTGAAGAGCAGGGTATAGAAGTGATAGCAACTGCCGGATTATTGAGATACAAAAGGTAAGAGAAAACGGGGGATTTAACATGCACAAACCCGAGCTCCTGGCCCCAGCCGGTTCATGGGAAGCGCTGGTGGCCGCTGTTCAAAACGGTGCCGATGCCGTTTACCTGGGCGGCCAGGCCTTTAACGCCAGGCAGTCGGCGGCCAACTTTGACAATGAACAGCTGGCCCAAGCGGTGCGGTACTGCCATGTCCGGGGGGTTAAGGTATATGTCACGGTAAACATTATCATAGCAGATGAAGAATTAACAGCAGCGCTGAAATTCCTGCAGTACCTGTACAATATCGGGGTAGACGCGGTTATACTGCAGGATCTGGGTTTAGCCCGGCTGGCAAAAAAGATGCTGCCGGAACTGCCGCTGCATGCCAGCACCCAAATGACGGTGCACAACACACCCGGGGTAGAGCTTTTGCAGCAGTGGGGCTTCAAGCGTGTTGTGCTGTCCAGGGAAGTGTCCGGGCAGGGCATTTCCAGCATTAAGAAGAAAACCGGGGCAGATCTGGAGGTCTTTGTCCACGGGGCGCTGTGCGTGTGCTATTCCGGGCAGTGCCTGATGTCCAGCCTGATTGGCGGGCGCAGCGGCAACCGGGGCCGCTGCGCCCAACCCTGCCGCCTGCAGTACCGGCTGGTGGACCGGCGGGGCAGGCCGCTGGTGGACCCGGCCGGGGCCGGGGAATACCTGCTGAGCCCCCGGGATCTAAACCTCAGTGAATACATACCCCAGTTGATTGAAGCTGGGGTTAACTCCTTTAAAATAGAAGGGCGGATGAAAAGACCGGAATATGTGGCCACCGTTACCCGTGTCTACCGGGAATTAATAGACCAAACGCTGGCAGAGGGAAGGGTAAATGTTACCCCCCGGCAGGCCCGGGACCTGGAGCAAATATTTAACCGGGACTTTACCACCGGCTACTTTTTGGGCTCGCCCGGGAAAGAATTGATGAGCTACAAGCGGCCCAACAACCGGGGAGTGCTGCTGGGACGGGTAAAAGGATTCAAAAAGGGCAGTGACCTGGTGGAAATATCCCTGCAGGAGCCGCTGCAGGTGGGAGACGGCATAGAGGTATGGGTCACCCGGGGCGGCAGAAAAGGGGTAGAAGTTTCCCGCATTATACATAAAAACAAGCAGGTAAAAAGCGCGCCGGCGGGAAGCATTGTTTGGATACCAATTCCCGGCCAGGTGGGTCCCGGTGATCGCATTTTTAAAACCCATGACGCCCAATTAATACAAAGGGCCAAAATCAGCTATACATCCAGCAAAGAAATTCGCAAGATACCGTTAAAATTTACAGTGCGGGTTAAGGTGGGGCAGCCGCTGTATATGAAAGCGGAGGACCCCCAGGGTATTGTGGTGGAAGCCCGCTCGCCGGAAGTTGGCCAGCAGGCGGAAAAAAGACCCCTCACAGGGGAAATTTTAAAATCACAGTTGGATCGCTTGGGCAATACTCCCTTTGCACTGGGAGAACTGAACTGTGACATTACGGGGGAGGTAATGTTTCCCCTGCGGGTAATAAACGAGCTGCGCCGCCGGGTGGTGGAAAAACTGGAGCAAAAGCGCAGCCGGGTCAATGACCGCCCGGTCCTTGATGACAGAGAGTTTGAAAAGCGTTTGAGAAAGCAGCTGGATACCGCCGCCCGGCACCCGCAGTGCCGGGGAAAAACCAAACTGGCGGTTAACGTGACGGAACTGGCCGCTTTGCAGGCGGCGGTGGATGCCGGGGCTGATGTGGTCTATTTCGGTGGAGAAAGTTATCGTTCTAAAAAACCGGTTACTTTGGAAGACATAAAAAAAGCGGCCGGTTTGTGCGCCGGCCGTGGGGTAGAGTTCATTTTATCCACCCCCCGCATTATGCAGGATGATGAGCTGCAGCGCTTCAGCCGCTTTATGGAACAGGCTTTGCCCTATGTACAGGGCGTGCTGGTGGGCAACCTGGGATTGTTAAAGAATTTAAGCTCCCGGCAGTATAAAGGGCTGGTGGCTGATTTTGCCCTTAACGTGTACAACAAATCTTCTGCTGCCAGGTTGGCCGAACTGGGAGCGGCCCGGGTCACCCTGTCCCCGGAATTGACCATGGCTCAAATTAAAGACTTTGCTCTCCGCTCCCCCCTGCCGCTGGAAACCATCGTCCACGGGGCACTGCCGTTGATGGTAACCGAGTACTGTGCCCTGGGCAGCCTGATGGGCGGTTTAACTGCTGAAAACAAGTGCTCCGGACCGTGCAGCAAACATACCTGCGGCCTGAAGGACCGCAGGGGTGTGATATTTCCCATTGAAGTGGACCGGTTTTGCCACATGCATGTCTTTAACTCCAGGGAGTTGTGTTTGATTGAAGATGTGGGCCCGCTGGCGGCAGCGGGCATATCCACCCTGCGCGTGGAAGCCGGAATAATGGAGCCCGGCCGGGTGGCAGCGGTGGTGAGAGCTTACCGCCGGGTGCTGGGAATGTACCCGCTGAAGGAGTGGAAGGAAACCGCCGCTGCAGCGAAGGAAGAACTGGAACAATATTCAGTGGGATTCACCAAAGGACATTACTATCGTGGAGTAATATAAGGGGTGTACTATGGAGGATAGAACTTACGCCAGACTGGAATTTGACAAAGTATGCCGGCGCTTGGCAGAGCATGCCGGTTCCCCGCTGGGCAGAGAACTGGCTCTGCAGCTTAAACCCAGCAGGGATATAGATACAGTGCTGGCCCGGCAGGCGGAAACCACCCAGGCCAGGGAACTGATGCGCTTTGAGCCGGGTGCTGAATTCGGCGGTTGGCATGACATACGCGGTGAAATAGAACGCCTGCAGCGCAATGCCCTGCTCACCGCCGAAGAATTGTTTGCCGTTGGTGAAACGCTGGCCGCTTCCCGGCGCATCAAAGGTTTTCTCACAGAGAGAAAGGACCGCTACCCGGCGCTGGCGGAAATTGCCCGGGGACTGGTGGATCTGCCGGAAATAGAAAGGGCTATCTTATCGGCCGTACTGCCCGGCGGGGAAATTGCAGACAATGCCACCCCGCAGCTGGCCCGCATTCGCCGCAGCATGAGCAGTGCCCAGGCCAGGGTTAAGGAACGGCTGAACAGCATCATCCGCTCACCGGAAAAGCAAAAATATTTACAAGAGCCCATTTACACCATCCGGGGCGACCGTTATGTGGTGCCGGTAAAACAGGAGTACAAGGGACAAATACCGGGCATAGTGCACGACCAGTCGGCCAGCGGAGCCACACTGTTTATTGAACCCATGGGTGTGGTGGAGGCCAATAATGAGGTGCGCCGGTTGATGGCGGAAGAAAAGCAGGAAATCCAGCGCATATTAACGGATCTCAGCAGTATGGCCGCCGGGGTGGCCGAAGAACTGGGCTACTGCCTGCATTCCCTGGGCCACCTGGACTTCGTGCTGGCCAAAGCCCGTTACAGCCGCCGGCTGGATGCCTGGCAGCCGAAAATAATAAAAGATACTAAAATAAATATTAAAAAGGCCCGCCACCCCTTATTGACCGGAAAGGTTGTGCCGGTGGACATACAGCTGGGGGAAGACTTTAATACCCTGGTTATTACCGGGCCCAATACCGGGGGTAAAACGGTTACCTTAAAAACGGTGGGATTGATGGTACTGATGACCCAGGCCGGGCTGCACATTCCGGCGGAAGGCAGCTCAGAAATGGGAATTTTTAACCAGGTATTTGCCGATATCGGTGATGAGCAGAGTATTGAACAGTCCCTCAGTACCTTTTCCTCCCACATGAGCAGCATAATAAATATTATTAACCGGGCCGGTGCCGGCAGTTTGGTGCTGCTGGATGAGCTGGGGTCCGGAACCGATCCCACCGAAGGGGCGGCCCTGGCCCAGGCCATTCTGCACTACCTGCACAGCAATAACGTCTGCACCATTGCCACCACCCACTACAGTGAATTGAAGAATTTTGCCTATGCCCACAGGGGGGTGGAAAATGCCAGTGTGGAGTTTGACAGCGAAACACTGCAGCCCACATACAGGCTGCTGATTGGCAAACCGGGGCGCAGCAATGCCTTTGAAATTGCGGCCCGGCTGGGTTTACCGAAGGAACTGGTGGAAAAGGCCAGGGGGTATATGACTGAAGAGCAAATTCAGGTGGCGGACCTGATGGAACAGCTGGAACGTACCCAGCAGCAGGCGGAAGCCGAGCGCCGGCAGGCCCAAAAACTGCGCCAGGAAAGTGAAGAATTAAAGCAGCGGTACAAAAAGCTGGAACAGCAGCTGACCTCCCGCAAAGAAGATATATTGGAAAAGGCCCGGGAAGAAGCCCGCTCCATTATTAAAAAGGCCCGGGAAGAATCGGAAGCTGTTATCAAAGAATTAAGGGAAAAATTGGCCCGGCAGTCGGCCCGGGAACGGGAAGAGGCCATAAAAAAGGCCCGGGAGAATCTGTACAATTTGCAGGATAAAACCGTTAACAAAAGGATCAAAAAGGCCGCCCGGCAGCATCAGCCGCCCGCAAAATTACAACCGGGTGACGAGGTGTTTTTACCCCGGTACAATCAAAAGGGATATGTGCTGGAGATAGGAGATAACAATCAGGTGCTGGTGCAGGCGGGAATATTAAAAATCACGGTGCCTAGAGATGAACTGCAGCCGGTTAAAGAATCCAAGGGGGAAACCGGTAAAACCCAGGTGGGCAGTTTAATTATGAATAAAGCCCGGGAAATTAAGAGCAGCCTGGATATGCGCGGCATGACGGCGGAAGAGGCGCTGCTGGCTATGGAAAAATACCTGGACGACGCCTATTTATCGGGACTGAAACAAGTTAACCTGATACATGGTAAGGGTACCGGGGCACTGAGGGCAGCGGTACAGCGGGAGCTGAAAGGTCACCCCAGGGTAAAAAAATACCGCCTGGGAGAAGCAGGCGAAGGCGGGGCAGGAGTAACGGTGGTGGAATTAAAGTGAGCACAGGGCAAAGAAACCTGCCGGGGAGCGGGTTTCTTTGTTCTAATTGGCGGTTATAGTTTACAATTCCACTATTACCAGTGAATTCAGTGCTGATTTTGCTTTTGTCGAAGCCAGGCTGGCGGCATTGATAATATCGTAAACTGCAGAATCAATCTGCTGGTTGTTAAATATTTTTTTACTGGCTATGCCCACAGAAAAGCTGACCTTAATACCCCGGGGCCACTTTTGCTCAGGCATTATGGCGATTATTTTTTGAGCCAGGCTTACAGCGTCATCCAGCGGTTTTACACTGGCAATAACAAATTCATCCCCGCCGTAGCGGCAGAGATAAGAATCATTTTTTTCTACTATATCTTTTAGTATCCGGGCGGTTTGTTTTAATACTTCATCTCCCAGCACGTGGCCAAACTGTTTGTCAATATTTCCGAAATTATTGAGATCTAAAAAAATAATGGTAATTTGCGAGTGCTCTTGTAAAAGGTCTAATACTTTATAGCACAGGTATTCTCTCCGGTTGAGGCCCGTGAGGGGGTCAAAGTATTTATTTAACTCGGCCAGCAGTGTTCCTTTTGTAACTAATCCCACTAACCGGCCGTTTTCTATTATCGGCAGGCGTTCTATATCGTGTTCTTCCATCAGTTTTTTAGCCTGCCATATGGAATAGTAAGGAGAAACGGTTTTAACTTTTTTACTCATTGCATCGGCAACAAGCCGGTTGGGATGATTTTCCTTTATGTCCCGGGAGGTAATTATTCCCACCAGGTTATCTTTATGCAGCACCGGCAGCCCGTTAATTCTGTACCGCTGCATTAAATCAGTTGCCTGTCTAACTGATTGATAAGGGTTCACAGTAATCAGATTGGTTTCCATGATGTCTTTAATGAGCATTTTACAGGTCAACTCCCCTGGTCACTTGAATGGTAATGTTTACTTGGGCCCTTAACAATGTATTTTCAGAGGCTATCCGTTCTCCTTCGTCTAAAATTATAGATAACAGCTTTTCTTTAGGAATTAGCTTGGTGATGGATTTTTTCAGCACCACCGCTTCAAAAAAAATATGATCAATAAGAATTATTTCATACTGTTCCGGTGAAAGGGCGTCTATCATTTGGCGTACCGCTTCCGGACCGATGGGGGCTTTTTTTCCTACCAATAGTATATCTTGTATGGGAGGAACTTCAAACTCGGATAACTGAATATTAATTTCCGCCTTGCGGGATGGGTGGATCGATTTATCCAATACTGATCACCTTACTTCTTTTATCTATAAGTAAACTTATTTTTTTACAAAAAGCAGGACTTTTATCCTAGATATTTCTATAAAATAGTCCCAAATCCTGCTAAATTTCTTCTTTTTAGGTGAAATTTAGTATTTTATATCTAATGCAGATTATAAAACATGTCTGTATATTAATGTTATATATAATCGTAAGTGTAGGCCAATTCTTTATCGCTAAAAATGATTACTATTATTTTGCTCCCAATAGCGGTAAAATATAAAACAAGTCCCCAGCTTGAAAAGCAGCTGGGGACTTGTTTGTGCTACAGCAGTTCTAACCTGACGGAGCATACCTTCAGCTCCGGTATCTTGGCAATAGGGTCTTGGGCGGGATTGGTTAAATTGTTAATGGGCACCTCCGGGAAATGGAAGGATGTGAACACCATGCCCGGGGGGATTGTATCGGTAATGCGCACCACCAATTCCACTTCTCCCCGGCGGGAAATCACCCGTACCCGGCAGCCCGGTGTTAATTTCCATTTCCGCGCGTCAATGGGGTTAACATCCAGGTACTCCCCCGGGTAATACTTTTCCAGTGCCCCGGTTCTAAGGGTCATGGTGCCGGTATGGTAGTGGTAAAGGCGCCTGCCGGTACACAGCAGCAGCGGGTACTCCTGATCCGGCAGTTCCTGCGGCGGTATATATTCTGCCCGGTGAAACTTACCCCGGCCGCGTACAAATTTTTCTTTATGCAGTACCGGTGTACCGGGGTGATCTTTGTTGGGACAGGGCCACTGCAGGCTTCCTTTTTCCAAACGGGCATGGGAAATGCCGCCGTAAGAAGGGGTAAGGCTTGCTATTTCATCCATTATTTCTGCCGGGGATTGATAGTTCATGGTGTAACCCATGGCACCGGCCAGCAGGCAGATAATTTCCCAGTCTGCCCTGGCCCTGCCCATGGGTGCAATGGCTTTACGCACCTTCTGTACCCGGCGTTCGGTATTGGTAAAAGTTCCCTCTTTTTCGGCGAAACTGGCCGCCGGCAGCACCACATCGGCTAACCGGGCTGTTTCGGTAAGGAAAATATCCTGCACCACTAAAAAATCTAACTTTTGTAAAGCTTCTTTAACATCACCGGCATTGGCATCGGACAATACCGGGTTTTCCCCCACGATATACATGGCCTTGATGCAGCCCTTTTGGGTCCCGGCCATCATTTCACCCACTGTGAGGCCGGCAGAGGCGGGAAGGGTGTCAACTTTCCAAGCCCGGGCAAATTTGGCTCGAACTTCGTCAGATGTTACCTTTTGATATCCGGTAAGTACGTCGGGCAGCGCCCCCATATCGCAGGCCCCCTGCACGTTGTTCTGACCCCGCAGGGGGTTAACGCCGCTGTGTTTTTTTCCCACCTGCCCGCAGAGCATGGCCAGGTTGGCCACCGCGTGTACATTGGCAGTTCCGCTGATATGCTGGGTTAATCCCATGGTGTACAGGATGGCTGCATTTTCAGCCCCGGCATATTCCCGGGCCAGTTTGTAGATGACATCGGCCGGTATTCCCGTTACCCGCTCCACATACTGCGGTGTATATCCAGACACCCACTGCCGGAAAGAAGCAAAATCTTCGGTGCGGTGGGCTACAAAATCTTTATCCCACAGTTCTTCCGCGATGATGACGTTGGCCAGCCCGTTTAACAGGGCGCAGTCGGTGCCCGGATTAAGCTGCAGGTGATAATCTGCCAGTTCCGCCAGCTTGGTAACCCGGGGGTCTATCACCGCCAGCTTAGCACCCTGCCTGACGGCCTTCTTTACCTGTAAAGCAATTACCGGGTGAGTTTCAGTGGTGTTGGTACCGATGGCCAGAATAAAATCTGCCCCGGCAATTTCATCAATACTGTTGGTCATAGCCCCGCTGCCAAATGATGCCGCCAGACCGGCGACGGTGGGGGCGTGTCAGAGCCGGGCGCAGTGGTCGATGTTGTTGGTACCCAGCACCGCCCTGGTGAATTTCTGCAGCAGGTAATTTTCTTCATTGGTGCAGCGGGCGGAACTCAATACCGCCAGCGCATCGGGCCCGTGATCATTTTTTATGCCGGTCAGCTTTTCCGCCACCAAGCTGATGGTTTCTTCCCAGGATGCTTCCACAAACCGGCCGTTCTTTTTAATCAACGGGGTGGTAAGCCTATCCGGATGGTGAATAAAGCCGTAGCCAAAGCGGCCCTTTACACACAGGGCCGGGCCGTTAACTTCACCGTCACAGGAAGTAACGCCCACCACCCGGCCATCCTTAACGTTGAGTTCTATACTGCATCCGGTGCCGCAGTAAGGGCAGATGGTTTTAACTTTTTTTACTTCCCAGGTACGGGCACTGCTGCGCAGGCCTTTTTCCTGCAGTGCTCCCACCGGGCATACCGCCGCACAGTTGCCGCAAAAAACACATTCCGATTTGCTTAAGGGCAGGTCCATGGCGGTGCTGATTTTGGTATTAAAACCCCGGTGGGCAAAGTCTATCACACCATCTCCCTGAATTTCGGCGCACATGCGCACGCAGCGGCCGCAGAGAATGCACTTGTTCATATCCCGGATAATAAAGGGGTTATCATCTTCGATTTTGTAGGCATGGCGTTCCCCGGAGAAACCTGCACCGGGCACGTTGTACCTAAAGGCATAATCCTGCAGGCGGCAGTCCCCGTTTTGGCCGCAGGTAAGGCAGTCCTGGGGGTGATTGGCCAGCAGCAGTTCCAGTATAGTCCGGCGGCTTTCCACCACCGCCGCGGATTCTGTTTCTACTTCCATCCCATCCTGGGCGCCGGTCATGCAGGCGGGGACCAGTTTTTTTCTTCCCTTGAAAGTAACTTCTACCACGCAGATGCGGCAGGAAGCAACGGCTGTTAATTGGGGGTGGTGACATAACGTGGGAATAAACACCCCTAACTTTTCCGCTGCCTTCAAAATGGTGCTGCCGGCGGGAACGGTAACCTGCTGCCCGTTTATAGTTAACGTGATGGTAGACAAATTTGCTCACGCTCCTTAAAAGCAGTTATTTTTTTACTACCGCGCCGAATTTGCATTTCTGCAGGCAGCTGCCGCACTTAATGCAAAGGCCGGCGTCTATTGCATGGGGCTGTTTCTTTTCCCCGCTTATAGCTCCGGCCGGGCATGCTCTGGCACAGGCGCCGCAGCCGGTGCACTTTGCGGCATCAATGGTATACACCAGCAAATTGGAGCATACCCCCGCCGGACAGCGTTTGTCGTTAATGTGAGCTTCATATTCGCTGCGGAAGTATTTTAAAGTGCTTAACACCGGGTTAGGGGCGCTTTTTCCCAGGCCGCACAGTGAAGTGGAGCTGATGACCCTGCTCAGCCGTTCCAGATCGTCGATATCTTTGGGCGTACCTTTTCCCTCGCAAATGCGGGTTAAAATTTCCAGCATCCGCTTGGTGCCCTCCCGGCAGGGAGTGCATTTGCCGCAGGATTCCTGCTGGGTAAATTTTAAGAAAAAGCGGGCCAGGTCTACCATGCAGGTGGTTTCATCCAAGACCACTAAACCACCGGATCCCATCATTGCTCCCACTTCGTCCAGCGAATCATAGTCCACCGGCAGGTCAAGATAATCTGCCGGTATACAACCGCCGGAGGGTCCACCGGCCTGGACGGCCTTGAACTTTTTATTATTCTGGATGCCGCCGCCGATGTCGAATATAATCCGGCGCAGGGTGACACCCATCGGTACTTCCACCAGACCGGTGTTAACTACTTTACCGGTTAATGAAAAAATTTTGGTGCCCGTACTTTTTTCTGTGCCGATGGAAGAGTACCAGCGGCTTCCCTTGTTAATAATCACCGGTATGTTGGCAAAGGTTTCCACATTATTTAAAGTGGTGGGTTTTCCCCACAGTCCTTTCTCGGTGGAGCGGGCCGTTTTAAACCTGGGCATACCCCGGCTGCCTTCAATGGAAGCCATCAAGGCAGTACCTTCGCCGCATACAAAGGCCCCTGCACCGGCCTTGATTTTGATGTGGAAGTTAAAACCGGAATTTAAAATATTGTCACCTAACAGGCCGTATTCCTCAGCCTGGGCAATGGCAATTTTAAGCCGTTTAATGGCCAGGGGATATTCAGCCCGCACGTAGATATATCCCTCATGGGAACCGGTGGCAAAGCCGCAGATAGCCATACCCTCCAGCACCGAGTGAGGATCTCCCTCCAGCACACTGCGATCCATAAAAGCACCGGGGTCACCCTCATCGGCGTTGCAGATAACGTATCTTTTATCCTTAATCTTGGCGCTTAAAGCTCCCTGCCATTTGATGCCGGTGGGGAAACCGGCCCCACCACGGCCCCGGAGACCGGAATTTTTAACCTCATCCACCACCTCTTGGGGGGTCATGGTTGATAACACCTTTTTTAAAGCTTTGTAACCGCCCTGGTCCAGGTAATCTTCAATGTTTTCGGGATTTATACAGCCGCACTTTTCCAGCACCAGTTTTTGCTGCCGGGAATAAAAGGGAATTTGATCGTAGGTAACAACTGGTTTTCCGCTGGTGGGATCAACGTACAAAAGCCGCTCCACCGGCCGGTTGGTTTCCAGTGCTTCCAGAATGTCCGGCACATCTGCTTCCGTTACCCTGGTGTAAAAAATTTTTTCCGGTTCAACGGTTACAATGGGTCCCTGCTGGCAAAAGCCGTGACAGCCCACCGGCCGCACCAGCACTTTGCCGGCAAGTCCTTTTTCCGCCGCTGCAGCCTGCAGCCCGGCCAGCACCTTTCCGGAACCGGAGGAAGTACACCCACCGGAGCAGACACAGATTATCTTTTTATATTTACCAGCAAGGTTTTTCATAACTATCTTCCTTCCTATTTGTACTGTTTAAGTACCTGCAGAGTTTCCGCCGGGGTGAGGCGGCCGTAAGTATCGTTGTTAACCATCATGGCCGGTGCCAGGCCGCAGGCCCCCAGGCAGGCCACCGTTTCCAAAGTGTAGCGCAGATCGGCGGTGGTTTCCCCGCTTTTAATTCCCAGGCTTTCCTGTATACTCTGCAAAATACCGCCGGCCCCTTTTACGTGACAGGCTGTACCGGTACAAACCCGGATGACATTCCGCCCCCGGGGCTGGAGATGAAACTGGGCATAAAAGGTGGCCACCCCGTAAACTTTGCTGAAGGGAATTTTCAGTTCTTTGGATAAATACTGCATAACCTCCCCGGGCAGGTAGCCGTATATTTCCTGGGCTTCCTGCAGCAGGGGAATTAAAGCACCTTTAGTGTTTTGATACTTGCTTAATGCCCGTTGTAAAGCCTTTTGCCTGTCATCAACGGCGTTGTTTTGGCAGCAGCAGGTGGGCAAGTTACTTCACCTCGCATTTTCAAGATCGGTTTGGTTGACAGGGTTTAATACAGTACCCGGTACATAATTTCAACGTTTACAACCGGTTACCTTTTCTGAATTTTAATATTACGACCCGCCGTACGGGTAACGCGGCGGGTCGTAGTTATAAAGCCAGCTCCTTGATAACTTCATTATTGCTTATATCAATAAGCCGGACAGCTCTTTCATCTATAACGGCTGCTGAATGGATGCCGTCCTTGGGCAGGGAAATACTGCCGGGGTTTAAAACGATTAAATCTTCATCCCGGTAGAGTTCCTTGATATGGGTGTGACCGTAAATGAACAAATGGGCCCCAAAACCTTTGGCCATTTTTACCAGCACACTTTTTTCTTTTTCATACCCGTGACAGAGAAATATTTTTAAGCGGCCCAGTTGAGTAAACACATAAGGACTTTGAATGGGGTGATCAATGACCATTTGATCCACATCAGCGTCGCAGTTGCCCCGGGTAAAGATAATGTTGTTTAGACTGTTAATTCTTTGCGCCAATTCTTTGGGGTTATAGCCCTCGGGAAGGGGGTTCCTGGGCCCGTGATACAAAACATCACCCCCGTGAATTATGTAGTGGCAGCTTCCTAAAGATTCCAGCGCTTGATCAAAATACTTTAAACTGCCATGGGTATCGCTAAGTACACCGATCTTCATCTACAACACTCCCAACATTTAAATTAAGTATATTATATTAGAGTTTTTGTCGAAATGAAACAAGCCCTTTGTTAAATATTAAACTGCTGACACCGGCCCGGTGGGCGGGATAATTTAGAAGGAATTAGAAGGAATCAGAAGAAATTAGAAAGAAGACATTACTGCGGCTGTGAGCATTTTTTATCAAGATTGCTGAAAATTTAGCAGCAGATTTAAATTGGCCCAGCAGTATAACTTTTTTCAGGGGGATTGAAAAAGAACGGATGGGGGTTTATATGGGAGAATGAAAAAAGTAAAGTTACTGGCATTGATTGCTGCCCTAATGGTGCTGCTTTTAACCGGCTGCACCAGGTGATATTTAGTGCCGCAGCTTGCTTTTCCCTGCTGCTGGCCCTAAGTGAGGGACAGGACAGGGGCTGGACATCCCAGTATATTGTCACTTTATTTTTACTTTCCGGTTTTACCATGATCTGTTTTGTGATGTGGGAGCTGTCAGTACCCAACCCGCTAATTGATATCCGGTTGTTAAAAAACCCGGTATTAGTGGCCAGTTTAACAGCCACCTGTATTTCTACCATTGCGTTATTTTCAGTGGTTTTTTTAATTCCCATCTATGCTCAGAATATGCTGGGCTTCACACCAATGGAAACAGGTTTAATGATGATGCCCATGGCCCTGGTAACGGGTTTTATGATGCCCATCAGCGGTAAAATTTTTGATAAATTCGGGGCTTTCGGCCTGTGCTTTTGCGGCATGGCGCTGGTAACGGTTATAACTTATCATTTACATAACTTGAGTTTGGATACCGATTACCGCTACCTGCAGATTATTTTGTCCGTCAGGGCCGTGGGGTTGGGGTTGGCCACCATGCCGTTGACCACCGCCGGCATGAACACCGTGCCCAGGATGCTGGTGGGCAGGGCCACCGCCCTGAACAATACCGTGAGGCAGGTATCTGCTTCCATGGGTATTGCTTATTTGACCTATGTGATGCTGCAAAGGCAGGCTTACCATACCGCGGTGTTAAGTGAAAATGTTACCTTAAGCTCACCGGTGACCGGAATGATGGTGGCCCAAATGCAGGGCTGCCTGGCCGGCCGCGCCTGGTGGGAAACGCTGCAGAGCAGGGGGCCATTGAAATACTAACCGGCCTGGTTGCCCGGCAGTCGTTTATGAATGCCCTGGACGATACCTTTGTTGTCAGCGCAATTATAATTTCCTTTGTTCTTCCGCTGACCTTTATGCTCAGCAAAAAGCGGGTGGAGAAGGAAAGGCAGAGACAGGAACAATTATACGTGCCAAGGCAGCAGCCGCTGCGGCACCACCGGTGAACAGAAAGCAGGTCAGTTGTTTTGGGTTTGCCTTTTCTTTACTTCAGCCCAGATGAGAATGAGTAAAGGCAGAATTACCTGGAAGGGTAAAGCATACCAGGGCCATACTTTAACAGACCACTGCACCATTTCCGCAACGTCTTCATACACCAGGTAAGTAAAATTGGCCGTCAGCAGAGCTACGGAGGTTACTATTGAACGGTAATTTGGGAAATTAAATATTTTGGCTAAACCATTGGCGGCGGCCAATAAACACAAACCGGCCTTTATAAACCCGCCCACCACAAAGACAACACCGGGCGCTATTTCCAGCCGCTGTAAAAAGTCGCCGATATTAATTGTTTGCCTGGCATGTCTGCCGAGCCGATGGGTTGAAAGAAACCCTGTCGCCTAACCAGCGGGAAGACAACCTGTAAGCAAGGGCGTCACTGG
>NZ_JAFBCW010000011.1 GCF_016907915.1 Desulforadius tongensis
GGACACCCTTGCCTTAAGCTAACGTTTACTGCTACCTTCAACGTTCGGGACTTTCACCCTATAGACATTGCCCATGCCGGGCACACATAAAAAACGACCCCGCGGGGTCGTTTTTTTATTCCCAGAATTTTACTGTAAATACCACCAGCACAGTATAAATCTCCAACCTGCCGATGAGCATGCAGAACGCCAGCACCACTTTTGCTGCGGCGGGCAGTGCGCTGTAGGTTTCAGCAGGACCCACCAATCCCAAACCGGGGCCGATATTACTTAATGTAGCTATGGTGGCTGAAAAAGCACTGATTATATCCAACCCCAGCAGGGTTAAAAAAGCCGTCACCGCTGCTAAAATAAAAATATGCAGTATAAAAAAGTTCTGCACCGCCTGCACCACTTCTTTGGACATCACCAGCCGCCCCACCCGCAGTGGTATCACCGCCTGGGGATGCACCAGCTTTTTCAATTGATGGGCAGCAGCTTTAAAAAGGATTATAAAACGCACAACCTTGATTCCCCCACCGGTTGAACCGGCACAGGCCCCAACAAACATCAGCATTACCAGCAGGTACCTGCTGAAATCCGGCCAGCGGTCAAAATCTGCCGTGGCATAGCCTGTGCTGGTCATAATAGAGGCCACCTGGAACAATGCCTCGCGGAAGGCTTTCACCATTTCATAATCTGCAGTTTTGACCAAATTTATGCCGATTAAAAATACGGCGATGAAAATTATGCTTAAATAAACCCTGGTTTCCGCATCTTTAAACAGTGCCAGCCTGTCACCCTTAATTAAACTAAAATAAAGTCCGAAATTAATGCCGCAGGCAATCATAAAAACAACTATAATCAATTCTATAATCGGGTCGCCATAGGCACCGATACTGCTGGCCTTTGAAGAAAAACCACCGGTGGCAACGGTACCAAAGGTGTGAATAAAGGAATCAAACCAGGTCATGCCGGCCATTTTAAGCAGCAAAACCAGCATCAGCGAAACACCAAGGTACAGCTTGTAAAGCTGCCTGGAAGTTTGTGCCACCCGGGGCAAAGCCTTGCTTTTAGTGGGGCCGGGAACTTCCGCTTTAAACATCTGCAGCCCGGCAATATTTAAAGACGGTATTAACGCCAGTGTAAGCACGATAATACCCATACCGCCCAACCAGTGGGTTAAGCTGCGCCAAAATAAAAGCCCTTTTGGTAAGGATTCTATATCATCAATCACCGAGGCCCCGGTGGTGGTAAAACCGGACATGGTTTCAAAAAACGCATCCACCGGGTGTACCAATTCACCGCTGATTATAAAGGGCAGTGTACCAAACAGTGCCAGCAGTAACCAGCCAAAGGCAGCAATAACAAAACCTTCTTTGGGACCCGTCTTTGTTGTCTGCGGTCTAATCAATGCCAGCGAAAAACCTATAACTCCAATCACCAATATGCTGTATAAGAAAGCACTTAAATCGCTGCCTGCCCGGGCAGCGGCAATGGCCAAAGAAGGCAGCATGGCCGCCGCCTCACAGCACAGCAGCATCCCCAGTATTTTGGCAACCAGTTTAATATTCAATGCTATAAACCTCCAGAGCCGGCCAATGCTTCAACCTTCTGCAAATAATTACCCAGTGAAAATACTACCAAGCGATCTCCCTCTCGAATTATTTCTTTCCCCTCGGGAATAATGGCTTTGTTTTGGCGCAGTATAGCCCCGATAATAATTCCCCGGGGTATCCCGGCCTTTTCCAACGACTTATCTGCCAGTTTACTGCCTTTCTGCACAATTAATTCCACCACTTCAGCCTGGCCGTTAGGTAATAAAAACATGTTCAGCAGCTTACCGCCGCGAATAAAGCGCAGTATTTTACTGACCGTAATCAAACGAGGGCTGACAGCATTGTCCACCCCTAATCGCTCCACCATGGCAGCATAACTGGGCCTGCTGACCTTTGCCACCACCTGCTTGGCTCCCATCTGCTTGGCCAGCAACGATATTAATAAATTTTCTTCATCAAAACCGGTCACGGCCACAAAACCATCAGTATCTTTAATTCCTTCATTTTGCAAAAAATCAATATCAGTACCGTCTGCATTCAATACCAAGACGTTGGGCAAACGTTCTGCCAGTTCTTCGCATTTATCCTCATCCCGTTCCACCAGTTTTACTTTAATGCCCATACTTTCCAGTTTTGAAGCCAGGTAATAGCCAATGCGGCCGCCGCCAAGTATCATTACATTTTGCACCCGGCGTTTTTTACCCTTTAAACGGTAGCACAGTTGGCTGATACTATCTAAGTTGCCCAGTACGTAAATCCTATCTCCCGGCAGCAAATAATCTTTCCCGCCGGGTATTAACATTTCACCCCTGCGGGAAATCGCCACCACCCTGATGGACTTCGGGAAAAAGCAGTCCAGTTCATGCAATCTTTTTTTAGATATGTCAAATTTAACATCATCCACAGCTATTTCAGCCATCAATATTTTTCCGGCACCAAAAAGCTCTGTATGAGTAGGAAAAAGCAGCGTTAACTGCTGCGCTATTTCTGTCGCCGCAGCATACTCCGGGTTTATCAACAGATCAATACCCCACTCATCTTTACTGGCCAAAAGGTCGTAAGCATAATCGGGGTCCCGAACCCTGGCCACAGTTTTGCCCACACCGTTTTTCTTGGCTTTCATACAGGCAATAATATTTATTTCATCACTGCTTGTCACAGCCACCAGCAGATCGCTCTCTGTCACTACCGGGTTGTTTATAATTTGTGAAGTTCCACCGTTACCTTTAATAGTCAGTACATCCAGCTTTTCCGTAATCGCTTCCAGTTTATCACCATTGCGGTCAATTAATATTACATCATGATTATCTTCAATTACCCGTTTCGCAATTTCCAACCCTACTTTACCGGCTCCAATAATGCATATTTTCACTGTGGAACCCTCCTGACTTTATCCAATGAACTAAAAAAACAAACCCTTTTAAATTTCTACTGTAGAATAAAACAAAAATCAAGTGTTTTAAACAAAAAAAGCAGCCAGATAAATATTCCAGCTGCTAACAAGCCATATTTCAATAATATTGATAATTTTCACGATTACAACAAAAATTTTACTGGCACAGCAAAAAAACCTGCGGCTTTTTAACCACAGGTTTTACTGGTGGGCGGTGAGAGGCTCGAACTCCCGACCCCCTGCTTGTAAGGCAGGTGCTCTCCCAGCTGAGCTAACCGCCCTCAGCTCCTATTCCCTTGCGACGTATAGTAATATAACATAAACACCTGTCACAGTCAATAGTTTTTTATAAAATTATTATCCAAGCCCCTCATATTTATTACGAGGGGCTTGGAACTGCTTACTATCCCAGTGCCGCATCCAACATGGTCAGCAGCTGATCTGTTTCAAAACCTTTCTGTTGAGTGGCACCGCTGGGGCAAACCGATGCACATGCCCCACAACCCTGGCAGAGCACTTCCCGCACCCAAGCCACTTTAGTTTTTTCATCCAGTACCCTGGCACCATAGGGGCAGGCGTCAACACACAACCCACAGCCCTTACACAGTTCCTCATCCACTGTGGCGGTAATTCCCAAGGACTCCAAACCTTCCTTGGATAACAGCGTTACCGCCCGCACCGCCGCGGCATTGGCCTGGCCGATACTTTCTTCAATGGTCTTCGGCCCGTGGGCCATACCGCAGAGATATAAACCATCCGCCGCAAAGTCCACCGGACGCAGTTTCATGTGCGCTTCAGAGAAGAAGCCATCGGCATTAAGCGGTACTTTAAAGTGCTGGCTTAATACCTCGTTATCTTTTCGAGGCTCTATACCGCTGGAAAGAACCAGTAAGTCCGCTTCGATATTAATTTGCTGCCCCAAAACGTGGTCGGTAACCTGTACCGATACCTTATCCCCGCTGGCAGCAACGGCCGGTTTATTGTCCAGGCTGTAGCGAATAAAGATAACACCCTTCTGACGGGCCCGGGTATAGTATTTTTCCTTAAATCCATAAGTTCTAATGTCCCGGTACAGCACAAATACATTGGTACCAGGATTCTGCTCTTTAATCTTCAGGGCATTTTTAATGGCCTGGGTACAACAAATTCTGCTGCAGTAAGGCCTGTTCTCCTGCCGTGAACCCACACACTGGATCATAACCACATTTTGGGCATTTATCCCGGAACCTACTATACGTTCTTCCAGCTCCTGCTGGGTAACAACGGCCGGGTGTTCTCCATACAGGTATTCATCCGGTTTTATTGCCTCAGCACCGGTGGCAATAACCACCGCACCGTGTTCAATTTCTTTAGTGCTGCCGTCTGACAGCTTAAGTTTGGTGCTGTAGTTGCCAAGATAACCGGAAACCTCTGACACTTCAGCATTTAATATTACTTCAATTTGGGAATGGGCATTAACCTTTTCAATTAATTCATTAACCAGTTCCCCAGGATTATTGCCGTTGATTGTATATTTAATATGCCTGGCGTGGCCGCCCAGCTCCCCGGTTTTTTCCACCAGCGAAACTTCAAACCCCTGCTCGGCCAGTGAAAGGGCATTGGTCATGCCGGCTACTCCACCGCCAACCACCAGCGCCCGGCGGTTAATGTCAATGGTGCTGGTTTGTACCGGCTTCAGCAGGCGCACCTTGGCCACCGCCATTCTCACCAGGTCCTTAGCCTTCTCAGTGGCTTTTTCCGGCTGCTCCCGGTGTACCCAGGAAACATGCTCCCTGATATTGGCGTGTTCATACAGGTACGGGTTCAAACCGGACTCCTTCAAACTGGCCTGGAACAGCGGAGCGTGGGTACGGGGAGTACAGGAAGACACCACCACCCGGTTCAGGTTATGTTCAACAATGGCTTCTTTTATTTTGACAATATTATCTTGGGAGCAGGTAAACAGGAACTCCTGGGCGTAAACCACATCTTTTAAGGTTTTGGCATACTCCACAACATCGGGTACGTTTACCACCCCACCGATATTAATACCGCAGTTGCAGACAAACACACCCACCCTTGGTTTCTCATTAGAAACATCCCGCTCCGGGGGGTATTCCTTGGTTCTTATCATCGTACCCCGCACCGGGGCCAGCAGCCTGGATGCATAGGCAGCAGCAGAGCTGGCATCCACCGCCGTTTCCGGAATATCCTTCGGTTCACAAAAAGCACCGCTGGCATATATTCCTTCCCGGGAAGTGCAGCCGGGTTTAAATTCTTCCGTTAAGCAGAAACCGTGTTCATTTAAATCTATATGGGCTGCCTGGGCCAGTTTAACAGCATCACTGTTGGGACTCAAGCCCACAGACAGGATTACCATGTCAAATCTTTCTGTGTTGATTGAGCCATCTTCGGCAGCATAGCGAATAATCAAATCATGACTGCCATCCCCTGCCTCGGTAACTTCATAAATCCTGGAACGAACAAACTTCACCCCGTGCTCCTGGCGGGCCCGGTTGTAGTAACGCTCAAAATCTTTACCGTGGGTACGCATATCCATAAAGAAAATGGTGGTATCCAGCGGATGGTGGCTGTGTTCCTTGGCAATTACCGCTTCTTTAATAGCATACATGCAGCATACCGAAGAACAGTAACCCTTGCCTTCCCTCTCGTTACGGGATCCCACACACTGGATCCAGGCTATCTTCTGCGGTTCTTTATTATCCGAGGGGCGCACCATATGCCCGCTGTAAGGACCGGAGGCAGACAGCACCCTTTCAAACTGCATACTGGTTAAAACATTGGGGTAACGTCCAAAACCGTAGTATTCCAACTTAGAAGCATCATAGGTTTCATAACCGGGACTCAGTATAACAGCCCCCACATCCAACTGTATATCTTCGTCTTCCATGTCGTGATCAATGGCCTTGGCCACACAGGCATCCACACACTGCAGGCACTCGGAACAAACAGCACAATTCAAGCACCGTTCCGCTTCTTTTTGTGCTTCTTCCGGCGTATAACCCAAAGCCACCTCTTCAAAATTTGTCACCCGCTGCTCTGCCGGAGCGTACTGCATAGATACAGCCGGCCGCTTCTCCAGCTCCTCCGGGTTTTGACGCAGCGGAGCAATTTTTTCTTCCGGCACTTTAAATTCCCTGTTGGCCCGCAGGTCTTCACCCTGAATGTAACGGTGAATGCTTTCTGCCGCCCGCTTACCGGCACCGATGGCATCTACCAGCAAACGGGGACCGCTTTGGGCATCACCGCCGGCAAATACACCGGGAACACCGGTGGCCAGTGTATCGGGATCAGCTTCTATACGGTTACCCCTTTCGTTTACCAGCGGCATATCCTTTTCTACAAAGGACAGGTCAAGAGTTTGACCGATGGCCACGATAACATTGTCCACATCCCGGTAGTCGGTTATTTGGTCACCATATTTAGGTGCAAAACGTCCCTCTTCATCAAACAATGATGTTACGTTAACAGCTTTCAGACCCGTCACCCTGCCATCGCGGCCCAAAATTTCTTTCACACCGGTTTGGTAATGGAATTGCACGCCCTCTTCAACGGCCTCTTCAATTTCTTCAGCTGCCGCCGGAAGCGTTCCCTCTGCTTCCAGGCACAATACATGTACTTCAGAACCCAGGCGGCGGGCCGTTCTGGCAGCATCCATGGCTACGTTACCGCCACCGATAACCAGCGTCTTTTTACCCAGCGTTACTTTTTCGCCCAGACCCACTTTACGCAGCATTTCCACCGCGGGAATAACCCCGTCCAAATCCTCACCGGGTACTCTCAACTGCAGACCCTTATGGGCACCAATACCTAAAAATACAGCCTTATAACCCTGGTCAAACAACCCTTTAATGGTGATGTCCCTGCCCAGGGCAGTGTTTAATTTAATTTCCACACCCAGCTTTTTAATCAGTTCCACTTCTAAATCCACCCAGCGCCTGGGCAAACGATACTCCGGAATACCAACCCGCATCATACCGCCGGTAACAGGTAAAGCTTCAAAAACGGTAACTTTGTAACCGCGTTTGGCCAGGTAATGGGCGGCAGTTAAACCGGCAGGACCGGAACCTATAACAGCAACCTTTTCCTCCCGCTCCGCTTCTACTTCCGGAAGTGGTAACGACTCTAAATCCCGGTACGCAACATCACAGGCCGTTCTCTTTAATTTTTGTATTTGAACGGCTTGGTCAATATCCTTACGGTTACATGCCGATTCACAGGGATGGGCGCAAACCCTGCCGCATACGCTGGGCAGCGGGTTATCTTCGTAAATCATCTTCCAGGCTTCTAAAAACTTGCCGGATTTAATTAATTGTACATAACCCTGTACATTAATTCCTGCCGGACAGGCAGCACGACAAGGGGCCACCCCGCGCTTTTCCACCGCAAAGGCGTTTGGTGTTGCCTGGGCATACATTTTATAAATGGCCTTGCGTCCGGCCAGGTTACCGTTAAATGCATCCTTTAAATCCACCGGGCATACCTTGGCACACTCACCGCAGCCGGTACACTTGGCCAGGTCAACATACCGGGCTTTTTTATGTAATTTAACTTTAAAGTTACCGGGCTCGCCGGCTATATCAACCACCTCTGCCCCGGCAATGATGTCAATATCTTTATGCCTGCCGGTATCCACCAGTTTGGGAGACATAATACACATGGAACAGTCGTTGGTGGGGAAGGTTTTATCCAAACGAGCCATTACACCACCAATAGCCGGTTTTTTCTCCACCAGGTAAACCCTGTAACCGGCTTCCGCCAAATCCAGCGACGACTGCATGCCGGAAATACCGCCACCTACAACCATCACTGAACCCACCATATTACTGGTTGCTTGTTCTTTACTCATCAACTAGCCAGCCCCCTTTGTTCTACATAGAGTTTGTTACCAAATGCACAAGTACATTCAAAAAAACACCCTGCCTATAACCATGGGTTAAAAGCATCACCCGCCTTCTAAACCCGCTGAATTTCACTTATTTTATATTTAAATTCAGTTTATCATATATTTCAGCGAAAATCAAAAAGCATTTATAAGGTGTTTTTGTCGAATTATGTAGAATTATTATAAACGTTATTAGACCTTTATTGCGGTGCAATATGCATAACGGTGGAATTTGGTTGTTAAACAGCGAAAAGAAAGTCCAGAGGTGAGCTCTGGACTTTCTGGACCGTTATTTCTTTTTAGAAGCACAACTTCTGCAGTTGCCGCTGCAGGACAAGGCAGGTACCAGTGAAGCATAGCACCGGGGGCACCTTAAATCACTTAATTCTTTAATCACATAACCGCACTTGGGACACGTTATAGCGGGGCAAACTTTATTTTTATCCAATTTTAATCACACCCTGATTTTAAAAACTATTTATTAACCACTGCAGCGGAACGGTTCTTTACAGAACGATTTCTGTTTAATACACGGCATCCAATGATAATAAGTACCGACACCGCAATGATGGCAGCGGTTATCAATGATACCCGGTGGTTTTGGCCCAAAATATCTGATAATTGAGCCACCATACCGCCCACCAGGAAAGCAATTACCCAAGAACCGCACCACATTAAAGCGGCTTCAAACTTACTGCGTTCTTTAAACAGCACCAAAATAGAAGCTATACAGGGAACAAACAAAGTAATGGTAATCAGCGCCACCACCGTTTCCATGGCTCCCATGGACATACCGGCAAGGCCTGCCGCCCCGAAATCCCGTCTTACTATACCCATTATAAAGGCAGTGGATGCTTCCGCCGGCAGCTGCAGCCAGCCCACCGTCAGCGGAGCCAGCAGATTCTGCAGCACTTCCAAAATACCTGTAACCTGAAAGACACTAATAAGAAATGAACCCAGGGCAAAGAGAGGAAAAGCTTCTTTTAAAAACTGGTACGATTTAGTGGCGGTCTTTTTAATTACGTTATCTATACGCGGTAATCTAAGGGGCGGTAAATCAATCAATAAATCAGTGGATTTGCCGGACAAAGCGGTATGCATTAATGTACCCACCACAACCAGCACACTGAAAACAGCCACCGAGTATAAAATGATATACTGTGTACCAAGGGGAGCCAGTAAACCTAAAATTACACCCAATTGGGCAGAACAGGGAATGGTTAAACCCAGTAAAAAGATGGCTATCCGCCGCTCCCGCTCGGACCCCAGCAGCCTGGTTACAATGGTGGCCATTGTTACGCAGCCGAATCCCAAAATTAACGGGATAATGGCCCGGCCGTTCAAACCGATTCCGCTCAGCACCCGGTCAACTAAAGTAGCAATGCGGGGTAAGTACCCGGAATCCTCAAATAACGACAGGAAGAAGTAAAAACCGGCCACCAGGGGCATTAACAATCCCAGGGTATAGGTAAATGTCATGGTCAGCACCCCAAATTCACCGGTCAGGATGGTGCCCAGAACACTGTCCTCAGAAACAAATTGCCCCACCAACCCCCTTACCGCCGGCTCATAAATACCCAGCATGATAGACTCTTCAGTAATACCGACCACTGTACCGGCCACAAATACGCCAATCACTTTAAACATCACATATAAGGCCAGGGCCAAAATCGGTATTCCCGTTGCCGGCCTGATCATTAAACGGCCCAGGCTTTCTGCCAGGCCGGTACTGGAGGATGTTTCCTTCATTACCCGTTTTACCACATCGTTAACCCTTTCCCGGCGTTTTTTATATATTTCTTCCCGCCGGTCACCCGGTTTCAGGCCGTGCCGTTCAGATACCGCCGGATCTCCTTCCAGTATCAGCAGCGCTTCTCCCTGACTGCCAACCCGGTTCAGCATAGTGCCCAACTGCCGCCGCAGTTCAGGATCTATCCACCCGGGCCGGGCTTGGGAAATATTGTTTTTAACTTCTTCCAACCCCTTTTTCTTAACTGCCACTGTGGGTATCACCGGCACTCCCAGCAGTTCTGACAACAGGTCTATATCTATTTCCACTCCTTGTTTTTCAGCTTCATCAATCATATTGAGAGCTACTATCACCGGCACCCCGGTATCTATTACCTGCTGGGTTAAAAATAAATCCCGTTCCAGCTGTACTGCATTGACAACATTAATCACGGTATCTGCGGCTAAGATTACATCCCTGGCCACCTTCTCCTCATCATTAAAAGAGGAAATTCCGTACACCCCGGGTGTATCTACAATCACATTTTTGCCCATTCGACCGTGGGAAATTTCTAACGTGGTGCCGGGGTAATTTGATACATCCACATACATGCCGGTTAAATAGTTAAAGAACACCGATTTACCGGCATTGGGGTTGCCCACCAGCACCACTTTTTTACCCCCGCCGGGAACTTCTATATGCATGCCAACATTATGACAGTGCGCCATTGCTTTCACCTCAATGCTTTTCGTTACTTAAAGTGAGTGTTCGAAAAGGACTTTTCGAACATCCTCTTAAAGATAATTGTTATTACTCTACAATAATGCCGGCCGCCAGCTTACGCCCCACTGCTATCTGCTGCCGTTTTTTTCGCAGTACAATGGGGCCGGCAGGAATCACCTCGTCGCAGGTTACCACTTCACCTTCAGCAATTCCAAAACGAATGGCCTGGGCGCGCACGCCATTATCGGGAATAGATACAATGCGGAACGATTGGCCCCGTTTTACTGTGTCCAGCGTCATATGCTTACCTCCTAATGCGAATATGAAAATCATTATCATTAATTAAGCAAAAATTTACAGATACTGAAAATCATTTTCACTTATTTAAAGTATATTTCTTCCCCTGCTACCTGTCAACAATAAAGTTTTAACTTAAAATATTACCATTAAACCCGCAAATCCTTCACCGAAGGGCCTGCGGGTTTTACCTGCCGTTAATATACATTAATTTTGGGATTCCTTTTGATATATTCTTCAATAAACTCTTTACCTTCCGCAGATGAGGGATCAACAAATGAAAAACCCTGTTTTTGCAGTTTTTTAATTAAGCCGGGCAGAGCCTTCACAGTGGTATTTCTGTTGTGGCGATTAAAAGGAGCGCCATCATGCATTAAAATAATTAATTCCCGGCGTATTCCTATCCTGGAAATTAAATTATCCACCTGGCCGCCAGCCGTTTTAATATTTCTCTTTTCCAGGCCCAAGTCCCACATCAATACTTCTTGTCCCAGCTCATTTAATATTAGGGCTTCTCTTTTTCCATAGGCACCGGTGGGGGGTCTGAAATATTTGGCTGATTGATTGGTTAGTTTATAAATAATTTTTTGGGTAGAAGTAATTTCGTTAATAATCTGTTCTTCATCCATTCCCTTAATTACTTTGTGAGAAAAAGTATGATTGGCCAGCACGTGTCCCTCATCAGCAATTCTCTGTAATAATTCCGGGTGCCTCCGGCATGCTTTTCCCGTTACAAAAAAAATACCTTTAATTTTATGCTCGGCCAGTATGTCCAGTATATCAGGAGTACACCGGGGATCCGGCCCATCATCAAAGGTTAACAGCACCGCTTTAGGCAGTGTATCGGCGGCAGTGGCAGCAGTAAACAAAAAGGCCATCATCACCAATATTATTAAGAAGCTGGGAAAACTCTTCAAACCCCCACCCCCTTTTTGCTCACTACAATATTCTACAAAAAATTCACCGACCCTTTTTTAATGCCAGACATAAATTTACCCGGTTTATGTTTAAACCGGGTCACACTGTCGACAAAGTCGACAGTCTGGAGAACGCTTTAAAAGCGTTCTCTTATTTTTAGAAAGGAACATAGGCAGTATAAATTGAATACCTATATATGGAAGCTTTATAACATTAACTAATTCGAGGTGTATCATGGAAGGAATTAAAATCTTTGCTCTTTGTCTATCTATTATTGGAATATTGATAGTGGTTGTCAGCGTTTTATATAAAAAATACAGAATTCATAATAAAGACGATAGTAAGAACGAATATGCAGACATAGCAATTTTACAGGGATTATTTATTATACTTTATAGTTTGGTAATGTACTTTTATTTACCCAATAAAAGGTTAATGTTTGTTTTTATCAGTGTATTTATTGTATTAGAATCTTTAATTTTAGTATATAGAAAAAACTCTGCCTATTGGCTGACAGCAAGAATAACAGCTTTAAGGGAATCTATCTCTGCTAAAATAAAACGTAAAGAAACTAAGGCAGATGATGGCTATTGGATGTACACCGTATTAATTGTAGTAATAATAGCAATATTATCACTGCCTTTTTGGATTAATCCCAATTACCCTCATAACTATGTAGCTACCATATACATTACCACTGGAATTTTAATGTATATTAGATCTTTTTTGTTTAAAAATGATGAAGGAAGAATTTCCGCGTATGATGTTTTTGCAGGCTTAGCCTGTCTTTGTTTTGGTTTGATTATGTCTACGATAGATGATACGGGATTTACTGCCTTTCATGGCAAAATGTTTGTTAGCGCACTGTTCCTTATATTTAAAAGAAAGCCTCCAAAAAGGAGGGAGTGTAAACTATTTTGTGTAAATGGGTAATTTCGTTGAATAACGGTTAACCTTATAGTGGCTCTTACCCTCTGGGAGGATAGGGCTCTGCTGGAGAGCAACCCGAGCACCCAGACGGGGTTCTGCCGGGGATACGGTGGGGGGTATCTAATTATTCATTACATACACCAAGCCAAAAGCTGGCACTTTCATTTTCCCAATCCAGATACCAAGTATGTCCTTTTGACCGGACATATTTATACCTAATACACTGTAGGCTGCTTTATTGACAATCCTGTTTTCTTTGCGCACTTTAAAGTGAATTGCATCAAGAAATATAAGGGGATAAATGCGTTCTAACGGTCTGGACTGCCATTCAGCAATCATTGGTAATATTTTATCGGTTATTTTACTCACCATAGCAGGGGATACATCAATGCCATAGATATCCCGCATATGGTCTTCGATATCCCGGGTGGACATGCCTTTGGCATACATGGCTATAATTTGATCTTCTATCTGGTTACAGTTTTTTTCGTATTTGCCGATAATTCTAGGTTCAAATTCACCGTTACGATCTCTGGGGATATTAACTTCAGTTTTGCCAAATTTAGTTTGGATAGTTTTTTTACTGCAACCGTTACGACTGTTACCGCTATTATTACCTTGCATGCTGTGCTTCTTATAGCCGAGGTGTTCTTCTAACTCAGCCTCAAGTATACCCTGGAGGGTATCCCTAAAAAGGTTCTTTAGCATCTCGTGTACGTCGTCTACGGTACGGCAATCCTTGGTCAGTTCTCTTATGGTTTTGTCCTGCAAGTTTTGCATAAATGGTCATCTCCTTTATTTGTAATTATTACCATTTACACAAAACTTTTTACATTCTCTTAATAAAACACCGCTTCCAAGCCTTTCGGCCTGAAAGAGGTGTTTGTCTTCAATCTGACCCGGTTTATGTTTAAACCGGGTTCTTAAAATATTAAAAATACAACTAATTTCGTTTTAAAATACTGCCAACCACATCTTTCAAGTAATTCCTGATTTCCTGTGACGATTCCATTTTGAATACCTTCTCCACTATCCCCTTAGCCTCTTCTAATGAAAGTGACCTTATGATCCTTTTAACCTGGGGTATTGATGCAGCACTCATGCTTAGTTCATCTATTCCCATTCCCACAAGGATTGGAGCAGCAAGGGGGTCTCCCGCCATTTCCCCGCACATTCCCGTCCATTTGCCGTTATCATGGGATGAATCGATTACATTTTTAATCAGCCGGAGAACCGCAGGGTGGAAAGGATCATACATGTGGGACAATTTGGCATTCATCCGGTCTACTGCAAGGGTATATTGAACTAAATCATTTGTTCCGATGCTGAAGAAATCCACTTCTTTTGCCAGCAGGTCTGCCGTAACCGCCGCGGAAGGAATTTCTACCATTATACCTACCTGCAGTTTATTATCAAAAGATACACCTTCTCTTCTGAGCTCTTCTTTGGCTTCTTCCAATATTCCATTGGCCTTCCTGATCTCTTCCACACTTGATACCATGGGATACATTATTTTAAAACTGCCATAGCCGCTTGCCCTCAAAATTGCCTTAAGCTGTGTTTTTAGTATTTCGGGCCTATCCAGGCACATACGTATTGCTCTCCATCCGAGGAAGGGATTCAGCTCTTCCGGCATGTCCAGGTAAGGCAGCTTTTTGTCTCCCCCTATATCCAGCGTCCTTATGATAACAGGTTTTCCCTGCATTTTTTCAGCCACTTCTCGATAAGCCTTAAACTGTTCTTCCTCGCTGGGCACTTCATCCCTGTGCATATATAAAAATTCGGTCCTGTATAAGCCTATGCCCTCTGCTCCATTTTGCAGTGCCCCACAAACATCTTCTGGAGTACCTATGTTGGCTGAAAGTTCTACCCTGCAGCCGTCAGTAGTTATTCCCGCCATTTCTTTTAACCTTTTTAGTTCCTCTTTGTACTCCATGTATTTTTGCTTTAAATTTAGGTATTCCTCATAAACTTGCTCATCGGGGTTAACAATTACCACTCCCTCGTTCCCGTCAACTATTATCCTGTCCCCGGTCTTTACATTTGCTGTTATTTTAGAAAGACCCAACACAGCAGGTTTCTCCAGGGAACGGGCCATTATTGCCATGTGGGATGTCCTTCCCCCTACATCAGCGGCAAATGCCAGAACCTTTTTCTTGTCTATTTGGGCCGTTTCTGAAGGGGTAAGATCTTTTGCTACTATTACCACTTCTCTATCCATGTCCGCGAGGGTATTCGCCTGTATCCCTAGTATATTTTTCATTACCCTTGCGCTGACATCTTTAATATCTGACGCCCTTTCTCTTAAATATTCATCTTCCATCTGCATAAATATATTTACATATTCTTCTGTGACTTGGTAAAGAGCATTTTCAGCAGTAATGTACTCTTCTTTTATCTTTTTTTCAACCGCCTCTACCAGGGAAGGGTCTTCCAGTATCATCATGTGGGCTTGAAAAATCTGGGCCTTTTCTTCTCCCATTTCCTCCAGAGTTTTTTGCCGTATTTTATCAATCTGCTCTTTTGAAGCACTTATGGCTCTTCGAAATGTTTCAATTTCCCTTTGAATTTTCTCTTCCGGGATTTTCTCGGTAGAAATCTCTATTTCCTTTTCCTGGATTACATAGGCTTCACCTATGGCTATTCCCGGAGATGCTGCTACCCCTTTGAACACGGCCATTCCTCCCCCAGCAGTCTATTCTTCATCGAAGTTTCCCATTATTAAATTCACCAGGGCATCTACTGCTTCTTTTTCATCATCACCTTCAGCTCTAATAGTTATGACCGTCCCTTTTTTAATCCCCATGGCCACCACATCCATTATGCTTTTTGCATTGGCCTTCCGGCAATCCTTCTCCAAAGTAATTTGGGAATCGTATTTTCCGGCAGTCTGGACAATTTGAGCGGCCGGCCTCATGTGCAACCCTGCTTTGTTTGTAACTTCGACTTCTCGTACAATCATTTTTGCATCCTCCTAAAAACCATTAATTTACAGCTTATTCAAGTTCTTGGCAGCTTCTGCAGCTGATTTTACCTCTTCTAATCCTTTTCCGAAGCTGGATTCCATAACAGCAGAAATAGCTCCCTCCAAAAACGGAGCATCAGCAATTATTACATTTTTTCTTTTTTCTTCTTCCATACTTTCAATAGCCATTTGGGCGCTCATCACTGCACTTCCCAAATCTACAATTACCAACACTCCTGAGGGAGAATAAACCTTTTCTATCTTTTCCATTATTAAATTAACATCGGTACCCAGTCGTGCATCACTGGTTCCACCCGCTACCTCTAACGGAACACTACCTTTTGTCATCTGTTCAATAAGTTCCTGGGCCCCCATTGCTATTTTTTCACTGTGTGAAACGAGCACAATACCAACCACAGTTTTACCTCCCTTATTGTGCAGATAAAATTTTTGCATATAAACATATAATAAAAGGTCAGGGGAGGCTTTGAAAAACTTCTGCTAAGCCTCCTGCGGTTCTAAAGTTTCGGCTAATGCCTCCAGCATCAGGCAGCATGATGTTGCCCCGGGATCCTGGTGACCAATGCTCCGATCCCCCAAATAACTTGCCCTGCCTTTTTTTGCACTTATACTCTTTGTATAATCAACACCTTCTCGCGCAGCTTCCAAAGCCTTTAACAGGGGATTGGGAGATTGAAGATTTTCCCTGAATGCCAAAACGGCAGGTTCTAAGGCATCCACTATAGTTTTGTCCCCCCGTTCAGCTTTACCCCTCATTTTTATACCCTCTAAAGCAGCTTCTAGAATTTCCAGGAAATCTTCCCGGTTTAATTCGTATTTATTGGCACTAACACCGCCTGCCCTCATAAAAGCGGTGCCATATAAAGGTCCCGATGCACCACCAACCGTTGATACCAGGGTTATACCAACAGTTTTTAGAATAGTCCCACAGTCTTTATCAGCTAATGCCGGCAGCTTTTCCTGGACTGCCTGAAAACCTCTATCCATGTTTATGCCGTGGTCTCCATCACCAATGGCTGAATCTAATTCTGTAAGATATTCTTTATTCTCTTTTACCTTGACGGCTATATTTTCAATTATTTTTAACAATACTTTATTGTCAATGGTCATATATACTAATCCTCCTCCTGGTAAGCATTTTAAAAATATTGGTTATGCTGAATTATCTTCTACAATTGCTTGAAGGCTGGAGTATCTGCAGGAGCATCAAGCAGTTCCTTTAACTCCTCATCTAACTTCAGTATAGTTATAGAAAAACCAGCCATTTCTATGGAGGTCATAAATTCACCTACATAGGTTTTGTGGGTTTTTATTCCCTTTTCTTTTAGTATCTGGGATACTTTTCTGTTGATTATAAACTGCTCCATCAAGGGCGTAGCTCCTAAGCCATTGATCATTACAGCCACTTCGTCCCCTTCATTTAGCGAAATATCCCCGAGGATTTTATCCATTAGGTGTTCTACCACCTGGTCCGCAGGTTGAATTTTAGTCCTTTTAGTTCCGGGCTCCCCGTGAATGCCCATACCGATTTCCATCTCATCTTCTGCCAAGGTGAAAGTGGGCTTTCCTGCCGTTGGAACTACACAGGGTGTTAGGGCCATACCCATACTCCTTACATTGGCAATTACCTTCTCCGCCGTCCTTTTGACCTCTGAAAGATCAGCTCCCATGAAGGCTTTAGCACCCGCTATTTTATGCACAAAGACAGTACCAGCTATTCCTCTTCTACCTGTTGTATATGTGCTGTTCTCAACAGCTACATCATCATTTACAATTACACTTGCTACTTTGATACCTTCGGCCTCCGCCATTTCCTTAGCCATTTCGAAATTCATTACATCACCAGTGTAGTTTTTTATTATCAACAGTACGCCTTCGCCACTATCTACAGCCTTGATGGCTTCAAAAACCTGGTCAGGAGTTGGAGAAGTAAATACCGCCCCTGCAACACCCGCATCAAGCATGCCTTTTCCTACAAAACCGGCATGGGCTGGCTCATGACCACTGCCCCCTCCGCTAACAAGAGCTACCTTACCTTCAACGGGAGCATCTGCCCTTACAATTACACTAAAGTTTTCAAGTTTTTTGATGTACCCCGGAAAAGCGGCAACCATCCCTTCCAGCATTTCCTCAACTGCTGCTTCTGGATTATTAATCATTTTTTTCATTTAATCCAACCTCCTCAAATTAAATTCTTATATACCCTAAGATATGCAACTTTCATGCCACAAAAACATACGGTTTTTTACAGGTTTTGAAGGCATCTCTTGGGATTTTCTATCAACAGCCTTAAATCTCTTGGGAATATTTATCAAAATAAAAATGCCCGGCTTTTTACCGGGCGATTTAAACTATACCATATTTCCTGGCCTTAAATGCAACGGTTTTATGGGTAATCCCAAGGGCCTTACCCGCCGCATTGAAGCTCCCGTATTTTTCCAGTGCCATCTTTATTATCTGTTTCTCATATTCTTCAAATGGGGCAATCTCGCCATTCAGGTCAGCAGATACCAGGTGCCTGTTCCCTTCTGTCACTTCACCAGAAATGTATGAAGGCAGGTCATCCACATCTATTATCTCGTCATCCGAAAGGTTGATAGCCCTTTCAATAATATTTTCTAATTCCCTTACATTTCCAGGCCAGTGATAGTTTAAAAAACATATCAATGCCTTCCTGGTAATATATCTGATATTTTTTTTCAAGCGTGTATTAAGCTTTTTCAAAAAATACTCGGCTAAAAGAGGTATATCTTCTTTTTTCTCCCTCAAACTGGGAAGGTTTATGGGAATAACATTTAACCTGTAATACAGGTCTTCTCTAAAGTCTCCCTTTTTCACCATTTCTTCTAAGTTTTTGTTAGTAGCCGCAATTATTCTGACATCTATTTTTATTGTTTGAGTACCACCAACCCGTTCGATTTCTCTTTCCTGTAATACCCGCAGGAGCTTGGCCTGCATATCCTTTTCCATATCGCCAATTTCATCTAAAAATATAGTCCCTCCGTGGGCAAGTTCAAACTTTCCTATTTTTTGATTTACTGCCCCGGTAAAGGCTCCTTTCTCGTAACCGAACAGTTCACTTTCCAGCAGGGTAGTAGGAATTGCAGCACAGTTTACCCTTATAAAAGGTCCCTTTTTCCTCGGGCTGGCAAAATGAATTGACTTGGCAAGAAGTTCCTTGCCTGTACCACTTTCACCCCTAATTAATACAGTTGAACAGGTTTCAGCAGATTTTGCAGCTATTGTAAGGGCATCCCTTAACTTGCCGCTCTTGCCAATGATTGAATCAAAAGCTTTATCAAGTTTCTGCACCCTTTTAAGTTCCTCTTCCAGGTATTGGGCCTTAGCCGTGGCCTTTGACAGCTTTTCAATCAATTCTTCTACCTCGTTGACTTCTTTTGATACAGAAACCGCTCCCTGGATTTGTCCATCCACGTAAATGGGGGCAGCATTTGCAATGAAGGTAGTCCCATCATTCCTCTCACTAACAAACCCTCGAATGGTTTTCTTTTCTTTAAGGGCACGAGCTATAGCACTTTCAGGAAAAAACTTAAAAACATTCTCTTTTTCTAATTCTGCTTTCGATTTTTTGACCATTGCCTCATAAGCAGGATTTACATAGGTAATATTCCCATCTTTGTCAACAGCACATACACCATCGGTAACAGATTTTAAAATCAAATGTAATTTCTCTTTAAGCTCTTTCACTTCATTTAATTCACCGGCCAGCTGCTCGATTTCCGAAATATCCTGGAATACTGCTACGGCTCCAATAACATTACCGTTTACAATAATAGGAGTTCTATTAGTTATTATTGTGGCCCTGCCTATGGTTTGTCTATAACCTAATTCCTGTTCACCCTTTTCCATGACAATATGAAGCCTTGAACCCGGGATAACTTCATCAGCCTTCCGGCCAATCACTTCAAAAGCTTTAATTCCCATGATACGTTCTGCAGATTTATTGAATACCGTAATAACATTGTTTTTATCAACAACAATTAAACCGTTGGCAATTTTTTCAAAAACCTTTGCCGAGGTCAAGCTGGTTTCCTGGATAATGTCATCAACTTCTTCCAGGTTGGTGTTTGTTTTTACTTCAAAATTCCCCTCGATAAAGGCAGCTAATTCATTGACAGCTTTAACAGCATTGTTTCCTTTACCCAAAACGGTGACCTTGTCCTTATATCTGATATTCAGCGAAGTAACAGCCATGATAGTTGTTGCGGGAACATTCCTGTTCATTTCATCAGATAGAAATAATTCCACATTAAACTTGTTTTTAAGTTCATTGGCCCTCTGCACCAGCATTGCTGCAACCCTCACGTGCAAGCCCTTTTGATAATTAATAATTACTTGTTTTTTATAAAGCAAAGAGGACACCCCCGGCTTTAAATAGAGCATTTTTCTACTTTCTTTAAAATATATTCTTGATCTTCCCCTGGTAAATTAAACAGCAGGTTAAGCAAAAAACTCTCCCATTACAGCATTGTCCCAACAGATGCCTTTCCTGCAGTTATTTATACTATACACCCTTAACCGGCTGTCCATCAAACCGGGTTGGTCAGCTGCAAACAGGGGTGGTTTTTACACTAAAAAATTCTTATTAATTTTTCACTGTTGACTTGCCATCTTGGGGCAATATAACATAAAAAATAGTGCTTTAAATATAAAGGCTTTAGGGGGTACGTGCCTTGAAACAAATTATTTACCTGGACAACAGCGCCACCACCAAACCGGCACCAAGTGTGGTACAAGCAATGATGCAATGTTTGGAAAATACATACGGCAATCCGTCTTCCGTTCATCGCCTGGGAGTTGAAGCGGAAAAAATCATCAGCCAGGCCCGGAATGAGGTGGCGGACATATTAAAGGTAAAACCCAAAGAGATAGTTTTTACTTCCGGCGGAAGCGAATCTAATAACCTGGCCATCAAAGGTGCAGCGTACTCTTTATCCAACCGGGGTAAGCATATAATCACCACAGAAATTGAACACCCGGCAGTATTAAATGTATGCCGTCAGCTGGAAGAGGAAGGGTTCAAAATAACATATCTACCCCCGGACAACGAGGGCGTAATTAGAACCCGGGATTTCCAGGACGCTTTACAGGAAGATACCGTACTGGTTTCCACCATGTACGTCAATAATGAAACCGGTGCCATTCAGCCCCTTGAAGAAATTGCTAAAGTAATCAAGCGGGCCAGGTCAGGTAAAAAAACACCCGTCTGGCATGTAGATGCCGTGCAGGCCCTGGGCAAAGTGCCCTTGTACCCAAAAAAGCTGGGTATTGATCTGCTTTCATTAAGCGCCCATAAGGTTCACGGTCCCAAGGGGGTAGGTGCCCTTTTTGTGGCCGAAGGAACTCCCTTAAAACCTCAAATAGCCGGGGGCGGGCAGGAAATGGGCTTGCGTTCCGGAACTGAAAACGTTCCCGCCATAGCCGGTTTTGGCGCGGCGGTTTCCAGATTAAAAAAAGAAGCCGCCCGGAATAGCGAGCATATGGCCGCCCTAAAAAAAATGCTGGTGGAAGGTGTGCTGAAAAATATTCCCGATACCCGTTTAAACGGGCCGCCCGTTGGCAGTAACAGTTCTGCACCGCACATAGCCAATATATCTTTTATCGGTGTACGGGGGGAGGTACTGCTGCACTATCTTGAACAGCAGGGTATATATACTTCCACCGGCTCAGCCTGTTCTTCCCGCAAAACGGAGGAACAGAGGGTATTAAAATCCATGGGCTTAAGCGCCAAAGAAATGGATGGAGCCCTTCGTTTCAGCTTCTGCGCTGAAAATACCGCCGAAGAAGTTAAAATAGTATTAAATAAGTTACAAGAATGTGTAAAGGAGTTGCGCAGCTTTGGTTAGCAAATTGTTATTAATCCGTTACGAAGAAATAGGTTTAAAAGGCAGAAATCGTTACAAATTTGAAAACAAGCTGATTTCTAATATTAAGCATGGGCTGGCTCCTTTGGGCCGTACCAAAATCACAACCCTAAGAAACAGAATGCTGCTGGATATAGGTGAAATTGACCCCGGCGAGGCGGTTGAATGCCTGCGCAGGGTTTTTGGCATTGCCTCTTTCAGCCCGGTTACCCGGGTGGAAGCTGATGAAAAGCTGATTTATGAAACTGCGAAAACAACTTTAATGGAAGCATTGGAAAGGGAAGAAATTACCCCCGGTGAAAACGGAAAAGAGATTTCTTACCGTGTTACCGTCAAAAGGGCAGATAAATCCTTTCCCATCAGCTCCATGGACCTGGCCAGCAGGATAGGGGCTTACCTAATGGATAATATCCCCGGCCTGAAGGTTGACCTGCACAATCCCCGCATGGTGGTATCGGTGGATATACGCCAGGGGCAGGCCTATGTTTTTTCCGAAACAATCCCCGGCCCCGGCGGGCTGCCGGTGGGCGTAAGCGGCAAAGGAATTTTGTTTCTTTCCGGGGGCATAGACAGCCCGGTAGCTGGTTGGCTGGCCATGAAACGGGGAATTGAAATAGAAGCAGTACATTTTCACAGCTTCCCATTCACCGGGGAAAAATCTAAAGAAAAGGTTAAGGATTTATGCCGGGTTCTAACCAATTACGGCGGGCAGGTAAAGTTACATATGGTTCATTTTACCGATATCCAAAAGGCAATACACCAAAACTGCCCACCAAGTTTCAGAATCACAGTAATGAGACGCTTTATGTTCCGCATTGGACAGCGTATAGCAGAAAACAGCGGAGCGCTGGCCCTGGTCACCGGTGAAAGCGTCGGCCAGGTATCCAGCCAAACTTTAGAGAATATGGCCGCTATAAATAAAGTTACTGTCATGCCTGTTTTAAGACCGCTGATTACTTACGATAAATTGGAAATTATTAAAATGGCCCAGAAGATAGGAACATACGATATTTCCATTCAACCCTATGAAGATTGCTGCACCTTATTTCTCCCCAAGGGCCCTATTACTATCAAGCCCAACATGGGTAAAATTCTAAAAACCGAAAGTTTGCTGGACGTGGACGGACTTATAGAAGATGCTTTGGAAAAAACCGAAACTTTTAATTTTACCTGGGAAGGTTAGACCCTCATGCCGCATACGGCACAATCAGAGAAATGAAAAGTGCCGCAGCCATTTGCAGCAGCGAACGTTTTTTGAGTAAGCCGCTGCCGGGCTCAGCCAGCAGGATAACCTTTCAAGGTAGAATTTAAATAAGGCTCCTTTGGGAGCCCTTTTTTTTAATACTTAAAACGCCCGGGAAACCTTTTAAAACTTCCCGGGCGTTCTTTTTCACAATATGGTGCGCCTGGCAGGGATCGAACCTGCGCACCCGGCTCCGGAGGCCGGCGCTCTATCCACTGAGCTACAGGCGCATGTCCACACTAATGTATTATAGTAAACTTCGTTTAAAAAATCAAGTTTTTTAGCATCCGGCTAATTCAGCTTGGATTTTTATTATAACACAATATAATCATTAGTCAATATCATTAACTGCCAATAAAGCCGGGTTAACTTCCATTTTAAGGGTGGAACTTTGAATTTCAATTTAGTAAAATGAGGTACATCATTTACACTTTAGGAGGATTAAAATTAAACCATGAAGATACTGCACAGGCTATTGTGTTCCTTGTTAATGCTGGGGATTATCTGCCTGCCGGTAACCCCTGCTCATGCAGGCATTTACACAGTACAGCCGGGAGACTCTTTATTTTCCATCAGTGTAAAATACGGAACAACAATACACAACCTAATGAAAGTAAACCAGCTGGACAGTACATTAATTAAACCGGGCCAGCAGCTTAAAGTACCGGATAAAAATACCACTGCACAGCCCCGGGGTTACGTGGTAATGCCCGGTGATACCTTATATCAAATCGCTTTGCAATTTCACATCTCCACTCAAACCCTTATCGCTGCCAACAACCTGTCGCAAACTATTATTTATCCCGGCCAGGTACTGAAAGTGCCGGCCAGAACAAGCACGGCCAGCAGGGGCGGTGCAAGACCGGCAATTCCTTACACCAAGGAAGATCTGGATTTACTGGCCAGGTTAATTACAGCAGAGTCCCGGGGTGAGCCGGAACTGGGCAAAATCAGTGTGGGAGCAGTGGTAATTAATCGTGTAAAAAGCCCCAAATATCCCAATACAATAAAAGAAGTAATCTATCAACCGGGACAGTTTGGACCGGTACGCAGCGGGCGTATCAATAATCCCGCCCTGCCCGATTGTATTGAAGCGGCCAAGAAAGCTTTAAACGGTGCTGATCCCACCGGCGGAGCCCTTTACTTTTTCGACAATAAAACCGGAAACAGGTTTCTACGCTCTTTGCCGGTAGCTTTAAAGCAGGGCAACTTAATATTCGCCTACCCCAAATAGTGGACGTAAATCGCGCCCACTATTTTAATTTTATTAACAGCTGCCGGGGTTCATTACCCACTGGCCCGTACGCGGTACGGGATTATCCTGAAAGCACCAGTTCAGCCAAATAGGGCAGGTGATCTGAAGCCCGGCTGGAAATTACCCGCGCCCATTTAACATGCCATTTTTTGTCAGCCAGTATATAATCTATCTTTTCCGTTGGTGAATGTGACGGGTAAGTGTTCACCGTTCTGCTTTTACAAGGCAAACAATCCTTTAAAAAGCCATCCTTCAGCAGAATTTTAACCGCTTTACCCCCTGCCTGCTCATTTAAATCTCCCGTTAATATCACCGGTTCTTTGATATCAATAATTTCTTTAATGTATTTGGCTTGTTTAATGCGGCTGTCTTGATCTAACCCCAGGTGAGTATTAAAAAAACTGATTTTTACATCATTTATTTTTACCTCTGCTTTTAAAAGGCCTCTGCTTTCACCTTTACCGGGTAATTTGTAGTTGCAAAAATCAACAATGGGCCAGCGGCTGAGAACAGCCGTACCATAAAAAGCAATACCGGCCAGGTGAATATTGGGGCCAAAAACATAATCCATCCCGCACAGTTCCGCTATCCTTTTAGCCTGATTGCACATACCGCTGCGGGGATTCCATTTATCCACTTCCTGAATACCGCAAATGTCAGCCCCGGAACTGTATATAACCCAAGCAATACGTTCCAGCGACAGCCTATTGTCCGTCCCTACTCCATGCCTGATATTGTATGTTAAAACTCTTACCGCCTTCGGCATACAACCACCCAAGATATATATATATGCCCCTTATCGACAAATTAAACTTCTTTATAAAGGCCAATCACTACCATAATTATCCAGATTAACCCACAAAATAAGGGCCGGTACTGTCACCCAGCTGTTTTACAACTTCCGCCAGCACCTCACTTGAAGAATGGTGAAATACCACCTGGGCATTATCATCCCACGGGGTGGGGTCATAGTTAATTATAGCTACCTGCCGGGATAGGTAGGGTAAACCGGCCACCGGGTAAACCTGTAAGCTGCTGCCGATTACCAGTAACAGCTGGCATCCCGTCATCACTTTTTCAGCCGTATAATAATCTTCCGGCATGGGATCACCAAACAGCACTACATTGGGCCGCAGCAGCCCACCGCAGTGATGGCACCAGTAATTTTCTGCCAGGCGTTCCATGTCATATTCTTTTTTGCATTTCATGCAGCGGCAGCTTCTCAAATGACCATGTACTTCCCACACCTTTTGCGACCCAGCACGCTGATGCAGCCCATCAATATTTTGAGTTATCACCCCAAAAAGCCATCCTTTCTTCTCCATCTCAGCCAGCGCCTTGTGGGTTTCATTGGGTTGGGCCTGCAGGCATCCCTGCCACCATTTAAAATTATATTTATAAAAGGTGTCGGGGTCCCTTTTTAGCGCATCGATGCTGGCCACTTCCTCCGGTCTGAATTTATTCCACAGCCCGCTGTCCCTGCTGCGGAAGTCAGGAATACCGCTTTCCGTACTGACACCGGCACCGGTTAGGGCAACGGTTTTGGCAGAGTTCTTAATTAATTTCACTAATAGTTCAATTTTATCCCGGTAATCCAACTGCAACATCCTTTCCATTATTATTTTCCCGTTATTTTAAAAGAGGAGTTTACCTTTCAAAAGCGAAGTTATAATTAAATTATAGCAAAGAAGGCGGTTATTTTGGAAATCATATACAGAAAAGCAAAAATATCCGATGTAGAAGAAATTCATCAATTAGTTTCATATTATGCTGCTAAAAATTTAATGCTGGCCAGATCCAGGTCATCATTATATGAAGGAATCAGGGAATTTACCGTGGCAGAATACAATGGCCGGGTAATCGGAGCGGGTTCATTACATATAATATGGAGTGACCTGGCTGAAATCAGAGCACTGGCGGTGCGCCCCGCCCACATCCAAAAAGGCATCGGACGCAATTTGGTAAACTTGTTTCTCAAAGAAGCCCGACAGCTGGAAATTAAAAGAGTTTTTGCCCTCACCTACCAGCAGGAGTTTTTTATTCGCTGCGGTTTTAAGGCCATTGCCAAGGAAGAATTGCCCCATAAGGTTTGGAAGGAATGCGTTAACTGCCCTCTCTTCCCCAATTGTGAAGAAAACGCGGTAATAATAAATATTTAATTATTAAACCCCTACAAGATAGGTTATTGTAGGGGTGGATCATTTATATTAACTGTCTTTATCTTTTATGAAGGATTTTCCTGGCCGCCCTCTTCCTTCGGGGTGCCGCTTTGCTCGGCAGCTACCCGTATACCACATTTATAGCAATAAACACCATCACTGGGCAATTCTATTTCACACCTGGGGCATACCAGCGGCTTGGGCTGCAGCTTTTCAATCTTACGTTCCATTTCCACGATATCTGCTTCCATCTTTTTAGTATTCTGCAGCAGCCTTTCAATTTCCCCTTCCAGCCCCATTTCACCTTTAAACTGACGGTAAACAAGTTCGCCAATGGCTTCCTTGTTATTTTCCATTACTTTACTTAGTTTTGTTACTTCATATCTCAGTTTAGTCAACTCAATCAGTTCTGTGGGCCTGCGGGTTGCTTCTTTAGCCTTATCGCCAAACTCCTTGGCCCTCTCGCCCAGGCGATTAAAAAAATCCATATTTTCTCCCCTCTCAAGTAGACTTACTTATATATTATCACTTTATTTACTTACTGCATAGCAGATAGTTTTTGTGAAAACTTGTTTATATCATCAGCCAGTTGACTTAACTGATTTACAGCATAAACAATTTGTTCGGTGGCAGTAACCTGCCGTTCCGTCAGCTTATTGTTTTCTTCAACGCTATTAATGATGCCCCTCATTGATTCCTCTAAGTTTTTCATAATGGAGGATATCTTTTTAACAGAAACGGCACTGTGTTCCGCCAACTTTCTGACCTCTTCCGCCACCACAGCAAAACCCTTTCCGTGTTCACCGGCCCGGGCCGCCTCTATGGCTGCGTTAAGCCCCAGCAGTTTAGTTTGGTCAGCCACTTTACGGATAAATTGCAGCACCTCGTCTGTATCCTCCAGATGTTTTTCCACATCATTAATGGACCCGCTCAATGTATCGCCATAATTTTTAATAAAGTTAGATACCTCATTGATAATCTCCGGCACCTGCTCCACCGTGGCATTAAGCTGCTCACCCATACCGGCCAGCTGCTGGGCTTGTTCATTTAGTTCCCTCAGCATTTCTTCTTTTTGCTTGGCCAAAAACCACATTAATTTGGCCACTTTAGTTTCCACAAATATACTTTCCGCTGACTTATATTTTTCAATTTTTTCCCGTAATTCCTCAACCCCTGTAACATCAATGATAATTTCCAAGCCGGGCTGTTTTAACAATTCAACAAAATCTGTATAGGTGGGTATGCCGATTTCCCTGGCAAACTGCATCCCTTTGGCATCTTCTTTTATATCCGCAATTCCCATTATATGCACCTGGTCTATGTTTTTAAAAGCCCGCAGCATAGCATAACCACCTCTGCCACCACCAATAATACCTATAGCAGTCAACACTCATCACCCCATTAGCATAAATTACGTAATTTTTCACAAATTCATTTACAGTATTCTTCTTTGTAAAGTAGATTTTTCCTCCCTCAGAACATTTAATATTTCAAATATTCTTGCAAGAAAAAAATTATGCCAAAAGGTAAAGTATTCAGGTTAAACAGGCTGCGGAGCACCCACAGCCCGGTACATATTAAAAAAGCAAAGGGTTTGGCATACCCTTTGCTTTTCTACCTTCATATCCTTTTGCATGACGGGACAAAGAACCGCACTAAAACGGCGCCGGTTAAAAAACCGCCGATATGGGCCCACCAGGCCACACTTTGGGTAGAAGCTGACGAAACCGTAACTTGATTGATCACCTGTAAGAAAAACCAAAAACCTAAAAATAACACCGCCGGTATACGAATGATGTTAATAAATATACCGATGGGCAGCAGTGTTAAAACCCTGGCCCTGGGATACAGTACCAGGTAAGCACCCAGTACACCGGCAATGGCACCGCTGGCCCCAACCATCGGCACTGTGGAATGAGGCATTGAATAAACATGGGTTAATGTAGCTATATATCCTGTAAAGAGGTAGAAAATAAGAAAACGCCCGTGTCCCATGCGATCTTCCACATTATCCCCAAAAATCCACAGGTAAAGCATATTGCCTAACAGGTGAAACCAGCCGCCATGCAAAAACATTGTAGTGGTAAGCCTGCTCACCATTTCCACCGGCCCATAAATATCCAGCAGGTGATAGGGTACCACAGCATAGTTCATAATAAATTCATGGGCATAAAAACCAAGGGACTTTTGATAAAGAAATACCGCAATATTGATAGCTATTAAAATATAGTTAACAACAGGTACCCTTGATGAAGCAATGTCATCCTTCAGCGGAATCGTAAAACATCCCCTCCTACCGGCTGTAACCCTTTTCTTTTAAGAAATCTATGCCCTTCCTGCTTACAACCACCGGAAAACTGGCCACATAACCCGGGCGCAGGAAAAATTTCGGCTTGCATCCACCGGCCACCAGCCAACCCTCCTGCAGCATTCTTTTTAACATGGTGATGACTTGTTCTTCCGTTAAACCGGTACGTTCCATAAATATCTGCATTACCATTTCTTGAAATAAAATTTGTTTCTGGGCTTGATAAAGCTCTGCCAGCAGCTGACCTAGTTTTTCTCTATCGTCAAAATCCACTTGTTTCATCTGCGCCTCCTAATAATATTAAATTATTAATAACTATATATTAAGTATACAGGTATTGTGAAAAAATCGGCAGGTTATCACTGTCATTATTTACAATATATACATAATATCTTTAATCTTACTCATTTGATTAAAAGTTCCAGTACCCGCCCGGTAATAACTAATCCAGAAAGCAGGCAAACCGCGTACGCCGATATTTTGGCCAGATCAGTATCTTCTGCTTCCAACCAAGCAGCCGCCCGGTCGACTAAATTAAGTTTAACCCTGCGTATTTTAATCAAACGTCTGTTGGCTGTGAGCAGCGGCTGTTTGCGTGAAACGGACGAAACGGATTGGATCATACAGCGCCCTCCCAAAACACATGTTTGGTATATATTATACCAAACATGTGTTTTTGTCCAGGGCTTTTTATTAAAAATTTAATTATCTTTATTGTTATTTCGCAGGCTTTCTTCCATCATTTCGGCAGCCAATCTCAGGGTTGAAGTGGTATGGGTAATTAGAATTTCATAAAGCATCAACGGCAAAACCTCCTGTAAATTGGGTTTAACTTCCCCGGTGCTTACCCTCTTGTTTACAATATCCCCCGCCCGGTTGAGAGCAATGTTAACCAGATGCTCAATCTCCTGTTGGTGATCCTTTACAAACTTTTCTACATCAATTGTTGTTGACATATTTTCCACCTTCCTCAATTTGTTTCCAGGTAAAATTCAACAATTTTGATATAGTATCCTGCTTTATCTATAATACAGCATCTAATACAGTATCATATTTTTCCAAAAAATGTTACATTCATTTCGGTACTATTTTTTATTCCTTAAGCATATGATGATAAAGTCTTAAAATTTCGAGGGGGGTGACGCATTCTGAAAACCGGTGACACCATTGACATTTTTGAAATCAATAAAGATCTGCTGGATGAAATTCTTTGTGCCGTGGGGCTGGAAAAAATCCCCTCAATGGAAAAAAATCCCGTCAAGTAAGCGACGGGATTTTTTCTATCCTGAAAAATGGCATCTTACTGAGTATCCTGAAAAGGTTATCCCGCTAAGTCAGGCAGCGGCTGCCCGTAAGCCTTAACGTACAGCTCAGCCAGCTCGCTGATCAAAGGCATGCGCGGGTTGCTGGTGGTGCACTGGTCTTCAAAGGCCCTCTCGGCCAGAACATTTACCACCGGGGCAAATTCATTGGGTTTCACTCCGCATTCAGCAATTGTAGCAGGCATGTCCAGCTGCTGCATTAAATCTTTTACAGCATTGACAAGACTTGTTACCCCTTCGGCGGGGGTGCCGGCGGGTAAACCTAATCTTTTAGCAATCTCCTGGTATTTAATATGTGCCACATAGTGCTCATAATTGGGAAATGATGTAAACTTAGTGGGTAAAGATGCGTTATATTCAATCACGTGGGGCAGCATGATAGCGTTGGCCCGGCCGTGAGAGATATGGAACTGCCCGCCTAATTTGTGGGCCAAACTATGATTAATACCCAGGAAAGCATTGGTAAAGGCCATACCCGCTATTGTTGAAGCATTGTGCATGCGAACGCGTGCTTCTTCATCATCCCCGTTTCTGTAGGCCTTGGGCAGGTATTTAAATACCAATTCTATTGCTTTCATCGCCAGCCCGTCGGTATAATCCGATGCCATGGCTGACACATAGGCTTCAATGGCATGGGTCAGTACATCCATCCCTGTATCAGCGGTTACCTTGGATGGAATTGACATTACAAAATCCGCATCTACTATGGCCACATCAGGAGTTAATTCATAATCTGCCAACGGGTATTTTATTTCCCGGCCCTGGTCGGTAATTACAGTAAATGCCGTTACTTCAGACCCGGTGCCGCTGGTGGTGGGAATGGCCACCATTTTTACCTTGCGTCCCAGCTTAGGATATTTATAAGTACGTTTGCGAATATCTAAAAACTTTAATTTTAAGAACTCAAACTCCACCTCCGGGTGCTCATAAAACAGCCACATACCTTTGGCCGCATCTATGGCCGAACCACCGCCCAGGGCTATTATTGTATCCGGCTTAAACCGGCGCATAAATTCAACGCCATCTTTCACCATCTCCAGCGGTGGGTCCGGTTCCACCCGGTCAAACACTTCTATGGCCACCTGATTGCGCCGTTTGCGCAAATGATAGGCCACTTTATCAACGTAACCTAAATCTACCATTATTTTATCTGTTACAATAAGCGCTCTTTCTATGTCAGGCATTTTAGTAAGATATTGTACCGAACCGGGCATAAAATAAATCCGTTCCGGCACTCTAAACCACTGCATTTTTTCTTTTCGCTTAGCCACTCTTTTTACATTAATCAGGTTTTTCACGCTCACATTGGAGGTAGTGGAATTACGGCCGTAAGAACCACAACCCAAAGTCAACGACGGTACATTAGTATTATAAAGCTCGCCTATAGCCCCGTGGGTGGTGGGAGAATTTACAATTATCCTGCCCACACGAACGGTATCGGAGAATTCTTGAACAACATCTTTATTTTCCGAATGGATGGCCGCGGAATGCCCCAAACCGCCAAACTCCACCACTTGTACACTTCGTTCAATGCCCTGTTTATAATCTTCCACCACATAAAAGGCCAGTATGGGGGAAAGTTTTTCCTGGGATAAGGGATAATCGGGCCCCACCCCATCCAGCGGCGCCACCAGTATCTTTGTACCCTTGGGCACCGTTAAACCGGCCATTTCAGCAATTACCCAGGCCGGCTGACCCACTATTTGCGGGTTAATGTGGCAGCAGTCTTCGCTGGCAGCTATTTTGGTTAACTGTTCTACCTCCTGGGGATTTAAAAAATAGCAATTATTTGCTTTCAGCAGTTGTATCGTTTGGTCAGCAATTTCCCGGTCCACTATCAATGCCTGTTCTGAAGCACAAATTAACCCATTGTCAAAGGTTTTGCTCATTATTACATCAGTAACCGCCCGGCTTAGTTTAGCTGATTTTTCTATGTAACATGGCACATTACCCGGTCCCACCCCCAATGCCGGCTTACCGGCACTGTAAGCAGCACACACCAGTTTAGCACCGCCGGTGGCCAAAATTAGCGAAACGCCAAAATGATGCATTAAAGCCTGGGTAGCTTCAATAGAAGGTTCCTCAATCCAGGCGATAAAATTTTCCGGTGCCCCCGCTTTTAACCCGGCTTCATACATTACCCGTGCAGCTTCGACACTGCACCGCTGTGCACCGGGGTGAAAGCTGAAGATAACTGGGTTCCTGGTTTTAGCACAGATAAGGGCTTTAAACATGGTTGTGGAAGTGGGATTAGTAACCGGCACCACCGCCGCCACCACACCCACCGGCTCCGCCACTTCATAGTAACCCTCTTCTTCATTTTCATTTATAACTCCAACCGTCTTCTCATACTTGATGCTGTGGTAAATATATTCTGTGGCAAAAATGTTCTTGGTTATTTTATCTTCATAAACCCCTCTTTTGGTCTCTTCCACCGCAAGTTTTGCCAGTTTCATATGCTTATCAAGCCCGGCTAAAGCCATGGCTTTAACAATTTTGTCCACCTGCTCTTGATTTAATTTCATAAATTCATCTTTAGCAGCAATAGCTCTATTCACCAAACCATCAATGACGGCATTTACCTGCGGGCTGCCCTGCTGCTCGCTCACACAATCACCTCCAAAGGACTATTTGACATATATTTTCTACAGATCATTCAACAGCTATGTATGGAAAACAATTTTCCACTTTCTTGCAATAATATTTTTATCAAAACAGTTGTATTTCATTGTTAATTAAGATATACTGGTCTTGCCTCTATGAGTAACAGCATACAAACCGCTCTCTCCCATTGGGATGATGAGAAGTGTTTGACGGCTATTATCTCTGGAGAGTACATTCAATGGGAGAGATTCTGGTGTATTCAGACAAAACGTTAACTTGTAAGGATTGTGGGGAGGATTTTGTATTCAGCGCCGGCGAACAGGCTTTCTACGCCGAAAAGGGTTTTGAAAACGAACCGGCACGTTGTCCCCAGTGCAGGGCAGCACGTAAACAAAGAAACAGCGGTGGTTTTCGCCGGGAGCGTGAAATGTACCCTGCAGTTTGTGCACAATGTGGGGCCGAAACCGAAGTTCCTTTCCGCCCCAGCGGCGACCGTCCGGTTTACTGCCGTGACTGCTTCAGACGCTAAAAATTAACCAGCACGTTTTTCGTGCCGGTTTTTGCTTTAAACTGCTTTTTTAAACATTTACTAAAAAATGTTTACCAAGCAAAAAAACTCCAGGGCTCTAAAGTCCCGGAGTTTTTTTATTTTGACTACTTTCTCATTTCATTTACCGTTACCTGCATATTAGTGTTATTTAATTTGGTCCACATTACCACTATCTGCTGGTATTCTTCTCTTTCGGCAAGCTCATTGGCATACTCATTTGCCGCTTCTTCTGTATCAAAAACAGCCACATCATCAATTTCATTATTCACCAATTTAACCACACTGTATACAGATTGGCTCACGTTATTTCCCCTCCCGGCTTATGTAATCAGCACATTCTTTTAAGTAAGACCTAAGGGATGTAAGAGCCGCCTCCAATCCATCGGCAAACCCCTGGTTATACTCGCTGTTTTTCATTTCCCTGCTGTAGTGCAGGTACACAGTGGTGTCTTTTTCCCATTTTTTGATTGCTTCCCATACAGTCATCATTGTCCCTCAATTTACGGTTTTCTTTTGGCTACAACGTGAACTAATCCATCCGGCGCGTCCACTATCTTAACAATGCTGTTTTTAAAACTCCTGTATTCTTCCACTTCCTTAGTTTGCTCTTGTATATCGTATAAAAGGTTCCTAACTTTGGCATCGTAATCCAAGATAATATCTTTTAATGCTTGATCCAATTCCTTACCCTCTAAAACCCGCATCAGCTTATCGCCCATTCTTCCCACTTCAACCACCAGCTTACTTGGTGCACCTTCACCAACATAAATATAAGAGTTGGGCAGCAGCGGGTTTTCATTTTCTTTTTCTATTACTGACCCTTCTGCTTTTAACTGTTCAATTACTTTGCGCACTGTATCTTCGGTTAACCCCAAAGCATAGGCCATTGTTTCTTTATCCTGCGTGCACTCACCGTTAATAGAATTGTCTCTAATATAAAAGCCGATCCTTTTCAACAAACCTTTGCTGATAGATTTTTTTCTTCTTTTAGAATCATCAGTACCCATACCCTACCCTCCGGCATTAATTATTCAGGCCAGGATGCTCCTTTAGCCTTTTTAAATTCAACATCCCACAACACGGTAAATTTCAAATTGCCCTGGTCCCAATTATTGGGCATTACCGGTTGATCTACCACCATCACATCAAATTTTCCTTTGGCTTCGGGATCCGATAACATTTTACCGGCACCTTTTTTATCAAAAGCAATGGGCAAACGCAGGCCGCTGTGCCAAGTAAGCAGCAGGAAGTACAATTCATTTTCACGGTCGTAAGCCCATTTCCAAATGTAATCTCCCTGGGTTAAATCTAAGGCTCCGCTCCATTGAGGATTTCCTATAATCATGGTGGTTCGTTTATATTCCTGACCGTTTTCTTCATAACCCAGATCAGCCCAGGCGCCAAAGTCGGGACTGTAGGCAGAGCCGCCATACTCTTCAATAATTTCTTTAATAGATCTCTGTTTAACGAACGGTTGTTTTTCCATAATGTCCCCCTACTTGTTCATTTTTACTGCATTAAAATTATACCCCACAGCTGGATATAGTACCCTCCGCCATCATAGAGCAGTTTATTAAGTGTAAATTCTTTAACACTGCTTGTAGAATATCAAATTTGAAAAAGCGCTTCAACACTTTAGTTGTCAATTTGTACAGCCTTAACTGTTGTATACTGTTCCTCCCCGGATCCTTTAACAGATAATGTATCACACTGAACATTCCAAGTAATTTTAACAGCTAATTGTCCGGAATATTTACTAATATCAATTTTAGCCTGTCTCATCCAATCCTCAGTTACATGAACCAATATCAGTTCGAATTTATTATTGCGAAACAGCTTAAAACGGGATTCTTCCACTATGTTGTAAAACACGGTAAATTCTTTAACATCCTTATTAAATAGGTCTGCGTCAGCAATGGTAAACTCCACTTCACCTTTCTTATCACTCTTACCCACCAGCAGTTGAGAATAATCTGTAGACACCATTACACCCCCACAATTTAGTAAGCCTTAGCCCTCCCTTTATATTTGGACATTATTCATCAATATCCTTTTAAAAACACAATACTTACCTGCATTAATTGCGCACATTAACTCTTGCCTTTTTCAACATTTTATAGCATAATCATAGTTGATGTCTGTTAATTAGTCATTTACTTAAAGGAGGCTGACTATTTATGTTCATGGTTTCAATTGATGTGGACAAATGTGAAGGCTGCGGCGCATGTGTAGATCCCTGTCCTGCTACCCTGTTAGAGCTGGTAGACGGTAAAGCACAGGTAGCCGGTGACGCTGCAGACTGCATGGGCTGTGAAACCTGTGTAGAAGTTTGCCCCACCGGCGCTGCTACAGTTCAAGAAGTTTAATTAACTAATACAGGTTGATCTTTTATTGCCTTAAAAGGCTGGGGATTGTATCTCCAGCCTTTTACCGTTTCATAGGTTGATAATAATTTTACATGTAATATAAACGTTTTTATGAAATAATATTAAATATATATTAAATATATGTTAAAATTAACTTAAGAGCAATCAATGCTCATTCTGCTGCACAATTAGCTCTTTTATATTTGTCGAATGCATAAATATATTTTCGAATTAGCTTTATAAAATTTTAAATTAATAGCAGAGCTTTTGAAAAGTAAAATTTATTTTAGTTTAATATTCAGAAAAAGAGGATTTTTTCATTCGGTTGTCTAATTAGTTGGATGGTAGCCATGTTATGATGGCGGAACAGCGGGTTTAAGTAATCATAATTATACGCGGGAAGGAATGTGAAATAAATTTCTTTTTCTGAATAAAAATAAAATTTAAAATTAACTTTTAATTATCAGAATCGGACAAAAATTTGCTGCAAAGCAATAATCATTATAATGGCTATGCCATTAAAAATAAAGGCGGAGGTGGAAAATTTTATGGATAAGCAAAAGGCACGCAGTACAGAAATGACCAGGCGCGGCTTTCTCAAAATGTTCGGAAGCCTTGGCCTGGTTGGTGCCACAGCAACCCTGGCCGGCTGTTCCAAAGAGCCCATGGGTGGCAAGGGTTGGCTGCCGCAGCAGTATCAAGCAGCCAGTTCTTATCCGTCACAAGTGCGCGGTCGTGTACCCATCGACCCAAACAATCCATCTATCATGCGGGATGACGAAAAGTGCATCCTTTGCGGCCAATGCCTGGAGGTTTGTGAAAAGGTTCAAACTGTATTTGGCCATTACGAATTACCGGTTAAAGATGAAGTAATATGCGTAAACTGCGGCCAGTGCACTCTATGGTGCCCCACCGCTGCTATCACCGAAAAGGATGATACAGCCCGGGTACTGGAAGCAATTGAAGACCCAGACACTGTAGTGGTTGTTCAAACCGCACCCGCCACCAGGGTAGGTCTTGGTGAAGAGTTCGGCCTGCCGGCAGGCTCATGGGTAGAAGGTAAGCAGGTCGCCGCTCTTAAAAAACTGGGTTTTGACTATGTATTTGACACCAACTTCAGTGCTGACCTAACCATTATGGAGGAAGGTACCGAATTAATTAACCGGATAACCAAGAAGAGCAAGGCACCTCTACCGCAGTTTACCTCCTGCAGTCCCGGCTGGGTTAAATTCTGCGAGTATTATTACCCCGATCTGCTGGAACACATGTCTTCCGCCAAGTCACCCCAGCAAATGCTTGGCGCTTTAATCAAGACATACTTTGCCAAAGAGAAAAATATCGATCCGAAGAAAATCTTCTCGGTATCAATAATGCCCTGTACAGCTAAAAAGTTTGAGTGTTCCCGCCCGGAAATGAATGATGCCGGTTTACACCACGGCGATGAAACAATGCGCGATGTGGATGCAGTTCTCACCGTCAGGGAATTAGCCCGGATGATTAAAAACAAAGGCATTGACCTGAACAAGCTGCCGGAGGAAAAATACGACCAGCTAATGGGCACGGGCTCAGGGGCAGGTTTAATCTTCGGTGCCACGGGCGGTGTTATGGAAGCTGCCGTTCGTACAGCCTATTTTGTACTCACCAAGCAGGATGTACCGGAAGGCCTGCTCAATCTGAAACCGGTACGGGGATTGGAAGGCGTAAAAGAAGCTTCCCTGGACATTCCCGGCGTGGGAACACTGAGAATTGCAGTGGCTCATGGCCTGAGCAATGCTCGTAAACTGATGGATGAAGTTCGCCGCGGCGAATCTCCTTACCACTTTATTGAGATTATGTGCTGTCCCGGCGGGTGTATCAGCGGCGGCGGGCAGCCGCGTACCGCACTGCCCCCAAGCAACGAAGTGCGTGAAAAGCGTATTGCCAGCCTTTACGCCAAGGACGCTTCATATAAGCTGCGTTTAAGCCATGAAAACCCGGAAATTCTCGCTCTTTACGAAAAATATTTGGAACATCCCATCAGCCATTTAGCTCATGAATTACTACATACAGAATATACAAGCCGGGGCGACAAGTTGACAGCCAAAGGTAGTAAATTAGGTTAACAAGCACCACTGGGAGGTGAAATTACATGAGTAAAGGTGTACTGGTTGATTTAACTAAGTGCATCGGCTGTGGTAGCTGTACCGTAGCCTGCAAATTATATAACGATAATAAATTTGAAAAGGATAGTCCCGCTATCGGCGAAAATCCCAAGTTAACCGATGAAAACTGGACTATCGTTACCGCCAAGAAAACAGAGAAGGACGGCCAGCCCGTATGGCGTTATGTAAAACAGCAGTGCCTGCACTGTGAGCATCCAGCATGTGCATCCGCCTGCTTTGCCAAGGCATTCCAAAAAACAGAAGAAGGGCCTGTTATTTACTACCCGCACCTGTGCGTGGGCTGCCGTTACTGCATGCTGGCCTGTCCCTTCGATATTCCCAAGTATCAGTGGGAAAAATCATTCCCGCTGGTTACTAAGTGTCAAATGTGCTCGGGCAAGGTGGCTAAAGGAGAAGCCCCGGCATGTGTCAGCGTTTGTCCTACCAATGTAATGACATTTGGTGAGCGTGATGAAATTCTGGCTTTGGCCAAGAAAACCATCGAAAGTGACAGTAAATACGTTAAGCATATTTACGGTGAAAAAGAAGCCGGCGGTACAGACTGGATTTATATTTCCGACGTGCCCTTTGAGCAGTTAGGCTTCCGTACCGATGTCACCACAACACCGCTGCCCGAATACAGTCACAGTTTCTTGAAATACACCCCGTATGTGATAGTTGGCTGGGGTTCATTGTTAACCGGTATGTATCTGTACACCAAGCGGCGTAATAAGATTGCCCAAGAGGAGAAAAAAGACGTACACCTGTAGTAGCCAACAGTCACAGTTAAATAATAAACCAGTTAATAAAAGGGGGTTATAATTTTGGCGGCTACTAATACTCAAAGTTGGAGTTTTCGCTTAACTCCGACCAGGGTTTTGCTATTTATCCTGGCTGGCATGGCTGCAGCCATTGCCTTATGGCGTTTAATCGTGGGCCTAGGGCCAACAACCAACCTCAATGACCAGTGGCCCTGGGGGTTGTGGATCGGTTTTGACGTGTTGACAGGTGTTGCTTTGGCCGGTGGTGGTTACAGTACAGCACTTATCGTACACATTTTACACATTAATAAGTTTAATGAAATTGGTCGCAGTGCAATGTTAACCTCAATGCTCGGGTACTTACTGGTAATGGCCGGTTTGTTCCTGGATATCGGTCAATGGTTTAACTTCTGGCGTCCCTTCGTATCTTGGGGCTACCACTCTGTGCTGTTCGAAGTATTCTGGTGCGTATCCTTATATACCACCATTCAGGTAATCGAGTTCGGTGAAATTCTTACCGAAAGAGTTGCCAAACCATGGCACAAATTTTTCAGAAAAATCATGCCGTTCCTGTTGATTGTAGGTGTGTTGCTGCCTACTATGCACCAGTCTTCACTGGGCGGACTGTACCTGATTGAAGTTGGTAAACTGCACCCGCTGTGGTGGTCACCATTTATCCCGCTGTTCTTCTTAATGTCTTCGTTCTTTGTGGGTCCGGCTATGGTGGCTGTGGAAACATCACTGGCCGGCAGGGCATACAACCACCAGGTTGACCTTAAGGTTCTGCGCGGGTTGGCTAAAATTGGCGGAACTTTAATGGTGATTTACCTGGCACTAAAAGCCATCGACTTCAGCAACCGCGACGCTTGGCAGTATGTATTTGCCGGCGGGCTGGAATCTAATATGTTCTTACTGGAAACCATCGGTGGCGTAATTATACCCTTGATTATACTCATCAGTCCCTGGGGTAAAACCAGAAGCGGTTTAGTAACCTATGGTGCATTAACAGCTTTAGGTGTAGTTGTAAACCGTCTCAATGTGGTAATTACCGGTATGGTCAACTACTATGGTCCCGGTTATATTCCGGCCTGGACGGAAATTGTGGTTAGTGCCGGTCTGGTAGCAGGTGGTATATTGGCATACTGCTTCATTGTAGAAAACTTTAACATCCTGGGTCATCATGAAGAACACGAAGCGGCGTAAAATATGTTAAAAAATTCCGGGGGTTAAAACCCCGGATTTTTTTTTGTGTATAATATCGGTAATTAAGTCATATTAAGCTATAATAATGTATATTGCTGTATGGAGGAGTATTTATGCATTATGACTTGGTAGTAATCGGCGGCGGCCCGGCAGGTATGATGGCCGCTGCAACAGCAGCTCAAAAAGGTCTGCAGGTACTGTTAATCGAAAAAAACGAAAAACTAGGTAAAAAATTATATATCACCGGTAAGGGCAGATGCAACGTTACCAATTACGGGGATATGGAAGATTTCTTTGACAATATAGTCACTAACAAAAAATTTTTATACAGCGCCCTATACACCTTTAACAACTACCAGCTGGTGGAATTATTAAATAATCTGGGTGTTAAAACAAAGATTGAACGCGGCAGCAGGGTTTTTCCGGAAAGCGATAAATCAAGCGATATAATTAAAGGTTTTGAACGATATTTAAAAAAAAGCAGGGTGGATATAAGGTATAATAACGCAGCCAAAAAAATACTGACCAAGGACAACCGGGTGACCGGGGTGCTGCTAAAAAACAATGAACAGATCAATTGTAACAATGTGCTGATAGCCACCGGCGGAATGTCCTATCAGCACACCGGTTCCACCGGGGACGGGTATCAGCTGGCCGGGGAGCTGGGACATACCGTTATCGAGCCCAAGCCCGCCCTGGTCCCCCTGGTGACCGGGGAAAGTTGGGTAAAAGAGCTGCAGGGATTAACTTTAAAAAATGTTACCGCCACTTTAACCGCCGGTGGAAAAACAGTGGCCAGTAAGTTCGGCGAAATGCTCTTTACTCACTTTGGAGTTTCCGGGCCAATAATTCTTTCCCTCAGCAGTTTGCTAAATAAAAATGCCCGCAGTGAAGTAAAATTGTTTATTGATTTGAAACCAGCCTTATCAGATGAGCAGTTGGACCAGCGTATACAAAGGGATTTCCGCAAATACATAAATAAACAGGTTAAAAACGCTCTCAATGATCTGCTGCCCAAAAGATTAATACCGGTGATAATAAAGCTCACCGGACTCAGCAGCAAAGTGGTAAATCAAGTAACCAAAAAAGAACGTCTTACCCTGGTGCACACCTTAAAGAGTCTGCAGCTGACGGTAACCGGAACCAGGCCGCTAAATGAAGCCATAATTACCAGCGGTGGGATCAGCACCGGTGAAATTAACCCTTCCACCCTGGAGTCAAAACTGGTTCAGGGGTTGTACTTCGCAGGAGAAGTTATTGATGTGGACGCCTTAACAGGAGGATACAACCTACAAATTGCTTTTTCCACCGGTTATTTAAGCGGTAAAAGTGCCGCGGAAAAAACAAAAGGTAAACTTGGCCTCTAACCTACCAACACGTTATATGCCCTGGATAAATTTAAATCTGAGAGATACAGGTTTTCAGCACACTCCCGGAAACCGGATACCGAAAAGTAAGCGTTCCAATCCCTGTGATAGTCAAAGGACTTCTCTGCCCCCATCACAACCCGGTGCCACTTTTCTCTAAAATATTGTCCAAACTGTGCTTGTAAATCTTTCATATCACCTGCTTCCTCCGTCAACAGCCAAACAGCATCCAGGTTGCCCACGGCAACCACTTTTCTTTCATTATCTCAGCCAGTCCGGTAAAAATATACCCGCATATTTTCCTCTCTTACCTGCTCCAGCACGGTTTTATCCATTGTACCAAACACGATAACCGTGCTTTGAGCAGCAATTGCTTTGGCTTCATTTAATTGGCTGCTGCCCATGGCCACCAGTAATGCTTCTGCCAACTGTCACCCTCCAGTGCATCTTTAACTGCTTTATTGGAAATAATATCAATAATATGAAAAAGTCAACAGTTTATTTACTCCCCACAATGGAAGACCGCCGCTGTGCCGAAACGGCACTAACAACCTTTCTAACGGTGCAAAGCAGCACAGCCAGGTCAGCTATGCTGGCAGCTTTAAAAGGTATTTTAAAAAAATACCGCCTGTCTAAACTTAATCTGCATAATTGTACTGCAGAAATTAACCGCTCCGGTTGTATAGCAATAAAGCCTAAAAAATTTATTACCGGCAGCAGCTGTCCCGGTTGTAATGAAAATTTATATTCCGCCGATTCAAAGGTGCGAATACTAAGTATTTGTGAGGGAAATACCTGGGATACTGTAACTTACGGCTGCCGGTGTGGAGAAGTATTCGGCAAAATAGAACGCACTTAATTTAATTAAGTTCTTTACCGCACCACAGGCCCATGTGCTTGGCAAATCATGGGATATATACAGGATTTCCCTGCATTACATCCCATGATTTTAAACAACCGTAAAAAGCAATATAATTAACTACAAAACAACTGCTCCAATAACACGTGCCAGCCCCAACTTATACCCTATTTCTTCTTATTGAACCTTCACTAGTTTTATCAAATAGATGGATTTTAGCAAAGTTTAATGAAATATTGACTTTATCCCCTGTGTCTGCATTAAACTTTGGAGGTGCAATTATTTTATATTTTCTTTCTCCTATAACGACATTAACCAGCTTATCTCTTCCTAAAGGTTCTACAACATAAATTTCCGCCTGCAGTGTATTGCACTTAGATTCAGTTATTGTTAAATCCTCGGGGCGTATACCCAGTACCAGCTGCTTTGAACATGAAGAAAAATCAAACCGCTCCCTTGAACTTTCCGGCAGCTCCAGCTTAATTACTTCATTTTTTACAAAATATTTACCCTCCTCTTCTACAAGTTCCACATCTATAAAGTTCATCGGAGGATTACCTATGAAATTTGCAATAAATAAATTTTTGGGGTTTTCATATAATTCCTCAGGTATATCAAAATCCTGCAATTTTCCGTTATTCATAATTGCAATTCTATCTGCCATAGTTAATGCTTCCGTTTGATCATGTGTTACAAGCACCATATTTATGCCCAAATCTTTCTGCAATTTTTTTATTTCTGCCCTCATATTTATCCTTAACCTGGCATCAAGATTTGACAGCGGCTCATCTAAGAGCATTATTTGCGGTTCTTTAACCAGCGCCCTTGCCAGAGATACCCTCTGCTGCTGTCCCCCTGACAATTGTCCCGGTTTTCTATCCAGTAAATGTCCTATTTCAACTTTATTAGCAGCCTGCATTACCCTTTTCTTAATTTCATCCTTGGACATTTTTTTCAGTTTTAAAGGAAAGGCAATATTTTCAAATACTGTCATATGAGGGTATAATGCATAACTTTGAAAGCACATACCTATATTTCTATTCTTCGGCAGTACATCATTCATCACTTTATCATCGAACATTATTTTCCCTGAACTGGGTTTATATATTCCTGCAATCATCAATAATGTAGTGGTTTTTCCGCATCCACTGGGGCCCAATAAAGCCACAAATTCGCCATCTTTAAATTTCACATTTAAATTATCCACTGCCGTAAAGTTCCCAAATTTTTTAGTAACATTTTCAAAGATAACCTTCAATGATACCACCTCCCATTCTATTAATTCGGGCCTTTTACTCCACCGAATGACACCTTCATAAGTGACTTCTGGGAAAATATGAAGAAAAGGATAGTAGGTATCATATAAAACAAACCTGCCGCACATAAGAGGCCATAATCTAACATTTTGAAATCTCCTATTAAATTTTTAAGGTAAATTGCCAGTGTATAGTTCTCAGGAGAGTATATAAATGTAAAGGCATATATAAATTCAGACCAACCAGACATAAATGCAAAAATTGCCACCGCAGCTATTCCGGGTTTCAGCTGGGGAATTATAATCTTCCACCATGTTTGTAAGCGATTACATCCATCTATATAAGACGCCCATTCAATATCCCAGGGAATACCATCAAAGAACCCCTTCATCATCCATGTTGCCATAGGCAGCTCCAAAGCAACTTTAACTAATATAACTCCTAATAATTTATCAAGTAAATTTAATTTTTGAAGCACAATATATAAAGCAATTAACAGCGCTACTCCCGGGAATGCATGCAAAAATATCGTTAATTTCATTATCAAATCTTTTCCTGCAAATTTCATCCTGGACAATGCAAATCCAGATAAGGCAGCAATCAATATTTCAATAACAGTTATTCCTGCTGCCAGCACAAATGTATTCCATGTTATGGGCCATATACTTTGAAAAGCAGTCGTCCCTATTCTTACTTCACTCCAAAGAAACCTCCAGTTTTGCAATGTAAATTTATTCGGAATTATTCCCCCAAAAGCTCCATCAGACAATGAATTTAAAAACAACCATCCGTAGGCGATAAATAAAGGTAAACTCACTATGACAAGGACTACATACACCATAACCCTGGGGATTATTGTTTCCAGTCTATCTTTTTGGATTAATCCCAACTTTCTCCCTCCCTTTTTAATTACCTAGTTTTGAGGGATTCATCATTCTTTCATATCCAAAGAGCTTAAGCATCAGCAATGTTATGAGCGCACCTATAATAACGAGTACCATCGCACTTGCCGCTCCGTATCCAAATTCAAAATTTGCAAATGCCTTGTGGTAAGCAAATAACGACAGCACTTCACTATCAAATAGAGGTCCCCCGTCAGTGAGCAGGAGTATATATTCATAAGATGTTAATAATGACAGAGTCTGCCAAATTGTTGCAAACATTATTGGCCATTTTAAAAACGGGATTATAATATTTTTTATTATCTGGAAGTCATTTGCTCCATCAACCATTGCCGCCCTAAAATAATCTTCTGGAATTGATTTTATTGCTGCCGAAAAAACAATCATACCGAAAGATGCACCTATCATCCCGTTTGCAAATATGATTACTTTCATTGGATTATCCTGTATCCAGTTATGAGGCTGCATATCAAATAGACTTTTAAAAATAATATTCAGCATGCCATTTTCCGTGGGTTCCAAAAACCATATCCATAACAGAGCATACACAACAGATGGTGTCATCCTAGGCAATAACCATAATGTTCTAAAAAACAGGCCCACGCTTTCATTTTTAATAAAGTAAGCTGTCATTACCGCCAGCAAAAACCCAAAACCCACATTTATGATGCAGGTAAATACCACATATACAAGAGTATTAGCAGCAACCTGAGGTATTACCGGATCCTTAAGAATTCTGATAAAGTTATCCAAACCTACGAAATTCCACTGGAGTTTAAAATCCATTCCCGAGAAGGCTAAAACAGCAGTTAATATTACCGGCACAGCGAAAAATAGAATTATCATAATTAAGAAGGGAGCAAGAAAGGAAGCAGCTTGACAGGTATCTTTAAGTTTCTGAAACAAATTTTTTTCTTCAAGCTGCGCATCCCTTTCTAACATTACTGACCGTTCAGTTACCGGAGCCACTACAACCCCCCCCTTTTTTCATTTTAAAAGTTGGGGGATATCCCCCAACTTTTAATAACTACTACATTATTATCAGTTTATCTCCCAGGTCATTTTTAAGCTGCTCTTCCATCCAGTTTACCGCTTCTTCTGGAGTTTGTCTTCCTAACTCCACAGCCTGTACCGCTTTATATAATACTCCTGTATACTTGTTCCATAAGGAAGTGTTAGGTTGAGTGATAGTATAGTCCAGCATATAAGAAACAGATGCGAGAAATCTATTTTCCTCATATTTGGGCTGTTTAGCTGTAGCAGGACTTATAGCCAGATGCCCGCTTTCCACAGCATGCACTGCATTATATTCAGGCTTTGATGCAATGGCGGCCAGCGCAAAAGCCAAATCAGGATGTTTTGTTTTGCTGTTTATCATATACACATAAGGTTGAGTTAGCGTAATAGGTTCCCCACCTTTTTTAGCAGCCGGAGTTAAAGCATAACCCATATTATCAAACATATATTCTTCGGATAATTTTCCTAATTCGCTGTGATAAGGAACTTTCTGGTATTCGGCCCAGTGCCATGTTCCCCCGAACCAGAATAATACCTTCCCTTCAACCCAATCCTTGTGTATTCCTTTCCACTCTGCTGCAGTCATACCGCTGGGAGTAACCTTAGAGTCCCGGGCGATGTCTTTAAAGAATTTTAATGTTTCTATTACCGCCTTTTTATCAAGTACTATTTTTTCCTCTTTATCATCATAAACTTTTCCTCCAAAGTCCTTAACCATCATTGTAAAAAACGCACCATTAGTGGGCCTGTGATATATCCCCCATTTTACCAGTCCCTTATCCTTCGCTTCTTTAGCCAACGCTACCATATCCTGCAAAGAGAATTCCCCATTTTCTATCTTCTCCGGAAGTTCATTGATTTGCTCTTCCGTCCAGCCCATTTTCCTTAATACATCTTTTCTGAAATATATCGGCCTCGTTTCAGCATCTTGTGGAATTGCATATGTTTTTCCGTTATACTTTGCAGCTTCCCATAAATTTGGATAAATCTCATCCAGATACTTTTTAAATTCTGAATTTGTAATTAAATCGTCCAATTGAAGAACATAACCGCCTTCAGCATATAAGGCAACGTTATTATGTCCCGTTACCAATATATCAGCACCTTTCCCGCTCTGCCAAGCGAGAAAAAATTTTTTATTGAAATCATCATCTCCGCCCGTGGAGTCATGGTTATGTATGACTTCAACCCTTCTATTATCATTCTTTTCTTCTAAGATCTTATTTAACTCCTTAGCAGCTTCAACGATATTTGTCCCTCTTGTTGAGTCAGCAGGTGACCCTTTAGACTCAACCGAAATAATTACCTTTTCGATTTCCCCGGAACCTTCAAGTGCAGATTTTTCTCCTGCATTTTCCCCGCAGCCCGATAACATTAGGCTAAAAATAAATATACAAGCCAAAAAAACACCCATAACTTTTCTCATAAAATACCCTCCCATTACAGATATTTTTTCAACTTGTATCAACGTTAATTATTTAATTATATTGAATTTAAAGCCTGCCCAAACAATAGTATACATAAAACAAGTATTATTTTCAAATCTATACAGGTTTCACCAGTTGAGCCGCACCACATGCCCAAGCCCCCTTTTATTCTACTTTCTTAATCCCGTACTCCAGCGCATTACTATAACTCCTAATTCTGTTCAGCACTCTTTTCGCCTCCGGCCCTTCCAGCACCACCGGCTGGTAATTATTGCGGTACGGCACCGAAGATACAGATGCAGGAATAATTTTTACCACCCCTTTTTTTACTTCCCCTGCGGGAGTGACAATAAATTCCTGCTGGTAGATAAATGTATCCTTATCGCTGGGATTTTTGTTTCCTCCAAATACAAAGTTTGCTAAACTGTAAACAATTATTTTACCCTTGTAATTTTCAATTCCCTGGATCACATGGGGATGGTGGCCCAGTACCAAATCGGCCCCACTGTCTATGGCCCAGCGGCCCAAATTTTTCTGCACGCTGTTGGGATAGTTGGCCCGCTCCTCGCCCCAGTGAAAACTAACTATTACCACCGGGGCCTGCTGTTTCAAACTGGCTATGTCGGTTTTAATTTGTGTTTTTATCCTCTGATTGTCCCACCAACCCCGGTAACCCAGCATACCCACGTTAACACCCTTTACCCGCTTAATTAACTTGATGTTATTTCCAAAATAGCCTATGCCCAGTGCATCAAGAACTGCCACGGTATCTGCATAGCCCTGCTGCAGGTAATCCATGGTGTGATTATTTGCCAGGTTAACTGCATCAATCCCACCGGAAACCAGTATGCCGCCATATTCCGGTTTGCCGGCAAAGGCAAATTTCTTATCTGCCCTCACCACGGCATTGGTTAAAGTGGTTTCCAAGTTGGCAATGGTCAGGTCATCATTTTTAAAGATAGCGGCCACTTTTTTAAAGGGATAATCTATCCCGTTAACATCAATTGCTTGATTAAAGGAACCGTCGTAGCCAAAGTTAACGTCGCAGCCAATGGTGTTGTCACCCACTGCCGTGACAACTATAACAATGTTTTTAGGAAGAGCCGCTGTAACTTGTTCCCCCATCGGCTGCATGGCGGCACTAAAAAAAATCAAAAAGCTCATAATATAAGGCACTGCACTTCCTCCTTTAATGGTAATTTCTTCCTTTTTTATGTATATGCGCGAGAAGGAAATGAATGCCTAAAAAATAACAACATTTTCTGACGGCAGACATGTTAAAGCCCCGTAATCCGCAGCGGATTACGGGGCTTTAACATGTCTGTCACCAGCTGTTTACCACTTGCCTTTATTTACATGTCCCTGCAGTTCAGCTTTAATCATCTGCTTTATGATGACGGCCTGTTCCCGGGCTGTTTGGAATACTTTTACACAGCCTGGATCCAGGTTGTCTTCTTCCCCTTCCTTGGCCACCACCAAAACCTTGTCCATTAAACCGGCCAGTTCCATATGCAGGTCGTTAGTTTTTTGGGATCTCTTTACCAGCTCCGCTTGTTTTTCCTCTAAAACAACCAGCTTATCCTTCGGGGCACCACACTTGGGGCATTTTTCCGGTAAACTTTCACCTTCCATGGTAAAGTTACAGACGGTACATCTCCACATAAAAATTCTCCCCCTTAATAATTTTCCGCTTTCATTTCAAAGAAAGCCTGCGGGTGCAGACAGGTGGGGCATTTTTCCGGTGCTTCCACGCCGGTATGTATATGCCCGCAGTTACGGCATTTCCACACCACTGCTTGATCTTTTTTAAATACTCTGCCCTCTTCTAGATTCCTTAACAGGGCTTTAAATCTTTCCTCATGATCTTTTTCAATTTCAGCCACGTTTTCAAAGAAAACAGCTATTTCTTCAAAGCCTTCAGCCCGGGCAGTTTCGGCAAATTCTTTGTACATTTCCGTCCACTCGTAATTTTCGCCTTCCGCTGCCGCTTTCAGGTTTTCCCTGGTGCTTCCAATACCATTTAAGAATTTTAAAGCCATCTTGGCATGTTCTTTCTCGTTGGCCGCCGTCTCTTCAAAAATTGCGGCAATTTGCTGGTAACCCTCTTTTTTAGCCACGCTGGCAAAGTATGTGTACTTATTGCGGGCCTGGCTTTCACCGGCAAAAGATGCCATTAAGTTTTTCTCGGTTTTGGTTCCTTTTAAATTCATTTTTTAAAACCCCCTTATTGTATATTAATTTAGTACACATTTATAGTGCACTTAATTTTTTGTTCATACTAAGTATTTACCTGTCACTATTGTCATTATTAAATTTTATCAGGTCAAAAAAATTGTACTTTTCCAGTTCTTTATTGGTGGCCTGCTGTACATTTCGCAGCGCCCTGTGAATGGGGCACCAGGCTGTGGCGTTTTTGTTGCATTCTGCGGGGTTAACCAAACACCTGTTTATCTTAACCGGACCTTCAACGGCTTCAGACACATCTTTTAAAGTAATATCCCTGGTGTCTTTGGCTAAAGTGTACCCGCCTTTAAGCCCCCGATAGGACTTTACTATCCCGGCCTTGGTTAATGATCTGATTGTTTTTAAAAGAAACCTGATGGGGATATTTTCCTTTTCGGCAATCTGCCGGGCTTCAATTATCTCTCCAGGCTTCTGCTTGCCGAGGTAATACACTATTCTAAAGGCATAATCTGTGGCCTGGTTAAACCTCATACTGGTCACCTTCTTCTATTGTATACCTATTAGGTATATTTATATTCTAATATAAATATTACCAATGTCAATAGTTTTTTATACCGTTATTTTAATTTTTCCAAATTCCATAATAACCCGCAGCAGGAATGTACGGCCATAAAACGAATAATGTTACTGGGTTATTCAACTTTTTCCGGAGGTATCATCATGTTAATAGATATGCATGTGCACTTTTTCCCCGATAATGTGGCCCCCAAGGTAACCCAGCAGCTGGCCCGGCATTATGGCATGCCGGTTCCCTACCGGGGCACCGTTACCGAGTATCAAACCCTTCGCCGCCGGGCCAATGTGGATGCGGCGGTATTTTTCACTGCAGCCACCAAGCCGGAACAGGTACCGCCGGCCAATCTTTGGGCCATACAAAACAGTAAAGACGGTTTAATTGGTTTTGGTACCCTGCACCCGGATTATGAAAATATTGATGATGAAATAAACAGGCTGAAAAAAGCCGGTATAAAGGGAATAAAGTTTCACCCGGACTTTCAGCAGTTTTTTTTGGATGAAGAAAAGGCATTAATTATGTACGAAAAACTGGCCCGGGACTTTATTTTAATCTTCCACATCGGTGATGATCAAAACAGCAGTAAAATAAATTATACTTCACCGGAAAGACTGGCCCACGTGCTGGAAACCATACCCAATTTAAAGGTTATAGCCGCCCACATGGGGGGTTATCAAATGTGGGACCGGGCATTGCAGTGTTTGGTGGGGAAAAAATTGTATTTTGACACTTCCAGTTGTTATGAATTTTTGCCCAGTGATAAATTCCGTTATATGATTAAAGAACACGGTTATCATAAAATACTGTTGGGCAGTGATTACCCTTATAATGACCCGGGAAGGGAGTGTTCATGCATTGCCAAATTAGGTTTAAAGGATAATGAATATACAGCAGTTATTGGTGAAAATGCTAAAAGATTAATGGCCGAACTGGGCATTTAATTTAACCAGCAGTTTAATATACGGGGTGCAGCAATGAAAAATACCAGAATTGCCTTGGTGCAGATGAACTCTGTCTTTGGCCAAAGGGATCAAAATTTAAATAAAATCAAGCTGTTTGTAAAACAAGCGGCCAAGCAGCAGGTGGATATTATTTGTTTCCCGGAGCTTTCCGTGCAGGGGTACAGCCGGGACAAATCCCACCTTTACTGTGAGCAAATTCCCGGTGACAGCAGTAATTTAATCTCTGCCCTGGCCAGAAATCACAACATCACCATACTGGCCGGTATAGCTGAAAAATGTACGGCAGGTAATAAGCCATATATTACCAGTTTAGCAGCCCTGCCCGACGGCAGCATGGAAAAATATAGAAAAACCCACCTGGGCAGCAGTGAAAAACCTTACTTTACCCCCGGTGACCGGGTCCCGGTTTTCAATACCGCCAAGGCGGTATTCGGCATCCAAATATGCTGGGATTTGCATTTTCCTGAAATGTCCACTGTAATGTCTTTAAAGGGGGCGGAAATAATTTTTGCCCCCCATGCTTCACCATGCACGGCGGGCAGCAGAAAAGAAATCTGGTTAAAGTATTTAACCGCCAGGGCATATGACAATACCGTATATATAGCTGCCTGTAATTTAATTGGCGGCAGCGGAAAAGACCATCGTTTCTCCGGAGGCGCCATGGTCATTGATCCCAAGGGAAATGTCATCGCCGAGGATTTTAATAATCAGGAAAGCATGCTGGTTGTTGACTTGGATGCTGAATTGATAAATAAAATTCGATATCAAAAAACAACTTCCATGCGCAGCATTTTTTACCTGCAGGCCAGAAGACCGGAATTGTATAAAACTTTGATTAAGAATTGAAATGATAACCCCGGCATTGAGCAGCAATTTTTTATTACTCCCGCTTTTACCGGTAATGAATAAATAACTTCATTTATAGAGATTATAAAAAGTACAGGAATATAAACTTTAACCAGGCGGGAGGGATATAATGTCTCAAAAACTGCAAGATATCATGACCCAAAACGTGGCCACTGTAAGCCCGCAGCAAACGGTGGCCGAAGCGGCACAAATTATGAGCCAGTATAATGTGGGTTCCGTACCTGTGGTGCAAAACGGAAAACCGGTGGGTATCATTACCGACCGCGATATTGCTTTACGGGTGGCATCAAAAGGCCAAAGTGCCGGTACGGTCCAGGTGCAGTCAGTTATGTCTACAAATGTTGTAACCGGCAGCCCGGAAATGGACGTCCACCAGGCGGCCAGCATGATGGCCCAAAATCAAATCCGCCGCCTGCCGGTGGTTGAAAACGGCCAGCTGGCCGGCATTGTTTCCCTTGGCGATTTAGCGGTAGAAAATATCTACCAAAACGAAGCCGGCCAGGCACTATCCGATATTTCCAAACCATCACAGCCCCAAGGGCAGCCTTCCCCGCAGCAGCCGCAAATGTACTAAGAACCATTTACCCGGCCTGCCGGGTAAGCACATAAATGCCGGGTATATTACCCGGCATCAGCTTTTAAAATTGGCCAGCAGATAGATGTCTTCTCCGGTGTTGTTTTTAACACCATGCTCCACCCCTGCCGGCGCCACCACCACCGTTCCTTCACCGCAGTCTTTTCTTTCCCCGTTCACCAGCACACTGCCCAGCCCCTTGATAAAGCAGAACACTTCTGCAGTGTCATGGGTATGGGGCAGTATCTCACCGCCGGGAACAATTTTTACATACATATTTTTAAAGCCCAACCCCTCATCCCCGGATAATATGGGCTGCACAAAAACCCCCGGGCTGGTGGGGTGCGGTTTCCAGTCACCCTGTTTTAAATTATATACCGATGTTTCTCTCATTTAATCAGGTCCCCCTTAAATTTTTATTTTGTTACTTCTGCAATTCAATAATCTTTTCCTTCTATTGATTTTAAAACATGAAATTTGAAGAAATTTAGCATATTAAAAAAGGATTGCAGTAATTATGTAGAATATATACCATTAAAGTAATATTTATATAGGGAGGTAATTACCACGGCCAAGATACTGCAAGCCAAAGACATGACCAAGTGCATCGGTTGTTATTCTTGTATGCTGGCCTGTGCCCGGACCATCCGGCGCAGCCTTTCCCCTACCAAGGCAGCCATTCAAATAAGAACAGCCGGCGGTCTGCAGAGTAAGTTTGTCGCTGACATCTGCAGGGGATGTATAGATGCCCCCTGTGCTGCCGCATGCCGCTGCGGTGCACTAATTGCCAGGGAAGGGGGCGGGGTTCGTTTTATTCCCCACAAATGTATTGGCTGTAAAGATTGTGTAGAGGCTTGTATAATTGGTGTACTGGAGTTTGATGAAGATAGCAATAAACCCCTGGTGTGTGTACAGTGCGGAACCTGTGCCCGTTTCTGTCCACACCAAGTATTAACCCTGGAGGAACGGCCAATATGAGTGAACGAACCATTAAAGTGCTGGAAATTAATCTGAGCGAAGAAAAGATAGAAGTACATCATCGAAAGGATTTAAATTACCTGTTGGGCGGCATTGGTGTGGCCAGCAAACTCTTTGCCGAATCCGTCAACCCGCAGCTGGATCCCCTGGCTCCGGAACAACCGGTTGTTTTAGCCAACGGGCCCCTTTCCACCATTTTTCCTGTGGTTACCAAAGTGGTGGCGGTTTTCCGTTCTCCCTTGACCGGGGAATGGGGAGAAAGTTATGCCGGTATGAGGCTGGCACTGGCCATGCGCCTGGCCGGGTTCCAGGCCATTGTCATCCACGGCCGGGCCCATGCCCCCACCTATCTCTCCATTGGCCCCCGGGGGGTAAAATTTAAAAATGCCTCCGCCCTGTGGGGACTGAATGTGGGTGAAACAGGCAGTATTTTACGCCGTTTGGAACCGAACAGGGGGCACCGCAGCACCATCCGCATCGGACCGGCAGGTGAAAAGTGTGTTTCCTTTGCCAGTGTTAATGTGGATACTTACCGCCATTTCGGCCGGCTGGGTTTGGGAGCGGTTTTTGGTGCTAAAAACCTTAAAGCCATTGTTATCCACGGCGATAAAGATGAACCAATACCTGACTCCAAGGCCTACAACAAAGTTTACCGGGATATTTATCAGCGGGTGGTTAAAACTGATATTATGGATAAATATCACGGTGTGGGCACCGCCATAAACATTAACGCTCTAAACAACTTGGGAGGGCTGCCCACCAAAAATCTGCAATCGGGCACCTTTGAGCAGGCAGGTAATATCAGCGGTGAGTCCTTTGCGGAACAAAGTTTAATCCGCAAGATGGCCTGCTCCGGCTGTCCGGTGGGTTGTATTCACATTGCCATGCGCCGGCGGGAGTTCGGCCCCGGATATGAATACGAATCCAAAGCCATATCCTACGACCACGAATTGATATTTGCTCTGGGATCTTTTATCGGCATGACATCCCAGGAAAAGGTGCTGGATTTAATTGATCTGGTGGAAGAACTGGGCATGGATGCCATCACTGCCGGTGTAGCACTGGGTTGGGTAACAGAAGCCTACCAGAGCGGTATTGTGGATGAAGCAACCCTGGGCACCAAAGTGGATTTTGACAACGCAGAGGGTTATATTGAAGTGCTAAAAAATATCGTCTATCCCCCTAACAGTTTTTACGCCACACTGGCCAGGGGAACAGCGGCGGCAGCAGAAAAATATGGCGGCAAAGACTACGCTCTTACGCTGGCCAAAACAGAAATGCCCGGTTATCACACCGGTCACGCTAATGTTTTAGGACTAACTGTAGGCGCCCGCCATTCTCACTTAGATAACGCCGGTTACTCGGTGGACCAAAAGCACCGCGAGCAAAGAGACTTGGAAAAAATGGTAGACGACTTGATAACCGAAGAAAAATGGCGCAATGTTTTAAACTCCCTGTGTATTTGTTTATTTGCCCGGGGAATATACGATCCGGAAACGGTGGTATCTGCACTGGGGTCCATAGGTATTAATACCACCGCCGAAGAGTTAAATGCTTTGGGAGAAGAAATATTTAAAACCAAACACGAAATACGTATCAAGCTGGGTTATAACCTGGACCGGTTAACTTTCCCCAAGCGTTTCTTTGATACCCCATCTTTAACCGGCCGGTTAAGCAGCGAAAACATAAAACGGATGCTGGAGATTTATAAAAGCAGGTTATAATAAAACTTTTTGGTAGGGGCTCAATTAATTGAGCCCTTTCCCCTTATAATTAAAATTCTCCGGCAAACTGCTGAAACAGTTCCGCCCTAATTTGCTCGTGTTCCTCCCGGTTGGTTACCTGGCCGCTTTCCAGCAGCTGCTTGTAAAACCAGTGGTCATAAATGGCCTGCCGCAGTGTTCTGATACCCAGCAGAGAACAGTGTTTTTTCTGCTCCGGTAATCCTCCCAGATACTCCACCACGTCATCATCAGTTAACTGGAGAGCTTCATTACAGGTTTTCCCCTTGGCCAGCTCGGTGGTGGCGCTGGATGTGGCAATGGCACCGGCACAGCCGTGTACCCGGAACTTAATATCTACTATTCTGTCATTTTCAACACGCAGCGTTATTTCACAAACATCACCACAGCCCGCTTCACCAATTTTACCTCTGCCGTTATAATTTTCCACCACCCCCACATTGCGGGGATTTAAAAAATGATCCATGGTTTTTTCAGTGTATTCATCCCCCAGGTTATTTCCTTCATCATGCATACTTTTCTACCTCCTCCCGCCATTCTTTTAAACAAAATCCCTTCATATAAGTTATGTAAAATATTTGATAGTTCCTGCAAAAACATCAAATAAATATTCGCTGCCCAGTATGTTAATTGTTGTCTAAGAGTAAATATTAATTATCCAGGAGATTAAACAGCTGATAAGAAGAACACATTTTGTAAAAAATATATACTAATTTATTTAAAAATAATAAATTTTCACAAGGGTTTTCTCATATATTGCTAGAAATAGTTAGCAGAAACGTTTTTATATGGATGTGTTTAGTATGGATATACTTTATACCGATAACAAGCTTTGTGTGCAGTGTTATGCCTGTGTCAGAGTATGTCCGGTAAATGCCATATCCTTTCAAAACGGTAAAGCAACCATTGCCAAAGAAGACTGTATTTTATGCGGCAGCTGTGCTAAAGTTTGTTCCCAGGGTGCCAAGCTGCTGTTTAATGATGTTCCCATGGTACAAAAATGGTTGGACCGTCAAGAAGAAACGGTAGCCATTGTGGCCCCCTCTTTTGCCGCTTCTTTCACCTGCAAACCCCGCCAATTAATTGGCGGGCTGCGCAGGCTGGGCTTTTCCAAAGTTTATGAAACTGCCTTTGGGGCAGAGATATGCGCCTACCAGTATCAAAAACTTCTGTCCTCCGGCCAATGCAGCACAATCATCACTACCCCCTGCCCTTCCGTTGTTTTAATGGTAGAAAAACACTTTCCACAATTAATCAGCTGTTTGGCCCCGATAAAGTCTCCAATGATGATTACCGGTGAAGCAGCTAAAAAATTATACCCGCACTGCAAAACAGTGTTTATCGGACCCTGTATAGCCAAAAAAGCAGAAAGTGTCAATAAACACGCCGGTACTGCCATTGACGCGGTAATCACCTTTAACCAGTTAAAACAGTGGTTTAAAAGAGAAGAAATTATCCTGGAAAATATGCCCGAAGAAAACTGGGACTCCCCCGGTGCCAATACAGCCAGATTATTTCCCCTGGCGGGAGGGTTATTAAAAACGCTGGGTTTACACCGGGATGTGGGCTCCCTGGATGTCATTGAAGCCAACGGCCCGGCAAAGTGCAAAAGTATTTTGCGATCCATTAACAGCGGTTTTCTTACACCCCGAATCGTAGATTTGCTCTGCTGCGACGGCTGCATCGCCGGCAGGGAAATAGCCAGCAGCGACCTGTGCTTTGTAAAGTCTCAAAGAATAATTAATTACAGCAACGAAGAAAGAAAAAAGGGTGAATACAAATATCCCCGGGATTTTGCCGAACTGGCCCCCGATATAGACACCAGCCGTACCTTTGTCAATAAGCAGCGAATTAAAAAATTTTTTACCCGCCAGGAAATATGGGATGTATTGAAAAAAACCGGTAAGTACAGCCAAAAGGATCTGATAAACTGCGGTGCCTGCGGCTATAACTCATGCTGGGAAAAAGCCATTGCCGTACTGCAGGGTAAAGCAGACATTCAAATGTGTTTACCCTTCTTATTAAAGCAGTACCAGGAAACCAGCAAACACATGGCTGCCATATACATGCTGAGCAGAAACTTAGAGTTCAAAGCGGCCACCGACAGTTTAACCGGCCTGTATAACCACAGAAAGTTTCAAGAAGAGCTGGATAAACAAATTAAAAAGGCCAAGGCAGCCAATCAAAGTTTTGCCCTTTTTATCATTGATATAGACAGCTTTAAACGGGTAAACGACTTGTACGGCCACCAGGTGGGAGATCAAATACTGCTGCAGGTTGCCGTCATGCTGAGGGAACTTTTTCCCAGCGGTTTTGTGGCCCGCTACGGCGGGGAAGAGTTTTCAGCCCTCCAGCCAAATGTGAGCCCCGAAGAGGCCCTGGCAATGGGCAGGCGTTTAAATCAAACGGTAAAAAACCGTTTTTACAAAATACAAAACAATAACATCAATATAAACCTGACTGTGTCAGTGGGGATAGCCTGTTTTCCCTTTAACGCCACCAACAAGGATGATCTGCTCAAGCTGGCGGACTATGCCCTGTATAAAGCCAAACGCACCAAAGATACCGTTATACTTTATTCTTCCGTGCTGGATGAAATTTCACCTGGAGAACCAAGCTATACCGAAAACGATTTCAGCACCATTAAAACATTAAACATAGTAATCAACGCCAAAGATCATTACACCTATAAACATTCCGAGCGGGTGGTTTACTACGCTGAAACTTTAGCCCGAAAGCTGGGCCTACCTGAAGAAGACATAAAGTATTTGAAGTACGGTGCCTTTCTACATGATATCGGAAAAATAAAAATAGATATGTCTATATTACAGAAACCCGGCCGGCTTACCGAGGAAGAATTCGAAAGAATTAAACAGCACCCTTTAATAGGAGCGGATATTGTCAGGGAAATTCCCACCCTGCACAACATCATCCCGGTAATACTCTATCATCACGAGCGTTATGACGGAAAGGGTTATCCCTATGGAAAAAAAGGCAATGACATCCCACTGCTGGGCAGAATTGCATCAATAGCAGACAGTTTTGATGCCATGACCACCAAACGTCCCTATAAAAAAGCGCTTAATTATGACCAAGCGGTTAACGAGTTAATAAGAAACTCTGGATCCCAGTTTGATCCAGAGTTGGTAAAGGGGTTCCTATGCTGTGTCAAAAAGGTGGTGGAAGTATAACCGGTTCAGGGTGCTGTTTTTACAGCACCCTTTTCGCTACACTCCAAGTATCTCCGCCACAGCTTTACCTATCCCGCCTGCCGGTGTTTTTTGATTGTGCAGCACAGGCTTTTGCTCCAAGTTTTTTAAGCCCTGCGGAACTGGCCAGCCTGTATATTCCCACAGCATGTTCAAAAGAATAAACTCGCTTTTTCCTTCCGTTTTGTCAGCTCCCAGCACCGCTTTGGCCACGCTGGCGTTAAACTTGAAGGGACTGGCAGTGGAAACAACAACGGTTTTGGTGGTATCGCCGGTTTGTTCTCTGTACCTCCGGTATACATTAAAGGCCACCGCTGTGTGGGTATCAACCAAATAGTTGTACTCCTCCCACACTGCTTTAATCGTTCTCATTGTATCTTCATCAGAAGCGTAATGTGACCAAAAATGAGACTGCACCTTCACCTTGGTTTCCTCGTCCACCGCATACCTACCCTTTCCCTGCAGTTCATTCATCCATCCCCTTATTCTCCCGTCATCGCAGCCGGTCAGATCAAACAGCAGGCGCTCCAGGTTGCTGGAGATCAAAATATCCATGGATGGAGATATGGTTTTCACCAGCACCCTGTTGCGGTCATATACTCCGGTGTTGATAAAATCAGTAAGTACATTGTTCGGATTGGCAGCACATATTAAACGGTTTACCGGCAGTCCCATCTGCTTGGCATAATAGCCGGCTAAAATATTACCAAAGTTACCGGTGGGAACAACAAAGTTTACCCTTTCACCGATGTTAAGCCGGTTTTCACTAACTAGCTTTAAATAGGCCGCAAAATAATAGATTATTTGAGGCACCAAACGCCCCCAGTTAATGGAGTTGGCCGAAGATAACCGGTAATGCCTTTCTTTTAACCGCTGATTAAAATCAGCATCTCCAAATACCTGCTTCACCCCACTTTGGGCATCGTCAAAATTGCCCTGTACAGCCACAACATTAACGTTGGCACCCTCTTGGGTTATCATCTGCAGGCGCTGCACCCGGCTGACACCATCTTCCGGGAAAAATACAATTATTTTGGTTCCGTTTACATTTTTAAATCCTTCCAAAGCAGCTTTACCGGTATCGCCGGAGGTGGCCACCAAGATGACAATTTCATCTTTCTCCCCGGTTTTACCGGCTGCCAAGGGCATAAGCCGGGGCAGCAGCTGCAAAGCCATATCTTTAAAGGCACAGGTGGGACCGTGCCACAGTTCCAATACATGCAGCTGCTCGTTTATGGTATGAACCGGCGCTATATCCGGGTGATCAAACCTTTCTTCACTGTAGGCACCGGTTACACAGGCCTGCACCTCATCTTCCGTATAATCCGTGAGGTATTTGGTTAAAATCTCCCGGGCCAGCTGCCGGTAATCGGAACCCACCAGCTGCCGAAGTTTTTCCTCCGTTATGGGGACCAAGTTCTCCGGCACAAACAATCCCCCATCCGGTGCAATACCCTGCTTAATGGCCTGGGCAGATTGTACACGCCCAGTCTGCCCCCTGGTGCTTATATACTGCATAAATGCTTCCTCCATATCTATAAAGATTTTGCTGCTGAAACCAGCTGCCCAAAACTATTGCCGTTGATACTGATACCTGGTACCATTAATTTCATAAACATAATTAATATTACACGCTTTATTTAACATATGAGCCACCGAGCAGTATTTCTCCACCGAAAGGCCAATGGCCCGCTCCACTTTGTCCCGGGGTATGTCCTCCCCGCTGAACTTAAAAAATACGTTAATATCGGTAAAAATCTTGGGATGCTGTTCAGCCCGCCGGCCGTCAACTTCAATATTGAACCGCTCCACTTTAACCTTCATTTTACTTAATATTGTAACTATATCTATACTGCTGCACCCGGCCAAAGACATCAATACCAGTGTTAGAGGGCTGGGAGCAGTATTTTCTCCACCGGCCTGCACCGGGGCATCCATGGTAATGGAATGCCCAGCCTCATCGGTGGCAGTAAATTTCAAATTACCTTCCCATTCTACATTAACCTTAGGCATTATCATTCACCTCTATTTTTATTTTAATTTATCTATTTATTATACATGGCCTGGAATTTATATACAAGTTAGTTTCCATCCCGGACATCAGCATATACGGTATTGATTTAGTACAGGTGAAATTGTAGAATTGTGGGAAGAATTAATGTATCCGGGGTGAGCCGCTGTGTCTTTATTCAACGGCAAGTATCTCAGTGATGAAGAAATATGGGCCAGAGCCAGCAGAATAGTGGAAGAATATAACCGAACCAGCGAACTTTTAGCCGATCCCGGTATCTGCACCGATCCGGAGAAAATGCCGCAGCTGGCCAAAAGGCTGCACCAGCTCAATCCTTATTATATGCTCATTAACAAATTAAAAAGTTATTTACACGACCTGGAAGAACTGAAAAAAATGCTTGCCGGTGAAAACATGGAAGACGAGCAGAATGAAGATGTGCTTCTTTATCAAGAGTATGCCAGCCTGTGCAGCAGTACAGCCGGCGAACTTTACCGGCTGCTGCTGGAAAACGGTTATCTTGACGAGGAATTTGAAGATGAAACCGATTTGGAAATATTAAAATTTATTGATTACGCCGGCCCGGAATATGCCTGGCGGTTGGGAATTAACATTGGTATTGATGTGGAAGAATCCCGGCAGCGGCTGGAAAAGCTGCTGCAAAAGGGCCTGCTGGAAAAAGTGCAGGGAACCATGCTTGAAGGTTACCACCGGGAAAAAGACTGGGTTAAACACATGAACCACACTTACTACAGGATATCCCGCCAGGGCAGGCATTACTTAAGAAAACTCCGCCGGCAGGCGGAGCGGGAACAACAAAAAGATACTTTATGATTTTAGACCGGTGTCCCTTATCAATACCGGGGCAAACTGCACATAGTCCGCACTAACCAGGTGAAAGTTAATACCCCAGGCTGTGTCCGGCAGACGGTACCTCTGGGCCCGGGAGTGCAGGTGACCGTAAATTACAGTGCTAACATTGTACTTCTCCAGTACATCAATAAAGGATGAACGCTCGTGTTTTTCATTGGTGGGCATGTAGTGCATCATAACAATAATTTCATCCACAGGCTGTTTCACGCTGGATAATGAGTTTTCCAAGCGAATTACTTCCCTCTTGTATATTTTCTCATCATGCTCGCTGAAACCGCCGCCATTGTTGGGACAAACCCACCCCCTGGTGCCGCATATGGCTATGTTGTCTACAATTATATGATCATTTTGAATAACCTGCATATTGGGGGGGATTTTTTTGCGTACTTTAGACAGGCTTTGCCACCAGTAATCGTGATTTCCCTGTACGGCAATAATACGGCCGGGCAAAAAACCTAAAAACTGCATATCATAACCGGCCTCATCCAACCTGGTGGCCCAGGATATGTCACCGGGCATTAAGACTATGTCCTGCCGGCCAACTATGTCACACCAGTTATAGTATATTTTTTTATAGTGCTGTTTCCACTCAGGGGCACAAACATCCATGGGCTTATGTTCAACCACCGATTCCCAGTTGCTGGGATCCACCGGTTTACTAAAGGATAAGTGCACGTCACTTATGGCAAACAATTTCACAGTACAACGCCTCTCCCCAGGATTTTACAACCATAATAAACATAACGCCCCCGGGTTGTCAACCAATCTTCTCCATCTCTCTTTAATATCCCATATATTCGGAACTGAAAATGGGGGCCAGCACATCTTTTTCAATATAAACACATCTACCATCGATAGAAACAACTTTTATAGGCGTATTTTTGATGCCATTAAAACGCTGCCCTTCACTGCCGCAGGTTTGTTTATATTTGTGCATTATTTCGCTTTTAAAATTAGTAATTTCCCTTTTAAATTCCCCTTGATAACTTTCCGGTATCTCTTGTAAATAGGCCAGCACTGTATCATAATAATCGCCGGTTAAATCATTTTCACCTTTATATTCCATCTCAATCCTGGCCCAAACATACCTTTTCAAAACTTCAACATCTTTGTAGTTGGCCACCCGGTCCAGGCATTGTTCAGCCGCATCCCAGTTTTTGCTTTTAATCATCTCAACGGCTTCTAAATATTTTCTTTCCATTTTAATACTGGTGGCATAGTAAATGGCTGCAATAAAGAATACCAAAGCCAGCAGCGTTATAATATGAAACTTAATGTCTTCCGCCAGGTCCGTTCTAAATCTTCTTTTCACCACACTCCCCCCTGTTTTTTATTTATGTGCATTTTACCATTCATCCTTTATTATGTCACCAGTTTTTTACTATTCCGACATTAATAGTAAAAAAATAACCCCACCTATATTTACATAGGGGGGTAAGTTTTAATATACCGCTAACGCCGGTTCGCTGGTATATGGCTTTATTTAGCTTGTCCATCAAACTGGAGCAGGGTCAAGAATGTTTTATATGAATTTTGGAAATCATAAAAATACAGTAATACTATGTCCTGAAATATTTTCAAAAATATCAATTATATGGAATTTACAAAAAATTGCCTAAATGTTGATAAATGTTTTTCCTTGTGTTATTATTTATATGTAAAATTTCATAAATAATTTAGGTGTGTTACTGCTAAGCAGGCGTGAACCTATGTATAAATACAACGTGTAGTTGTATTTATATATACGTTCGCGCCTTTTTTGTTTTCAGACTTCATATTAGGAAGGACGTGGTATTGGGTGAAAAATTAGGTGCTTTGAATAACCGCGTTCGCTATAAAACAGGGTAAAAGAAGGACTCTAACAGAGAATCTTTTTGTTGATGTACTTAAGTTTTTGTATCCAGAAGAGTTCGGTACATTAGAAAGTAAAAAACGGAAAATATATATAAAACACTCTTTTAGAAAGTATTAGGCATAAAAGGGAGGAATTATATAATGGGTAATGTTAATGTTTTTGGAAAACTTCAGAAGCTTGGTAAATCTTTAATGCTGCCTATAGCAGTAATGCCAGTGGTAGCTTTATTTCTTAGATTTGGTGTATTACTAGATATACCTTTCATCACAGCAGCTGGAGATGCTGTATTTAATAATCTGCCAATATTATTTGCCATTGGTGTGGCAATAGGTTTAGCTAAAGATAATAATGGTGCAGCAGGTCTTGCAGGTGTTGTAGGATACTTTACAGCAACAGCAGTTGCACCAGCAATAAACGAAGTTATAGAAGTGAAAAAGATGGGTGTTTTAGCAGGAATGATTGCAGGTGTTGTAGCAGGAATTTTATACAACAAATATCATGATATTAAGCTTCCGGATTTCTTAGGATTTTTTGCTGGAAAACGTTTCGTACCGATTATAACTTCTTTAGTATCCATTTTTATAGGTATTGCATATGGGTTTGTATGGCCGCAGGTTCAAGGAGCTATAGATATGGTAGCTAATTGGACTACCGTTGCAGGATCAGCTGGATATTTTGTATATGGTACAGTAAACAGACTTTTAATTCCAACAGGATTACATCATATATTAAATAGTATCGTTTGGTTTATATTTGGTGAATACAATGGAGCTACAGGAGATTTAGGAAGATTCTTTGCAGGAGATCCAACAGCCGGTGTGTTTATGACTGGTTTCTTCCCTATAATGATGTTCGGTCTTCCGGCAGCAGCTTTAGCTATGTATACCACTGCTAAGAAAGAAAATAAAAAAATAGTAGGAGGAGCTTTATTATCAGTTGCTTTTACAGCATTTTTAACAGGTATTACAGAACCAATTGAATTTATGTTTATGTTTTTAGCACCGGCGTTGTATGTTGTCCATGCAGTTTTAACAGGTATATCCTTAGCAGTTACGAATGCTTTAGGAATTCATCACGGATTTGGTTTCTCAGCAGGAGCAATTGACTATTTATTAAATATGAATTTAGCAACAAAAGGATGGCTATTAATACCTATAGGAATTGTATTTTTTGTTATTTATTATGTTATATTTGTATTCGCAATCAAAAAATTTGACATAAAAACTCCAGGTAGAGAAGATATCGAAGAAAATACCTCAGTAGATTTAAATGAAAAAGATGATATGGATAAATTAGCTATTGAGTATTTAGAAGCTTTAGGCGGAAAAGAAAATATCATTGAATTAGATTCTTGTATAACCAGACTCAGACTTACTTTAAAAGATACTTCCATAGTTAAAGAAGATGAGTTAAGAAATCTAGGGGCATCAGGTGTGTTAAAAATGAATGATAAAAATATGCAGGTGATTGTTGGAACAAAGGTAGATATATTATCCGAAAAAATGAAGAAGCTTATATAAGCTTCTTCATTTTATAAATTTATTTATAAGATTTATAGCTATACTTCAATTTATGAATGATTTATTAGGAGATATTATTATGAAGGCAATTATTAACGGAAAAATTATATTAGAAAATTGTGTATTAAAAGACTATGTGCTTTTATACGATAATGAAATAATTGACCTAATAAAAAAAGATGAATTTAAAATGTTTAATGATGTTGAAGAAGTTATAGATGCTAAAAATAATTTTGTATCTCCTGGGTTTATTGATTTGCATATTCATGGTTCAGGAGGCTCTGATACCATGGATGCTACCCTCGATGCATTAAACAACATTTCTAAATCTATAGTAAAGAATGGCGTGACATCATTTTTACCTACTACAATGACCATGCCCAAAAAAGATATAGTTAGAGCATTTGAAAGCATAAAAGATGCTATGAAAAGAAACTTAGAAGGAGCTAAAATCCAAGGAGTTCACATGGAAGGGCCGTTTATAAGTAAAAAAAATAAAGGTGCTCAAAATGAAAAATATATAATAAAGCCTGATTATGAATTTATAAAATCTTATTTAGATATTCTAAAAATAATAACATTAGCACCAGAAGAAGATGAAAACTTAGAATTTATAAAAAAAATGAAAAGACATAAAAATATAAGACTTTCTATAGGACATACATCTGCTACATTTGAAGTAGCGTTAGAAGCAATAGATGAAGGAGTATCTTATGTTACTCATACATTCAATGCTATGACAGGGCTTCATCATAGAAATCCAGGTGTTATTGGTGCGGTATTTTCAAGAGATATATATTGCGAACTGATAGCTGATACAATTCATGTTCATAAAGGTTTTTTTCAAGCTTTTATAGATATAAATAAAAAAGATAGGGTTGTATTAGTTACAGATTCTATGAGAGCAGGATGTATGAAGTGCGGAAAATATGAACTAGGAGGACAAAAGGTAATAGTAGATAATAAATCTGCAAGACTTGAGGATGGAACTTTAGCAGGAAGTATACTGAAGCTAAATGAAGCTATAAAAAACATAAGAGATAATACAGACTATAAATTAAACGAAATAGTTAATATGGCAAGTTTAAATCAAGCTAGAGCCATAGGAATAGATAATAAATTGGGAAGTATAAGAAAAGGAAAAATTGCAGATTTAACTATTTTTGATAAAGATATTAATATTATAAAAACAATAGTAAATGGAGAAATTGCATATGAGGTGAAAACCTGGTGAGAATTATTTGCGTAGATAATTATGAACAAATGAGCAAAAAAGCTGCCAATATTGTAGCTAGTCAAATTATTTTAAAGCCTAATAGCGTTTTGGGACTTGCCACAGGTTCAACCCCATTAGGAATGTATAAGCAGCTTATTAAAACATATGAAGCTGGTCATATCGATTTTCAGGAAGTAACAACATTTAACTTAGATGAATACTATGGTCTGAGCAGGGATAATAAGCAAAGCTATTATTACTATATGTATGAAAACTTTTTTAAGCATACAAATATTGACATGAGAAAAGTCAATATACCCAATGGTATGGCAAAGGATATTAATGAAGAATGCTGTGAATATGAAAAAAAGATACGAAAAAGCGGAGGAATAGATTTACAGGTTTTAGGAATAGGCAGAAATGGGCATATAGGATTTAATGAGCCAGATATAAAATTTGAAGCTACAACTCACATGGTTAAGTTAGATGAACAAACTATTAAAGATAACTCTAGATTTTTTAAGTCTATTGATGAAGTTCCAACCAGTGCAATAAGTATGGGAATAAAAACCATAATGCAATCTAGAAAGATAATTCTTTTAGCATCTGGAGAGGAAAAAGCAGATGCTGTTAATGGAGCAGTCAATGGCAAAATAACTCCTGAATTACCTGCATCTGTCTTACAATTACATCCAGATGTTACATTCATAGTTGATAAAGAAGCTGCGTCAAAACTAGATTTAGAAAAAATTAAAAAAGACTATTGCTAGGAGGAAATGGAATGTTTAATTTGTTCGGAAAAAGCAAACCACTAAGTATAAGGGCACCTTTTGAAGGGAAAATAGTAGATATAACTAATGTGAGTGACCAAGCTTTTTCTAGTAAAATGATTGGAGATGGAGTTGCAGTAAAACCAGACAGTAATATAGCTGTTGCTCCTTGTGATGGAACAGTAACTCAGATTTTTCCCACCAATCATGCTTTTGTATTAACCACAAAAGAAGGCTTAGAAATATTAGTTCACATAGGTATAAACACAGTAAAATTAAAGGGTGAAGGCTTTAAAAGGCTTATAGAAGTTGGAAGCGAAGTAAAAAAGGGAGTTGGTATAATTGAAGTTGATTTAGCTTATATAGAAGCTTCTGGAAAGGATACTATAACTCCAATAATTATTACTAATATGGATAAGGTAGAAAGTATGGAAAAGAATTTTAATAATGAGAAAGAAGTATTAAAAATCAAAGTAAAAAAATAAATGTACAGATAAATTTCAGTTATAGGGTTTTCATAGTATAACTTAATTTATACATGTACAAACCTGCCGTTCATCTGGGTATTTGTAGGGTAACGCCGCAGTAATTTGCTGCGGCGTTACCCCTCTCACAGAACCCTACATATTCCCACCTCAGTCATTTCTACTCCAAAATGATGCAAAGTACCAACATGCCCTTTTTAATGGACAGCTGGTTAAGAGTGTATAGTATAAAGGAGCCAGGGAACTTAGGGATTAATGCCGCAAACTTAAGAGGCTGGCGGCGGCAAGTTTCAAGAATTTGGTGATGCCAGCTTTCCCAGACAAGGTAACCGTAAACCGGGAACACATGGACAAAATCCATGTCAAGAGGATACACCAAGTCCTCAAGGTTTTCCGAAGCAATTATCATGCCCGGTGCAGGCGTTCTAAAAGCCAGCGAAGCCAACGGGATGAGCGGGTTTTAATATACCGCTAACGCCGGTTCGCTGGTATAAATTCTGTTTGTACTTACATTCCGAATGTTTTTAACGGCAAATTTATTTTCCTGCTCATTAAACTTTCCAATGGCTTCTATCTTATCTCCTTCTTTGATTTCCGGCAGCTCTTTATTACTTTCTCCCACATATTTAAGAAAAGTGCAGCTAATAATTTCCTGATCATTTTTTTCTATCTCCAGTTCACCGACAATGGAATCCAGGCCGATTTCATTTTTTAGTTCCCAACGGGCTTTCTTCACTGTACCAACCAGTGAACTTTCCCCGGGAACGCGGGATTCCCTAAGAATTCTGCCGATTTTACTGGTGTTAACCATTAATACAGGCAGCAGGATAAGCACCAGGGGGGTTAAACAGAGCACGGTTATTGTAATCCATCCATACCATTTTATTAACTTGTCCTTTCTTTCCCTGGGCGTTTCTATGTCAATTTTAGGCCCAGCAGCCAAATTTAACACCTCCTATTTCACCATTAATACAGTAATGAGATGTTCCTTAGCCACCCTTTCTTTGACTTTACTGGATGTATTGCCCGGGCCCGGTGCTTTTGTACCCAGCACCAGTAAATCATAGTTACCCTCTTTTATTTCTTTTATAATTTCTTCCGCCGGTTTTCCTTCCCTTGTTTTCCAGTTAAAAGTAATCCCCTTTTGGCCGGCTTTTTCTGTAAAACTATCCAATACCTTCTCAGCCTGCTCATTGGCAATTTCACCTATATAATCAACAAAACGTTCTTTAGCGGTAAATGTCAGCAGCGTATCCACTTCTCCGTAATGAACCAGGTTATTTTCTTTCACATTCAGTAATGTAATTTTACTTTCGGTTTTCTCTGCCAGTAAAAGGACCTGCTCCATCACTTTTTCAATGTTAATTTCTTCCCCGTGCATTGCCAGCAGTATGTTTTTATACATTTCACCAACTCCCATTGTAAACCGATTATGTGAATGGTACTTATAATCAAATAAGCAGGAAAAGCATAAAGCTTTACCTGCTTATTTATACTCTATTTTTAGGCAATTATCTTGGCTAAGAACACCAGGGCCAGTCCTAGAACGATAACTGCATAATCCTGTTTACGGGTTTTTTTATCTTTGGCATCAGCCATTTAGAACACCTCCGTTATAACTCCCCTGAAAAATGTTATCCTGCTAAGCCCGGCTTCTCATCCTCTGATGGTGCCGTTTGCGGCATAAAGGGCTACTCTAAAATTGGTCCTAAGAACAGCTTGATAACAGCCAGGGCAAATACAGCTTTAATCAGTGCCACGATGAAACCGAGAATGATACCGTCTTTACCGGCCGCCTTCATGTCTGAAAACTTGGTTGTTAAGCCAATGCTGGCAAAGCCAAGGGTAAAGGCATATTCCATAAACAGCTTACCCTGCTTAATTTCTTCTTTGGTAAAGAATCCAGCGGTGTTCATAGCCATTACAGCCATAAAAGCCAGTACGAACACCGGGAACTTATCCATAATGAATTTGGTCTTGTCAATTTCTTTAGCCTCTTTGGATTCGCGCCCCAGTACCTGCATGACAACGTACAGTACTACAAAGGGCAGCAGGATAACCCTACCCATGTTGAAAATACCGGCCATCAGACCTGCATCTTCACCGTAAGCGAAACCAGCGGCCAACACCTGTGCGGAGTTAACAATTGACACCCCAACCCAGGCACCAAATTCGTTTTGGGTTAAGCCGATAGCTTTACCGATGGGTGGCAGAATAAACAGCATTAATAAACCAAAAATCAAAATTGAAGCAATGGTGTAAGCCATTTCTTGACCTTTGGCCCGGATGGATGGACCGGTGGCAACGGTGGCGGAAACACCACAGATGGCAAAACCGGCAGATAAGCAGCCGCCCAAAGTATCAGTTAATTGGAATCTGCTCTTCAATAAGAACATCAGCCATACTGTACCGAAAAGGGTCACCGTAATAAAGGCCATACTCATTGCACCAACGTCCACCAGGCTGGCCCAGGTGTATTTAAGACCCATAACTACAATACCGGTTTTAGTAAATATCGTGGAAAATTTTAAACCGGGTTCAAATACACTGGGAACACCCACTGTGTTGCGAATAATCATACCAAAAATAATTGCAGCAAATACATAGTTTAAACTAAGGGTACTGCGCAATTCCTTGTAGTTGTGCTTGAACCAGCTATCCCATTGTACAGCTGCATAGGCTAAAATAGTTACCAAGATCAAACCGGGAATTGCTTTAATAATCTTTTCTGACAAACTGGCTTCCTGTGCTGTTTGTGCTTGTGACAAGAACCACACCTCCAAATGATTAATTATTTAATAGGTTAACCGGTTTATAAATTTGGGGTTAATTTAAAGCAATCTAATATATCACCACCTTAAGAGAATTTATGTTTATGTTATTTATTTGTCAGCATCATTACTTGTTTTTTGTCAGCAATATTACTTAATTAACTGTTGGCAGCCTGTGCATGAGAGTATATTCACTTATTTGCTTGTGAATATAATAATTATTGCCACCATACCCAGTCAATGTATTAAAAGCAACATGATTTTTTTGAACAATCATTTGAATTTAATGCACCACCGGGGTGACACATTTGTGTCACCCCGGTGGATCTTTTGTATCATTTATGTTTATTGTCTACATTTACTAGGTTAGATTAATTAGTTTTTCTAAAGGATTAACAAAAAATAATGTCGAAGTATATATTAACCTGTGCTATAGGTGGTCAAAAATGACTTCTATTAAAATTAATACCAAAATTCAAATCATCTTATTAGTTATAATTGTAACTTCCTCCATATTATTGTTGCAGCAATCCCTTAATACCTCTGACAGAACTAATAAAATAAACATGTACTCCAAACAGTTAAATATCAACAATAAGATATCTGCAGATATTAATCACCTTACTGCCAGCGGTCAAAAGTATATTTTATACTCCGACAAACAATATTTAGACGCCTTTAGGTATTACAGCAAAAAAACCATTGAAGACGAGCACGAGCTTTACAACATTGCCAATCCCATCAATAAGCAAACCATTGCAGATATTATCGAACTAACCAAGGCTTATATTTCATTTGTGGAAAATGAAGTCTTCCCCACCATCCGCTCCGGAACAGGAATTGACACCGGTAATTACAAATATCTTTTGCTAAGGCATAATGAGTTGGATCAAGAATTGCAGCAAAAAGCAGCCGCGGTGACTGCAGCAAATATGGAGGACGCCAATAATTATTTTCAAGTTACCGTTACAGGCATTAATAAAAAGGTAACTTTATTGGTTATATTTCTGTTATCTGCCCTGGTCCTGCTCCTCTGGGGAATATATACCACACTGACTTCGCTATCAGTTCAATATTTATACTTTGATAAGCTGTCTGAACGTATCAACAGTGCAGTGATACTGGTGGACAACAAGGGATACTTTAAACAATTAAACAAAACTGCCGGGGAGCTGTTAGGTATATCGCCAGATAAAATACTGGAAAACAGTATCAGCGATGTGCCGGTCCTTTTCCCCCAACTGCAGGGTATAACCGAACCCCTGTATGCAGTAATCATGGAAAAAAAGGAATTACTTAATTATAATCTCACTTACTCTTATGCCGACCAAAAGCTGGATTTAACGGTAGATTATATTCCAATTATTATTTTTAAAAAAATAACCGGTGTTATGATCATTGCATCGCTGGTGGAAGAAGATAAAAATAAAAATATCTTATTAGATACTTTAGAAGCAGAAAGAAAAAGAATCTCCATTGAGATACATGATTGGATAGCCAGGTATTTGTCAACTATAATTCACTCGATAGATTATATTTTGCGGTTGAAAGGAGAAAAAAAGGAGCAATTAGAGGATAATCTGCTCGCCTTGCGCAGCCACTGTCAAAACGCTGCCATCGAAATGAGAAGTTTTATGAATAATATTCACCCCTATTTGATTGATAAGGTTGGTTTGGTATCTGCCCTGGAATCATACATTAATATTTTTGAAAAACTCAATAACATTAAGGTTTACGTTTTTTATCAAAGCAGGTCGCTAAATATTCCCAGTAAAAACGAGATTATAATTTACAGAATAATCCAAGAGGCTTTAAGCAACATAGCTAAACATTCAAAGGCCACCGAAGTGGACATACATTTTACAATTTTACACAACAGGTTAACAATAGAGGTAAAAGATAACGGGGGTAATACCGGGGAATATGTCAGCGGAAAAGGCATGTGGGGTATGAAGGAACGGGCTAAATTGGTGGGCGGGGATATTAAATTTGAAAATACCAGCTCCGGTTTTTGTGTTACACTAACTGTTCCTATTACACAGGGAGGACAACAAAATGGAGAAAATCAAAGTAATGCTGATTGAAGACCACAACGTATTTCGCGAAGGCTTGAAAAAACTGATCGATCTGGAGGAAAATATGGCGGTGGTAGCTGAAGCAAACACCTACCAGCAGGCACTGCAAAACATCAATGATAATGTGGATGTTACACTATTAGACATCAACCTGCCCGACGGCGATGGCTTAGATTTATGCACCAAATTCAAGAAACAGTATCCTCATATTAAACACGTGGCTTTAACCACCTACGATGATGCCATATTTATTAAAAAGGCCATGGAATGCGGTGTAGATGGTTTCGTTCCTAAACACGCCTTCTTTGATGAAATAAAAGCGGCCATTCTCATGACCTATAAAGGCCGTTCTTATCTTTACCCGGGTTTAAGCACCGATACAATTATTCACCTTTCTGAACCGGGATTAACCGAATCTGAGCTGAATATACTGCAGCTGCTGGCCAGTGGAAAAAATCAAAAGGAAATCGCCGGTCAACTTTATATCAGCCTTTCCACTTTTCGCCGTAGAGTAAAATCCATCTTTAAGAAATTAAAAGTGGGCACCATTGAAGAAGCACTTACAGTGGCCATCAAAAAAGGATTAATTCATTAAAAAACAATCTATAACCGGAGTGAAGCTGGTATGAAACGGACCACAGAATCAAAAAACATACTTTCATTGTATGTAATAGTATTTGCACTAGGGATCATTATCGTTTTCGGTATCATGGAATTTCGTTTTTTAAAAAACATTTTAACCAGTTATGAAAATAGTATTAAGCAAATTGCTATTAATAAAACCAACTCTTTTTTAAATGATCTTAAGTCCATATCAAGAAATGCTGCCAGGATGATAGAGTTACAGCATATAAATATTGATGAAGCGGTTAACGTTGTGCAAACTTACGACAGGCGCATTACAAATGTTTATTTGGTAGAGGACAACGGCACCATCCATAGTTCTGTACATGATAACATTAACAAGACATACATTTCCAAATTGGCTCAAAAAGCAGCCTCAAAAAAAACCGAACCCCAAATTATCATATCTGAAGTAAAAAACGACCGGTTTTCTAAATTTAATGTTATCAGTATGGCCGTTCCCCTGCATGAAAATGGCGGAGTACTGATTATAGATTTTAGTATTGATCAATATCAAAGAGAAGTAATAGAGGAATTTACCAATACCAATTATAAATTAGCTGTTTTTGACAGTGAAAACAACCCCATAATTTGGCCCTTTGATCAGGATCAATTGACCGGCTTTAACTGGGAACAATCTAAGTTTTATGTTCAAAATGAATTATACCAAGTTATAAAAAGTAAAGTTGGTCAACCCCCGTGGCAGCTGTATTTATTTCAAAAAGAAAATAATTTTGAAAAGTACAGAGCAGTAACGATTATATTTTTGGTATTTGCTCTTTATTATTGTTTATATCAATTGCTGGTAGAATTTTGGGGCGTCAACAGTGCTAAAACCTATTTCGACAACATTGACTTCGCTATTTTAAATCAAGTAAATGAAGGGGTAATTATAACCAACAACGCGGGGGTAATTGTTTTTGCCAATAAAGCAGCTCACAACATTTTTACCGAAAGGAAAAGCAATTTGGTAAATGTAAAATTAAAAGAGGTGATGGGGTATATTGAAGATTTTCGCAGTGAAGGTGATAACTCCAAAACACTGACTCTTAAAACGTCAGACAAGCTGCTGCAGGCCATTCATTCCCCCATCATTAAAAAGGGTAAAAAATTAGGTTCATTAACGGTAATTAGAGCCAACACCGATGAACAAAAAGCCCTTAGAAATGTACTTGACAAACTGGTGGAAATTATCCCCGAGGGCATAATATATGTGGATAAAAATAATGAAATTATTACCGCTAACTTAATGGCCAAGTGCTACCTGGGTGCTTTGGACAGAGGTAAAAGTATTTCCGTGATTGATTCTTCACTGGCAGAATTTATTTGTAAAAACATCGATTCCAGAACAATTAACAGAATTAAATTAACTGCCCATGATGTTTGGTGCGATGTTGCTCCGGTATATGACGACGACGGAGTATACACCGGTACCCTGCTGGTGCTGTTAAACAATGATACCAAAGTGTAACGGGAGTTTCTGCATATGCTTATTAAAATTTTGCTGGTAGTAGATGGTTCCTCTTCCCCAACCAAGATAATATCATTTCTGGACAAGCTAAAGGGAAAACATTTAAACTTAACTGCGGTATACGTAATCAACAACCGATGGCAAAATATCCTGGGAGATGAATGGATAAGCAGTAAACGTACTCGCGGTAATTTTTTCCGGTACATGGAAAAAAAACAGCAGCAAGAGGCCGGGCAAATTTTAGATAAAATTATAAAAAAAGCCCAAGCAATGAATCTGCCCATCAGCACGCTGTTTAAAACCGGTCAACCGCAGCAGGCGGTACTGTCAGCTTATACTTCCTTGGGCCCCTTTGACATTGTGGTGCTGCCCAGCACAATGAAAAACACGGCCCGGGTATTGACATGCCCTGTTTTCACCGGCCCGCTCTAATAATTTTAATGCAGCACCAAAACTAAAATTAATATCACCAGGGCCAGTGACAGGGCCACATAATCTTCCATTCTCTCGGTGGCAAAAAGGGTCATCAAATGGTGTTCGTTATTCCTTTCCTTTTTACTGCTGCGCCACCACCATTTGGGCATAAAACCACCTCACAATGTTATGGTTGTTCGCTAATAAGCAGCATAACGACAACTAATGCCCCAACAGCTTTAAACACCGCCGCCGCCGTACCCACGGCCAGCGGTTTACCTCCTGCCCTGCGCAGTTCACTAAATGATATCTGCATACCCAAACCGGCAAGACCGATGGCAAAAAACCAGCTGTATAATTTACGAATAAATATTAACTCCGGGGAAGGCGGCGATGTCTGCCCCAGCAGCCCAAAGGAAGTTAAAAAAACCATCACCAGAAAGCCGATTACAAATACGGGAAATCTGCTCCATAAGCTGGTATTGATATTAATATCATCCCCTTCCAGCGGTGCGGAACGGGTGGTAAACACAGCCAGGATCAGCACTACAAAGGGAAGAAATATCACCCGGATAATATTATAGATTTGCCCTGTTTTTAAACTTACAGAGGCATGATGCGCCGTTTCCGGGTCAAAGGTCAAGCAGGCCGCTAAAATCTGACCGGAGTTAAGAATGCCGGTACCGGCCCAGACTCCGAACTGGTGAGGGCTCAACCCAACCAGGGTGCCAACCAGGGGAAAAATAAACAGACAGGCCACCCCAAAGGAAAGAATTGTGGCTATGGAGTATACAACGTCGGTAGTTTTTGCTCTAACAGCAGGAGCAGCGGCAATTATAGCCGAAACCCCGCAGATTGCCGTACCGGCAGACAGCACTGCCGCCGATGCCGGATCCATATCTGCTTTTTTGGCCAACCACAGGGTAAATGATAGGGTGAGAATTACAAATACTGACACAATTATAATGCCGGTGCCGCCCAACCTGGCCACATCCACTACGCTATACATTGAGCCCAAGAGAATAACTCCCAGTTTGATAAACAGACTTGATGTTTTTATGCCGGTAACAGCCCAAGCGGGAATAGTAAAAATGTTTCTTATCAGCATACCGATAATTATTGATAACAGGATATAATTTAGGTGCAGTATATCAATGAGAAATTTTTGGGAATGCTCATTTGATGCAAAGTAGGCTTCTATTCCCGGCCATTGTGGAAAACCGAAATCACTTGCCCCCCTGGTAAAAACAGCAATGGCCAGCATCAGCAATATTCCCGGTATAGTTTTTATTACCAGCAGGGCTTTATTAGACGGCATAATTTATCTCCTTCCCTACCTTGTCATAACATCAATATTTTACTATAAATACATCCCAAGGATTCTAATCTATGATAAACTTAGTTAAATAAACTGTCAACTTTTAGCTATAAGCCTTATTATATTCCCGCACCTGACCGTACAGGTAATAAAAACACCCCCGGCTTGAAGTGAGCCCTGTCTGCTTGACAGGGCTCACTTCAGCCTCGGGGAGGTTTTTTTAAATACTATTGTGCGCGTACCGTTCCGGCCGGAGAAGTAAACCTTCCCACTTCACCTGGCCTAAGGGCAAAATCTCCATACGCTTCCATGCCATGTTCACCCAAGTCCAGCCCTTCTATTTCTTCAGCTTTGGGTACCCTTAAACCAACCAGGGCATCTATGAGCTTAAAAGCTATCAAAGCCAGCATCACAGTCCAAACAAATACTGCAGCGACACCGATAAGCTGGGTGGCCAATAGAGACATTCCCCCACCGTAAAACAAGCCGCCTTCTTGGGCAAATAATCCCACCGCCAGTGTACCAAAAACACCGCAGGTACCGTGAACGGATATGGCCCCCACCGGGTCGTCAATTTTCAATACCTGGTCAAAGAACTCCACCGAAACAGGCAGTAAGATACCGGCTATAAAACCGCTAATCATCGCTCCTATGGGAGTAACTGCTGCGGCACCGGCAGTTATTGCCACCAAACCACCCAGCGCCCCGTTTAATATCAACGCTAAATCAGGCTTGCCATGTCTAAGCAAAGTAAACATCGATGTGGCAACGGCACCGGCGGCAGCAGCCAGTGCAGTGGTGGCAGCCACCCAGGCCACATCTGCAGTGGTACCGGACAGTGTACTGCCCGGGTTAAAGCCAAACCAGCCAAACCAAAGCAGCAGTGTCCCCAGCGTGCCCAGGGGGATATTGTGCCCGGGAATCACTCGTACCTTACCATCCTTACTATATTTGCCAATACGCGCCCCCACCAGGTATGCCCCCACCAGTGCTGACCATGCACCAACACCGTGTACCACCGTGGAACCGGCAAAATCCACAAAGCCTCTAGCAGCCAACCAACCGTCACCATTCCATACCCAATGCACCACAGTGGGATAAATAAAAGCTGTTATCACCACGGTAAATAAAATGTATGCTGTAATTTTAGTCCGTTCGGCCATGGCTCCGGAAACAATGGTAGCAGCGGTGGCACAAAAAACTGCTTGAAAAAACCAGAAGGCATGAATAGGAATGCCAAAATCCAGCCCATTTACATTATTTAAAAAGAAACCCCTGTGGCCAATAAAACCATTCACATCTCCACCGAAGGCAATGGCAAAGCCTGTGGCAAAGAATAACAGTATACCTAAAGAAATGGTCAGCATATTTTTGGTCAGGATGTTTACAGTATTCTTAGCCCTGGTAAATCCCGCCTCTACCAGCGCAAAACCGGCGTGCATGATAAAAACCAGAAAACCCGCAATTAAAACCCAAATTGTGTCAATGGCCACAGCATTTGATTCCGGCGTGGGTCCACCAGCAGCAAAACCCAAAGCAGGGCAGAGCAATAATGCCACCGGTGCAGCAATTAAACCAAATAATTTAACATTCATGCAAATCCCTCCCATTTTAAATCCAAAAGACCTTTTGGTTTTAACCACCAAAGCGTCTTTGCCAAAGATTTGCACGACGTTGTGCAGCCATTAGGTTGGCCGAACCGGCCGTTCTAACTTCCAGCATCTTTTTTACACTGCAGCTCATCCATAAACGCTCACCTGTACAAAAGGCCGCCTGCTTTTCATCCCTGCCGGTGCCGCATGCAGCATGGGGGTCTCCCCTGAAAAATGTTATCTTACTAATCCCGGCAGCTGCTCACTCAAACGTTTGCTCCTGCAAATGGCTGCCGGGGTTTTCATTACCTGTTGGTGCCATTTATGGTATCAGTGTCTACCCCGAAAATCTAAATTGCTTCATCGCCCTGTTCACCGGTTCTTATCCTGACCGCGTTTTCCACCGGGTAAACAAAAATCTTGCCGTCTCCAATTTCACCGGACCGGGCCACCCGGGCAATGATGTTTACCACTTCCTCTACCCGGTTGTCCGTGGTCACCAATTCCAGTTTTACCTTGGGCAGCAGGTTAATATTAAATTCATTTCCCCGGTAAACACCAACCTTACCCTTTTGCAAACCGCAGCCAGCCACTTCACTTACTGTCATCCCGTGAATCCCATATTCTCCCAAGGATTCCTTTACTTCTTCCAATTTAGCCGGTCTGATTATGGCTTCAATTTTTTTCATAATAACCCTCCCCTCTAGTATTTAAAGGAATGCCGCTGCCCCGGCTGCCGGAAGCAGGCCGGAAAATAAAAAATGCCCCTGACACCTAAAAGAAGGTATCGGGACATCTTCGGCCGGTTAATACACCATTGTATTGGGCTAATTAAGTTATATTAGAATTATATGTTTAAAACTTCAATTTGGCAACGGTAAATGGAATAAAATATTGTATACTTAATGTTTGCTCAGCTCATGGGCAGTAATTACCGCCATAGCAATATCTTCTTTACTTTTTCGTTTTTTCATGCTTATCTGCTGCAGCAATTTATGCGCTTCATTTTCCGAAAGGTTTTTAGTATGCATTAATATGGCTTTGGCCCGTTCTATTACTTTTTTGGACTCCAGGGTCTGTTTTAAATCTTCCAACTGCCGCTCCAGTTTTTTAAAACGCCCGTGGTTGGCCAGGGCCTGTTCCACAGCAGTGTACAGCTGCTGGGGACGAATGGGCTTGATTAAAATGGAAATAAAGTAAGAATCCCTTACCTGCTCCAGCAGATCTCTTCCGGCCCTGGCAGCAACCAGCAGTGACGGCACAACACTTTCTTCTTCCAGAATTTTAGCTACTTCCAGGCCGTCCATTCCCGGCAAATGGGCATCTAATACTACCAAATCGGGTTGGGTGGTGCGGGCTAATTTTAGTACCGTTATACCGTCTGTGGCTTCCCCCACCACATTAAACCCCGACCGGAATATCATTTCTTTGAGCTTTTCCAGCGCGGAAGCATCGCTCTCTGCCGCTACAATACGCCGTCTGCCCATCCTGCCACTCCTCAACTGTTTTTATACACCCGGGGCACCCTGGCTGATACCATACATACCAGTTCATAATTAATGGTGCCCAATTTTTGTGCCAGTTCTTCCACCGGTATGCAGCTGTTATTCTGGCAGCCAAATACCACCACTTCGTCCCCGGTTTTGACATCGTTTATATGCCCCACGTTTATCATACACTGATCCATGCAAATACGGCCCACCACCGGCGCCCGCTGCCCGTGTACCAGCACTTCACTGTTGTTCAGCATTCTGGTGTACCCGTCGGCATAACCCAAAGGCAGGGAAGCTATCACTGTTTCACTTTCCGTACAGTAACGGCAGCCATAGCTGATATGTGTGCCGGGGGGCACTTTTTTTACGTGACTCACCCTGGTTTTCAAAGCCATAGCCGGCCTTAGGCTCACCCTGTTCTTTTGCACATCTTCCGACGGGTACAATCCATACAGCATAATGCCCGGCCGCACCATATCCAGGTGGGTTTCCGGGTGGTCTATCACCGCCGCGCTGTTGGCCGCATGTCGTATTTTAAAACTTATACCCATTTTAGACAAGTGATTTAATAAGTTTATAAATTTTGCAAATTGTTTATTGGTATAAGTCTTATCCGCGTTGTCAGCATCGGCAAAATGAGTATAAATACCTTCTACTTCCAGGTGGGATAATTTTGTAATTTCTTTTATTTCTTTTACAGCCTGGTCCCCTGGTATAAATCCCAATCTGCCCATGCCGGTATCGATTTTAATATGTATTTTTACTTTGCTGCCGCATTTTTCAGCCCTACTGTTTAACTCCCGGGCCATGGCTAAAGTATAAACAGTTTGAGTAAAATTATTGTTAATCACTTGTATATATTGCTCCGGGGGCGTATAACCAAATATCAGTATTGGAGATTTTATTCCCCGGCGGCGTAAAAGCATTGCCTCGTTTAAACGGGCCACAGCCAGGTAATCCGCCCCATTGGCCAGTACCGTCTCCGCCACTTCCACCAACCCGTGGCCGTAAGCATTGGCTTTAACCACGGCCATAATTTTAGTCCCCGGTTTTGTTACCCTGCGTACCTGATGCAGGTTGTGAGCAATGGCTGTTAAATCAATTTCCGCCCAAATGGGATGTGATGTCATCCGCTTTCACCCACTTTTTGTGATTATTAAATAATTCTAAATTATTTATTCAAAATACCGGTATATAAATCCTTCAACTGACCTGAAAAATGTTGCCCTTCTAAAACCCTTGACTCTTGTAACGTTCGCTCCCGCAGGGACTTTCATCCCCTCAGAAAAAAATACAGGGGCACTAAGCCCCTGTAAATAAGAAGTAAATATATGATAATGAGGAGGTACTTTGCTGGTTTAATAATTTTTACAATTCACTCAGTACTTGTTCCAGCGGTGTGTACGGCACGTTGTGAGCTTCGGCCACCGCCTTATAGGTACAGCGGCCGTCTATTACGTTCACGCCTTTGGCCAGGGCCGGGTCTTCCTGTACCGCTTTTAGATAGCCCTTGTTGGCCAGCTTTAACGCGTAAGGTATGGTGACATTAGTTAAAGCAAAGGTGGAGGTGCGAGCCACCGCGCCGGGGATGTTAGCCACTGAATAGTGCATAACACCGTGCTTTTCAAATACCGGATTGCTGTGGGTGGTTACCCGGTCAATGGTCTCAATAGAACCACCTTGGTCAATGGCCACATCAACAATTACCGCGCCTTTCTTCATTGTTTTAACCATCTCTTCGGTTACCAGGTGCGGGCACTTGGCCCCCGGAATTAATACTGCCCCAATCAGCAGGTCAGCCTGTTTAACCGCTTCAGCAATGTTAAATGTATTGGACTTTAATGTTTTCACCCGGCCGCCAAAGATATCATCCAGGTAACGCAGGCGCTCTGCACTAAGGTCAATGATGGTTACCTGGGCCCCCAGTCCGATGGCCATTTTAGCAGCATTTGTTCCCACAACGCCACCGCCGATAATTACCACCTCTGCCGGTGGTACTCCCGGAACGCCGCCCAGCAGTACTCCCATACCGCCTTTGGGCTTTTCCAGGAACTGGGCACCAATTTGTACCGCCATGCGCCCGGCCACTTCACTCATCGGTGTTAAAAGCGGCAGCGCTCCATTGGGCAGCTGGACTGTTTCATAAGCAATGCCCACCACTTTTTTCTCCAGCAGCGCCCTGGTTAACTCCGGTTCCGGAGCCAGGTGCAGGTAAGTGAAGAGGATTTGTCCTTCTTTAAATAACGGGTATTCTTCCGGCAGCGGCTCCTTTACCTTCATAATCATGTCGGCAGCTGCAAAGATTTCTTTAGGAGTATCCAGTATTTTGGCGCCAACGGCAATATAATCTTCATCATTAATGCCGCTGCCCACACCGGCATCTTTTTGAATAAATACCTCGTGACCATGATTAACCATGGCCTGAACTCCCGCCGGGGTAATGGCAACCCGGTTTTCATTATCTTTTATTTCCTTCGGTACACCAATAATCATCATCTTGCCCTCCTTGCAATTTCCAGTTGTAATATTTGTAACACAAGCATTGCAAGTTTTATGCCAAAATTAAAAAATTCCGGGCTGTAAAACCCGGAATTTTTTAATAGCCGGTATATACAATGTCAAATAATCACATATGCCGGCTGTACTTATTGTTAAACCGGCACTCTCTCCTCCTCAATATAAACAGTGGCAAGTTATCTTTCCACCGTCGGCTAAAAAACTCTTTTAAGTGGCAACATTTATTTCCACATGGTTTAATAAGTTGCCACTTCTTTAATGCTTTGAGGCAGGTAATTTATTATTTCCCCCGCCAGCAGACCGTGACTGCCCAGGTGCTCACTGGCCCTGTCGCCGGCCAGCCCATGCAAATAAGCCCCGGAAGCCGCAGCGCTTGTTATGTCCATTCCCTGGGCCGCCAGGCCGGCAATAATACCGGTTAACACGTCCCCGCTGCCCGCCGTGGCCATGCCGGAATTACCGGTGGGATTGATGTAAAGTTCCCCCTCAGGGGCAGCTATTAACGTGCGGGCCCCTTTCAACAACACGGTACACCCCCAGGATTCAGCACACTGCTGTACCAGCGGCACCCTGTTATTTTGTACCTCTTTAATTGACAGCCCCAAAATCCTGGCCATTTCGCCGGGATGAGGTGTAAGCACCGCCGGCGCACCGATACTTTCCAGTACCGTTTTATCTTCAGCCAGGGCATTTAGGCCATCGGCATCCAGCACCATTGGAATTTTCACCTGGGGCAGCAGCTGGTGTACCAACTGCACCGTTTCCCCATGCCGGGACAAACCGGGGCCAACGGCCAGCACATCCACATTTTCCAGCTTTTCTAAAATTGTATCCAGGGATTTTACGGATAAAGCCCCCTCCACACTGGGCAGCGGCAGCGTCATCACTTCCGGAACCAGACCGGCCACTGTATGATGAATTTTTTCCGGCACAGCCAGGGTTACCAAACCGGCACCTGCTCTTAAACAAGCCGTGGCGGTGAGAACAGCGGCCCCTTCCATACCGGTGGACCCGGCCAGCACCATCACCCGGCCAAAATCTCCCTTATGGGCGTCCGGCTTTCGCCGGGGCAGCCGTTTTTTGACCAGGCCGGCATCCAACAACCACCTTTTAATTTTTTCATCATACAACAACTGTTTGGGCAGCGAGATATCCACCACTTCCATACTGCCTATTACCCCGCCTCCTGCTTCCAGCACCATACCCAGCTTAGGCAGGCCAAAGGTAACAGTGACGGTCGCTTTGATACAGGGTCCAGCTATTTTCCCGGTATCCGCTTCCAAACCCGAGGGAATATCCACCGCTACAACCGGTATACCGCTGGCGTTAATTAATTGTATTACCCGGCCTATTTTTTCGTTTACCGTTCCTCTGAACCCGGTGCCGTACATGGCATCCACAATCAAATCGGTACTCATCAGCGAAACTTTAACCAAGTTAATACCATTGGGCTGGTGGATGGGGTAAACCCTCTGTCCCATCTTTTCCCAAATGGCCAGATTCAACCCGGCATCCCCGGTCAGTTCCCCCGGGTCTGCCACCATCAGCACCCGTACATCGGCACCCATATTTAACAAGTGCCTGGCCACCACCAGGCCGTCTCCCCCGTTATTACCTTTGCCCACAAAAACGGTTACTGCCTTACCCTTAACATTATTATTTAACTGCCGGCAGACAACCTCCACCACTTTTCTGCCGGCATTTTCCATTAACACCACCCCGGGAATGCCGTATTCTTCAACAGCCACCCGGTCTATTTCTCTCATTTCTGCTGCAGTTACCACGCGCATTATGTATCATCCCTTCCTTTTACTGCTGCCGCAAAGGCCAACGCCCGGCCACCATCATGAGATATACTGATCAGCACCTGCTGTATCCCCTGTTTCTCTGCCGCCTTCAATGCCCCCCCGTAAAGTTTTACCGCCGGGGGACCTCCCACAAATTCCGGCAGCACTTCTACATCGGTAAACCGGCACCCGGCCAAACCGGTACCCAGCGCCTTTAACACTGCCTCTTTGGCCGCAAACCGGGCCGCCAGGCAGGGGTACGGGTTTTTGCGCCTCATACAGTAATCCCGCTCCCCGGCAGTGTATACGCGCTCTAAAAAACGGGGGTTAGCGGCAGCATCAGCCACTCGTTGTATTTCAATAATATCTGTACCAATACCAGTGAGCAAATTATTTAACTCCTTTACAAGTTCTATTAATAAATTATCCCCCTACCAATGGTTCTGTCAATCATTAGCAGGGGGATAATTTTTAAAACCCTAAAATTTTACGCAGTTTTTTAGCCTGGGCCCTGGAAACAGGTACTTCGCTTTTTTCCTCGTCTTCCAGCACCAGGTTGTATGTGCCGTTGAAAAAGGGTAAAATTTCTTTTACTTTACGCAAATTTACTAAACAACAGCGGTGGGTCCTGAAAAACATGGCCGGATCTAACCGGGACTCTAACTCCTTTAACGTAAACCTGGTGAGCAGTTTATCCTTGTTGGTTTTTATATAGACATAATCATTCTCGGTAAAGGCATAAAATATATCGGACATGCTTACCAGCACAGTTTTACCCTGCTTTTCCGCCGGTATGCGGTCTATTTTTACTTCTTTATCACCGCCCACCCTCTCCTTTTCCGCCATTTCATCATCGCTTCCGGTGTCCTCCCTGCCGCCGGCGTTCTTTTGGTATAACTTCAGCACTTTATCAACAGCTTTACGCAGGCGCTGTTCCTCCACCGGTTTTAAAATGTAGTCCACCGCGTTAACCTCAAAGGCCTTTAAGGCATGTTCATCGTAAGCAGTGATAAATATTACCCGGGGCCGGTGGGGCAGCTCCTGTATAGCTGCTCCCAGTTCCAGGCCATTCATTCCAGGCATGGCAATATCCAAAAACAGCACATGATATTCCAGTGCTTTTATCAACTCCAGGGCTTCACTGGCATTGGTAGCCTCGCCCACAATCTCAACGTTATCAAAATTACTTAAAAGATATCTCAACTCCTGCCGGGCGGGGTATTCATCATCCACTATCAACGCTCTTAACTTCATCTACTTTTCCCCCTTCCTCGGAAGTTTCTTCAATCAGCGGAACCCTGACAAAAACCGAAGTTCCTTGCCCGGGCGTGCTGGTAATTTTTAAACCATACTCTTCACCAAACAATATTTTCAAGCGCTCGTGCACATTGCTCAAGCCCACACCACTGCCCGAGCCAAAACCGGGTTTTAATACCTTGGGCATGGTTTCCGGTTCAATGCCCACACCATCATCATGCACCTCAATATGTATTTGACCGCCGTTTAACCGGGCGGATATTTTCACCGTTCCCGGCCCCACTTTGGGTGTGATACCGTGCCGGATGGAATTTTCCACCAGCGGCTGCAGGGTTAGTACCGGAATTTTATATTTCAACAGCTGATGATCTATATCCCTTTTCACCCGCAATTTTTCCCGAAATCTTGCTTTTTCCAAAACCAGGTAATTATGCAGGTATTCCAATTCTTCTGCCAAAGTAACCAGGTGCCCCCGGCGCTTTAATGAATGACGAAAGAAAGCCGCCAGCCTTTTCAACAAACGCCTGGCCGTTTCCGGGTTGGTGCGGATAAACATGCTGATGGTATTCAGAGTATTAAATAAAAAGTGAGGATTTATTTGAGCCTGCAGGGCATCCAATTCCGCTTTGGTTACCAGTTGGGCCTGCCGGTCCAGTTCAGCCAGCTCCACCTGCACCCCCAAAAGCTGCGCGATGCCCACCGCCAATTTGACTAAATTGGAAGGTATTTCTCCCTCCTTGGTTTGATACAGTTTAACAGTGCCCACCACCTCACCCTTGCATTTAAGGGGTGCAATAACCGCCGATTCCAGCGGGCAGTCGCACTCCTGCTGGTAGGGACAGTTAAAATCCTCTTTTTTTTCAATAATCTTCAACTGGCCGGTGGCTATAACTTCTTTGGTGGCATTGGTAATAATAGAGCCACCCGGCGGGTGCCTTTCACAACCGGCCCCCAAAAAAGCCAGCACATAATGCCGGTCTGTCAGCGCCACCGCCGGCACGTCACTGATTTTTTGAATAATTTCTGCCGTTTGCTGGGCAGTTTCACTATTTAACCCCCGCCGCAAAAAAGGCAGCGTTTCATTGGCAATTTGTAAACTGCGGTCAAAGGACTTGGCATCAACCTTCACCGCAATTCCCCGGTGCAAACTGGGAGATAATACCACTAAGTAAAAGGTAACACAATTGCCCAGCATTAAAATTAAGATAACCTGCCAATTTGAAGTAAAAAGCAGCAGCACCGCCAGCACCAAAAACTGCAGCAGCACAAACCTGGTGATTATACTTGTTTGCAGTTTTCTTTTTTGCTTCAATTGTTACACCCCGCGCCAAAAAGAAAAAACTTTCTTAATTGAATTACTATTCTACATTTAGTACGATATTCCTCTGCCGAACAGAAAGCATAAAGTATACATCACAGTGTACAACCAGCGGTTGAAAACGGCAGTATTCTGCAGGATAAACCAGAAAAAGGGCCCGGTAAGCACCGAGCCCTTAATTTTATACTTTTACTCAGCATACTGTTCCTTTAACTGCATTATTGTTTCCGGATTAGCCAATGTTGAAATATCTCCCAGCGTTTTGCCGTCAGCAATGTCCCGTAAAAGCCTTCTCATAATCTTACCGCTGCGAGTTTTAGGCAGTTCGGCAGTTAAGAATATATCATCCGGACGGGCTAAAGCACCAATTTTTGAAGCAACGTGAGCTTTTAATTCTTTAACCAATTGGTCAGTATAGGTGTAATTATCTCTTAAGGTCACAAAAGCCGATATGGCCTGCCCCTTAATTTCATGTTTTTTACCAATAACTGCCGCTTCGGCTACGGCAGGATGATCAACCAGCGCGCTTTCCACTTCCATCGTGCTGATGCGGTGGCCGGATACGTTAATTACATCGTCCACCCGGCCTAGAACCCAAAAATACCCGTCTTTATCTTTCAATGCCCTGTCACCGGTAAAGTACATATTCTCAAAACGACCCCAGTACTGGTCTACATACCGCTGGGCATCTTTGTAAATTGTACCCAGCATTCCCGGCCACGGGCGTTTAATAACTAAAAACCCGCTTTGTCCTGCCGGCATCGGCCTGCCTGCAGGATCCACAACATCCAGTTCCAGCCCCGGCAGCGGTATCGAGGCTGACCCGGGTTTAGCGGCAGTAATGCCCGGCAGAGAACTAATCATAATATGGCCTGTTTCTGTCTGCCACCAGGTATCCACGATGGGACAGCGCCCCCTGCCGATTTGTTCATGATACCACAACCAGGCTTCCGGGTTGATCGGTTCTCCCACCGAACCCAGCAGCCGTAAACTGGATAAATCCCTACCGGCCGGCCACTGCTCGCCCCACTTCATAAAGGCACGGATGGCAGTGGGGGCGGTGTACAATACGGTTACCGCGTACTTTTCAATTATCGCCCAGAAGCGATCCCGGGCGGGATAGTCCGGGGCACCTTCAAACAACACGGTGGTAGCACCGTTGGCCAGCGGACCGTACACCACGTAACTGTGCCCAGTTATCCAACCTATATCGGCAGTACACCAGTAAATATCATCTTCTTTAATATCAAAAACCATCCGGTGAGTGGAACTGGCACCCACCAGGTAACCGCCGGTGCTGTGTACCACTCCCTTAGGCTTGCCGGTGGTGCCGCTGGTGTACAAAATAAACAGCATATCTTCGGCTCCCACGGCCTCAGCGGGACAGCCAATGACAGCATCTTCCATCAGCTGATGATACCACAGGTCACGGCCTGCCACCATGTCTATTTCTGCTCCGGTACGCTTAACAACAATAACTTTTTCCACCGTTGTATTTTCTTCCAGCGCTGTATCCACATTCTTCTTCATGGGCAGTATTTTACCCCGGCGGTAGCCGCCGTCGGTGGTAATAACAATTTTAGAACCGGCGTCGTTAATTCTATCCCTCAGCGCTTCCGCTGCAAATCCACCAAACACCACGCTGTGCACCGCACCAATGCGGGCACAGGCCAGCATGGCAATGGGCAGTTCCGGTATCATCGGCATATATAAACTTACCCGGTCGCCCTTCTGTACACCAAGGTCTTTAAGCACGTTGGCAAACTTAGTTACTTCCCGGTATAAATCCTGGTAGGTTAATACCCTAGAATCCCCCGGTTCCCCTTCAAAGATAATGGCCGCCTTGTTTTTACGGCCTTCTCTCAGGTGCCGGTCGATACAGTTATATGCAGCGTTCAATTTACCTCCCACAAACCACTTGGCAAAGGGCTGCTCCCACTCCAGGGTGCGATCCCACTTTTTAAACCAGTGTAAATTACCCGCTTCTTTATCCCAATACTGCAGCCAGTTTTCTTCGGCATCCAAATATATACGTGCGTCCTGAACATTGGCATTATTCCTAAATTCAGGGCTGGGATGAAAGATCAAATCATCTGATAAAAAAGCCTGCATCAGCTTCGCATTGGCAGCTTGACCTGTCATTAATTTACCGCCTCCTTAAATAACCCGATAAATGTGTTATACATAATATACAAAGTAAAACACATTTAAGAAATAAAATGGCGGCGAAATGACTAAATTGGCTGCCGAATCACTATTAACCTGCAAAATTATGTATACAGGATTGTATACACCTTTGGGCACCGGTTATTTACCGTTTACCCCGGCAAATCTACCATTGGGCAAAAAACCGGGGTTAGGTTTTTACCTCTCCCCGGTTTCCCTGCACCATATATGTATGACCATATTTTACCGTGACCGGCTGCCACACTTCTTACACACCATCTCCAATTGTTATAAATCACTGGAAATGGCAGCTGTTACTGCGGATTATACATCCCCTTACTTTGCATGTAATTTAAAATTTCTTCCCCGTGCTGCTGTTCTTCTTTTTGTATGTGGTTGAGAACCTGCCGCACATTGGTATCCGTAAATTCAAAAATAGCTGTATCATAGGTGCCGGAAACATATTTCTCTGTCATTAACAGATCACGGCAAAGGGCAGCATCATGTTGATTGCCCGCTGTTCCCTGCATAAATGATTGAACCTGACCCTGGGCACCGCTTTGCTGCATCTGCTGACCCTGCTGCTGGGATACATTGGGAACTTGACCGCTTAATATTTGATTAATGGTATTCAAATGCTGCTGTTCCTGTTGGGCATGGTAATTAAATAACTGCTTCAATTGTGGATCCTGCGCCTGGTTTGCATAATCATTATATTTTTGTATACATACTTCCTCATGGCGCTTTTGGTCCTGTAAAAGTAATTTTTCTTTTTCAGTTAGGTTAATAACCATATAAAGCACCTCCTGTATAATTATTTTGTTTAAAAACTTACGTTTTATTCATTAATAGGGAAAAAATCGAGTAGGAGGGAGTGATTAACTCCCGTCCTCTCACACCACCGTACGTACCGTTCGGTATACGGCGGTTCATGTTGTGGAACGAAGTTCA